>JAHDRA010000049.1 GCA_018433525.1 Paludibacteraceae bacterium
TGAAAAAATGAGTTATCAGGCAGTAATCCGCAACAGTAGCGAAGCCTTAGTAACCAACACAACAGTTGGCATGCAAATAAGTATTTTGCAAGGTTCGGCAAGCGGAACAGCAGTTTATGTAGAAACCCAAAGCCCAACCACTAATGCCAATGGTTTGGTAAACATTGAATTAGGTGGAGGAACAGTTGTAAGTGGTAATTTTTCAACTATTAACTGGGCAAACGGTCCTTATTTTGTGAAAACCGAAACCGACCCTGATGGAGCAACCGGAGGAATAGCCTATACCATTACTGGAACAAGCCAATTATTGAGTGTACCTTATGCTTTATATGCAGCAAATGCAGGTACAGCCATAGGTGGTGGTAATTTCACCCACTACATTGGCGAAGAATATGGCGGCGGTGTTATCTTCCATTTATGGAAAGACAATGCTGGCGTTGAACATGGACTAATTGTAGCCCTTACCGACCAAAGTATTTCACAAGCGTGGAGCAATGTTACATCAACAGAAATTGGTGCATCTGCACAAAGTTCATGGAATGGTTTGAGCAATAGCAATGCTATAGTAGGTCAGGCTGGTCATACAAGCAGTGCCGCAAAGTTGTGTTTAGATTTAGTAAGTGGTGGGCAAAGCGATTGGTATTTACCCAGCATTCAAGAATTAAATATGCTTTGGAATAATTATTATACGGTAGCTAGGGTTTTATCTCAAATTTCAGGAGCTGCCCAATTATCTAATAACTACTACTGGTCGTCGTCGGAGTACTCGTCGGAGTATACCAATTACAGCGCGTGGGCCTTCGACTTCAACTACGGCAACACGCTCTTCAACAATAAGAACCATACAAACTATGTTCGTGCAGTGCGGGCTTTTTAACCATTTATCTATTTAACAATTTATCCGCGAAGTGGTCGAATTTTTGCGGAAGGCGAGAGCAATGCCAAACTTGTTTGAGCATTGCCGAGCCGAGCAAAAATCACACAAGTAATTTTGTTAGGAATGAGCGAAATATAAAGCTTGCTTTAATATTGCCGAATGACGACACAAAATCACGCAAGTAATTTTTTTTTAAAATGGCACAGTATAACGAACTACCGGTATATAAAGCAACTTATGATTTACTTTTGGCTATATTCCAGTTTACAAAGGATTGTGGAATCATTTATATTTATCGGGCGGAATATGTAAATTTGAAATGAAAACAAAAACAGTATGACAATAACCACCGAAATGCTAACACGCAATATAGCAAAAAGCGGTGAA
>JAHDRA010000041.1 GCA_018433525.1 Paludibacteraceae bacterium
CAAGAGAAATGCAAGTCAAAAAGGTTTCAAACTGCATTGTTTACAGCGGAAATTTGAATTTTAACATGAATAATCGAACAAACATGAATGCTATAGGAAATATTTTAAATATTCGCTATCTTGAAAGTGTTCGAGAAAAAGAAGGTGGATCATATGGCGTAGGCGTTGCTGGCAATTTGAGAAATCGACCGATTGAACAGGCAATGCTGTTCATTCAATTCGATACGAACATTGAAAAACAAAACAAATTGATGGATATCATACATTCCGAAATCGACACCATAATCAGCAAAGGGCCAAAAGCAGAAGACTTACAAAAGGTTAAAGAAACAATGATGAAGAAATACGAGGAAGATCTGCAAGAAAATAAATGGTGGCAAAGTGCAATAAAAAATTATTATTTCAATAAATTGAATGTAGTTAACGACTATCTTCCATCGGTTCAAGCACTGACAAGTGAAAGTATTCAAAAAACACTGAAAACTATCGTGGAACAGGGCAATGTAATGGAAATAGTCATGAAACCAAAAGAATAAAATCAATTGCAGCTCAATAAAAAAATTTCTCTGCAAGAATTCAGTAAAAAAAAATCTTACAGAGAAATTTTTTATTTATACAACTGCTAGAATTACCAAATGCAGGCGCGCTTTTCTACAGGCAAATACAATTTATCTCCTTCCTTAATTCCAAAAGCATCATACCATGCCTGAATATGAGGCAAAGCCCCATTTACCCTCCAACGACCCAAAGCATGCGGATCAGACTTTGTCAAAACAAGAATTTCTTCGGGACGTATGTTGCAAGCCCAAACATTAGCATAAGACAAAAAGAAACGTTGTTCGGGAGTGAAACCATCCAAAATTTTCGATGGCTGGCCTTTGGTTGAATTTTTATAAGCCTGAAATGAAACTTGTAAACCTCCATGATCAGCAATGTTCTCTCCTAAAGTAAATTTCCCGTTAGCATGGACACCGGGAGCAACTTCAATGGAATCGAAATAATCGGCCAAAACTTTTGCGCGGGCATCAAACTGCTTCTTATCTTCTTCAGTCCACCAGTTTTTTAAATTTCCATCCTTATCGAACTGACAACCCTGATCATCAAAACCATGCGTCATTTCATGACCTATCACAACGCCAATGGCTCCATAATTAACAGCATCATCGGCATGGACATCAAAAAATGGAGGTTGTAAAATACCGGCCGGGAAACAAATTTCGTTTGTAGAAGGGTTGTAATAAGCATTAACAGTTTGAGGAGTCATAAGCCATTCTGCCTTATCCACAGGTTTACCTGCTCTTGCAAATTTATAGGCATATTCAAATTGATGAGCACGCTTTACATTGTCATAATAGGAAAAATTTTTTGAAATTTGTAATGCATCATAACTTCTCCATTTATCTGGATAACCGATTTTTACATAAAAAGTTCCCAGTTTTTCCAATGCCTTAGCTTTGGTTGAATCGCCCATCCAAGTCAAATTTTGAATACGTTGCCCCAAAGACTCCTGAAGATTATGAACAAGTTTCAGCATACTTTCTTTTGCTTCGGGAGGAAAATACTTCTTTACGTACATTTGACCAACGGCTTCACCCAAAAAGTTGTCAATACTACGCACCGAACGCTTCCAACGTGGGGAAGGTTCCTTTTTCCCGGATAAAGTTTTTCCGTAAAATTCGAAATTCTGATTATAAATATCGTCGCTTAAATAAGTAGCTGCATTATCAATTACTTTCCATTGAAGATATGCAATCTGCTGATTCAAAGGAACTGAAGTAAGGATATTGGCTACTTCTGACAAAAATTCTTTTTGAGAAACATTAACAGAATCGACAGCAGGAATTCCTAAAGCTGTTAGAAATTCTTTCCAAGAGATGGCAGAATATTCTTTACCTAAATCCTGAAGAGACATTTTATGATAATTAGCATAAGGATCACGAAGTTTAACCCGATCATAGGAAGCTTTGGCCAATCGAGTTTCAATACTCAAAACAGCATCGCGATTCTTTTGTGCCTCAGCAGAATTAAAACCAAACAATTCAAACATTTTGGCTACATGCTGCTTGTATTTTTCGAGAATTTCTTTAGAATGAGCGTCCTGATCAAGGTAATATTCTCTTTCTCCTAAACTGATACCACTTTGATAGGTTTGCGTTAGATACACTGAACTGTTCATCGGATCGGCATCAACGTAAACCGAAAAATAAACATCAGTACCAGACAACATAAGTTCCGGGAGAATTTGAATCAGTGAGTTTGTAGTTTTTAATTCCGACAACTTTTTCAATTCACCAAGCACAGGCAGATAACCGTCACGATTTAATCGGTCGCTATCCATAGCCAATTGGTACAAATCACCGATTTTTTGCTCTACCGTACCGTCAGCATGCGATTGTGAAGCAATTTCTTCAATCAATTGCCGAAGTTGTTCCGTATTTTCTTCGGCTAACTTGTCGAAGGTTCCATAACGTGCATATTCACCTTTTAAAGGGTTATTTTTCATCCAGCCGCCACAGGCATATTGATAAAAATCATCACCAGGCCGAGCGGTAGTGTCCAAATTGGTCAGGTCAACACCTGAAGTTTTTTTTGAAGAATTACATCCATTCATCATAAGCATCATTAAAATTAAAAATGGAATTCCCAGCAAGAGAAAACCAAAAAAACGTGATTTAAAATTGAAATTCATAAACTATAGAATTTTAGAAAATTA
>JAHDRA010000130.1 GCA_018433525.1 Paludibacteraceae bacterium
AAACGACCCCGCAAGCATCTCTTTGAGCCTTAAAATGCTCGATACAAGACTTTTCGTCGGGGAATTGTGCACTGAATTTAATGATATTCATAAGAACTATATATATTAATTTTATAAAGTAAAGATAATGAATATCAGTGAATTATACAAATTTTTATAACTATTTTCTGAAAAATATACCATAATTTATCCCTTTTAATTTAGGAAAGTTTGCGGATAATCATTTTTATTTTTTTGCAGGCTTTTTTCAGTTACGTGCGTGTAAATTTTTGCGGGAACAATAAACGTTATGGTGAACCGTGCATCATCTACTGTTGCCGGTCTGTTCAATGTTACTTTTGTCAGGCGAAAAGTTTTATGGGGTTTTCCAACGCAAAGATAATTGGTTACCTGATTTTCTTCTCACTTTTTTATCTATTCGGGACGCTATTGGTTCAGGACAAAAGAAACCGACGGTTCTATTCTAAAAATGCGCTCAAAAAAAAATATTTGATTTTTCAGAACAAATGATTATCTTTGCACACCATTTTTAGAAACCATAAAATTACTATTCAAAACCAAATTTATAATTAAAAATTATGATCGTAGTTCCAGTTAAAGAAGGAGAAAACATTGACAAAGCTTTGAAAAAATTCAAACGCAAATTTGAGAAAACAGGTGTTGTTAAGGAACTTCGCCGTCGTCAGTGTTTCGATAAACCTTCTGTTATCAAACGGAATCAGAAAATCCGTGCAGTTTACCTGCAAAAATTACAGCAGGAAGAAAAATAGAAAAAATCCGTTAAAAAGTTTGCTTTTCCGGTTTTTTCATTCTATTTTCGTTGCATAATTGAACTTATGGTCATAATGAACGAATTTTTAGAATATTTACGGTATGAGAAGAATTATTCTCCTTATACCGTTTTATCGTATCAGACCGACCTCTCGCAATTCATTGAATTTATGCACGAAACGCCTGAGACTTTTACACCTTCTCAGGTTACTCCTCAGCAAATTCAGCAATGGATTATGCTGTTAATGTCCGAAAAGAAATCGGCGCGCACTCTTTCGCGCAAAATCTCCACCCTAAAATCTTTCTGGCATTTTTTGCTTTCGAGAGGTTATGTGGCGAAAAATCCGGTTTCAAACATTATCTTACCAAAAAAGTCAAAACCGCTTCCAGCTTTTTTCAAAAAAGAAGAAATGGCTGCAGCTTTGGAAGAAACTTTTTTGACTGACGATTTTGAAAAACTTCGAAATCACTTGATGCTGGAGCTTTTTTATTTTTCGGGAATTCGCCGATCAGAGCTCATTTCACTTCGCGATTCCGATGTCGATTTTATCAGTCGGCAACTAAGCGTTATCGGAAAACGGAATAAAGAACGCATTATCCCGTTAAATAAAAAATTGTGCGAAGATATTCGGCATTATATTCAGGTAAGAAACAAAACCATTGAAAACAAAAGTCAGTGGCTTTTTGTTAGAAAGAATGGAGACAAACTTTATCCTAAACTTGTTTATAACATGGTACACCAAACCATGTCTGCATATAGCAGTCAGTCCAAACGGAGTCCGCATGTCATTCGTCATAGCTTTGCAACCCACTTGCTGAACGAAGGCGCAGACATCAATGCAGTAAAAGAACTCTTGGGACATAGCAGTTTGGCTGCTACACAAGTGTATACCCATACCAGTTTTGAGGAACTTTATAAAATTTACAAACAATCTCATCCACGTGGAAAATAAAAAAGGAGGTCATTATGAAATCAAGAATTCAAGCCATTAACTTTGACGCGACAGAAGAATTAGTAGCGTATGTAGAAAAGAAAATCTCAAAATTTGAGAAACTCATTGATGGAATTTTGAACGTGGAAGTCTATTTGAAGTTGGTTAAGCCGAAAATTTCGGCCGACAAGGAAGCAGGGATAAAAGTATCTATTCCAAATGTAGATTTCTTTTCCTCTAAGGCCTGCGAAACTTTTGAGGAAGCAATAGATCTTTGTGTTGATGCCATCGAAAAACAAATAAAAAAGCACAAGGAAAAAATTTCTAAAAAATAATTCTCAAAAAGGTTTTGAAATTAAAAATAATTCAGTAAATTTGCAAGCCGTTTAAGTAGGAATATTTAAGCGGCTTTTTAAACACGAAAATGGTGTTTTTTAGACAATTGCCTCTTTAGCTCAGCTGGCCAGAGCACGTGATTTGTAATCTCGGGGTCGTTGGTTCGAATCCGACAAGAGGCTCGAACCGACAAGGTTATAAATTTGGGGAGGCCAAATTGAGAATTAGAGAATAATATTGGGCAGTTACCAGAGTGGCCAAATGGGGCTGACTGTAACTCAGCTGTCTTTCGACTTCGGTGGTTCGAATCCATCACTGCCCACGATAAAACAGAAATTTTTTTTCTGATTTATTGAAATTTTGCGGAAGTAGCTCAGTCGATAGAGCATTAGCCTTCCAAGCTGAGGGTCGCGGGTTTGAGTCCCGTCTTCCGCTCTGAAAATCTGAAGGAAACAAACAACGGTTCACATGAAACAGGACCGTTGTATTCCTTTTTTTACAGAAGGGAACTGTAAAAATTGCACGCTGTTGTAGCTCAGAGGTAGAGCACTTCCTTGGTAAGGAAGAGGTCGCGGGTTCAATTCCCATCAACAGCTCTATGTTTTTCTTGAAACAAAGCTTTTATAAAACATAAATTACTAATTATTAAAAAAACTATTCTAAGATTATGGCAAAAGAAAAATTTGACAGGTCAAAACCACATGTCAACATTGGAACAATCGGACATGTTGACCATGGTAAAACTACTTTGACCGCCGCTATTACCAAAGTGCTTGCTGAAAAAGGACTTGCTGAAATGCGATCTTTCGATTCTATCGATAATGCACCAGAAGAAAAGGAACGTGGAATCACCATTAATACTTCGCACGTAGAATATCAAACAGCTGCCCGCCACTACGCTCACGTTGACTGTCCGGGACACGCCGACTACGTTAAAAACATGGTTACGGGTGCAGCCCAGATGGATGGAGCTATTATTGTGGTTGCAGCTACTGATGGTCCAATGCCACAGACTCGCGAACACATTCTTTTGGCTCGTCAGGTTAACGTACCAAGATTGGTTGTGTTTATCAACAAATGCGATTTGGTTGATGACGAAGAAATGCTCGACCTTGTTGAAATGGAAATGCGCGAACTTCTTTCATTCTACGATTTCGATGGCGACAATACTCCGGTTATTCGTGGTTCAGCTTTGGGCGCATTGGATGGCGATCCTAAATGGGAAGCTAAAATTGTTGAGTTAATGGATGCTGTTGACAACTGGATTCAATTACCTCAACGTGATGTTGACAAACCATTCTTGATGCCTGTAGAAGACGTATTCTCCATCACAGGACGTGGAACTGTTGCTACAGGAAGAATTGAAACCGGAATTGTGAAAGTTGGTGACGAAGTTCAGATTATCGGATTGGGACACGAAGCAAAGAAAACCGTTGTAACGGGTGTAGAAATGTTCCGTAAGATTTTGGATCAAGGTCAGGCCGGCGATAACGTAGGTTTACTTTTGAGAGGTATCGATAAGGACGAAATCAAACGAGGTATGGTTATTACCCACCCGGGAGCCGTTACACCTCACAAGAAATTCAAAGCTGCCGTTTATATTCTGAAGAAAGAGGAAGGTGGACGTCATACGCCTTTCCACGATCACTATCGTCCGCAGTTCTATATTCGTACAATGGACGTTACCGGTGAAATTACTCTTCCGGAAGGAGTGGAAATGGTAATGCCCGGCGACAATATCGAATTTACTGTAGAACTGATTTATCCGGTAGCTTGCAGCGTAGGTTTGCGTTTTGCTATTCGTGAAGGCGGACGTACGGTAGGTTCTGGTCAGATTACAGAAATTTTGGATTAATTTGACAGACGGATGTCGTTCACTTTTTTGGACATCACTAAAAAATAAACATGAATTAATCTTTTTAAGCTCTTTTCCTTTTACAGACTTTCAAATCATTAAAGTCTGTAAAAGGAAAAATTACCTACGGGCGTAGCTCAGTTTGGTAGAGCACTGGTCTCCAAAACCAGGTGTCGGGAGTTCGAGTCTCTCTGCCCGTGCCAATTTGTACAAAAAACATGAAAATAATTAACTATATCAAAGAGTGCTATTCAGAACTGGTTCATAAAGTTTCTTGGCCTTCGCTCTCGGAACTTACCAACAGCGCAATTGTTGTATTGATTGCTTCCATCATCCTTGCGTTGATTGTCTGGGTTATGGATTTAAGTTTTGAATCTATCATGACGTTCATTTACGAAAAAATCTTTTAATCTTTAATCAGTGGAGGTCGAGAAAGTGTCTGATACGACAAATTTTAAATGGTATGTACTCCGTGCCATTAGTGGGAAAGAAAACAAGGTAAAGGAATATATAGAAACAGAAATCAAAAATTCTGACCTTGGACAGTATGTACGTCAGGTTTTGATCCCTACTGAAAAAGTTTTTCAGATTCGTAACGGCAAAAAAATTGCTAAAGAAAGGAATTGTATGCCGGGTTACGTTTTGATAGAAGCAAATCTTATGGGTGAAGCTCTTCATCGTGTTCGCGAAACACCCAATGTTTTGGGGTTTTTAGGCGAAAAAAACAACATCCCTACGCCCATCCGCACTTCCGAAATAAATAGAATTTTAGGGACAATGGATGAATTGCAGGAAAGTGAAGAAGAAATGATAACTCCTTTCATGGTAGGAGAAAATGTAAAAGTCATCTTCGGACCTTTTTCGGGATTTAGTGGAACGATTGAAGAGGTAAACACCGAAAAGAAAAAACTCAAAGTTATGGTTATGATATTCGGTCGGAAAACTCCGCTCGAATTAGCGTTTACTCAAGTAGAAAAGGAATAGTTGGCTCGGTTACAAGTCGATTATTTCGATAACAATCAAAAATCAAAACAATTATGGCAAAAGAGATTGCTGGAGTAATTAAATTGCAGATAAAAGGAGGTGCTGCAAATCCATCTCCTCCCGTAGGACCTGCTTTAGGTTCTAAAGGGATCAACATTATGGAGTTCTGTAAACAATTTAATGCCAGGACTCAGGACAAAGCCGGTAAAATCTTACCCGTTGTCATTACCTATTATACGGACAAATCTTTCGATTTTGTTGTTAAAACGCCTCCGGTAGCCATTCAATTGCTCGAACTTACCAAACTCAAAAGTGGATCTCCTGAACCCAACCGTAAAAAGGTTGCCGAAATTTCTTGGGATCAGGTGAAGGAAATTGCACAGGATAAAATGGTTGACATGAACTGTTTCGAATTGGAATCAGCCATGAGAATGGTAGCTGGGACAGCAAGAAGTATGGGTATTACCGTGAAGGGTACTTTCCCAGGTAAATAACAATTTAACACTTCAATTACAATGAGTACATTAACAAAAAATCGAAAATACGCTTTAGAAAAAATTGAAGCTGGAAAGGCATATCCACTCATTGAAGCTGCAAAGTTAGTAAAAGAAGTTACTACTACTAAATTTGATGCTTCGGTGGATATCGATGTGCGTTTAGGTGTTGATCCCCGTAAGGCCAATCAAATGGTACGTGGTGTCGTTTCCCTTCCCAATGGGACAGGAAAACAGGTGAAAGTACTTGCTTTGTGCCCTCCTGAATTGGAAGCTGCTGCTAAAGAAGCCGGCGCCGATTACGTTGGACTGGACGAATACATCGAAAAAATTAAAGGTGGCTGGACAGATGTTGATGTCATCATTACTACACCTGCTGTAATGGGGAAATTGGGAGCTCTTGGAAGAATACTTGGCCCCCGCGGTTTAATGCCAAACCCTAAAAGCGGTACAGTAACGAATGATGTTGCTAAGGCTATTAAGGAAGTTAAACAGGGAAAAATAGATTTCAAAGTCGACAAGTTCGGAATTGTTCATGCTTCTATCGGAAAAGTTTCCTTTACTGCAGAACAAATCGCCGAAAATGCACAGGAATTTATTTCTACGCTGATAAAACTGAAACCTTCTACAGCCAAAGGAACTTACATTAAAAGCATTTATCTTTCTAGTACGATGAGTCCGGGTATAAAAGTAGATCCCAAATCAATTGAAATTTAAAGATTAAACTTATGAAGAAGGAAGATAAAAGCACAATCATTGATCAGATTGAATCGGTTCTGAGCGAGTATCCTCATTTTTACCTTACTGACATAGGCGGTTTAAATGCCGCTCAAACCAGTGAGTTGAGAAAACTTTGCTACAAGGAAAAGGTGAAACTGGTAGTGGTTAAAAATACTTTGTTGAAAAAAGCACTGGATCGCTCATCGGTTGATTTCAGTGAACTGTATCCAACTTTAAAGGGAGAAACTGCTCTCATGCTTTCCGATATGGCTAATGTTCCGGCCAAACTGATAAAAAATTTCAGTGCCAAGAACAAAAAACCTGTTTTAAAGGCTGCTTATGTTGAAGAAAGTTTTTACATTGGCGAAAATCAACTCGATACACTTGTCAATGTGAAGAGCAAGAATGAACTGATTGCCGATTTGATTGCTTTGTTGCAATCTCCGGCTAAAAATGTCGTTTCAGCTCTACAATCAGGAGCTAATACTATTCATGGTGTTTTACAAACACTTTCTGAAAAATAATTTTTTTAAATTAAAAACAAATCAAAAAATAGAATAAAATGGCAGATTTGAAAGCTTTTGCAGAACAATTGGTTAACTTGACAGTAAAAGAAGTCAACGAGTTAGCACAGATTTTAAAAAATGATTATGGTATCGAACCAGCTGCTGCAGCTGTTGCTGTCGCTGCAGGCCCATCAGCTGCTGCAGCGGAAGCAGTTGAAGAAAAAACAGCTTTTGATGTAGTATTGAAATCGCCGGGTGCCAACAAACTGGCAATTGTAAAATTAGTAAAAGAACTTACCGGTTTGGGACTTAAAGATGCCAAAGATTTAGTTGACGCTGCTCCTTCTGTTATTAAGGAAGGTATTTCGAAAGATGAAGCTGAAGCCTTAAAAAATCAATTGGTTGAAGGCGGAGCTGAAGTCGAAATTAAATAATGTCAGCTGAATATCAGTAATTTGGTTTAGAGCCTTTCACTACGGGAGGTTCTAAACCTTTTTGTCTATACAATATAGCGAGTTCATTGAACCCCAATAACCTCTTTGAAAATGTCTTCATCTACTAACAATCAAAGAATCAATTTTGCTTCTATTAAAAATCAGTTGGAGTATCCTGATTTTTTGGAAGTACAAGTGAAATCTTTCCAGGATTTTTTCCAAATGGATACACCCTCCGACAAACGAAAATCGGAAGGTTTATACAAAGTGTTTACCGAAAACTTCCCCATTGCTGATACTCGAAATAATTTTGTACTTGAATTTATAGATTATTATATTGATCCACCCCGCTATTCTATCGAAGAATGTATTGAGCGAGGTTTAACTTATAGTGTACCCTTAAAAGCAAAACTTAAACTTTATTGCACCGATCCTGAACATGAGGATTTTGATACCGTTATTCAGGATGTTTTTTTGGGCCCAATACCTTACATGACTCCCAGAGGTACTTTTGTTATCAACGGAGCTGAAAGAGTTATTGTTTCTCAATTACACCGTTCCCCCGGCGTATTTTTCGGACAAAGTATTCATGCCAACGGAACAAAATTGTATTCAGCCAGAATTATTCCATTTCGTGGCTCATGGATAGAATTCGCTACCGACATTAACAATGTCATGTATGCCTATATCGACAGAAAGAAAAAATTACCCGTAACCACGTTGCTTAGAGCCATTGGGTTTGAAAGTGATAAGGATATTTTGGAAATTTTTAATCTGGCTGAAGAAATCAAAGTTAATAAATCCAATCTGAAAAAGGCTGTGGGCAGTAAACTTGCCGCCCGTGTACTGAAAACATGGTTGGAAGATTTCGTGGATGAAGATACTGGTGAAGTAGTAACCATTGAACGTAACGAAATCATTATTGACCGTGAAACTGTATTGGAAAATGAGCACATCGATTTAATTCTCGAATCGGGAGCTCAAACCATACTGATACATAAAGAAGAAGCCAATCAGAACGATTACAGCATTATTTACAATACCTTGCAAAAGGATCCAAGCAATTCGGAAAAAGAAGCTGTACTTTATATTTACAGGCAATTGAGAAATGCTGAACCACCAGATGATGCTACTGCCCGTGAAGTAATCAACAATCTGTTCTTTTCGGAAAAAAGATACGATTTGGGCGAAGTTGGACGTTTTCGCATCAATCAAAAGCTGAACCTCACTACAAGTATGGAGGTGAAAGTGCTCACCAAAGAAGATATTATTGAAATTATAAAATATCTGATCGATTTGGTGAATTCTAAGGCTGAAGTGGACGATATCGATCACCTGAGCAACAGAAGGGTCAGAACAGTAGGTGAACAATTATACAATCAATTTAGCGTTGGATTGGCACGTATGGCACGTACCATTCGGGAACGAATGAATGTTCGCGATAATGAAGTTTTTACTCCCGGCGATCTGATCAATGCCAAGAGTATTTCATCGGTTATTAATTCATTCTTTGGAACCAATGCTTTATCGCAATTCATGGATCAGCAGAATCCGCTTGCTGAAATTACCCACAAGCGAAGGATGTCGGCTTTGGGGCCCGGCGGTTTGTCTCGCGAAAGAGCCGGTTTTGAAGTACGTGACGTTCATTATACTCATTATGGTCGACTGTGTCCTATAGAAACACCTGAAGGTCCTAATATCGGTCTTATTTCGTCTTTGTGTGTATATGCAAAAATCAACGAACTCGGTTTTATAGAAACTCCTTACCGTAAAGTTAATAATGGAGTAGTCGATTTGAGTGAAAACGGAATTGGTTACTATACTGCTGAAGAAGAAGAAGATTTGGTTGTAGCACAAGGGAATGCTCCTCTTGATGAAAACGGAAAATTTATTCGTTCGAGAGTGAAAGCACGTCTTGGCGCTGATTTTCCGGTAGTTGACCCAATGGAAGTTCATTTGATGGATGTTTCTCCTTCGCAAATTGCGTCTATTGCAGCCGGATTAATTCCTTTTCTGGAACATGATGATGCCAATCGTGCCTTAATGGGTTCGAACATGATGAGGCAGGCAGTTCCGTTGCTACGGTGTGAAGCCCCGATTGTGGCCACCGGCATAGAAGGGAGAGTGATTCATGATTCGCGCACGCAAATAACTGCTGAGGGAGATGGTGTAGTTGAATATGTTGATGCAAATTGCATTAAAATTCGCTATGACCGCACTGAAGAAGAAGAATTTGTAAGTTTCGATTCTGCTGTTAAGGAATATAAACTTCCTAAATATCAAAAGACAAATCAGAATACCACCATTGACCTTCGTCCAATTGTTCGCAGGGGAGACCGTGTACACGCAGGAATGATTATCACCGAAGGCTATGGCAGCGAAAGTGGAGAGTTGGCTTTGGGCAAAAACTTGAAAGTTGCTTTTATGCCGTGGAAAGGATACAATTTCGAGGATGCTATTGTGATAAACGAAAAGGTGGTTCGAGAAGATGTCTTTACTTCCATTCACGTAGTGGAACAATTGTTGGACGTTAGAGAAACCAAGCGTGGCACTGAGGAATTTACTTCCGACATACCCAATGTGAGTGAAGATGCTACCAGAAATCTTGACGAAAACGGGATTATTCGAGTTGGTGCACGCGTAGAACCCGGTGATATAATTATCGGAAAAATAACACCAAAAGGAGAATCCGATCCTTCTCCCGAAGAAAAGTTGCTTCGTGCAATATTCGGCGATAAGGCAGGCGATGTAAAAGATGCTTCTCTGAAAGCCACACCATCGTTGTCGGGGGTAGTCATTGGAAAAAGATTATTCTCCAAAGCTCAGAAAAATCGTAAATCAAAATTAGCTGACAAGGCAGTTCTTCCAAAATTGGACGAAGAGTTTGAAACACAAGCCAATGCGTTGCGTGAAACTTTGATAGAAAAGTTGATGAAAATTTTGACCAACAAGACTTCAACCGGTGTGAAGGACTTTTTGGGTACCGATATTATACCACGTAACAGTAAATTTACTGTTGAGCGGTTGCGCGAAATAGATTATACTACGGTTCAGCTTGGAAAATGGACAAACGACGCTCATACAAATGACATGGTGAACAGTTTGATTACCAATTTCTTAAGAAAATTCAAAGAATTGGATGCGCAGCTGAAAAGGCAAAAATTCAACATTACCATTGGAGATGATTTGCCAAGTGGCATTATGCAAATGGCCAAAGTTTATATAGCCAAAAAACGTAAAATTCGTGTTGGGGATAAAATGGCAGGTCGTCACGGGAATAAAGGTATTGTTTCGCGGATTGTACGCGAAGAAGACATGCCTTTCCTCGAAGATGGAACGCCTGTTGATATTGTGCTCAACCCGTTGGGTGTACCTTCGCGTATGAATTTGGGTCAGATTTTTGAAAGTGTTTTGGGATGGGCAGGTAAAGAATTGGGAGTTCGTTTTGCAACGCCAATTTTTGATGGTGCCACGCTCAACGACTTAAATGCTTGGACAGACAAAGCAGGGTTGCCCCGTGCAGGTAAAACTTATTTGTACGATGGCGGAACCGGCGAACGCTTCGACCAACCTGCCACAGTAGGCGTTATTTACATGATGAAACTGGGACACATGGTGGAAGATAAGATGCACGCTCGTTCTATTGGACCTTATTCTCTGATTACGCAGCAACCTTTGGGAGGAAAAGCCCAGTTCGGCGGACAGCGATTTGGAGAAATGGAAGTATGGGCACTCGAAGCATTCGGGGCTGCCAATATCCTGCGTGAAATTCTTACCGTTAAGTCGGATGATGTCAATGGTCGTGCCCGGACTTATGAAGCAATCGTGAAGGGAGATCCAATGCCTACTCCCGGAATCCCGGAATCATTGAATGTATTACTTCACGAATTACGCGGTCTGTGCTTGAGCATTAATTTGGAATAGGGAACGTGAATTTATCATAACGTTCATTCCTATCCAAAATTAATTTAAAATTGTCAATTTAATTAAATTGAAATAAAAAATATGGCTTTTAAAACTGATAATAAAATAAAGAGCAATTTCTCGAAAATTTCTATCGGATTAGCTTCACCCGAAGAAATTTTGAAATTGTCTCATGGTGAAGTACTCAAACCCGAAACAATCAACTACAGAACTTACAAGCCTGAAAGAGACGGTTTGTTTTGCGAACGCATTTTTGGCCCTGTAAAGGACTATGAATGTCATTGCGGAAAATACAAGCGTATTCGATACAAGGGAATTGTTTGTGATCGTTGCGGGGTAGAAGTTACAGAGAAAAAAGTTCGTCGTGAAAGAATGGGACATATCCAACTGGTTGTTCCTGTTGCCCATATATGGTATTTCCGCACTTTACCGAGCAAAATTGGCTATCTGCTGGGAATGTCGAGCAAAAAACTGGAATCGATTATTTATTACGAAAAATATGTGATTATTCAGGGAGGCATTCTTGAAAATGGAGACAATATTGCCACCGGAGAACTACTCACCGAAGAGGAATATTTGGATATTTTGGATTCGCTGCCAAAAGATAATCAACAACTGGAAGACACCGATCCCAATAAGTTTATTGCTAAAATGGGTGCAGAAGCCATTTACGATCTGTTGAGCAGAATAGATTTGGATGCGCTTTCCTATGAATTGCGTCATAAGGCCAACACCGATACTTCTCAGCAGCGTAAAGCCGAAGCTTTGAAACGTTTGCAGGTGGTGGAAGCTTTCAGAGCTTCTAAAAATAGAAATCGTCCCGAGTGGATGATTGTGAAGATTGTTCCGGTTATTCCTCCTGAATTGCGTCCGTTGGTTCCGTTGGATGGCGGTCGTTTTGCCACTTCAGACTTAAATGATCTTTATCGTCGAGTAATTATTCGCAATAATCGCCTGAAACGTCTGATTGAAATCAAGGCACCGGAAGTAATTTTACGCAATGAAAAACGTATGTTGCAGGAAGCTGTGGATTCGTTGTTCGACAATTCGCGTAAAGCAAGTGCTGTGAAGACCGAAGCCAACCGTCCTTTAAAATCACTTTCCGATTCATTGAAAGGGAAACAGGGACGTTTTCGTCAGAACTTGCTGGGAAAACGTGTGGACTATTCGGCTCGTTCAGTTATTGTGGTAGGCCCGGAATTGAAAATGCATGAATGTGGATTGCCCAAAGATATGGCTGCCGAGCTTTACAAACCGTTTATTATCCGAAAACTTATCGAAAGGGGAATAGTAAAAACTGTAAAATCGGCAAAAAAAATTATTGATCGCAAGGACCCTGTTATCTGGGATATTCTGGAATATGTAATGAAAGGACATCCGGTTTTACTTAACCGAGCTCCAACATTGCACCGACTGGGAATTCAGGCATTCCAACCCAAACTTATCGAAGGGATGGCCATTCAATTGCATCCTTTAGCTTGTACGGCTTTCAATGCCGACTTTGATGGAGACCAAATGGCCGTGCATTTACCGTTGAGCAATGAGGCTGTTTTGGAAGCTCAATTGTTGATGCTGGCTTCTCACAATATTTTGAATCCGGCCAACGGAGCTCCTATTACTGTTCCTTCACAGGATATGGTATTGGGATTGTATTATATTACAAAACCTCGACCAAATGCTTTGGGTGAAGGTTTGATATTTTATTCTCCCGAAGAAGCAGAAATTGCTTATAATGAACATAAAGTAGATATTCATGCTCGCGTAAAAGTTCGTACCAAAGATTTGGACGAAAACGGGAATTCGGTGGAAAAACTGATTGAAACCACTGTTGGACGAATTATTTTCAATAAATATGTTCCGGAAGAAGTTGGCTATATCAACGAATTGCTTTCAAAAAAATCCTTGAGAGACATTATCGGCAGGGTTATAGAAACTTGTGGAATGGCGCGTACGGCTCATTTTTTGGACGATATCAAGGAATTGGGCTACAATATGGCCTTTAGAGGCGGACTTTCCTTCAATTTGGATGATGTGATTATTCCAAAAGATAAGGAAAAACTTATTGAAGAAGGCAACAGGGAAGTAGAAGAAATTCTGAATAACTACAATATGGGATTCATAACCTATAACGAACGTTATAATCAGATTATCGACACTTGGACGCACGTAAATTCCAAATTGTCCGATGTGCTGATGAAGGAATTGTCGAGCGATAATGATGGATTCAATTCTGTGTATATGATGCTTGATTCGGGAGCGCGCGGTTCAAAGGAACAGATTCGTCAGTTGTCGGGAATGCGTGGTTTGATGGCAAAACCTCAGAAATCGGTATCGGAAGGAGGACAAATTATTGAGAACCCGATTCTTTCCAACTTTAAGGAAGGACTTTCGGTGTTGGAATACTTTATCTCCACGCATGGTGCCCGTAAGGGTTTGGCCGATACGGCACTTAAAACGGCTGATGCAGGGTATCTGACTCGACGTCTGGTCGATGTTGCTCAAGATGTAACCATTACTGAGGAAGATTGCGGAACATTGAGGGGCTTGATTGCTACCGAAATGAAAAATAATGAAGAAGTAATTTCTTCTTTGTATGAAAGAATTTTGGGACGTGTTTCCGTTCACGATATTTATCATCCGCTTACCGGAGAATTAATCGTATCTTCGGGAGAAGAAATTACAGAATCACTGGCCAAAAAAATTCAGGATTCTCCTATCGAACAAGTTGAAATTCGTTCCGTATTGACCTGCGAATCGAAAAAAGGAGTCTGTGCAAAATGTTACGGACGAAATTTGGCAACAGGAAGAATGGTAAACATTGGAGAAGCTGTAGGTGTCATTGCTGCCCAGTCAATTGGAGAGCCGGGAACTCAGCTGACACTTCGTACCTTCCATGTTGGAGGTATTGCTTCAAATATAGCTGCCGAATCAAAAATTGTACTTCGTTATGATGGACGTCTCGAATTTGACGAACTTCGTACCGTTCAGCCCTCTGATGATCAAAGCTATCGCGTTGTAGTAAGTCGTTTGGCCGAAATGCGCGTTGTGGATCCTAATACGGGTATTGTGCTTACTACCATGAATATCCCTTATGGATCGAAATTGTATGTGAAGGAAGGAGATATTTGTACTAAAGGTCAGCTTATTTGCGAATGGGATCCTTTTAATGCTGTTATAATTGCAGAAAACGAAGGAAAGATCGAATTTGAAGATGTAGTCGAAAACGTTACTTTTAAGGTTGAAACCGATGAAGCTACGGGACTTCGAGAGAAAATTATCATCGAATCGAAAGACCGAAACAAAGTTCCTACAGCTCATATTCTGGATAAGGATGGCAATATCTTGAAAACTTATAATTTACCGGTTGGAGCACACATTGTGTTTGAAAACGGTGATTATATAAAAACCGGTCAGATTCTGGTAAAAATTCCTCGTGCTGTTGGAAAAGCCGGAGATATTACCGGAGGTCTTCCACGAGTTACGGAATTGTTTGAGGCTCGAAATCCTTCTAATCCTGCCATTGTGGCTGAAATTGATGGAGAAGTTACTTTCGGAAAAATCAAACGTGGAAATCGTGAGTTAAGCATCACTTCCAAAACCGGTGAAGTTAAAAAATATCTGATTCCTCTTTCAAAACAAATTCTGGTACAGGAAAACGATTTTGTTCGTGCAGGTACGCCTCTTTCTGATGGCTCAATTACGCCAACCGATATTTTGCAGATTAAGGGACCTACTGCCGTTCAGGATTACATTGTCAACGAAGTTCAGGATGTTTACCGCCTGCAAGGGGTGAAAATTAACGACAAACATTTTGAAATTATTGTTCGTCAGATGATGCGCAAGGTTGAAATCATTGAACCGGGAGATACCCGTTTCCTCGAAAAACAGGTAGTTGACAAAAATGATTTTATGGAAGAAAACGACAGAATTTGGGGAAAGAAAGTTATTGTGGATGCGGGAGATTCTCCTACTTTGAAACCCGGTCAAATTATTACGCCCAGAAAGTTGAGGGATGAAAACAGTATGTTGAAACGGAAAGACTTGCGTCCGGTTCAGGCTCGTGATGCCATTCCGGCAACATCCAATCAGATTTTGCAGGGAATTACTCGTGCTGCACTTCAAACCAACAGCTTTATGTCGGCTGCTTCTTTCCAGGAAACAACAAAAGTGCTGAACGAAGCTGCCATTAATGCCAAAGTGGACAAGCTGGAAGGCTTGAAAGAAAACGTTATTTGCGGTCATTTAATCCCTGCAGGTACTGGACAGCGCGACTTTGAAAAAATTGTTGTCTATTCCCGTGAAGAATACGAAAAGAAAGTTTTTGCACGTAAAAGCTTAATTGATGTTGAAGAAGGTGAAGTAGTAGAAGAAAACAATTAAAACTTATATCTATTTTTTCAAAAGGCAGGGCTTTTTTTGCTCTGTCTTTTTTTTATTAATGCCCTTTTAGGAATAATCGTAATTTTATTAGAAAGTTTTTTCGGACAAGGCATAAACTTTCTCTTTGACCCATTGCGCCCATTTGCCGTAAGTTTTTGAACGGTCAAAAGTTTGCCAACGAATAGGCTCGCCGATAACCAGCGAAAAACTTTTCCCTTTTTGTTTGAACATTTCGTCGGACAGATAGAGCATTTCGATATTGAACTTTATATGAAAAAATTTTCTCAGATTGGCCAGGTTGTAAAAGAAATTTGAATTTTTTCCGTCAAAATAAATCGGGACAATATCCCGCTGATGTTGAATAGCTTTGACAACAAAATTCTTGTTCCATGCTTCATCCTGAATTTTTCCGTTGGATTTTCTGCTGCATTTTCCGGCCGGATAAGTAATCAGATGACAATCGGAACTGAAAAAATCGTTCAATTCGCGGACATGGTTTTTCCCCTGTGAACCGACTTTGTTGACCGGGATAAACAAGTCCTTCAAGGGCTCGATAAACATCAACATATCGTTGGCCATAAATCGAATTTTCCCATCATATTCCCTGCCCAACAAGCTACCTGTCATTATGGCATCCATTCCTCCCAACGGATGATTTCCGGCAAAAATATAAAGTTTATCATCATGAGGCAAGTTTTCTCTGTTTTTAATGGAAACATTGACCTGAAAATATTTTACTGCGCTTTCGAGAAAATCTACATTCTTTTGGTGCGAATAAGTGGCCAGCAATTCATTGATTTCCTTTTCGTGAACAATTTTACGCAAATAACTCACCAAAAAAGTCGGGATAAAAGTATTGGGCGCTTTTTCCTTGACAACTTTTTCTATATCAATCAAAAAATCCGGTTTACTGTTCATGAAAATAAAATGGTGTTGTTCTATTGCAAAGGTACAATAATTTGAAATTTTTGTGTTTTTTATCATTGCATTTTTCGTTGAAAAGTTATCAACATTTTTGAAATTCACAAATATTTTTCACCACTTACCATATAAAAATGAATAAATAAAAATATAAAATATTTATTTTCAAATGTTTACAAAATAATTGTCTAATTTCTTGTTGTTGATAAATTGTTGAAAAGCGGTTGAAAACAAGCTAAAATAATTTAAAAAAATTGTTTATAACTTTTTTGTGGGTGAATGTGGGGAATTGAAAATAATTCCATATTTTTACAGTTGAAAAAACAGCTACTGCAATGTCTACATTTATTGGAAAATATGAAGCCAAAGCCGACGTAAAAGGTCGCATTTTCATTCCTTCCGCTTATCGAAAAATCTTGGGCGTAGACGACCGTGAACAAATCATCATGCGCAAAGACGCAGGAAATGAATGTATTGTTTTCTATCCGGAAAGTATCTGGAATCAAAAGGTAGAAAACTTAAAATCGAAATTGGACGAATGGAATCCTTCCGATCAGCTTTTACTGATGCAGTTTGTGGCAGATGCGGAATGGCTCGATATTGATGCACAGGGACGTGTATTGATTTCGAAAAAACATTTGCAGACCATTGGTGTTGAAAACGCAGAAGTGCTTTTTGTGGGCATGATTGACCGTTTTGCGCTTTGGAGCAAAAGTCGGTACGAACAAATGCAA
Source organism: Paludibacteraceae bacterium (assembly GCA_018433525.1). Classification (GTDB taxonomy): domain Bacteria; phylum Bacteroidota; class Bacteroidia; order Bacteroidales; family Paludibacteraceae; genus MVYY01. The sequence goes on from JAHDRA010000130.1 coordinate 16,992, forward strand.
TTGTCAGCCGAAAATTTTGCGGCTTTGCTGAAGGAAAAAATGTCAAAATAACTAATTATAATTTCATGTCCGAAAAGGAATATCACATACCCGTCATGCTGAAGGAAACGCTGCAAGGATTGGTACTCAATCCGGACGGTATCTATGTGGATGTAACCTTCGGCGGCGGAGGACATTCACGTGGCATTCTCGATTTACTGAGCAAAAAGGGAAAACTTGTTGCTTTTGATCAGGATCAGGACGCCTGCCAAAATATTTTTGAGGATGACAGATTTTTGTTCGTTCAAAGTAATTTTTGTTATTTAAAAAACTTCCTACGTTATCATGGTATTTCTCTGGTAGATGGCATTTTAGCCGATTTGGGCGTTTCTTCGCATCACTTTGACGAAAGCGAACGGGGGTTTTCGTTCCGGCTTGATGGAGAATTGGATATGCGCATGAACAGAAAAACGGAACTGACGGCTGCTACCGTGCTGAACACTTACACTGAAGAACAGCTGGCCGATGTTTTTTATCATTACGGAGAATTGTCCAATGCACGAAAAATTGCAGCAACCATAGTAAAAGCGAGAGACAGGGAACCTTTTCAAAAAATTCTTCCGTTTGTAGAAATGATGAAACGCTTTTTCCCCCGTCAGAAAGAAAAAAAAGGACTTGCTTGCGTTTTTCAGGCTTTGCGCATTGAAGTAAATCACGAATTGGAAGCTTTGCAGGAATTTCTGCAGCAAACCCCCGATGTGCTGAAGCCCGGAGGAAGATTGGCCGTGCTCACTTATCATTCGCTCGAAGACCGCATGGTGAAAAATTTTATGAAAACAGGGAACTTTGAAGGTATTTTGCACAAAGATTTTTTTGGGAATATCATTGCTCCCTTCAAGCCTATAACCGGCAAGGCTATTACGCCACAGCTTTCGGAAATTGAAAAAAATCCGAGAGCCAGAAGCGCCAAATTGCGCATTGCCGAATTGATTGACAAAACTAATTGATTGATTTTTTGAACATTTAATGAAAGAGTTAAACTTTGAAATAACGAATGAGTTGGTTCAGTAAAATCATAGAGAACATAAAGGGTAGTGAGGATTTTTCCGAACTCAAGTCGAGCTCATTTCGGGATATCCTCAACGGAAATATTTTCACCAAAAGATTTTTTATCAAGCAAATAGGTCTTTTGATTATGATTGTGGTGCTTTTTATATTTTATATTGGCAACCGCTACGAATACGAATCGGAATTGACCTACCAAAACAAATTGAAGAAGGAAGTCCAGGACAAAAAATATGAATCGCTCAGCATCTCGGCAGAACTGATGCAGGTCAGCCGTCAGTCAAACGTGGAAAAAATGTTGAAAGAAAGAGGCATCGAACTGCACGAGCCGGTTTCTCCTTTGGTAGTATTGGACGATTCGATACAATAAGAATTGATATGGCAGACCAACATAAAAATATTGTATTTCGCTTTGGCATTGTATATGTTTTTATAGTCGTTGCCTTTCTGCTGGTGATTTACAAAATAATTACCATTCAGTTTTTTGAGCGCGAAAATTGGCTGGCTTTGGCAGCAAAAAATGTAAAAACCAATATAGAAGTGAAAGCCAACAGAGGAAATATTTTTTCTTCCGACGGACGTTTGATGGCCAGTTCCATACCTACTTATTACATTTACATGGACTTACGGGTGCCGGCGCTGCAAGAAAACAACGGACAACTGTTTCACGAAAATATTGACTCATTGTCGCTTTGTTTGTCAAAATTTTTTAAAGATAAGTCACAAGCCGAATACAAAAAAGACATTACGGAAGCTTACAACAAAAAGTTGGGAGCTTTTCGCATTTATCCGAAAAAAATCTCTTATAGTCAATTAAAGGAATTAAAAACTTTTCCGTTGTTTCGTTTGGGAAAAAACAAAAGCGGTTTGATAACAAAAGAACAATTTAGAAGAGTAAAACCTTTCGGGTCGCTCGCCTCCCGAACCATTGGAGATATTTATGCCGACGAAACCAAAGGCGGGAAAAACGGTCTTGAACTTAAATTCGACTCCCTTTTAAGAGGAACACCCGGAATAGCCATTCGCCAGAAAGTTGCCAATACATGGCAGGAAACGGTACAAGTGGAGCCGACTGACGGAATTGATGTGATTACCACTATTGATGTTGACATTCAGGATATTGCCGAAAAAGCGCTGTTGGACAGTTTAAGGTCTTTCGATGCGCAGGAAGGTTACGTTATTGTAATGGAAGTTCAATCGGGAGAAGTTAAAGCCATTGTAAATATGCAGAAAAATGAAGATGGAACCTATTCCGAAAACCGAAACGGCGCTGTTTCGGACATGGTGGAGCCGGGCTCTACGTTTAAAGTCGTTTCTCTGATGGCTGCGCTCGACGACGGTAAAGTTAAAGTTATCGATTCAATAGATACCGGAAACGGAATTTTTCAGTTTGCCAATGCTTTTATGAAAGACCACAATTACAACAGAGGAGGTTTTCATAAAATCACCATAGCCGAAGCAATTCATGCTTCTTCTAACATCGGAATTTCCCGAATGATTGTAAATGCTTACGGCAACAATCCGGCTGCGTATGTAGATAAACTGTACAGAATGAAAGTGAACGAACCAATGAATTTGGAAATTCCCGGAACAGCCGCTCCAAATATCCGTCATCCGCTCGACAAATCAAAATATTGGTCGAAAACCACTTTACCGTGGATGTCGATAGGATATGAAACCCAAATTCCACCCATATATACTTTGGCTTTTTACAATTCAATTGCCAATGATGGAAAACTGATACGGCCTTATTTTGTAAAAGCGCTGAGTAAAAACGGACAAATTTTAAAAACCTTTCAGACCGAAATCATCAATGAACAAATTTGCAAGCCATCTGTTTTGCAAACCATTCGAGAAACGTTGTTGGGGGTTGTAGAAGGGCGAATGGGAACGGCTAAAAACGTACGTTCCAAATACGTTCGCATTGCAGGAAAAACGGGAACGGCACAAATTTCAAAAGGTGCGCTCGGTTATCGTTCGGGAGGAAAATCACACCAAGTGTCTTTCTGCGGATATTTTCCGGCCGAACATCCACTCTATACTTGCATTGTCGTGATTCGTGAACCGAGAATCGGCTATCCTTCGGGCGGCAAAATGAGTGGTTCGGTATTCAAAGATATCGCAGAACGAATCATGTTTTTGAGATCCACATTAAAACCGGAACATTTCGTACCAGATACCATGCGAAATGTACCAAAAGTTCCTTATGCTTTATGGGGCAGTTTCAGCGATTTGGAAAAAGTTACGTCGGAAATGCGACTACCTATTTCGGGAACTGCAGGAAGTTTTGTCAACGTGTTGCCCGATGAAAAAAATAATGGTTTGGAAATTTCAAAAAAAACCGTTTACAGGCAATTGATGCCCGATTTAAAAGGAATGGGAGCGAAAGATGCTGTTTTTGTGGCTGAAAAATTAGGCTTAAAAGTAATGATAAGTGGTCGCGGAAAATTGGTTTCGCAAAGTATCAGTCCCGGCACAAAAATAACGAAGGGTCAAATCCTTTCTCTTCATTTTCAGTAAATTAAAAACAAAAAGTTATGATTTTGAAAGTCGCTTTAAAGAAAATTTTCCCAACTGAAATTATTGGAAATACGGAGATGGAAATTTCCGGTGTTCAGTCCGATTCCAGAAAAGTGGATAAAGGGAATATTTTTGTTGCTACTCGTGGCACCAATGTTGATGGACACAATTACATTTCTCCAGCCATTGAGAAAGGAGCCTCTGCCATAGTATGCGAAACGTTTCCTGAAACTATCCAGCAGGGAATCGTCTATATTCGCGTTGAAAACAGTTTGGAAGCATTGGGGCTTTTGGCTTGTGCATGGTACGGCAATCCATCTGAAAAACTGACTTTGGTCGGCGTTACCGGCACCAACGGAAAAACCACCATTGCCACCTTGCTTTACCAGATGTTCCGTCAGCTCGGATACAAAGCCGGACTGCTGTCGACTGTTCGAAATTATGTTGTGGATGAGCCTGTAGAAGCAACCCATACCACTCCCGATCCGTTGGAGTTAAATCATCTGCTCGCTCAAATGGTTGAAGCTGGTTGTCAATATGCCTTTATGGAAGTAAGTTCTCACGCCATCGATCAGCGTAGAATTGCCGGATTGCTTTTTAAAGGAGGAATTTTCACCAATATTACGCGTGATCATCTGGATTACCATTTGACTTTTGAAAATTACCTGAAAGCAAAGAAAAAATTTTTTGACGATTTGCCCGAAAATGCTTTTGCTTTAACCAACTTAGATGATAAGAACGGGCTGGTCATGCTGCAAAACACAAAAGCAAAAAAATATACTTATTCTCTCAGATCGATGGCCGATTTTAAAACCCGTATTCTGGAACAGGATTTTGAAGGAATGCTTTTGGAAATGAACGGCAAACAAGTACACGTTTCATTTGTAGGACGGTTCAATGCAAGCAATCTGACCGCCGTATTCGGAGCAGCGGTACTGATGGGAGAAGAAGAAACAGAAGTACTGAGAATTCTGAGTTTGCTTCATCCTGTTTCAGGGCGATTGGAAACGTTGCATGCTCCGTCTGGATATACCGTTATTGTTGATTACGCACATACTCCCGATGCTTTGAACAATGTAATCAGCACCATCCATAAGGTTTTGCAAAACAAAGGCCGACTAATTACGGTAGTTGGCTGTGGAGGAAATCGAGACAAGGGAAAACGTCCCTTGATGGCAAAAGAAGCCGTAACCGGCAGTTGGAAAACCATTCTGACTTCCGACAATCCACGTTTTGAAGATCCGATGGACATACTGAACGATATGATTGCCGGATTGACCGACGAAGAAAGAAAAACAAGCCTTGTGATTCCTGACCGCCGTCAGGCCATTCATACCGCCTGCTCGCTGGCTCAACCCGGCGATGTGGTGCTGATTGCAGGAAAAGGACACGAAGACTACCAGATTATTAAGGGCGAAAAACATCATTTTGATGATCGAGAAGTGGTAAAAGAATGTTTTTAAAAGATTTTATTCGGCTATAAAAGAAAAAAAATTCAAATTACTAACCAAGACTTTCCTGTTTTCAGAAAAGGCGAAGTCAAAAAAAGAAACGGACATGTTCTATCATTTATTTCGCTATTTGGACAAGTTTTACGATATTCCCGGAGCAGGAATGTTCAATTACATTTCGTTCAAAACGGGTTTGTCCTTTATTTTTGCCTTGTTGCTTTCCACGCTTTTTGGACGGAGAATCATTGATTTTTTGCAAAAGAAGCAAATTGGCGAAACAATCCGCGATTTGGGATTGGAAGGGCAGCTTTCAAAAAAAGGAACTCCCACTATGGGTGGAATTATTATTATCAATGCTATTCTTATCCCGACTTTACTTTTTGCCGACCTTACGAACATTTATATCATTCTGATGCTCATCACTACTGTTTGGATGGGAGCAATTGGATTTGTTGACGATTACATAAAAGTATTTCTGAAAAACAAGGAAGGACTTAGCGGCAAAGCGAAGATAGTTGGTCAGGTAGGATTAGGACTGATAGTTGGATTGGTAATGTATTTCAGTCCTGACGTGGTTATGCGCGAAAACACCGAAATCAGAGGAGAATTGCGAGTTGAAGATGTAGTATATTCAAAAAAAGATATCAAAGCTACCCGAACCACCATTCCCTTTGTGAAAAACAATGACCTCGATTATTCAAATGCGTTTAAGAATGCGGGGAAAAATGCACAAAAGTATGGATGGATTCTGTTTGTACTGGTTGCTATTTTCATTGTAACGGCAGTATCAAATGGTGCAAATTTGACTGATGGATTGGATGGACTTTCAGCCGGTTCGTCGGCAATTATGGGAGGTGCGCTTGGCGTACTTGCCTACTTGTCGGGCAATATCAACTATTCCGGTTACCTGAATATTATGTATATTCCCGGAACCGGAGAACTGCTGGTCTTTGCCGGTGCTTTTTTGGGTGCCACCATTGGTTTTCTATGGTACAATTCTTTCCCTGCACAAATTTTTATGGGCGACACGGGGAGTTTGACGTTGGGAGGTATCATTGCTGTTTTTGCCATTGCTATCAGAAAAGAGTTGTTGTTACCCATTTTGTGCGGTGTCTTTTTGGCCGAAAGCCTGTCGGTAATCTGCCAGGTGAGCTATTTTAAATACACAAAAAAAAGGTACGGTGTTGGCAAAAGAATTTTTAAAATGACACCTTTGCATCATCATTTTCAAAAACCCGGAAATGCGGGAATTGAAGCGTTAATTCAACGACCCTTGCAAGCAGTTCCCGAACCAAAAATTGTAGTCAGATTCTGGATTGTGAGCATGATTTTGGCTGCATTAACTATTATTACATTAAAAATCAGATAATTTCTTGGAAAATTTCATAAAATTTTGTTCAAAAAAGAAATGAAACGAATCGTTGTACTTGGAGCGGGAGAAAGTGGAGCAGGCGCTGCCGTATTGGCAAAACAGCAAGGTTTTGATGTGTTTGTTTCCGACTTGTCCGAAATAAAGGAAAACTACAAAGAGTTGCTCAACCAGTATCAAATAGAATGGGAAGAGAAACAACATACCGAAGCGCTGATTTTGAATGCCGATGAAGTAATAAAAAGTCCAGGAATCCCCGATAAAGCACCAATTATCAAAAATTTGAAAGAGAAAAATATTCCCATTATTTCCGAAATTGAATTTGCAGGGAGGTTTACAAATGCCAAAATGATTTGTATTACCGGCAGCAACGGGAAAACGACCACAACCATGCTAACTTATCATATTTTGAAAAATGCATGTTACAATGTTGGTCTGGCAGGCAATGTGGGACAAAGTCTTGCCTATCAGGTAGCAACAAGTTCGCGCGATTACTATGTGGTAGAAATCAGCAGTTTTCAGTTGGACGGGATGTATGATTTTAAAGCAGATGTAGCAATATTGCTCAACATAACACCCGACCATTTGGACCGTTATGAATATAATTTTCAAAATTATGTCGATTCAAAATTCCGTATCATCCGTAACCAAACCTCTGAAGACGCTTTCATTTTTTGGGACGATGATCCGGTTATTCAGTCAGAAATAGCAAAACGCTCTATACTCGCAGCAAAATATCCCTTTTCACTCAAAAAGAAAGAGCATTGTAAAGCTTATATCGAAAACAACAACCTGATCATAGAAACTTCTAACAACCCATTGATTATGCCGGTAAAAGAATTGTCGTTAAAAGGAATACACAACACCTACAATATGATGGCTGCCGGTTTGGCGGCATCGGCTGTGAATGTAAAAAAAGAATTTATTCGCCAGTCGTTACAGGATTTTCAAGGCGTGGAACATCGCCTCGAATATGTAGCTACAGTTAAAAACGTAACTTTCATCAACGACTCGAAAGCTACCAATGTCAATTCATGCTGGTATGCGCTGGAAAGCATGAAAACACCCGTTATTCTGATTTTGGGCGGGACGGACAAAGGCAACGATTACTCTGAAATTGAAAGTCTGGTGAAAGAAAAAGTGAAAGCATTGGTTTTTTTGGGAGTAGACAACACGCCTTTACATCGTTTTTTCGATGGAAAAATAGATAAAATCGTGGATGTCCGCTCG
>JAHDRA010000111.1 GCA_018433525.1 Paludibacteraceae bacterium
CCTTTTGAAGGAACTTCAGGCGTTTTGGAATACCAAAAGTTTCCCTTATCCATTACTTCAAAGCGATTTGTTTTGAAAAAAATAGCAGAATGTTCTCCTTCATCTACGCCATCGTCTCGTCCTACGCCAACATAAGCATATGCACCCAATTTTAAAATGTCGTCCAATTGATGTTTATAACCTTCCTGCGTTCCAAAAATGTCGAAGTCGTGGAAACGAATCAGACTTTTGACAAATTCTTTCCGATTGGGCCATGCGTTTTCACCATCATCTTCCGTATCGAGCCGAAGATTAAAAGTTGCAACGTTGAGCGTAATGGTTTTTTTCTGCTGTGCCGATACAAAGCCGGAGCAAATTAAAAGAATAATTGCAGAAAACAGAATGCCGAGTTTTTTCATAAGATTGAAATTTAGGTTTTTTATAGCTTAAGAAAATTATAATTTGAATTGAAATTTCCTTTTTAAATCTTTATAAACTACTGATTTATACTGTTTGATGAAAATTAATTACTCACACAAAATATTGTAATATTAGTAATCAACTACAAGATTACTAATATTTTTTCTAATTTAGATTTTTTTAGTTGATTTTTTATATTTTATTTTCATGTAACAACTCAGCTAATTTTTTAAATTCAGAACATAAAAAACTAATGGCAAAGCAATTAATTTTTAATGAGAATTCAACACGAAAGACTGAGTAAAATTCCCGATATTTATATTAATTTTGCAAAATAGTTCAGTAAGAGACACAAATTCCTATTCTTAAAAATATTGGCATTATATTCGTACCATCAAAATCTTTCATCATGTTCATAGCTCAAAGATTGAAAAAGGAAAATATCTGCGAATACTTGCTTTACATGTGGCAAATCGAAGACCTGATTCGGGCTTTTCAGCTGAACATCGACTTAATAGATGAAAATATAATTGCTCCGTACCCGATTTCTGAAACAGAAAAAAGAACCATGTACGAATGGTATGAAAGTCTGATCGACATGATGCGCAAAGAAAACGTTCAGGAAAAAGGTCATTTGCAATTGAATAAAAATGTAATTATCGACCTGAACGATTTCCATGAACTTTTGTTGCAATCGGGCGCCGATTCGGAATACAATCATTTATTTTACAGTATTTTACCCCATCTTGTTCAGTTGAGAAAAAAAGCGGAAGTAAACATAAACGACATAGAGTTATGTTTTAATTTTTTGTACGGTATCATGATGTTGAATTTGAAAAAGGAAAAAATTTCAGATGAAACGGCCGCTGCGCAAAAGGATATTTCAAAGTTCATGGCATTGCTGGCAAAAGATTATAAGCTTTATCAGGAAGGAGAACTGGATTTGTACAAATAAAAAACTTTTGAGAATTCGCTTACATTTTTATCGTTTAAAATAATTTCGCAGAAAAAAACAATTTAAAAAAATCTTCATCATGAAAGGCATTGTTTTGGCAGGTGGTTCCGGTACTCGACTTTATCCCATAACCAAAAGCATTTCCAAACAAATTATTCCGGTTTACGACAAACCCATGATTTATTATCCGCTCTCAATACTTATGTTGGCGGGCATTCGTGAAATTCTCATTATTTCCACACCGCAGGATATTCATCTTTACGAACGTCTGTTGGGTGATGGTTCTGATTTCGGTATTGCAATTGAATATGCAGTGCAGCCATCGCCGGATGGGTTGGCTCAGGCTTTTATTATTGGTGAAAATTTCATTGGAAACGACAATGTTTGCATGATTCTTGGCGACAATATTTTTTATGGATTCGACTTTTCCAGAACATTGATCGAAGCGGCCAACCTAAAAGACGGAGCCATTGTTTTCGGTTATTATGTCAATGATCCGGAACGATATGGCGTAGCTGAATTTGATGCTGAAGGCAAGGTATTGAGTTTGGAAGAAAAACCAAAACAGCCCAAATCAAATTATGCCGTTACAGGACTTTATTTCTATAGTAATGATGTAGTTGAAAAATCGAAACACCTGAAACCTTCATCGCGTGGAGAATTGGAAATTACCGATTTAAACAGACTTTACCTGAACGAAGGACGATTGAATATGAAAATTTTGGGTAGAGGAATGGCCTGGCTCGATACAGGAACACATGACAGTTTGCTGGATGCTTCCAACTTTATTGCCACCATAGAAAACCGTCAGGGGCTGAAAATAGCCTGCCTCGAAGAAATTGCCTATCGCAACGGGTATATCGACCGTGAGCAATTGCTACGACTGGCCGAACCATTGAAAAAAAGTCATTATGGCGAATATTTGATTAAAATTGCAGGTGAAGTCAAATAGTTTGATTCTAAAACTATTTTTGGCTACAAAAGTGAGAGAGTCTCTTTTATTAAGCATAAGACGCTTTTAAATATATTTTCAAAACTTAAATGATACACTTTTCTTGAATGTTTTTATCCTTTGAAATATAATTTGTTTGCTGGTTTTATACATAACTGAAACTTGCATAAGCCTGTAACTTTCCTGAAAGATATTTTATTGATTTACTATAGTTTATATAAATTTTTTAGATCCGATTAAAAATGGATTTTTCTGTAAAGAAAAAGCAATTAACAAATTGATTAACAATCATTTTAATGAGTTTATAAAGATAAATTTCAAAAAATAGGGATGAAATTGCTTGTATATGTAAAAAATAAAATGTAATTTTGCAACTCAATTTTGAGCAGAAGTATAACAACATAAATGAAATAAAATGCCTAAGATTTGTCAGATTACAGGTAAAAAATCTTTAAAAGGAAATAATGTTTCACACTCGAAAAGACGGACAAAAAGAAATTTCGATGTAAACTTATTTACCAAAAAGTTTTATTGGGTGGAACAGGACACATGGATTAGTCTTGATATTTCGGCTGCCGGTTTAAGAACCATCAACAAGTTGGGATTGGACGCATCCATTAAAAAAGCGCTGAAAAAAGGATATTTAAAATAAATACTATTAGGAGGCATACATCATGGCAAAAAAAACGAAAGAAGCAAGGGTGCAAGTTATTCTGGAGTGTACTGAACATAAGGACAGTGGTATGCCCGGAACTTCTCGCTATGTTACTCAAAAGAACAGAAAAAATACTCCCGAAAGGCTTGAGCTCAGGAAATACAATCCAATATTAAAAAGAGTTACTATTCACAGAGAAATAAAATAAGATTATGGCAAAGAAGGTTGTTGCATCAGTACAAAAAGGTGAAGGCCGTACTTTTTCAAAAGTGATAAAAATGGTCAAATCACCTAAAACAGGGGCTTACATGTTTACTGAAGAAATGGTGCCCAATGATAAAGTAAAAGATTTTCTCAATAAATGAAAAAATAAATTATTTCCTGCCTACAAAAGGGGATACGTAAAATACGCGTATCCCTTTTTTTATTTATTTGTCCCGAAATATAAATTTACTTTCTCTTCCCTATTGGAATAGGTATTTCCATTATTTCAATCTACTTATAAAAAAATATTTCATCATTTTTCGGAAGGATGAAATTAATTTTTTGCTCTTTGCCTACAAATCGTTACACTCAGATTTTATTGCAGAAATTTTTTGTTAAAAAGAAGAACGCCAATATTAAAACCTACATTCCAATGATTCGATCCAGCGCTGTAATAATTCACGAATGCAGAAAGTGTTGCTTTTTTGAAGCTTAAAACCATAGCAGCTTCCGAAATAAATTCTACATCGGAAAAAGGTTTGGAATATGCTGCCGATTCATCAGGAAGACGATAAATGGTTTTATATGGAACAAAACAATAGGCTTCGGTCCTAAAATGCAATTGATTGTTGAAACTGTAAATGGGTTTCAGTCCGAATGCTGCGTATTGATTGGCGTTGTAACCCTCGTTGAAAATGGTAGTACTGTGCAACGTCGGACGGAATGCAGGCGACTGAATCATAGTAGCCGTATAATTGGGTAGCAATTTTCGGTTAGAAATGGCCAGTTCCCCATAAGTTCCCAATGTAACATTTTTCGAAAGGTTGATATATCGATCATATTTTCCAAGAAACTGCAGCCACAACTCTTGCCCTTCGAGTTCCCTCACAACAGGATAATTAAGATATTCATTGTGATTACCGCCGGCCAAACGTAACGAAGCAGCATAATAAGATCCGCCAGTAGGATAATTTGGACGATTTAGCGTGTTACTTTCGGCATCAACAAAAACGCTTCCCAATGAATAACTACTTTTGTCGTTTTTTACTCCCGAAGTAATCAAGCTTTTGTTCTGAAAATAATGATCGGCTAAATAACCTCCTCCCAGCCCAAATTCTATTCTACCTTTTTTTGTCAGAGGAAATCCAATGCTCAATTTACCGTATGTTTCCTGCTGATTGAAATACGACACGCGATTATCGTTATAAAACAAGCTGATTCCATCAAAATAATCAAACTTATGCGTTACAAAGCCAAACTTCACATAAAAATCGGTTTTGGCTGCCGCATCCATTCTAACACCAACTCCCAGCGCATTGTACATTCTACCAAACTGAGCATCCACATAAGCCGTTTGCGCATATTCCTTCAAATTTTGATATGAAAGTCCGATATATGCCTGATTGCTTGCCATAGATGAAATGTCGGCTCCCATCATAATCTTCAAATGATCTTCGGTTTTGACTTTCAAATGTAAATCAAATAAACCGGAAGTTTTATTGTACACCGCTGCAGGCGTGATTTCCGAAATCTGATTATCGGAAAGGAGATTGAAATAACTTTTTTTGAAACTTTTCAAATCGAAAACTTCATTCCCAGTATGAAATTCGCGTTCCACATAAAGTTTTTGCAAAGAATCTATTCCTTCTATATAAACATTTTGGAATTTAAGTTCAGGAAATTTATCCCGAAAGTCCTGTCGGTTTTTATTTAGTTCTTCTTCTGAAATTCTTCTTGAAATGGCCGATTTTATCTCCTCAATTTTCTGAAGTGTGGAATCGTAACCCATTTGATAAAGCTGATCAGCTTTTGTAAAATCAAACATGTTAAAATTCTTTAAATCGAAACGAAGCATAAAGCCTTCTTCTTTTGGAATAACATAATCGGTTTGAGACATCACCATATTTTCAATCTGTAAAAGAAGATTGTCTTCAGTGGGTTTTTGCGGATTTTTTGCCACAACGCTCCCAATCATAATATCGGGATTAAAGTCATTCCGCATCACATCTACAGGGAAATTATTGTAAATACCTCCATCAAAAAGCAATTTGTTGTCTATTACGATGGGTTTAAAAACCAATGGAAAAGTCATGGAAGCCCTTACTGCATCGCCCAATGAGCCCTTGCTGAAAACTACCGGAACTTTTTCCTCAATGTCGGAAGCTACACAACGAAACGGGACAAAAAGTCGATCGAAATTCTGTTCGGAAGCGGCTGTTGCCTGTGAAAATAAAGCCATAAAAGCATAATTGAGTTGATGGGTAGGAACAATATGCGTAGGGAGGACATTGCTTTTAACCCTCACTGTATCATGTGGATTGAAACGAAAACTGATTTCCATAAATGTTGGCTTTACATTACCATTACGAAAATAGAAAACATATTCAGGTTCATTCTGTCCGGTAAGCCAGAATCTAAAATCGTCGGACTTGATAATATTCAACATTTCCTCTGGTGTAAGTCCCATTGCATACATGCTGCCAACTATCGCCCCCATAGAAGTTCCTGCTATGTAATCGATTGGAATACCGTTTTCTTCCAAAGCTTTAATAACTCCAATATGGGCAACGCCTTTGGCTCCGCCACCACTCAATACTAACCCAACTTTTTGAGCGGTAGAACTTAAAGAAAAACATAAAATAAATGCGAAGGATAATAAATATAATTTCTTCATTAAAATCGAGATTTACAGGATAAAGTTACAAAAAAAATTGAGTTAATGATAATTTTTTGCTTAAAAATTTGGATTCCCTATTAAAACCCTTTTTTTTCGAAAAGAGTGAAAAAATTAGATTTTTTGAAGATAAACTGTAAAATTTCTCCACGTTGTTAATGCTTTTATTTTTTGATGACCGTAGCATGAAAATTTTTTTATTATTTTTGTGTTGAGACCGAATTAAAAATTGCTGCAATATTTTAAAAAAATGACATGAGAAAATCAAAGGAAGAGCTTCGTATTGTTTTTATGGGGACACCCGAGTTTGCGGTTGAAAGTTTAAAAATTCTTGTCGAAGGCGGATACAATGTCGTAGGAGTAGTTACTATGCCCGACAAGCCTGCAGGACGTGGATACAAGGTTCAGTTTTCGCCTGTAAAACAGTATGCACTTGAAAATAATCTGTTACTTCTTCAGCCGGAAAAACTCAAAGATGAAATTTTTCTGGAAAATCTGCAATCTCTGAAAGCAGATTTGCAAATAGTTGTTGCTTTCCGCATGTTGCCGGAGATAGTGTGGAACATGCCTCCATTGGGAACTTTTAATCTTCATGGTTCCTTGTTGCCGCAATATCGAGGTGCCGCACCCATCAACTGGGCTATTATCAATGGCGAAAAGGAAACCGGGGTAACGACTTTTTTTCTCACCCACGAAATTGATACGGGAAAAATTATTCTTCAGGAAAAAATTCCTATTCTTCCTTCCGATAATGCCGGCACTTTACATGACAAGTTGATGATGCTTGGGGCTTCCACCGTTAAAAAAACTGTTGATCTGATAATTTCTGATGCAGTGCAACCCATTGATCAGTCGGAATTGTTGAAAAATACGATTGAGTTGAGATCGGCACCCAAAATTTTCAGGGAAAATTGCGAAATCGACGTTTCGTGGGATGTTGAACGAGCGCATAATTTTGTACGCGGACTCTCTCCGTATCCTGGAGCATGGATGAACTTAGTTTTTCCGCATACAGACGAAAAAACGGTTTTGAAAATTTTTCAGGCAGAGAAAGAATTTTCTTCTCATCAGTTGCCTTTGGGAAGTTTGGAAACCGATGGGAAAAAGTTTGCTAAAATTGCGTTGAAAGATGGTTTTCTGGTGTTAAAAGAAGTACAGGCCCCCAACAAAAAACGAATGGAAATTGGCGAATTTCTTCGCGGCCTGCGATAAAAATTTATTTCATGGCTATCGTTTCTATTTCAACCAAAGCTCCCTGAGGAAGTTCCTTAACGGCAATCGTTGAGCGGGCCGGACAATCTTCCGTAAAAAATCTTTTGTAAATTTCGTTCATAGCTGCAAAATGACTCATATCGGTCAGGAAAACCGTAGTCTTAACTATTTGCCCGAACGAATATCCTGCCGATTTCAAAATGGCTTCGATATTGGAAAAAACCTGCTCGGTTTGTCCGTCAATAGTAGTTGAAATAATTTTTCCTTCTTGTGGGCAAATTGGAATTTGACCCGAAATAAAAAGAATGTTACTGCTTTCTACTGCTTGGCTGTAAGGTCCAATAGCTGCGGGCGCATCAGAGGTATGAATAACTTTTTTCATAATTAGTAGTGTTAGAGCATTCAAGTAAGGAATGCAACTTTTTGTTTTTACAAATTTCGCAATAAAAATTCATTTATTGTTAAGAAATTAATTTTTTCTTGGTCTGTTGTTTTAAAATATCTTCTATTGAATTTATAACAGAACTCATTTATATTGATTACCAAAATTTTCGTTAGTAAGTTGTGAATACATCCAACACCAACAACTTAACCTTGCCAAAATTAATATGTAACCCGAATCAATATCTTTTGCAGATTTTGTTGCCTTTACAATTTGTACTTAATGCGATTTGACATGTTTTGATAGTTTTTAAAAAGGAGTATCATCATCGGTTGTCAATTCGACTAATGTATCTATGCATTTCTTTACAGTATTTGAAACGTTATCAGCTCCGAAACTATTACGTTATTGTCCCGTGTCTTTTTTACAAACCAAAATACTGACCTCATAGAGTAAATAAAGCGGAACAGTTACAACCATCATGGTAAAAGGATCGGTTGTAGGAGTAATAACTGCGGCAGCTATTAAAATAATCACAAGTGCAAGTCCTCGTCCTTTTTTCAACATTTGCCGAGTGATTATTCCCAATCGAGATAAAAAGTACGAGAGAACCGGTATTTCAAAAGTAAGTCCCAATGAAAAGACGAGAATATACAAGGCGCTGATGTAAGAAGAGAGAGCAATCTGATTGGGTACCAGCGAAGAAACCTGATAGGTTCCCAAAAATCGGATGGTCAACGGAAAAATAATCAGATAACTGACGATTGCACCCAGATAAAACAACAAAGAAGAAAAAAAGAAAATTAATTCTATATTTTTTCGTTCATGCGGATACAAAGCAGGGAAGATAAAACGCCAAATTTCGAATAGCAGGTATGGAACCGAGGCAATGAGGGCAAAAGCAAACGAAATAGACAAATGGGCCATGAATTGCCCTGCCAGATTGATATTGATAAGCTGAAGATGAAAACTGTCTATTGTCAAATCGCTGAAATTTAACAACTTCGCAATTTCGTTAAACCAGCGATAGACATAAAAATCAGAATTTAAGGGTGCTAAAATAATTTTGTTAAACAGAAAATCTTTGTTGGAAAAGAATAACACCATTAACAGTCCTACAACTGCCAATGTTCGTAAAATGACCCAGCGAAGTTTTTCCAAATGCCACCAGAAAGTAGTTTCCTGTTCATTTGCCTTATTGTTTAACGACATACCGAATTGTTATCGTTATGTTATATGGATGTCATTTGCAAATCAGTTCTATCCATATATTAATTTTGGTATTTTTACTCAAAAAAATTGTTTGGGAAAAGAATGAATAACTTGAAATATAAGATAACTATTCCTTTTTGTTGTCATCTTCCTTAATTTCATCTTCTACATCTTTCATTCCTTTTTTAAACTGGCTGACTCCTTTTCCCAATCCGCGCATCAATTCTGGAATTTTTCTTCCTCCAAAAAGCAGTAGAATAACTAAGGCAATGATTAAAATTTCGGGTGTTCCGATAGCTAATAAAATTGTTGTAAGTGTCATGTCGATAATAAATTAATAGTTCAAAAATTTTATTCTTAAAAACCAAAATCTTCTATTTCAATTTTGTGGTTTGATTTTTCTTTTTTTATGGCAGCTTGCTGATGAACTTTGAGTCCTTCCACATAAATTGCTTTGTCGGGAAAGGCGGGACAAGCATATTCACAAGCGCCGCAACCAACGCAAATACCGGTATCGGTATGTGGAATGGTCAATTCATTTTTGTAGGGAACCATGTTTACCGCTTGAGTCGGACAATGTTCCGAACAGGCGCCACAACTTGTTTCATCTTTATATACAATGCAGTTTTTTAAAATAAAATGCACCTGTCCCATCTGATTTTTGTGCTTTTCTTCTTTGGTCAAAGCTGAGAGAGCTCCACTGGGGCAAATTTCGGAGCAAACAGTACAATCATAATTACAAAATCCTTTTTCGAAAGAAAGCATTGGCTGCATGATGCCTCCCAAACCATATTCAAAAAGTGATGGCCGAATGATTTGTGATGGGCACTTGCTGACGCAAAGATGACACGATGTGCAGGCACTCATTAAATTTTCGGCACTTTTTGATCCGGGAGGACTAACAGGAGTTTCTCTTTTTACCTTGTGAAAACCATTTATTTTGATTCCTTCCTGAGGCATTACAGCAACGGCTAAAGACGAAACAGCCAGTGTGCTCAGAAAACGTCGTTTGTTATTATCAATATCCGTTGTGGTCTGATTCTCTGTATTTTTTCTTTGCAAAGCAGATGCAGTAGCAAATTTTAGACCGTTTCGTTTGCAGGCTTCCATACAATTGAAGCAATTTACGCAACGCGAGTAATCGATTGTTTTTTCTTTTGCATCGATACAGGAAGATTTGCAGTTCATGCTGCAAAGTCCGCAGGAATTGCACTGTTCTTGATCGAATCTGATTTTAAAAAGGGAATATTTGCTGAGAAATCCCAATGTGGTTCCAACCGGACAAATGGTATTGCAGTAAAGACGTCCCTTTTTCCATGCCAAATAACCAATTATCAGCATCATAGCCAAAGTAATCAGAAAAGTGCCGATGCTGAGCAGGTAAATCTGAACTTTGTAGAGAGAATGAAATCCCGCAGCATTAAAAATTCCAGCCAGCAAATTGTTTCCTTCCATATACACCGGTTTGAACAAATGGGTGGCCATACGTCCATAAATGCTGTAAGGGTCGAAAAAACCGGTTAGAAAAGAAAAACCCAGAAAAAAAGTAATAACTGTAATTCCCAAAACTGACCAACGGAGAATGTTTTTTGCTGTACTGAATTTGAATTTTTTCTTTTTATTGATCTGTTTGGAAACCCATGAAACAATATCCTGAAAAATGCCCAGTGGACAGACAGATGAGCAATAAATCCGACCAAAAAGGAAGGTAATTCCGACTATTATCGTCAGAATGATGAGATTAAGCGAGAGCAATGCCGGTACCAGCTGAATTTTCGCCAGCCAATGAAACTGTTGTGGCAAAACACCTCGAAAATCAAGAAAATATAAAGTAATCGGGATGAAAAACAGGAGAGAAATGACGACTCTTAATTTCTTCAACATCTCTGTTTACATTTTAATCCGTTTTATATTTAACTGATTGAGGTTCATGGTTCCAACTTTCAATTCCTGAGCCTTTGCCAAATGTTCGACGCTTTCCAGTGGCATGTCTCTCACCTGATTGAAAAAATTGGTGGCAGCCGTATCAACAGCTACAATATCCTGCGACATGAACAATCCTTTTGCAAGCACGACGTCTGCTTCGGATTTTCCTCGTGGACCATTGGTTTTCATCAGTCGGTAGGCATCAACCACATTCAAAACCGCCGGTTTACTCATGGTACAAATATCGGCAATGCATTGTTGTAAATCGTGGCTGTGGAAGAAACCTCTGTCCCAAACAATTCCCATGAGGTTTTTCATGGAAATGGTCATTTTTGCCCCGCCATGATTTTTCAGAATGGGAACATTAATCCACACATCCGATTCCAAAAGAACTTTGTGAACTTTGGCCGATTTCAGATTTTTGGCACGAGGGAGTGAAATGGATTCATAATAGGATTCCAAATCGGCTGGAACTACCTTCGCTCCTGCAGCTTTGGCTGCTGCTTCAATTCCGCTGCTGGCATAGCATTTTCTCCAGTCGTCGCAAGTATGATCAAAAACGGTAACTTCTTTGGCGCCGGCCTTGAAACATTGCCGAATAATTTCTCCTACCAATTCAGGATTCGTTGTAGCAGCATATTCTGGAGTTTTATCCCAGCCAATATTTGGTTTTACAACAACCTTATATCCTTTTTTGACAAATTTTTCCATTCCGCCAAATTCGGCAATTCCTTTTCGGAACATTTCAACCGGCGTTCCTCCCAACACGGCAACAAGATCGTAATTTTCGTTTATTTCTTTTCCGCTGAAATGCTGAGTCATCAGTGACATGGCTTTGCTTTGCTTTATGGTAAAAGCAGCTCCACTGAGTGCAAGCATTTTTAAAAATTCTCTTCTGTCCATAGTGTTGTTTGTTTAAAAACAAATTTCAAATTATCCAGGGAAAACGGAAACAGCTTTCGTTGTAAAGAGCGTAATCTGCATTCCCGTTAACGGCAAAGGTTTTGATAAGTTGTGCTCCTTCCAGCAGCTTTTTTGCAACGTTAATTGTTGCACCGGTTTTAATTCGATCGTCCACCAACAAAATTTTTTTCCCCGTATATTCAAAATCAATGGGTTTTAATAGTTGGGGAGTTAAATATTTTGGTTGTTGAAAGTCATCACGAAAATTGATGTGCAAAATTTGGATTTCTGTTTTTAACTTCTGATTGATAATACCTGCAGGGACAATTCCACCGTTGGCAATAGCAACAATCAGGTCGAAATTTTCATCAAATCGGATATCGGCAAAACGTTGCATGATTTCCGAAAAAGTTTTCTGCTCCATTCAAATTACAGCTTTTGAATGGATCTCAACAAGGCATAACCGCCCAACCACTGCAGAAGCAATCCCGGAAATCCCATTCTCAAATCCTGATAGGCAAGAATAAGGCTGCCGGTGTAGAACCATTCAAACATCAGCCCGGTTAACTGATAAAACAGAATTGCCAACAACAATCCAACAAGACTCACTTTTTGACTTTTTGAAGCAACATAGGCGGCTCCAATTGCCAATAAAACAGATTTAGTAATAATGATAGACAACATGCCAACCGGTGGCATTCCAAAAATCCAACTGTTGACCAAAGGCGAAATTATTGCCGTAATAAGTCCAACAGTAAAGCCGTATTTGTAAGCTCCTATTAGAGTAAAAAAGTAAATGGGCAGGAAAATAAGGCCGCCATTGGGAATGCTGTGTACCAACTGGGGAAAAATTATATTCCCGACAATAAAAATAGTTGCAAATAAATATGTTTTTAATGTTCGATAATTGTAGTGATAAAGTTTAATTGTGGTATCCATAGCAAATCATCATTATTAAAGAATTAATTTTCAATCTTAGCATAAGACAAAAATATAAATAAAAAACAAATCATTCTCCAAAATTAAGCAAATTTTACAGTCATTTTAAATTGAAAATGAAAATTATAATGTTATTCGCTCGCTCCCGCCGATTTGTAATCGGTGGTTTGGTCTTGTTCGGCGTATCCTCCTGGCTACGTCGCACTAAAAATAAAATCTCCGGTTTTTTTAATGGTGAATGATTTTGAGAGGATTTGCTTTTTTACTTGAGAGAAAGAAATTTTTTTATTTTTGGTATCTGTTTTTCCAAAGCTTTTCCAACCATTCGGCCATTTTTTTCTCTGCAGCATTATCCTGTTTTTTCCAAATGCTGACATTTTTAAGCTGGTCGGGAAGAAACTGCTCTGCTACAAAATGATTTTCGTAATCGTGTGAATATTTGTAATCTTTTCCGTAACCAAGTTCTTTCATGAGTTTGGTAGGTGCATTTCTTAAATGGAGTGGAACTGGCAGATCTCCGGTTTTTTCTACCATATTCAAAGCATCGTCAATAGCCAGATAGGCCGAATTGCTTTTTTGAGAAGCTGCCAGATAAACTGTAGTTTCGGCGAGAATAATCCTTCCTTCGGGCCATCCTATTTTTTGCAGTGCATCAAAACAGGCGTTTGCCAGCAATAAAGCATTGGGATTGGCAAGCCCAATATCTTCAGCAGCAGAAATGACCAATCTTCGAGCAATAAATTTCGGATCTTCACCGCCCGCTATCATTCGGGCAAGCCAATAAATGGCGGCATCAGGGTCGCTGCCACGAATGGATTTGATAAACGCAGAAATAATATCGTAATGCATTTCTCCATTTTTATCGTAAGCCATTGGGTTTTGCTGCAGTCGGCGGGTAACAATATCATTGGTAATGTGAACCGTTTCGGAAGGTTCGGCAGTAACAACCAGTTCGATGATATTCAGTAATTTGCGGGCATCACCTCCCGAAAAACGCAGCAAAGCTTCCGTTTCATCCAAATGAATTTTTTTCTTTTTCAGTTCTTCATCGGTATCAATGGCTCTTTGAGCCAATTCCAACAAATCGTTTTTATCCAATGGAGTGAGTAGATAAACCTGACAGCGGGAGAGGAGAGGCGTAATTACTTCAAAGGAAGGATTTTCTGTGGTAGCACCAATTAAAGTTATAGTGCCATTTTCTACGGCTCCAAGTAAAGCATCCTGTTGCGATTTGTTGAAACGATGAATTTCGTCGATAAACAAAATAGGACTTTGTTGCGAAAAAAAACGACTGTTCTTGGCCTTGTCGATTACTTCTCTGACTTCTTTCACTCCTGAATTGATGGCACTTAGCGTATAAAAGGGACAATTCAGTTGTCGGGCAATGATTCTTGCCAACGTTGTCTTTCCCACGCCGGGCGGGCCCCATAAAATCAAGGAAGCAATATGCCCCGATTCTATCATCTGACGCAAAATGGCATTTTCGCCGACCAAATGTTTTTGTCCGATAAATTGGTCAAGTGTTTGTGGACGAAGTCGTTCTGCTAAAGGCTGCATGAAAATTTGTTTTGAATTACTATTACAAATTTAGTTCTTAATTTTGATTTTTTTGATTTTTCAGTTGAAAAATTCATGAAGTTTATAGTTTTTGAGTTAGCAATTTATGAGATTCAAGGTTGCGAGTTTCGAGTAGAAATATTTTTGAAAAAAGTTCGGCGTAGCCTCAAGACTACGTCGCATAAAAAATAAAATCTCCAGATTTTCAATAAGCTAATAAGGTTTTGGATGGTAGGAGGATTTGCCTGTTATGAAGGTTAACGGTAAAATTAGGTTTAGTAAATGAATGTATCGAAAAATGATGTTCATTTGGATCGACCTTGTCCGGTGAACCGAAAAATCAGTGAAGTTGGCGTTAAAAATCTTTTCTGTTTGAGCGACGAAGGAGCGAGTTTAGAAGATTTTAGCCAATGAACGCCTATTTTTCTTGTAAGTGGGGTTTGGGGCAATGCCCCATTAGCAATGATTTCTAAAATATTGATTGGGTATGATTTCTTTCAAACAAAGCGAATTAATTAAAAAGAATTGTATTCAGTAAAAAACATTAATTCAAATAAAAACTTTATTTTTGTAAGGTTTCATGGACACAAAACAAAAAATACAACGGCAAGGAGTTTGTTGAGATGCATGGTTACGACACGTACGATTACGGAGCACGAGGAATGTATCCTGCCCTTATGCGGTTCATCACCCCTGATCCGCTGGCAGAGAAATACTATAATACTTCACCTTATGTATATTGTATGAATAATCCTTTGAAATACATTGACCCAATGGGTTTAGATACTTTTAATGTAAATATTGAGAACCACACAATAGATAGGATACCAGTTAATGATTCTAAAACTCACACTTATGTAATCCAAAATAATGATGGTACACTTACTACATATAATTTAGAAATTAATGATAATGGTCAGGTATTATTTCCTGAAGCAGGATTTGGATTTAATAGATATGGGAGTGTTGATGAAAATGGAGATCATTATTTAACTCCTGAAGCGGCTGCAGCTACCCTTGGACTTGTTACAGAGGTAGCTCTTTCTGAATATTCAGGTACAAAGATTTCGTTTGGCGATATGTCTGATAGTAATGGTGGGGCACATGGTGGAAATCATGATAGTCACGGTGGAAAAAATGGAGGTTCTGGAAATTGTATAGATTATAGATATACAGATGAAAACTTCGTTAGCAGGCAAGGTACAGCAAAAAGTTCGTGGTTTAATGCTCAGACAAATAAAGGATTTTTAGATTATGCAAAAGATTGGGGGTTTACGAAAAACTATATTTCACCTCAAAAGGGGTATGGAAAAATTTAAAAGTAAATGGAAAGCCCTTAAAATATCATGAAAATCATGGACATTTAACATACAAAGGAATAAAAAGATGAATACACTACTTAAACCAATATTGATTTTATTTTTAATGGTAATTTCAATTAATACGCTGATTGCATCAAACCCAATTAAATATAATCAATCTAATAAAGAAGTATTGCCTGAAAATCTTAAAGTTCTGGTAAGAGATTCTTTTTGTGATTATAGTATCCCAACTGAAAATCAGTTTATTGATGAATGGAAAACATATGAACATATAACGAAGCCAATGTTTGCTTTTTCTGATTTTAATGGTGATTCAAAAAATGATTATGCCGTACTTTTATTATCGGAAAAGTTTAAAAATGTGATAATAGTTGTCTTTTTATCAGGAAATAATGATTATTCTTATACAATTTATAGAATAAAAAAATTTGATTTAAATAGCAACTTAATAGACGTCTTTATTTCAATAGAAAAGAAAGGGTATTGGGAATGTGCGAATGGTAAAAAATATATTAAACATGATGGCATTCGTGTTGATTTGGCAAGTGAAAGTTTATCATTTAGCTATTATTGGGCGAATAGTATTTTCCGTAAATTTTTATGTGATTGATTTTTTGCAGACGTAAATTCAAGTAATTATTCAAATTAATAACTTCACCCATTGTTCGGCGTAACCTCAAAGCTACTTCGAATTAAAAATAAAATCTCCAGATTTTCAATAAGGTAATAAGGTTTTGGATGGTAGGAGGATTTGCCTGTTATGAAGGTTTTTTTGAAAAATAAGGTTTAAAAAATCGACTTTGTTCGGTGAACCGAAGAAATATACTTCTGAGTTCTGAGTTTGAGAATCGAATGTTAGACAATAAAAAAGGAATTGACCTTGTCCGGTGAGCCGAACCAACGGTCAGCGTAGCTAAAAATCAGTGAAGTTGGCGTTAAAAAATCTTCTCTGTTTGAGCAATGGAGGAGCGAGTTTAGAAGATTTTAGCCAACGAACGTCAATTTTTCTTGTAAGTTGGGTTTGGGGCAATGCCGCGTTATTAAATATCTGAAAATAAATAATGTAAATATTTGTACAATTTTTTGTCATGTACTAAGTAATTCATTACCGAAAATTTTTTCAATCAAATCTTTAAATTTCGGCTTATATAGAACCCGAAGATGGGGTATCATATTAGTTTTTCAAATGATTTTTTCCATAGTAACAAATAAATATGTAAATTTGCATGCAATAATTTCATAGGTTATATGAATATATATTATTTATCTCATTAAAAATCAATTAAATAAATTTATTTCTATGTCATTTATTGCAGAAAGAGTTCAATTTGAAGGTTTAACATTTGACGATGTTTTGCTTATTCCATCATATTCCGATGTTTTACCTCGTGAAGTTGACTTATCCACACGTTTTACTCGCCATATCACTTTGAAAATCCCCATAGTTTCGGCAGCTATGGATACGGTAACAGAATCAAATATGGCTATCGCCATAGCCAGAGAAGGTGGAATAGGAGTGATCCACAAAAATATGTCCATTGCTGAGCAGGCACGACAGGTTGAAATTGTTAAACGCGCAGAAAATGGAATGATTTCCAATCCGGTAACTATTTTAAAAGGTGCTACTGTTGGCAATGCGCTGGCTTTGATGGCCGAATTTAAAATTGGTGGTATTCCTGTTGTAGATGAATCAGGTTATTTGGTGGGAATAGTGACCAATCGCGATTTGCGTTTTCAGCGCGATTTTTATAAACCTGTGGAAGAAGTTATGACGAAGGAAAATCTGATTACGACTTCCCGTTCCATTACTTTGGATGAAGCTTCGGAAATTTTGCAACAATACAAAATCGAAAAATTACCTGTTGTCGATGACAAAAACAAGCTGATTGGTCTGTTGACTTATAAAGATATTACGAAAGCCAAAGATAAACCTATGGCCTCGAAGGACAAACAGGGACGTTTAAGAGTTGCTGCTGCAGTGGGAGTTGCAGCCGATACTTTTGAGCGCATGGATGCATTGGTTGCTGCAGAAGTGGATGCTATTGTTATTGATACTGCTCATGGGCACTCAAAAGGGGTTATCGATATGTTGAAAAAAGCACGCAAAGCATATCCCAATCTTGATGTTATAGTTGGAAATATAGCAACAGCTGAAGCAGCTCGCGATTTGGCCGAAGCCGGAGCAGATGCCGTTAAAGTTGGTATTGGTCCAGGTTCTATTTGTACAACACGCGTAGTAGCTGGAGTTGGCGTTCCACAGTTGTCTGCAATTTTTGAAGTTTCTAAAGCGCTCAAAGATTTGGATGTCCCCATTATTGCAGATGGCGGCATTCGTTATTCCGGCGACATTGTTAAAGCCTTAGCAGCGGGAGGAGAGACGATCATGGCAGGTTCACTTTTTGCCGGAGTTGAAGAATCACCGGGAGAAACCATTATTTTTAATGGACGGAAATTTAAGTCCTATCGTGGAATGGGTTCGCTCGAAGCGATGGAAAAAGGTTCCAAAGACCGCTATTTCCAGGATATGGAAGACGATATTAAAAAGCTTGTTCCGGAAGGAATTTCCGGTCGTGTACCATTTAAAGGTTCTTTATACGAAGTTGTTTATCAGTTAATTGGCGGGTTGCGCGCAGGCATGGGTTATTGCGGAGCGCATAACATTAACGAATTGCATCAGGCCAGATTTACCAGAATTACCAATGCGGGTGTAGTAGAAAGTCATCCTCATGATGTTACCATTATCAGCGAAGCGCCCAATTACAGCAGAGGCGAATAAAAGCTTAAAATTCAAAAAAAATCAAATTTTTACAACATTATCTTTTTTGTTTCGTTAATTTTTTTGCAGTGCAATGAAAATTTTGCTTTCGAAAAGCTGATAAAGCAAGTTTTTAAGCACAATGTTTCAAATTAGTGAGTAAAAATATTAATCGTTTTTTATCTATGAAATTATCCCTTCTTTCTCTATCGGCAGCATTGTCGCTTTCGGCATGTTTGTTTGCACAGACCAATGATCCGGTATTGATGACCATTAATGGGCATCCGGTCTATAAATCGGAATTTGAATACATTTACAACAAAAACAATTCCAACAATTCTCTCGATAAAAAATCATTGGATGAATATGTGGATTTGTTTATCAATTTCAAATTGAAAGTTGAGGAAGCAAAAGCTCAGGGAATTGATACAACTTCTGCTTTTATAAATGAGTTGGCAGGTTATCGTTCACAATTGGCAAAACCTTATCTGACCGATCAAAAGTTTGAGGAGAAATTGATGCAGGAAGCTTATCAGCGACTGAAAGAGGATGTGGAAGTGAGTCATATTCTCATTCGGATTCCGCAAAATGCAACTCCAGCCGATACTTTGGCAGCTTGGAACAAAGTAAAGTCTATTTTAAAACGTTTGGAAAAAGAAGATTTTGCCAAAGTAGCCAAAGAAGTATCTGAAGATGAAACAGCGGAGAAAACCGGTGGTTATATTGGCTGGATTACAGCATTCCAGACTTTTTATCCTTTTGAAACAATGGCTTACAACACTCCTGTGGGTGGAATTTCACAACCTGTTCGTTCCATTTATGGCTATCATATTATAAAGGTTCACAACAGAAGAAATTCGGTCGGTGAAGTTCAGGTTGCACACATCATGCGATTTACTTCTCCCAATGACAGTGTAAAAAACAAACGTGCCAAACAGGTTATCGATTCGTTGTATCAGTGTGTGAAAAATGGCGAAGATTTTGGAACTTTGGCAAGCAAATATTCTGAAGATAAACCTTCTGCAGCCCGAAACGGTGAATTACCATGGTTTGGAACGGGGCGAATGGTTCCACAATTTGAAGCCGCCGCTTTTTCATTGAAAAAAGTGGGCGATGTTTCCGAACCAATACAAACGCCTTTCGGCTGGCATATTATTAAACTTCTCGGAAAAAAGGATTTACCTTCTTTCAATGATATGAAATCTGATTTGGAAAGACGAATCAAACAGGATGAACGGGCAAATCTTGCTCAGCAGTCGTTTGTCAATCAACTAAAAAAAGAATATAATTTCCGTTTAGTAGATGAAAATGTACAAGATTTTTATAAATTATTGAAAGGGAGAACATTAAATGATTCCGTATTTTTGACTGAAATCGGGAAATTAAATAAACCATTATTTACCTTTGCCGACAAACAGTACACCCAGCACGATTTTGCAAATTTCCTTCAGAAGAATCAGTTTACTCAAAAAAACATTCCGACAGAAGTAATTGACGAAAAGCTGAATCAGTTTATTAATGCAGAATTAATGGCTTATGAAGATACTCAATTGGAGAAGAAATATGACGATTTCAGATTTCTCATGCAAGAATATCACGACGGCATTCTGTTGTTTGAAGTTAGCAATCGAGAAGTTTGGGATAAAGCGTTGAGAGATACTGTTGGTTTGGCTTCCTATTTTGAGCAGCACAAGTCAGATTATAAGTGGGTAAAACCTCACTACAAAGGACGTGTGATTTATTGCAAGGACAAAAACACTTTCAAAACCGCTAAACTGATTGCCAAAAGATTGGCCAACGATTCCATAGACAAATATTTGACCAGTCGGCTGAATAGCGACTCTGTTCAGTATGTAAAAATTGAGAAGGGGCTTTTTGTGGAGGGAGACAACAAGGCAGTCGACAAGCTGGTATTCAATAAAAAGGAAAAATTTACTCCTGATGCCGATTATCCATACGTCTTTGTAGTCGGTAAATTGTTAAAGGAAACGCCTGAAGATTATACTGATGTCAGAGGAGCTGTAATTGCCGATTATCAGGACTACCTTGAAAAAGAATGGATAAAAAAACTTCGTTCAAAATATAGTTTTTCGGTTGATAAAAATGTTCTTAGAACCGTTAAGGAAAACTAATATTTTTTGACAGGTGCATAGAAATCACTAATTTTATATTTCCAATTTCGAGAAATCGAAACGAATTATATAATTGTTTGATGTACAGTGTTTTTATTCGGAGGTTTATTTATGCTTTGATATTGGGAAGCAGTGTGATTTTTTTGGCTTGTTGCAAAAATCGTACTTCGAACACGAAATTTACCGATAAACCACTTGTAGAAGTGGAAGGAAACTATCTTTTTCGTTATCAAATTGAACAAATCATTCCTCCCAATGTAAATAAAAAAGATAGTGAAGAGCTGGCAAATAATTTTATCAAAAATTGGGCTACAAATGTCTTGATGTACGAACGTGCCAAGCAAAATATTGAAGATATTTCCGAAATTGAAAAATTGGTAGAGGAATATCGTAAAACATTAATTATTCATGCATACCAGCAAAAGTTAATTCAACAAAGGCTCTCAACAGACATTTCTGAGGAAGAAATAAAATCATTTTACGAAAAATTTGGTAACCAGATAGTGCTCAATGAATCTTATGTAAAAGGATTATTACTTGTGGTGCCCATATCTGCTCCTCAATTAAACGAAGTGAGAAAATGGGTGCAACAGCCTACAGTAAAATCATTGGAGAATATAGAAAAATATCGATTAAAGAATGCTATCAGTTATGAATATTTTATGAATAAGTGGGTCCCTTTTTTGGAAATTTTGAAGAAAATCCCTTTAGAATTGACAAAAACGCCCGCAGAATTTTTGTCAGCAAATGTTTTTGTTGAAACTTCAGATTCTACTCAAATTTATTTATTAAAAATTCAGGAATATCTTAATCAAGGTGATAAAAAACCGTATGAATTGGCTAAAGAAGAAATTAAGGATATTTTGAGACATCAGCAAGAAGTAGCTCTCATCAAACAGTTTGAAAACGATTTGTATAACGATGCTTTAACCAAGAAGAAAATAATTTTTTATTAAACAGTAATTAGTATTCTCAATTATTCTGATCTTGTTTTCTTTTTATTTTTTTAATTTTAATTAGTTTCATGCAAACAAAAAGATTTGTTTTTTTTATTCTACTTGTTTCCTTTTTCCCATTTATCCATTTGACAGCTCAGAACAATGTGATTGATGAAGTCATTTGGATTGTAGGAGATGATGCTATTTTGAAATCGGAAGTAGAGGAACAGCGTTTGCGTGCTCAATATGAAGGCGTCCCCATTCAAGGAGATCCATATTGTGTGATACCCGAGCAAATAGCCATTCAAAAGTTATTTTTGCATCAAGCCCAACTTGATAGTATTGTAGCCAATGAAAGCACAGTAAATTCCCAAGTGGAAGCTCGTTTAAATTATTTTGTTTCACAAATTGGCTCTAAGGAAAAAATGGAAGAATATTTTGGCAAAAAAACCACTGAATTGCGAGAAGATCTTCGTCAAATAATTCGGGAACAGATGATCATACAGCAAATGCAGCAAAAACTGGTTGGAGACATAAATCCTACTCCTGCTGAAGTGAGAAGATTTTTCAAACAACTTCCAGAGGATAGCATTCCTGTTGTACCGGCTCAAGTTGAATTACAAATTATCAGTTATCAGCCACCTGTATCTCAACAGGAAATAAACAGAGTAAAACAGCGTTTACTGGATTTTACCGAGCGTATTAATAGTGGAAATGCTGATTTTTCTGTATTGGCCAGGCTTTATTCCGAAGATGTGGAAAGCGCCAAGCGTGGAGGTGAATTGGGATTTTTGGGTAGAGGACAACTGGTACCCGAATTTGCAGCTGTAGCTTTTAATTTACAGGATCCAAAAAAAGTATCCCGCATTGTAGAAACAGAATTTGGTTTCCATATCATTCAACTGATAGAAAAACGAGGTGATCGTATAAATTGCCGACATATATTGCTCAGGCCACGCATTTCGGAAGAAGAAAAAGAAAAAGCCTTGCACACTATGGATTCCATTGCCAATTTAATAAGAAGCGGAAAAATTACTTTTGAACAGGCAGTAATGTATTATTCGCAAGATAAAAACACGGCTTTGAATGCAGGCCTCATGCTGAATGAAAAAACCGGAACTTCAAAGTTTGAATACCAAGATCTCCCGCCTGAAATTTCTAAAATAGCTTATAATATGAATGTTGGAGAAATTTCAAATCCTTTTATAATGATTGATCCCAAAACCCATAAGGAAGTGATAGCTATAATAAAAGTTAAATCAAAAATTCCTAATCATAAGGCAAATTTAGTGGATGATTATCAACTGATTAAAACTTTTTATGAAAACAAAAAGAAAGAAGAATTTCTTCGGGATTGGATTATTAAGAAACAGAAAGAGACTTATATCAGCATTGACCCTGCATGGAGAAATTGTGAGTTCCAATACCCTGGTTGGATAAAAAATTAAATCATGTGTTGATGCTTATATTGCTTTCAAGTTATTCGCATTTGTTTTTTAATAGTATAATCATTTTTCATGAATTTACTCCATCTTGATAGCGTCTCTTCTTTTTTTCAAATAAAATTGTTATTTCCACTTTTTTTGATGGTGGGAATAATAACTTCCCCCGCTTTAGCTCAAAATAGGCCCAAGCAGTTGCGCGAAGAAATTCTGAATAGTCAAAAAGAAGCAGAGACGAAATCTGCAAAAAGTACGAAAAAGAAGGAACTTTCAAAACCTCAAACCGTTCTTCCGCCTCTAACTCCTGTAATGCCTATTGTAAATCCTCTGGAAAACGAAAAAGCTACCTTAATTTACCTTGAAAATTCTGAAACCGTAACTTTCGATAAGTTTTTAAACCCCGATATTCAGGTTTTGAAGGGGAATGTTCAATTCAGGCACGAAAATGCTTTAATGTATTGCGATAGTGCGTATTTTTACAAGGCTACCAATTCATTGGATGCTTTCGGTAATGTAAGAATGGTACAGGGAGACACCTTGTTTGTGTATGGAAATGTTCTTTATTATGATGGTTTCACCAAGTTGGCGCGTTTACGAAAAAATGTGAGGCTCGAAAATCGGAAAACGGTTCTTACCACCGACAGTATGAATTACGACCGAATTACAAATCTGGCTTATTATTATACAGGAGGGAAAATAAAAGATGAAGTAAATACCTTGACTTCTGTTTGGGGGCAATACTCGCCTGCAACTGACCAGGCTCTGTTTAAAGATAAAGTAAAGCTGGTAAACAAAAATTACACAATGGATGCCGATACGTTGAAATACAACACAAAAACAAACATTGCCAATATTGTCGGGCCAACGCATATTCTTTATAAAAACGAAACCGATATTTATTCCACTCGTGGATGGTATAATACCAGTACCGAACGTTCCATGTTGTTGGACAGATCGTTAGTAATTCATAAAGATGGAAAAACCCTCACGGGCGATTCAATATTTTACGATAAAAAACAAAAATATGCCGAGGCTTTTCAAAGAGTAATATTGACTGATACAGTGCAGAAAACCACCTTAACGGGAAATTTCGTTTCTTATAATGAGAATACCGAATTTGGTATGGCTAACGATTCGGCATTGCTTGTCGAGTGGTCAACTCAGGATAGTTTGTTTTTGCATGCCGACACGCTGTTCACTTTCAAGGATTCCGTATACAATGCAGCTCGCGCATATTATAACGTACGTTTTTTCAGAAACGATTTGCAGGGAGTTTGCGATTCCCTTTATTACTCGGCTCGAGATTCCGTAGTCCGTATGTACAAGGAACCCGTTTTGTGGGCGGAAGATTTTCAAATAACAGGGGATTCGATAAGCGGTTATATTAAAAATAAAAAAATTGATCATATTCGTGTTTTACCTTCTGCAATTGCCATACAGCAGTTCGACTCCATTCATTTTAACCAGATTTCGGGAAAAGAAATTGTTGCTTATTTGGACAGCAATCAGTTGAAACGTGTACATGTAAATGGAAATGCCGAAACAATATATTATCCGCTTGACGAGAAAGATTCAACTCTCATTGGACTCAATAAAACACAAAGCAGTTATGTAGTGGTATATTTTAAGGATAAAAAAGTGGATAGAATTGTCTTAACCAATGCATCAAATGGTATCATGTATCCACTCAATCAACTTTCGGGAGGCGATATCTATCTGAAAAATTATATTTGGCTTGATTATTTGAGACCTAAAAGCAAAAAAGAAGTTTTTTTGAAAATTTCCAGACAACCTGCTGCCCGAATAGGTACCAGCAGCTTGATGAATACTACAGTTAATCAGTCATCATCCGAAAATACGGAAAGAAATTCGAGAAAATCTCCGGGTATGCGAAATCCATAATTTTGATTTAAATGCCATGTGCATACTCTTTCTGAATCGTTTTATTTCTATTTTAGAAATAGTTTTTTGTTTTTTTGTCCATCAAAATAATAAGAAACTATCTTCAATGAACACATCCTTCTCCTGTTGCATCCGGGTTCAACTTCAAAAACAGAAAAAATCTTTGGAAAAAATTTAATTTTCTTTCCAATTGGATTTAAAAACGTGGACTTGATATGACGATTCCATGTTTTAATCATATAAAAAGTTGATAATTAATTAGGTAAAAAATTTTTTGTTGATTATTGCTACGAAAGTTTTATTTAACGATAATATTTATTGAAAAAATAAATATTATCGTTAAAACTCACTTTTAAAACAATTATATTCAACCCCGAAATCTTTGATTTAGGTTTTTGAAAATTGTAGGAGATAATAGGATTTCAACATATAAATAATTGTTTATCAAATAGATATGAATAATTTGTAATAATTTTACGCTTTGACTAAATAATTTTCTGGACGTTTTTGGAATTTCAATATTAATATTTTACCCGAATCAAAAATTTTTGAATTTTTAATTTTTTTTGAATTGACTATGCTTTATTTTTTTTATATTTTTAAGAATCAGTACATTTAAATTCAATTGTGAAATATTTATTTACTTTTTGGTTTAGTTTCTTTACTACTCTTTTATTTGCTCAGCCCACCCGAACAGTAAAATTCAGCCCAGCAATTGAAGGTGTCGCAAACTATAATACCATCACAGCCGCCCTGAATGGTGCTACGTCGGGTACTGTGATTTGGGTAGCTGCGGGTACCTATCAGGAAAATGAGCTGGTTGTTCCATCTGGTGTTACGACGGTGGTTAATAATGTATTATCCATTGAAAATGGAACTAACACGAACACTTTTACAGGTGCTACTTTAACTTATGGTTCTTCAGCTACTTTGCAATACAATGCAGGTTCTTCCAGTCGAACGGTTTCACCCGAATGGCTGACTACATTTAGCAGTACGGGAGGCGTTATTGTCAAAGGAAGCGGAACAATTACATTAAATAATGCAAAAACGTTAAGTGCAAATGTGCCATTAACAATAAATAGCGGAACTTTAGCAACCAACAATTATAATTTAACTTTAGGAGGCAATTTCACCAATAGTGGCACTTTTACCTATGGAACTTCGACTGTTACTTTTAACGGGACTTCCCCTCAAACCATCGGAGGAACATCTGCTACAAACTTTTATAATTTAACGTTCAACAATACCGGATCTTCCGGAAACAATACGGTTACACTTCAGCAACCCACAACCGTAATCAATACGCTTACGTTGACATCAGGTATAGTGAATACTACTTCGACCAATGTTTTATTTGTAACCAATACGGCAGCAGGAGCCATCGCGGGAGGAAGTTCTACTGCTTTTGTCAATGGTCCCTTAAAAAGATCATTGCCTGCCAACTATTCAACAGCAAGTAGTTATGTTTTTCCGGTAGGAGCAGGAACCAATTATTATCCGTTTACATTGGTAAATCCGACTACCGGAACTACCGCACCAACCGTTCAGATAGAAGCAAAGACTCCCGGTCCTAATGGAGCGGTTACCGCTCCTTTGGTATCGAAAAGTGCAACCGAATATTGGACAATGACCATCGGGGATTTTACAAACAGTTCTGTTTCTCTGCAACGACCGGGAAAAGACAATTCGCATTTCAGTTCCGTCGGAGGCAGCACTTCAGCCAGTGGCCCCTATGTTTCTCTGGGTGGAACAAAAGGAACGTATGGAGTAACAAACTCCACTTCTATAGGAACCAATCGATATTTTGTGTTGGCATCCACGGCATTTTTAACCCTGTCAACCAACTCTCTTACGGGTTTTACTTATGTTGAAGGAAACGGGCCCTCCAGTATTCAGAGCTTTACGATCAATGCAGAAGGACTGACGAATAATGTGGTTATAACGGCACCTGAACATTTTGAGGTATCGCTTAATAATGGTACTTCCTTTAGCGGTAGCAGTCAGCTTACCATCAGTGCGGTAGATGGAGCCATAAATAACGTAACCGTTTACGTGCGTATGAAAGCAGGCTTGGCACAAGGCAGCTTCGGCCCGGAACAATTAACGGCAACTTCCGAAGGTTTTACTGCTCAAACCGTAAATTTGAGTGGAACCGTAACGGTAAGGCCGGTCATTACGCTATCACCCGTCAGCCTGACCGGATTTACTTATGTTTATATGTCCGGTCCTTCAGCTCAACAAAGTTTTACGGTAAGCGGAAATAATCTTCAGGGAAATGTTATACTCACTGCACCTACGTCCTTTGAAATTTCCATCACTTCCGGTTCCGGGTTCATTTCTACCCTGACATTATCCCCTTCGAGCGGAACGCTTGCTGCAACGACGATCTATGTCCGTTTAAGGGCAGGTTTCGGGGTTACTACCTACAATGAGAATATCACGGCCACCAGTCTGTATGCCGAGATGAAAACCGTTTCGTTAAGCGGGAGTATAACGGCAGCAGCAACCCTTACAGCCTCGCCGTCGATTCTGAGCGGATTTATTTACTCTGAGGGAAACGGGCCATCGGCCTCTCAATCATTTACGCTGAAAGGTACCAACCTCAGCTCAAACATAATCGTTACAGCACCAACCAATTTTGAAATTTCCACCACTCAAAATGGGACTTACAACACTTCCATTTCTTTGTTTCCCACCAATGGAACAGTCGATCAAATTCTTTATGCCCGATTAAAATCAGGATTGGCTGTAGGTTCCTACGGACTTAGCAATTTAACGCTTAGTGCTACCGGTGCTGTTACCAAAACGGTAGCACTCAGTGGAAAAGTTGTAAACACGCCAACTTTAATCGCGTCTCCAACCATATTAGGAGGATTCAGCTATGTTGTGGGCGGCGGGCCTTCCTCAGCACAATCGTTTACGGTAAGTGGCGCTTCGCTGAGTACAAACAACATCAGTATTACTCCAACTTCACTATACGAAGTATCTCTGTCGGCCAATTCCGGATATCAGGCTTCCCTTTCCCTGACTCCTGTCAATGGAACTGTAAATGCAACAACAATTTATGTACGGATGAAGACGGGCATCAGTACTGCCGGAGCTCAGAATGGTTCTGTTTCGGTAACCGCTACAAGCGCAACTTCTCAAACCGTTACCCTCAACGGACAGGTATATAGTCCACCATCCATCACTGCCGGAGGTGGAGGCGATTATTGTACGGGTTCAACCATTTATCTCACCAGCAGTGGAGAAAATATTCAAAGTCTATACTGGACCGGGTCAAACAGTTTTTACTCTACGGTACAAAATCCCTCCATTCCCAACAGTACGCCTGCCATGTCGGGCGCCTATACGGTAACGGGGAATGTTGTAGTAGGTGGAAATCTTGTTTCCAATGGTGATTTTGAAAGCGGGAATGTTGGATTCGGTAGCAATTATGGCTATACAACAACATCTCTCGTTCCCGAAGGATTGTATGCAATTACAACAAATCCCAATTCACTGCATGGTAATTTTACGACTCATGGAGATCATACTTCAGGAAGTGGTTATCAGATGGTCGTCAATGGAGCAACCAATCCGGGTATGGTAGTTTGGTCTCAGTCGGTAGCTGTAGTGCCCAATGCAGACTATGAATTTTCGTACTGGGTGCAAACAGTAGTAAATGGAAATGATTCTAACCCTGCACAGCTTCAACTTTACATAAACGGCGTAGCAATGGGCTCCATCTTTACGGCCAATCCGACAACAGGCGTATGGACACAATACGTTTTCAATACCAATGCCGGGACCAATACGACATTGAACTTGGAAATCGTAAATCAGAACACCATTGCAGGAGGTAATGACTTTGCGCTGGATGATATTGTAATGCATCAAATTGCAACGGTTTCTTCTTCTACCAATGTAACTGTCAACGATTATCAACCGGTCAGCGTCAGCGTTTCTTATTCACCATCAGTAGTTTATTCCAATACATTGGTTACATACACTGCCACCCCCACTAATGGTGGTTCCAGCCCTGTTTACAAATGGACGGTCAACGGAACAGTAGTTGGTTCAAACAGTCCAACTTTTACCTACACGCCACAAAATGGAGATATAGTTAAGTGCGAACTCAGATCTTCTTATCCCTGTGCTACCGGAAATCCCGCTACTGCCAATGTTACCATGAGTGTACTGAATCAATACAACTACTGGATGGGAAGTCCTACCAGTACCGACTGGGGAACAGCTTCCAACTGGACAGGAGGTTATGTGCCGCTTGCAGGCAGCAATGTAGAATATGCAACCGTTGCCAATTACGGCACAGCCGCAGTGAATGATTTGCAACTCGATCAGGACAGAGTAATCGGCAGCCTCATCAATGCTACCAACAAGAAGTTGATTATTCCGGCCAACAAAAGCTTAACGGTAAACAACACAATTACTATCAGTGATGCACAGAATCCGAATTTGATTCAGATCCAGTCGGGTGGTTCCTCCTCTCCGCAAGGAACGCTGATTTTCCATAATGATGCTGCTCATCCGGTATATGCTACGGTAGAAATGTATTCCAAAGCATGGATTGATCCCAATGGAGTAACCAATAACAAGTATTTCTGGCAATATTTCGGTTTGCCTTTGCGTTCGCTGCAAGCTGATCCTTCTTTCTATGGCGCTTTTGTCAGAAAATGGGATGAAACGGGAAATGATATTACCAATCATTGGGTTCAATTGGGAAACAACGATGTGATTCAGTCGTTTTTGGGCTATGAAATTTGTCAGCCTTCCCCTACCACTTATACTTTGCAAGGAATTCTGGAAAACGGAGATTTTAATCCGGTAGAATTGGAATATACTTCAGATGCGCTGTATCCCGGTCAGCACATATTTGGCAATTCCTATACGGCAGCTATCGATATCACCCAAATTAATTTTGGCAGCAACATGGAAGCAACTGTCTATCTGTACAACACGGGTTCTTACAACAACTGGGTAACCAATAATGGTGAAACGAGTTATTCTCCGAGCAACACCAACCCGGGAACATATGCCGCCATTCCCAAGAATCAAGCCGGTCAGGGAGGTGTTCAGGGACAAATTCCCTCCATGCAGGGATTTCTGGTAAAAGCCATGAGCGGTTCGTCAGGAAATACCATTTCCATTCCCTATTCTTCCGTAGCCGTGAAAAACACAACGCTGCAACGGGCAAAGGCTGCTGAAGAAAACGATTCGGAGAAAAAACAATATCTGCGCATAGACTTAAAAACGGATACCGTAATTGTAGACCGCATGTGGATTTTCAAC
>JAHDRA010000003.1 GCA_018433525.1 Paludibacteraceae bacterium
GTGGTTGGGCTTTGGGTTTCTACATAAACTGCTGTTCCGCTTGCCGAACCTTGCAAAATACTTATTTGCATGCCAACTGTTGTGTTGGTTACTAAGGCTTCGCTACTGTTGCGGATTACTGCCTGATAACTCATTTTTTCAGGTGCCTGAGCAAACACGGATGCCATTAATAAAACGGCTGTCGAAAATGTTAAAAATTTTTTCATAATTTTTAGTTTTTAATGATTTTAAATGATTGAACTTTTTTGTTTTCTTGGTCTACAACATTTAGAAAGTAGGTAGCAGTTGGCAAACTGCTCATGTTAATTAGTGTTTGCTGCCCTACTATATCTCCTTTACTTAATTCTTGACCTTGCATGTCAAATAGCTGATACGACAACTTATCGTTGTGGTTGTCGTTTATTTGCAAGATTAAACTTTCCGTTGTCGGATTTGGGAACAGAGTGAGTGAAAGATTCAATGTTGTTTCCTTAATTCCTACAGGAAAAATCTCATAGGCATGTTGCACACCTTGGTCAATAGTTCCACCACTTCCTTTGTTGGAAGTGTAAACCACTTGTCCAACACTGTATGCAACAGTTCCACCGCCTCCGGTAGCTTTACCACCCGCAGCGTTTACGCTTGTTTGTGCCTGTAACCCTGTCAGTCCAAGACCTAATAAGAGCACGGCACCTAATTTTAATCGTTTGTTTTGCATTTTTTTACCTCCTTTTTTAATTGTGAATATTCATTTTAATTTATCTGTTTTTGTTACTGTTTCATGTTGCTGTTGGGTTTTCTTCCACTGAATGCTAACGTTCCGCGGCTATGCGCCGTTTTAATGGCGTATAGCCGCTGTTAGGCGAAGTCAATTAATCTTTTTTCCATTCAATATGCCCGTTGATATTGAACTTTTCGTATGTTTTCAGAATCTCTTCACAAAATTTTTTAGTTTCAGTGTCGCCAATTCTTTTCGCTGTCTCCCATAGTCTTATGAACATTTTTTTGCCACTTTCTGTTTGGTTGTAATTTTTCTTTCTAAAGTTACAAATTGAGCAAAGTGTCTGCCCATTTTCCAATGTTGCCTTACCACCCTTGTCTTTAGGTAAAATATGGTCAACATGTAACTCATAACCTTCTTTTGAACTTCTACCGCAAATTATACATTTATAACCATCTCTTTTAAGTATTTGTTCTTTCAACTCTGGTGTAAAATCTTCAATTTCTTTTTTAATAACAAAATTTGGATCGTATTTATAAATTCCTTTTTTTACTTTAATTAAGAATCCTTGTTGATGTAGCATTCTAATGGCTCGCCATGTATCTCTTGGTTTTTTATTGTAAAGCTTTTTATATTGTTCTTCAACCCAATCAACAACTGGTCCATGAGGCAATTCTTCATTTGGATGTTTCTTGAAATATTCAATAATTAAATCAGTAATACTTTTATGTTTCTTTTCCATAATTTTTTTCTCTAAAACAACATTCCTGTTTCATTTAAAATTCTTTGTTTTGCTAACCCACAATATTTTAAATCTATTTCCAATCCCACAGAATATCTATTTGTATTATTAGCTGCAATCAAGGTAGTACCACTTCCCGCAAAGGGGTCAAAAATAATATCATCAATAAAACTAAATAATTTAATACATCTATAAGGTAATTCTAAAGGGAAAGGAGCTGGATGTCCTATTCTTTTTTTGCTTTCTCCATTAAAAGTCCATAGTCCATTTGTCCATTCCATGAATTCTTTTTTTGTAATATCAGATATTTTTGATCTATTAGTTTTTTTCCATTCACCTTTGTAAAGAACTACTATCAGTTCAACAGGAGCAATTACATATGGAGCAGTCGCCGACATCCACGACCCCCACGCCGTCCTCCTTGATATGTTCCCCTCATTCCATATAATTGTTGAATGATACTTCCATCCCACTTTTTGTGCAATTGTAGTTAAATCAGCACCTACACTTTTTTGCCCACCTTTGTTTTTATCTAGTGGTATATTTAAACAAAACCTTCCTTGATTTTTAGTCCATTTATAACAGTTTTTCATCCATACTTCAGAAAATTCAAGATATTGTTCATAAGTTAAATCATCATTATGAGAATTATATTTTATATCTACATTGTAAGGAGGAGATGTTATAATTAGATCAAAATATTCCTTATCAAAAAAATTTTCCTGCAAAACATCACCATTTAATAAAAGAGATCTATTCTGATTCAATATTATTTTATTACTATTCTTAAAGGTATGTAATAAAAGTTCAAAATTTTTTAAATTATTTTCATTCATGTCAACTAACTGCTTTTTTGTTGTTATTTCTTTTGCTATCATTTTCTTAACCTTAAATGAATTTCATTTTAAATTGATTTTGCCTAACTCATTTATACACGCTACTTCATAGCACCTTATTTCCATATTTGGATGGATAGACGCTATTATGTTGCGTTTTATCTTTCGATTCAAAATTACAAAAACTTTTCATTTAATAAACAAAATTTATGAAGTTTTTTTCACAATCCCCGTCCTACCGGATATCCTCATTCAATATACAAAGCTTTGCGGGCGTCTGAGGTGAACCAACGGTCATGACAGAAGAGAATAATTGCAATCACCTCGTAATGTATTATAAAGGTTTGTAATCCGAAACACTTTCCACGGCAAAATATATTTATTGAAGCAAAGATAACTTTTTAATCTAAATATTTAACTTAGCGGATTATAAATCCTTATAATACAAGAAGAGGGTGTCTCAAAAGGAATTCTCAAAATGCAAAAACTTACAATTTAAAACCTACTGACAAAGAAAACTCCCAATACAGCAAAATAATTTTGTTGAATTTATTCTGTTTTGGGGATTTTTCATACAATTACTAACAGATTGAAAGTCAATTTTCTAATTTTGGTCATTATGAGACAACCTGCGACGAACGCCAACTTTAGTCATTTAAAGAACATCCTGTAGGGTGGATATTTCTTTGACTTCTTTTCCTTCGGCTGTCATGTCCGCTTTTTGCGTTTCTGTTTTCTTTGCAGTGGATCTTGTTCCCTGAATTTTTCGAACCAATGTTTTTACGCTTTCTTCTACTTGGGAAGAGATATCTGTGGCTTTAACGGCGTTCATTACTCGGGTGTCAAGTTTGTGTCATGTGGGTTTCATTCTTTTCTTTTTTAGTTACAAATTTTTCTTCCCACAAAACCCATAAAGCAAAAATTACAGCATAAAATAAGTATTTGAAAAAATATTCGTGCAAAAAAGTAAACCAAGAAGAGTGTTGCTGAACAAGAGCCGTTATTGCGGCGATTCTGAAAATATTAAACACATAAACCACAGCCAGTCCGAGCGGGATGAACCACAATTTTTTTCTCATCGGCCCACAATAAAAAGCTATGATACAGAAAAAAATATAAGCCTGTTTCAGGCCGGTACACGACCATACAATTTGGATACCGAAGCCATTTTCCTGTTTCAGAACGTTATTGGCAAAAAGCTGAATATGAAATCCTAAAAAATTTAGAACGCTTGCAGTAGTTTGAGCAACATGGTTGGCCATAAATTGAAATGGCGCCGAAATATCATTCCCCAAAAACGTAACCTGACGGTTTGAATCATCACCCCGTACCAGTAATTTCCATACAAAATGACAAATTAGCAAAATAACAACAAAATAAATTAC
Organism: Paludibacteraceae bacterium; assembly: GCA_018433525.1. GTDB lineage: Bacteria > Bacteroidota > Bacteroidia > Bacteroidales > Paludibacteraceae > MVYY01. The sequence continues at coordinate 3,664 of JAHDRA010000003.1, forward strand.
ACCGTTGTAAGGAGTCAAATTTTTTTTTATTCTGGAAAGCTCCTTTTTCATAATATTCTTAAAAAGTATTGGTAACTCTTGCAAACGGTACATCGTCAAAGGAACTGAAATCGTGATCGAGATACTTGAAATAACCGGTCATGGCAATCATGGCAGCATTGTCGGTAGTAAAAGCAAAAGGAGGAATAAAAACTTCATAACCATCAAAAGTTGCCAAATCGTTAAAAGCCTGACGCAAGGCTGAATTGGCTGAAACACCTCCAGCCAGTGCAATTTGATGAATGTTGTAATCCTTTGCCGCCTTTTTCAGTTTATTCATCAAAATATCGACAACGGTTGCCTGCAGAGAAGCACACAAATCATTGAGATTTTCCTCAATAAAATTTGAATTTTCCTTCATTTTGTCCCGAAGCAAGTACAAAAAAGAAGTTTTTAAACCACTAAAACTGTAGCTGTAGCCTTCAATTTGCGGTTTATTCAGTCTGAAAGCATTTGGATTTCCTTCTTTTGCCAGACGGTCGATATGAGGGCCACCGGGATAAGGCAAACCCATAATTTTTGCACATTTGTCAAAAGCTTCGCCTGCGGCGTCATCAATGGTCTGGCCGATAACGGTCATGTCGTTATAAGCTTTTACCAGAACAATTTGAGAATTTCCTCCCGAAACAAGCAGGCACAAAAAAGGGAATTGAGGTTGCGGTGAGTTGTCGTTTTCATCTTTTCTGATAAAATGAGCCAAAACGTGTGCCTGCAAATGATTCACGTCAATAATGGGAATGCTGAGTGCCTGTGCAAAACCTTTTGCAAAAGAAGTTCCCACAAGCAGTGAGCCTAATAAACCCGGTCCTCGCGTAAAAGCTACAGCACTTAATTGTTTTTTGTCGATGTCAGCTTGTCTTAATGCTTCCTGAACGGTAGGAATAATATTTTGCTGATGCGCACGCGATGCCAATTCTGGAACTACTCCTCCAAATTTGGCGTGAACCGACTGATTGGCAATAACATTTGAAAGCATGACTCCATCGCGCAAAACGGCTGCCGAAGTGTCGTCACAGGAAGATTCGATTCCTAATATAATAATGGGGTTCATAAAAATTCATTTTTTAATAAAAAACAACATTCTCAATCAGAAATAGTACGCTTGAATTTTATAAAAAAATAAGGGTTGTTCTACTTTTTTGATTCAGAAAATCATAAATAATTTTTTTATTTTTGTAAAATAAAATTCAAAGGTATAAAAAAATCAGTTAAAATAGCAGGTTATACAATTGGAGGAATTATTTTATTCCTTGCAATTTTACTTATTTTGTTGCAAAACAGCAGAATACA
>JAHDRA010000073.1 GCA_018433525.1 Paludibacteraceae bacterium
GATGTAATACAGTGTAACCCCCTATGGCCGGCACTTTTTTATAGTTGTAGGTATGCGAAGGACGAACTATGGTAAAAGGAAAGCCGGATTTTTTTGCTTCACTTTTCAATAGTTTTTCACAGAAAATTTTCTTTTGGGAGTATTCCCAATAAGGATTCCATAGTGGAGTTTTTTCGGTAATTGGCAATTTATCGGGTGGCTTCTGATAAGCCGATGCAGTACTGATAAACACATATTGAGCGGTACGGTCTCGAAACAGTCGGATATCCTGCTCGATATGTTGCGGCTCAAAAGCGATGAAATCGACAACGGCATCAAAATAATGTCCTTTCAGCTTAGCCTCCGCTTCATTGCCGTTGCGAATATCAGCATGAATGGTTGTAACTTCTTTCGGCACATGGTCCTTATCGGTCATTCCACGATTCAAATGAAATACTTCCATCCCTTTCTCAATGGCTATTTCCGTACATGCCGAACTGATAATGCCTGTTCCGCCAATAAATAAAACTTTCATCAGAATATAATTTATTTTTTAATGGTCTGATGGAACCCACATGTCTGAATATTATATTCATTCGTGTTTGTGTATGTAATACATGTGGGTTTCATAAACTTTAAAGTTTTTCGTTTAACTCAACGAAGTTACAGTTTTTTTTGTAATTAATTAAAGAAATTTTTCTTTAATTCCTTTGTCGTGAAAAAAAATAGTTGTAATTTTGCGACGTGAAAAACAAGGCTTTTCAGAAAAAAGATAAAAACAAACATAACAATTAATTTTAAAAAAAATGGCAAATTTAGATTTAAGTAAGTACGGTATTACCGGCGAGTACGAAATCGTACACAATCCTACTTATGAACAACTGTTCAGAGCAGAAACCGACCCTAAAAACGAAGGTTTTGAACGCGGTGTTGTTACCACAACCGGTGCAGTAGCAGTAGATACCGGTATTTTTACCGGACGTTCGCCCAAAGATAAATATTTTGTAAAAGATGAAATTACCGAAAAAGCGATGTGGTGGGACGGGGTTATTAATCGACCCATCAACACGGAGGTTTGGGACTATTGCAGAGGCTTGGTAACCGACAGGCTGGGTTCTGTGAAAAAACTTTATGTGGTAGATTGTTTCTGCGGTACCAATACCGACACGCGAATGAAAGTGCGCTTTGTTATGGAAGTGGCTTGGCAGGCACATTTTGTAACCAACATGTTTATCCGTCCTTCACACTATGAACTGGCAAATTTTGGCGAACCCGATTTTGTTGTGCTCAATGGTTCTAAGGTTACCAATCCTAAATGGAAGGAACAGGGATTGAACTCTGAAGTTTTTGTTCTTTTCAATCTTTCTCAACGTATGGCCGTTATCGGTGGAACATGGTACGGTGGTGAAATGAAGAAAGGAATTTTCTCACTGATGAATTTTTATCTTCCACAGAAAGGTATAGCTTCCATGCACTGCTCTGCCAATGTTGGCGAAGACGGAGATGTAGCCATTTTCTTTGGTTTGTCGGGGACAGGAAAAACAACTCTTTCTGCCGATCCAAAACGCTATTTAATTGGTGACGACGAACACGGATGGGATGATCACGGCGTATTCAATTA
>JAHDRA010000100.1 GCA_018433525.1 Paludibacteraceae bacterium
CTACCATAATTTCGCTGCAATGCAGCTTTCTCTTAAGTCCCATCGGGACGATATTATGGTAGTCAATAAGTTACAAATATCATTAGAGCTCCGTAGGAGCGACACTATTTGCTCCTTTATTTTTATCGGACAACATTAATTCAAAATATTAAATTACACTTTTTGCAAGTAAGATGAGGATGATTTATTGAGCAAAATACTTGTAAGTTGGATATTAATAATTTTCTGAATTAAAAATTGATTTTTTTGTTGCACAATTCAAAATAATTTATCAACTTTGCAACCGAAAACAAAACAGACTGTAAAAAATGAAAACAAATTCAATAATCAACAAATTTTGGTGGTGGCGCTTGCGAATATTCAGATCGTGAGAAGGGACACCTATGTTGATAGTTGAAATAAAGAAATATTTATGAAAAGGCTTGTCGGGAACTCACGACAAGCCTTTTTTCATTGATAAAAATACAATCAAAAAAACAATTAAACTATGCCCGAAAATAGTCAAAAATCGAGAAACGGAGCTGATAGAAAACTTTACCAGCCAGATGAAAAAGGTTTTTATGGTGAATTTGGCGGAGCGTATATTCCTGAAATTCTATATGCTTCCGTCGAGCAGTTGAAAAAAGCCTTTTTATCCATAAAAGGGGATGAAAACTTTAAAAATGAGTATTACGATTTACTCAAAAACTATGTTGGCAGACCAACACCTCTGTATTTTGCCCGGCGACTTTCCGAATTATATGGTGTCAATATTTACTTGAAACGTGAGGACTTGAACCATACCGGTGCACATAAAATCAACAATGCACTGGGACAAGTACTATTGGCCCGAAAAATGGGTAAAACGCACATGCTGGCCGAAACCGGAGCCGGACAACACGGTGTGGCTGCTGCAACTGCTTGCGCTTTGATGGGAATGGATTGTACCGTTTTTATGGGAAAAACCGATATCGAACGTCAATATCTGAACGTGCAGAAAATGCGAATGCTGGGTGCAAGAGTAGAACCTGTTACCAGCGGAAACATGACCTTAAAAGATGCAACCAACGAAGCCATTCGTTACTGGTGCTCGCATCCCGATTCTTATTACATTATCGGATCTACAGTCGGTCCGGATCCGTATCCTGAAATGGTTGGCTATTTTCAATCGGTTATCAGCGAAGAAATTAAATGGCAACTGCAGGAAAAAATTGGACGAAATTATCCCGATTATTTGATGGCCTGCATAGGCGGAGGAAGCAACGCAATGGGAACTTATTTTCATTTTCTGGATGATGAAAGGGTCAATATCATTTCGGCCGAAGCCGGCGGAATGGGAATTGAGACCGGAAAAACGGCTGCTACCATTCACTTGGGGAAAACCGGCATTATTCACGGAGCAAAAACCTTGATTTTGCAGAATGAAGACGGACAGATTGACGAACCTTATTCCGTTTCTGCCGGTTTGGATTATCCCGGCGTTGGACCTGCACACGCTTTTTTTACAAAAATTGGTCGTACCAAAGTTTATGCCATCAACGATGATGAAGCTATGGAAGCAGCCTTTGAACTGACTCGTCTGGAAGGAATTATTCCGGCTATCGAATCGGCTCATGCACTGGCTATTTTGAAGAAAGAAAAAGCCAATTTCCGTTCTGACGAAGTAGTAGTCCTTACCGTTTCGGGAAGAGGAGATAAAGATATGGATACATACGTAAAATACTTCGAATCAACAACTAAATAATTTTTCCTTTTTAAATTTTATCTGCGCTGTTTTATCCTGATATTCAGCTAAAAAATCAAAATTTTCAATAACATGAAACTATATGTAAAAACCAAAAAAATGTTGGCCGACTTGGAAACGCCGGTTGGCATTTATCTAAAAATCAGAGATTTATACACTCATTCGGTTTTGTTGGAAAGTTCCGATTATCATGCGGCCGAAAACAGTTATTCTTTCATTGCGTTTTCTCCCATTGGAGGAATTTCCGTCAATCATTTCCTTGTACATGAATATTACCCCGATGGTACAAAAATTCAAACTCCCGTAACGGACAAGATGACAGTAGCCGACCGTTTTGATATTTTTCTGAAATCATTCGAACGTATCGAACAGGACAACGAAGTTCCCGCCGTAGTAAACGGGCTTTTTGGCTATACTTCTTATGAAGCGGTGCAGTATTTTGAAGACATCCGACTTTCGGCACGCGAAACTGTTCCCGGAAGTATGCCGGGTTTGCATTATGTGCTGTTCAAATATATCATTGCCGTCAACCACTTTAAAAATGAGTTGACAATCATTGAAAATTTGCTGGAGAACGAAAAGTCGGCCATGAACGAAATAGAAGAAATACTCCTCAACAACAATATTGCCGCCTACGAATTTTCGGGAATTGGCAGCGAAAAATGCGATATTAACGACGAGGACTACCGACGGATGGTAAAACGCGGAAAGGAAGAGTGTTTCAAGGGAAATGTTTTTCAAATAGTCCTTTCAAGACGTTTCTACCAGCAATATCAGGGAGACGATTTCATGCTTTATCGTACCTTACGTTCTATCAATCCTTCTCCCTATCTTTTTTATTTCGATTTTGCCGATTTCCGCATTTTTGGTTCTTCGCCCGAAGCCCATTTGGTAGTCGATGCCAAAGCACAAAAAGCCTACATAAAGCCTATTGCCGGAACTTTCCGCCGCACCGGAGACGACATTAAAGACCTTGAGTTGGCCGAAAAACTGAGAACCGACGAAAAGGAAAATGCCGAACATGTAATGCTGGTGGACTTGGCACGCAACGATCTGAGCCGAAATGCCGACGAAGTGAAGGTTGAAACTTTTCGGGAAGTGCAATATTATTCGCATGTTATCCATCTGGTTTCGTGCGTTAGCGGGAAACTGCGTCCCGGAACAAAAATCATGAAATTTTTTGCCGATACTTTTCCTGCCGGAACACTTTCCGGCGCTCCAAAAATTAAAGCCATGCAACTTATCGATCAAATTGAACCACACGACCGCGGCCCTTATGGAGGTTGCATTGGCTATATTGGGTTCGATGGCGGATTCAACCAAGCCATTACCATTCGCTCTTTCATCAGCAAAAACAACACGCTTTTTTATCAGGCAGGTGCCGGCATTGTGGCCAAATCGGATGAAGAAAACGAATTGCAGGAGGTAAACAATAAGTTGGCTGCACTGAAACAAGCCATTATATTGGCCGGAAAAAGAAATAACCATCAAACAGAATAGATTTTAATAAACCGATGGCCTATCGAACAAGTTTCAGAATTTTCTCCGAAAACTTTAAATAGACCGAAAAAACAATACAACCGGTATGAAATTGCTCGTTTTTGACAATTACGATTCCTTTACCTATAATTTGGTACACATAGTTAAAAAGTTGGGGTTCACTGATGTGGAAGTTCATCGCAATGATCGGATTTCATTAGAAGAAATAAACCGTTTCGACAAAATTATTCTTTCTCCCGGTCCGGGCGTTCCTTCCGAATCAGGCATTTTACTCGATTTAATAAAAACTTATGCTTCATCGAAAAGCATTTTTGGCGTGTGTCTGGGTGTTCAGGCAATTGCCGAAGCTTTCGGTGGAAGCTTGCTTAATCTTCCTCAGGTTTATCACGGCATTGCTTCCGAAGTCAGCATTTTTGACGATGAAGTTTTGTTCAGAAATTTGCCGGAGACAATTACTGCAGGCAGATACCATTCCTGGGTTGTAAACGATTCTACACTGCCGCCATGTCTGCAGGTTACGGCAAAGGATGAGCAGGGCACCATCATGGCGCTGAAACATCGCACCCTTGATGTTCGCGGCGTTCAGTTTCATCCCGAATCGGTGCTGACACCCTTAGGTGAACAAATACTGAAAAATTGGTTGGAATTCCCTTTATCGGGGAAATAATAGATTTAAAAAATTATAGAGAAACAAATCAGAAAAAACAAGTTTTTTCCTCATTTTCAGCAAAAAAACAGTTAACTTATGAAACAGATATTAAACAGATTATTTAATCATCAGTCGTTGACCAGAGAAGAATCGGCCGAAGTAATGAGAAATATTGGAGCCGGCATGTACAACGAATCGCAAATTGCCGCTTTTATTTCGGTATATCTAATGCGCAGCATCGAACTGGACGAACTGATCGGGTTCCGTGATGCCTTGATGTCGATGGCTATCCCAATGGATTTATCGGATTTCGATCCCATTGATATCGTGGGAACGGGCGGTGACGAAAAAAACACCTTCAACATTTCAACCTGCAGCTGTTTTGTATTGGCCGGTGCCGGTTACAAAGTTGCCAAACATGGAAATTATGGAGCAACTTCCATCAGCGGTTCTTCCAACGTACTGGAATATTACGGCGCCAAATTTACCACCGATACTGATGTTGTACGGCGCTCACTGGAAGAATCCGGTTTCGCCTATTTGCATGCTCCATTCTGCAATCCGGCAATGAAAAATGTTGCTCCCGTCCGTAAAAATATCGGCGTTCGCACCTTCTTCAATGTGCTTGGCCCGTTGATCAGTCCCATTCGACCGCGTTATCAGTGCTTGGGAGTTTACAACCTGAAAATGATGCGCTTGTACAACTATATTTATCAGCGGTTGGGAACAAATTATACCATTGTTTACACTCTCGACGGATATGATGAAGTTTCACTTACCGACGACTGCAAAATAATCAACAACTTTGGCGAATATGTTTACAGTCCCCAACAACTCGGCTTTCAGCGAGTAAAGCAGGAAGAATTGTGGGGTGGCACAACAGTGGAACATGCAGCCGAAATATTTATGAATGTATTGGATAACAAAGCTTCCGATGCCCAGCGAAATGTAGTGGTCATTAATTCTGCATTTGCCATACAAACGCGCTGCCCCGAAAAATCGCTCGAAGAATGCAAGGCAGAAGCCATCGCATCGCTCGCCTGCGGAAAAGCAAAAAAAGCATTTGTAAAGTTTGAAGAAATATATCATTTATGATTTCTACCAATGACTGATTCAACATTAAAAAACAATCACTTATCGAACCCAGGAGAAAATTTCCTGAATAATATTCTTCTGAATAAAATAAAGGAAGTTAGCAAACGAAAGCTAAATGTGTCGATTAACGAGTTGGAAAATTCTAATTTTTTTGATCGAAGCACTATTTCGCTTAAACAGAAATTACAAAATTCTTCTTTGGGAATTATTGCCGAATTCAAACGTAAATCTCCTTCCAAAGGTTGGATTCATGCCGATGCCAATGTGCAGGAAGTTACTATCGGCTACAATGTGGAAGGAGCTTCAGGAATTTCTATCCTTACCGATACCGAATTTTTTGGTGGAAATATTGAAGATGTAACGACCGTTCGCAATAAAATTTCCTGTCCCATTTTACGGAAAGACTTTGTGGTGGATGAATTTCAAATCTATGAAGCCAAAGCCATTGGCGCCGATGTGATTCTTCTGATTGCCTCAGCTTTAACCGTTTTTGAAGTTAAAAATTTTTCACGGTTGGCTCACCAATTGGGACTTGAAGTTCTGCTGGAAGTGCACAATAAGGAAGAATTGAGTTATTTGAACGAAAATGTGGATATGGTTGGCGTAAACAATCGAAATCTGAAAACTTTTCAGGTGGACACGGGCATTTCAGCAAATTTGGCTGCGTTTATTCCTCCTGAATTTGTAAAAATCAGTGAAAGTGGCATTTCCAATGTCGAAACTGTGAAAGAATTGAACCGATTGGGATACAGAGGCTTTCTGATGGGTGAAAATTTTATGAAGGAAGTCCAACCGGCTCTTGCTCTGAAAGAGTTTTTGAGACAGTTAAATGAATAAAAGTATTGAATGAAGATAATTAGCAGCTTTAGATTATTGACTCGATTAGTCGATATATTTGTAAATTTGTTTCATAAATATTTTCCTGACAAATAATTTTGTTAAACCTCTTAATCACTGCAAAAGTTACATTACTTGAATTTTCTTTATGAGATCAGTAGAAAAAAACAACATTGTTCCGTCTCGGTTTGCAGATACGACAAAGAAAAAATTGATAAAAGTCTGCGGAATGAAATTCCCGGAGAATATTCGTGCCGTAGCCCGTCTCCGTCCCGATTTCATGGGTTTTATCTTTTATCCCAAATCGCCGCGCTATGCCGAACCTTTAAATGTTTCCGTTTTGAATGAATTGCCCCCCGAAATCGGTAAAATTGGTGTTTTTGTCAACGAAAAACTCGATCAAATCCTGGCTACGGTTTACAAATACCATTTAGACGGCGTACAGTTGCATGGAAGTGAAATGGTGAAAATGTGCAACCAATTGCACGATACGGGATTGCTGGTCATCAAGGCTTTTCCTGTTGCCGAAGCTTATAATTTTAAGGTAATGAAACGCTACGAAAAAAGTTGCGACTATTTCCTTTTCGATGCACAAACTCCCATTTATGGCGGGGCCGGGCAGAAATTCGACTGGCAGTTGCTGGAAAATTACAAAGAAAAAACACCTTTTCTTCTCAGTGGCGGAATTTCGATTGAAGATTTAGAAGATATTAATAAAATTCAGCATCCGGCTTTTGCAGGCGTCGATCTCAACAGCCGTTTCGAAATATCGCCCGGCTTAAAAAATGTCGAACTTTTAAGCAATTTTATTGATCGGTATCGTTCACTTTAACAAGAAAAATACATAAATAATTCATTATGAATAGAATTCAACAGTTATTCACGCAAAAAAAAGAAAACATTCTCTCGGTTTATTTTACGGCCGGCTTCCCAAAACCGAATGACACAGTTCCAATTCTGGAGAGTTTACAAAAATACGGTGTGGATATGGCCGAAATCGGTATTCCTTTTTCCGATCCGCTGGCCGATGGGCCCGTTATTCAAAACAGCAGCCAGATAGCTTTGAAAAACGGCATGAATCTAAAGAAACTTTTCAGTCAGCTTGCCAACATTCGTGCTTCGGTGCACATTCCACTGGTAATGATGGGTTATCTGAATCCGATTATGCAGTTTGGTTTTGAGAATTTCTGCAGCGAATGTAAAAAAGTCGGAGTGGATGGCATGATTATTCCCGATTTGCCTATGGACGTTTATCTGTCGGAATACAGAGAAATAGTCGAAAAAAACGGCTTGGATTTTATTTTTCTGATTACCCCCGAAACCTCAGAAGAAAGGATTCATCAAATTGATGAACACACGCATGGTTTTATTTACATGGTTTCTTCCGCCGGCGTTACCGGCACTCAAAATTCATTTGACCATCATATTGATTATTTCAATCGCATTAATTCGATGCATTTGAAAAATCCCAGACTCATTGGCTTTGGCATTTCCAACAAATTGACCCGCGAAACCGCTTCGCGTTACTCTTCAGGTGTAATTATCGGAAGTGCTTTCATCAAAGCCTTGCAGGAAAGTTCGGATGTGGAGTCAGCCGTAAAATTTCTGATAAAAAAATTGAAGGAGTAATTTCGACTTTTGAGTCAAACTGCAAGAAAAATAAATTCTTTGCACCAAAAAAAATTCTGTCCGGCAAAATGGTGCAAATTCACCGGACAGAATTTTTATTTTTCCTGTCATTTGCACTTTTATCGAATTTCGAATATAAAAAGTTGTTTTCTAATTAGTTACTTATTTTTTTGGTTTTCTTTCTAGTTTTTCTATCGTTTTTTTACCGTATTTCATGCTTGTTGATTTCAGCAAATCAATACAACTTTTTCAACTATATTATTGATATTCAATTGAATAGAAAAAATTAAAAACTACTTTTTCCCTCCGTATAATTTTTTGATAAAAAAATATCAATTTCTTGAATTTAAACTTTTATTGGGAAAGATTTTGTAACTTTGCAACTTGAAAAAGAGAAATCCGCGGTTTTTCTTCATCAACTTAATTTTTTTATTAAAATGGGGTGCCTTAATAATTTCGGGCTGAGATCATACCCTTTGAACCTGCACGGGTAATTCCGAGTAGGGAATAAGTTTTCAATCAACCGTTTTTTTAGGCTCTCATAACAAAGTATTAACCATTAATTAATTTTTTGTGATGAGACAATTTGTATTTACGGCAATTTTGCTGTTTTGGACGTTAATGTCCTTTGGTCAACACTGGATAAAGGGAAAAGTGTTGGATGAAAATGGTCATCCCCTCTTTGGGGCAGATATTTACCTGAAAAAGGAAGGAATCGGTAAAACAACCGATAAAAATGGTACTTTTCTTTTTGAAAATTTAAAAAGAAATAATTATGTACTGCAAGTTTCCTATTTGGGTTACGAAACTCAATGGGTAGAAACGACTCCGGACAAAGAAATCACGATTCAAATGAATCGAATTTCCATTGAAATTGGTGAAATTACGGTAACTTCGTTGCGTGCCAACGAGCGCTCGGCCATTGCTTACAGTGAAATAAAAAAAGAGGAAATAGAAAGCCGAAATCTCGGTCAGGATATTCCTTATCTTTTGGCACTGACACCTTCATTTATAGTAACTTCCGATGCCGGAAACGGTGTCGGTTACACAGGATTTAGAATCAGAGGAACAGATGCAAACCGAACAAATGTTACTATTAATGGTATTCCGTTGAATGATGCCGAATCACACGGAACATTTTTCGTCGATTTTCCCGATCTGGCCGCATCACTTTCATCGGTACAGGTTCAACGGGGCGTTGGCACTTCAACCAATGGCGCAGCTGCTTTTGGCGCCAGCATCAATATGCAGACCGAAAGTGTTTCATTGGAACCGTATGCCGACATCAGCACCTCTTTGGGCTCTTTTGCAACAAACAAGAACTCCATTAAAGTTGGATCGGGCAAGTTGAACAACAATTTTGCATTTGATGCTCGCTTCTCGAACGTAACTTCCGATGGTTATATCGACCGCGCTTCGGTAGATATGCAATCCTATTACTTTTCCGGCGGCTATTTTTCGGATAAAACAGTTTTACGATTGCTCACCTTCGGAGGAAAAGAAAAAACTTATCAGGCATGGAACGGCGTGGATGCCGAAATAATGAAAACAAACAGGAGATACAACGATTTGGGCGCCTATACCGACAACAATGGAGAATTAAAATTCTACGACAACCAAACCGACAATTATTTGCAAACTCATTATCATCTCTACTGGTTGCAAAAATGGAACAGCCATCTCCATTCAAATGTAGCTACCCATCTGACTCGAGGAATCGGTTATTATGAAGAGTATAAAACCGACAGGAAATATGCAGAATATGGGCTCGCACCTGCCATTATAGGTTTTGATACGCTGAAAACGACCGATTTGGTTCGGCAAAAATGGCTCGACAACTATTTCTATGGCATTACCGGAGCTTTGAATTACGAGAAAAAAAACACGAACTTTTCGCTTGGCGGAGCTGCGAACCGATATGATGGACAACATTACGGAAAAATAATTTGGGTTCGCAATGCAGCTAATTTGGACATTGGGAAAGACTGGCACAGAAGCAGTTCCATAAAAGACGATGCCAATATTTATGCCAAGTTGAATACGGAAACTTTTAAAAACTTGTTTGCTTCAATTGATTTGCAATACCGATATATTAACTATCGGATGGACGGAACCGATGACAAATATGATAAAATAAATCAATCCATGCGGGACATTACCCAACAGCACATTTACCATTTTTTCAATCCGAAATTCGGATTAACATGGCAACCAAGTACCCGAAATGAATTTTACGCTTCCTATTCCGTATCTCACAGAGAACCAAACAGGAACAATTTTACTGAAGCCGGAGCAAACGAACGTCCAACCAACGAAACATTATACGATACCGAAGCCGGCTATCGTTACCGATCGTCCCGATTTTCGGCCGGCACCAATTTTTACTATATGAAATATAAAAATCAGTTGATTCTCACGGGAAAAATCAGTGAAATCGGAGAATTTCTGACTACTAACATTCCCGACAGCTATCGGGCAGGAATTGAACTGACAGCAGGTTGGAAAATTAATAACTATTTAAAATGGGACGGAAATTGCACTTTTAGTCGCAATAAAATCAAAAATTTTACTGAACAGGATATTTACGTATACGACGAAAACTGGAAGTACATCGGAAAGCGCAACAACGAACTTGGGACAACCGATATAGCCTATTCTCCAAACGTGATTGCTAACAGTATTTTTTCTTTTCATCTCAAGCGTTTCGAAGCGGCTTTTCATTCAAATTATGTTAGTCGACAGTATATAGACAACACTTCGGATATTCAACGTTCTATAGACCCATATTTTGTTCAAAATTTGAATTTGAAATACTCGCTTGCTCTCAGTCCTATCAAAACGCTCGAATTTCTCGTTCAAATCAATAATCTCTTCAACGAAAAATACGAAACGAATGGGTACACATTGTATTCCTGCTATCTGGGCAACGAACGGCATAACGAACTGAGATATTTTCCACAGGCCGGAACCAATTTTCTTGCCTCTGCCAGATTAAAATTTTAAGAATTTCAAGTTTTTTGTCTGAAAAATTAAAGAGCCGGTTGTTTAGGCCGGCTCTTTAAGAATTTTGAGAATTTGGAACATTACTTTTTTAATGATAGTCAGATGGTAAATCTTTCCATTTGAATTCAATTCAAGAAAATAAGTTCCTGAAACATAAGTTTTCATTGGAAAACAAATATCGGATTATTAACCATCTTTTAAAGGAAACAACTGTTATTTAAACCAATTAAGAAAACACATCTTTTGTAGGCAGTGTTTTTAATTACCGCCTACTTCAAATTTATAAATGCAAACATGTTGATACTGTTGACCCGGATTAAGAACCGTAGAAGGAAAGTTCGGGTGATTCGGACTGTCGGGGAAATGTTGGGTTTCCATAGCAAATGAAGTGCGATACGTATAGACTTCGCCATATTTACCTCTTTCTGTTCCATTCAAGAAATTGCCTCCGTAAAACTGAACTCCCGGTTGGTCGGTAATCACTCGCATTTGAATGCCGTTGGAAGGTTCGTAAACGACTGCTGCTTCTGTCAGTTTATCTCCTTTTTTATTCAATACCCAATTGTGGTCGTATCCTTTTCCGTTGATTAAATCGATAAAGTTTTCATTTACTCTTTCTCCTATTGGCGTTGGTACTGTAAAATCCATTGGCGTTCCCTTTACCGGAGCAATGATTCCGGTTGGAATCAATCCTTTGTCCGTCGGTGTATAATTAGACGCATTTATTTCCAGCACATGTGAATTGATCGATTTCGCAATTCCATCCGAAAATCCATGCAAGTTAAAAAACATGTGATTGGTCAGATTGATAATGGTTGGCTTGTCGGTCGTGGCAGAATATTCAATCTTCAGCTCGTTGTCGTTTGTCAATGTATAAACCACCTTAACCGTCAAATTACCCGGATAACCTTCTTCGCCATCACGAGAAAAGTATTTCAGTTCCAAAGCATCTTCATTGTTGGCATTTTTGAATGGTCGGGCATCCCATATTACCGTATGAAATCCTTTGGGTCCACCGTGCAAATGGTTTTCCCCATCGTTGATCGGGAGCTGATAAGTCTTTCCATTCAATTCAAATCGGCCTTTGGCAATTCTGTTGCCATATCTTCCAATTAATGCTCCGAAATAAACTTCAGTGGATTGTTGGAATCCTTTCAGCGAGGAATATCCGGTTATCACATCCTTGAAATCGTATTTTTTGTCCGGCACCCAAAGAGACACAACTCGTCCTCCGTAATTCGTTATTTGGGCTGTCATTCCCTGACGATTTTTCAAGGTGAAAAGCGATATCTGTTTGCCATCAATTTTTTCATTGAAATTTTCGGGTTTCATCAGCTGCACATTGGACTCTTTGCCGGTCATCTTTTTGATAAATTCAATTTCCTTTGGGTCGAAAGGTGTTTTGTCCTGACGATAAATATCGTGGAACCACACGGTCGGTTCTTTTTCGTTCGGACGCGGATCGCTCCAAGCAAAAATTGTATTGGTTTTACCCGAAACAAAACCCCAATTGATGGCTCCTACGTTATTGCGTTTGAGCAACGGCATGATGTTTTCGAAATGACTGTTGTTCCGTCGAGCCATGTATTCGGTACAAATCATGGGTCGTCCTTGCATCCGAAGGAAATTGATCCATAATTCGTGATTTTTTTCATCCGAATAATTGTGATAGGTTACCACATCCGAATTTTCCAACTGAAATTCATTGAGTTCGGGGCAACCAAAATACCAAATCCCGGCTGAAAGCGGTTGGGATGGATTCGATTGACGCGCCCATTTGAATGCGTTTTTCAGCAGCGGCAGCGAATTAATTCCATGTCGGCTGTTGCCGGGTTCGTTGTACAAATCCCATATGAGAATACGCGGATCGTTTTTGAAAGTGGAAACGATATCTTTTACATATTTTTCAAGTACCGGAAAAAGTGAAGCAGTGTCGGCTCTCAGGCTGCAGGCAGGATCCTGTACCCACCCTGAATTATGAATGCCGGGTTTGGGTGCCGGTTGTTTTCCTTTAACTGTTTCTTCATTCCAGCAATCGTCGAAAAATACAAACATGGGACGAATGTGGTGTTTCTCGCAAATGGAAAGGAAGTTGTCCATTCGTTTTTTCAATCCCGAAGGATCGTCTTTCCAGACTTCACTACTCAAAAAAACACGCATGGTGTTGAATCCAAGTTCTTCAGCCCAACCCAATTCTTTGTCAATCGTTGGTGCATCGTATGTTTCCTTTGCCCACATTTCTACCTGATTGATGGCTGACGCAGGGATATAATTGCAACCGCTCAACCACGGCTGCGAAGCATACCATGCATTGGCTTTTTCTTTTGTCCAAACTGACTGTTTGGTCGAAACTGTTTTTGCCCCCTGCAACGGAAGCAGCAATACCAACATTAAAAAAACGATATTCAATTTCTTGCTCATGACTTTTTTGTTTTATCGGATCAATATATAGAACTTTTTTATTGAACAATTATTCATTGAAATATGGTTTTTCAGCTTCTAATGACGGAGATTTATCGGTAACATAAGGCCAATCATTCATCCATTGAACTTTATCCAGCATTAACACTCTTCCTTGTGGATGGTCCACCCAAACGGCATGATAAAATATCCAATCTTGTCCTTTATCGTCCGAAACAATTTCCGAATTATGCCCGGTTCCGACAAATTTGCTGTTTTTCTGAATCAAAATTTCGTGATGATTTTCCATCATGGATTGTCCTGATTTATCTAAATAAGGTCCAAAAAGGTTATCAGAACGTCCAACTACTGCTGTGTAAGTGCTGTTTAATCCTTCGCAGCAACTTCCGATTGAAGCAAACAAATAATAAAATCCATTTCGTTTGTGAATGTATGTTCCTTCATAAGCAGTTCCTGCCATCTGCACTTTCTGTGCTCCCGGTTTTACCGACAATCCATCATCGGAAAGTTCAATACCATAAATTCCTCGAAAACTTCCCCAAAACAGATATTTCTTGCCGTTTTCTTCGAAATAACAAGGATCAATGGAATTTTGCACCCCAATTTCATCACTAATGAAAAGCTTTCCGTGATCGGTAAACGGGCCTTCAGGATGATCGGCTGTTGCAACTCCAATGCCACAACTCCATTCGCCACCCCAAACAGACATGGAGTAATAAAGCACATATTTTCCATTGACATAATTGATATCCGGAGCCCAAATGCCACCACCAGAAACAAATGTCGGTCGCGTTTGGTCGGTAAAAGCGGTTCCCAAAAAAATCCAGTTCACCAAATCGGACGAGCGAAAAATCGGAACATTACGGATATCTTCTGTTGCATAAAGATAAAAATTGCCATCCGAAGCTTTTATTACCGTTGGGTCAGGCAAACTTCGTGGAATGATGGGATTTTTGTAAGTGCTAACACTCTCTGTTTCGGGAATGATTGCCTCACTTCCCTTGCATGAAAAGAAAAGCAGTGTAAAAAATATTATTCCAAGCGAACGTTTCATAAATTTTATTTTCGATTATCTACAATTTTTCCTTTAATCATCCAAATACCGATTTTATCCGATTTGAAATTGGTTGAAGAAACAGCAGCAATTTCGCCATTTCCCAAATCGCACAGCGAATTCCATTTGGCTTCCTTGCTTAAAGGTACAGCGAAAGGTTGCGATGGTGAAATAAAATCGGACGGTTTATCGCTGACAACAACTTCCATTGTGGACAATTCCCAGTTGGAAGTACGATGATGGGTCGTTTGATACGACAAAACGTAATATCCTTCTTTTGTGCGAATCAAATAAGGTGCACCCGCATAAACTGAAGAAGGAAGAGGTTCTTTCAAAGCTGAATAGCGATTGGGGGATTCTTCTAAAACAGGTTCTTTCCAATTATCAGCAATGGCATTTTTCACAATAAAAGGTTTGAATTGATCAAAGCCATTGTCTTCTATAGCTACGAAAATTTCATTTCCATTGGTCGTTGCAACCGGCATGCCATCACGAAATCCCTTGCGGAAGCTCACAGTCTTTTTATCGGCCGACCAGCTTGTCCCATTATCATTGGATTCGAGCATGGAAATTTCCTGTTCGTTGCTTTGCTGATAGGGGAATTCATTGGCAAAATAGAGTTGAATTCTGCCGTCCGGCAAAAGAAGAAAAGAAGGTTCCCAACATCCGTCAATGAATCGCGGAGCTGCCTGATAAACAATTTGCTGTTCGCTCCACGATTTTCCGTTATCTCGACTTCTTTTTACGGCAATAGAAAAAGGGTAAACTTCATCCTTATTGGGACGAAAGTTGCAGGCAAACAGAATATCGTCATTCCCAAGCTGGATAAATTCCGGATTGGCGATATTGATTTTTGCCGAAAGTCCATTTGAAGGATGAATATAATCGAAACTTGCGAAAACCAGCACCGAATCGCTCCATGTTTTTCCTTCATCCAGACTTTGTTTTACCAACACATCCCCTTTCCTGTTTTCGTAGGCAGCCAAAAGCGAACCGTCGTTCAATCTTTTTACACGCGGATATCCGCCTTCGGCAGCGATACACACCAACGAACTTTCATCCCATCGAATAGACAGTGAAGGTGATTTCGCTGCAATTTCGTTGTTTTTCTGACACGAAAAACAAAGTAAAACAGATATACAAATGGCTAATTCTTTAAAATATTGCATATTTTTTGATTTATCTGTTTGACTCTCGATTCATCCATTTTTATTATTTCACGATCGTAAGTCATCAAACCATTCACCTCCACTTCAACATCAGTAGTCTGGGTATAAACGGCTGCGGAAAAACCATGCTGAATCAAATTCATCAGTTGTTCGGCATATTTCACATATTCATCGGTAACTTCTTTGGCACTGTTAAACTGAACGTATCCCCAGTTGCGATCAGGTTCCCATAAATGTCCCTTCACAGCCCAGCCAATTCCGCCATATTCTCCCAAAACTGTAACACGCTGTGCATCATACAGATACAATGCAGGATTAGGATAATTGTGAAGATCCAGCATATCGCCAACCGGATAATGATTGCCACCACTGGCTGGATTTACCAATCGTGAAGGATCATACTCTTTGGTCCATTCTACAATTTCTTTGGTTTTAAATTGTCCCCATGCTTCATTGAAAGGCACCCAAACGCCTATACACGGATTGGAATACAGAAAATCAATTATTTCTTTCCATTCCTTGCGGAAATTTGCTTCGGATTCGGGCGAACGAAGCCATTCCAAACCGCTGAAATACTGATGAGGTTGCCATTGCGGGCCACCATCACCACTTGGCATATCTTGCCAAACAATCATGCCCAGACGGTCGCAATAAGTGTACCAGCGCGCGGGTTCAACTTTTACATGTTTGCGAATCATGTTAAAACCAAAATCTTTGGTTTTCTGAATATCAAATTTTAATGCTTCATCTGTTGGAGCTGTGTATAAACCATCCGGCCACCAACCTTGATCCAGCGGCCCAAATTGAAACAAATTTTTATTATTCAGCTGTAAACGAACAATTCCATTTTCATCCCGTTTGATAGAATATTTTCGCATGGCAGCATAACTTTTGACTTTATCGATTTGTTTTGTTCCACTCCAAAGCGAAATTTCCAAATCGTACAAAAACGGACTGTCGGGCGACCAAAGTTTTACTTGATCAGGCATAACAATTTCTACGGGAAGATGATTGATGGACTGAGCCGTAGCCACAACTTTTGAGCCATCCATAACTTTTACTTCAATTCTGTCCGAAGCAGAAAAATTGTTTGTAGCAACTTCAATATTCAAAATATTTATATCAATATTTGGTGTTGTTTTTACCTGAGTAATAAATTTATCCGGAACGGGTTCGAGCCAAACTGTTTGCCAAATGCCGGTTACTGGCGTGTACCAAATGCCTTCGGGTTTATTCACCTGCTTCCCACGTGGCTGATAACCATCATTGGTTGGATCCCAAACCTTAACTATCAATTTGTTTGAACCGTTTTTTAGTGCAGTAGTAATTTCAAATGAAAAAGGAGTATATCCTCCCGTATGCCGACCAACCTTAACATCGTTTACCCAAACGTCGGTTTTCCAGTCCACAGCCCCGAAGTGGAGAAGTACACGATTATTTTTCCATTTTGAAGGTATGGTGAATTCACGTTCGTACCATAATTCGTTTGCCTTTCCTACATTTTTCTGAACACCCGACAAACTTGATTCAACAGCAAATGGAACCAAAATTTTCCCATCAAAAGCGGAAGGAGCTGGTTTCCCAACCGGAAGAATGGCATAATTCCATAAACCATTGAGAATCATCCATTCCGAACGTTCCATCAAAGGCCGAGGATATTCGGGCAATACATTATTGACATCAATCTGGGACGACCAGCGTGTTTTAATTTTTTCTCCGACTGGCTGCCATTGGGCAAAAGTAATGACACTAAACAGTGAACTTAACAATAATAATTTTATTCTCAGCATTGGCTAAATTTTTAGTATTCTTTGTCAAGCAAACTTAGCTTAAAATTCAATATTCAAAAGAAAAAAATGAATCGAAAAATAAAAATATCATCTCAAAATAGCAGAATTTACGAAAAATCTTTGGGCAAAACGCCAAATTGTTGCTGAAAACACTTCGCAAAATAAGAAGGAGAATTAAATCCAACCAAGTAACAAATTTCCGTTATTCGTTGGTTGCCTTCCTTCAAGAGTTGCGCTGCTTTTTTAAGCCTTGCCACCCGAAGATATTCATTGGGAGTCAAATCGAGGATTCCTTTTATTTTCCTGTAAAAGCTGGCGCGGCTCATAAAGAAATGTTCCGACAAATCTTCAATGTTAAAATCAGGATTCGATATGTTTTCCTGAATAATGTCGTCCAGTTTCTGCAAAAATTCTTCATCGGATTTGTTCAACTCAACGTGATTGAGTCCCTTAAAAGGATTTTTCAAGAAAGCTTCGCGAAATTTCTCCCTGTTTTGCAACAAACTTGCTATTTGAGCCAGTAAAACGTCCACCGAAAAAGGTTTTTCTATATAGGCATCGGCGCCCACTTCAAAACCTTGCACTTTGGATTGAACGTTTACTTTGGCCGTTAAAAGAATTACCGGAATATGGTTGTATTCGATATGCGATTTGATATAGGATGTCAATTCAAAACCATCCATCTCGGGCATCATTACATCACTGACAACAAGGTCGATATTTTTATTTTTCAATACCTCCAAAGCTTCTTTACCATCCGAAGCAGAAAGAACACTGTATTCCCTCTTCAAACATTTTGTTAAAAATTCCATCATCCCTTTATCATCTTCAACCAAAAGGATCAACGGCCGTTTTAATGATTTTTCAACTTTCTCTTCCTCTTTTCTACTGGGCGTTTCCTGCACTTCGGTCTGTTCTTCAATCCACTCGTTGCCGGTTAAAGGATTAAATGGTAGAGTAACCCGAAACACATTCATACCATTTTCAACTTTGTAAGTAATGTCGCCCTTTAAAAGTTCCGTTAACGACTTGGTCAAAGCCAAACCAATGCCGGTTCCGGTAACTATTTTATCTTTTTCCTTATTCAATCGTGTAAATGGCTTAAATATTTCATTTTTAAAACGTTCCGGAATAACCGCTCCGTCGTTTTCCGTTTTAAATACCAGTTTTTCGGGATGATTTTCAGCCACTACTTCGAGCGAAATGTTCACCATACTGTCGCAATATTTCACGGCATTGTTGATCAGATTGCTAATAATTTTTGTGAACGCTTCCGCATCAATTTTTGTAAAAACTTCATTTTCAGGAAGGTTTAAATGGAATGAAATATTTTTTTGTTTTGCAAGCGGGGTGAAACGGTCAAAGGTTTCTTTCATCAATTCCGACAAATTGGTGCGTTTTTCTTTCAATTTGTACAGTTCGGCTTCCGTTTTCCTGAAATCGAGTAACTGATTGGTTAAATCCAGCAACCGATCGGTGTTTTTACTCATTACTTTCAAATTGTCCTTCACATCGGGAGTAACGGTTTCATCGTTCCGCAAAATTTGATCCAAAGGAGCTTTAATTAAGGACAATGGAGTCCTGATTTCGTGCGCTACATTGGTGAAAAAATCTATTTTCGATTCATAGAGTTCTTTTTCCTTTTCCTGCTCGAAATCTCGCATTTTTTCCAGATGAATTCTCTTTGTCCGCTGACGAAAATAATTGATCAACTCAAAAATTCCGGCAATAGTGATGAGAAAATACAGCAAATAGGCCCACCATGTTTCCCAAAAGGGTGGTTTAATAACAATATCCAATGTTTTACTGACTTTGTTCATGCCACCTGAGGAAATTGTATCGAAAGAGATCATCAACCGATATTTTCCGGGATTCAAATTGGAATAAACAACCGATTGAGAACCATTGGCCGGAATCCATTGCCTGTCGAATCCTTCCAGTTTGTAAACAACATTTTTAGGGCGTAAACCGGAATAGTTCAAAATGGCATATTTAATGGTAAAAGAATTTTTATTGTAGGGAAGCCGAATTTTTTCTGCAAACGAAATGTTTTCTTTCAAAGGTGAACCTGCATCCGAAACATTGGCGGGCGAATTATTTAAATAGAAATCGGTTAAAACAATGGGAGGCAAGAGGTTGTTTTCCTTAAAATAAGCAGGATTGAAACGAACAAAACCATCAATCGAACCAAAATAAAGCGTTCCGTCCGGAGCTTTGTAACTCGATTTGTAATTGAACTGATTGGTTTTAAGGCCGTCATTTACCGTAAAATTTTCCATTAGACCCGTATCAGGGACATATTTTACCAAACCGGAATTGGTGGAAAGCCACAAATTGCCCGAATTGTCTTCCTGTATTTGATAAACCACATCATTGGGTAAACCGTTGGTGCTGTTGATAGTTACGAAAGATTGATTTTTTTTGTCGTACCTGCAAAAACCACCGCCTTCAGTTGTTATCCAAATTCTCCTTTTGCTGTCTTCAAACACTGAAGTCGTTTTGTTGTAAGGAAGACTGCCGGCATTGGAAGTGTGTACGAAGTTTTTCCATGTGTGAGTTTTGGGATTAAACAGGAACAAACCTTTTACAAAAGTAGCAACCCAGATATTTCCATCCGTATCTTCAAAAATATCCTGGACAAAAGCACCTTCCAATTCCTTAATTCGGGTAAATGAATCGTTTTGGTAATTGAAAATATTCAATCCCGATAAAGTTCCTATCCACAAGGTATTCTGTCGATCTTTGCAAATGGAAAAAACGCTGTTTTCCGACAAAGAATTTGGCTCACTCGTTTTGTAATACGTTTTGAGTGTTTTTGTTTTCAAATCATACCGATTCAAACCTTTGGAAAAAGTTCCGATCCAAAGGGTGTTTCCATCTCTGAAAAGTGCATGGATATTGTGGTATAAGGAGTTTAATTTACTGTCGACGGGAAGGAATTTTGAAGTTTCAGGATCGAACAAATTCAATCCGTTGTCCTCCGTTCCAATCCACAATCGTCCATCCGTGTTTTCGCAAAATTCTCTAACCCTTCTTCCCTTTATTGAATTTTCATTTTCAAGTGGATAAAAAATTTCGAAATAAGTCAGTCGGTTGGGGAAATAATTTACTCCGCCAAAATAAGTTCCCATCCATACGCCGCCTTCATTGTCTTCATAAAGGGAATAGACAGCATTGTCCGAAAGTGAATAGGGAATAACGTTATTGTGCCTTAAATTAATGACATCACGGGAATAAAGATTGTAAATATAAATTCCCGATTCCGTTGCCACCCACAAATCATCCCCTTTTCGCAAGATATTTCGCACAAAAATCGGCTGTCCGGTTTCGTCCGAAGCCAATAATTTGTTGTAAGTTCGTTCTACCAGATTAATTTGTAAAAGTCCCTGCAAGGAAGTACCTACCAGCAAATTGTTTTGTTCTTCAATTACGCTTCCGATTTCACCCGTATTATAAAGAATTTCATTGCCCTGATTCAAAGAAAACGGTTGGATTTTACGGCTTTTTTTGTCAATTTGCAGAAACGGCATGGAATAAGGAAAAGCCCAAATTCCTTTTCCTTTGTTTTCGCAGAGTTTAATTCCTTTCAATCCTCCGGGAGGCGTTTTAACCGGGAAATGATCCAGTGTATTATTCTCATAATGATACAAATAAACTCCCTTTTCTTCGACCGAAATCCAGATATCTCCATCACTGTCAATCATCATGTCGCTGATAACACCTCTTACTGAATCATTTGCGGTTGTCTTTGCTACAAAACGCTGAAACTTTTCACTTCTGGGTTCATAAATGTAAACTCCTTCGTCGGTTCCCAACCATAATCTTTCGTCCTTGTCCTGCAAAATACAGCGAAAAACATTGTCCTTTACTTCATTGTTTGGAAAAAACTTGAAAACCTTAAAATTCGATCCGTCGAATCGATTCAAACCATTTTTTGTGCCAAACCACATGAATCCCTGCTTATCTTGAAAAATCGACAAAACCGTGTTTTGCGACAAACCGTCGTTAATGTCAAAATGTTTGAACTGATAGGAAGGCAGGCCCCAACCAGATTGAACAAACAACAATAGTAAAAGGAGAATCAGATATGCACGAAATTTATACATGCTTTAAATTGAAAGATTATTTTATTTGATCACAAACATACATAAAAAAAAACGATTTTTATACGCCGTACAATAAAAATCAAGGCCAAGATTGTTCTATAGGTAATAAACGTACTCAAAAGGTACAATTGTTTAATTTAAAACTATTTTCATATGAGAACAGTCAGTGGCCTTGACATTCACAAA
>JAHDRA010000103.1 GCA_018433525.1 Paludibacteraceae bacterium
CCGAAAAACCTTCTTCCGGTAAACGGGTTGAAACGAGTACGCGC
Organism: Paludibacteraceae bacterium; assembly: GCA_018433525.1. Taxonomy (GTDB): domain Bacteria; phylum Bacteroidota; class Bacteroidia; order Bacteroidales; family Paludibacteraceae; genus MVYY01. Next base: position 45 of record JAHDRA010000103.1, read on the forward strand.
ATATTTTTTAGAGAATAGTTGGTTATTGTAAATGGATGGAACTCTTGGTCTGATCATACAAAATTACGGAAGTGTCAAAAAGTATGCAAATATATAGATTTAAATTATCTATTTCTTTTTTCAATACATTGATTGGATGATAATTGGTCGTGGACAGGAATTATAAAATAAATTTTTTTGTGTACTTTTGCGATGAAATAATAAACTTAAAAAAGTAATATATTATGGCTGTTGTAAAACCTTTCAGAGGAATCCGTCCTCCACGTGAAATTGTAGAAAAAGTGGCTTCCCGACCTTATGATGTATTGAATTCGGAAGAAGCAAGAGAAGAGGCAAAAGGCAATCCGATGTCGCTGTATCACATTATTAAACCCGAAATCGACTTTCCTGAAGGAACGGATGAACATGATGAAAGAGTATATGCAAAAGCAGCAGAAAATTTCAAGAAATTTCGTGAAAATGGTTGGTTGGTTCAGGATGAAGAAGAACATTTTTACATTTACGCTCAAACCATGAATGGCCGTACTCAATACGGAATAGTTGTTTGCGCTCATATTGACGATTACTTGAACGGGCACATCAAAAAACATGAATTGACACGTAGCGACAAGGAAGAAGACCGCATGAAACATATTCGTGTTACCAATGCCAATGTTGAACCGGTGTTTCTTGCTTATCCTTCAAATGAAGAATTGAACGGAATCGTTTCGGAAATTGTTAAATCAGAGCCGGTTTATGATTTTGTTGCGCCCGATGGCTTTGGACATCATTTCTGGAAAATCGACGATAAAGAAATTATTCATCGCATCACGGAAATTTTTCAAAAAATTCCTTCACTTTATATTGCCGATGGACACCATCGTTCAGCTGCGGCTGTTCGGGTGGGCGATGAGAAAAGACGACAAAATCCCCATCATACCGGAAAGGAAGAATACAATTATTTTATGGCTGTTTGTTTTCCCGACAACCAGTTGCAAATAATGGATTACAACAGGGTGGTAAAAGATTTGAATCAGCTTGACGATGAA
>JAHDRA010000109.1 GCA_018433525.1 Paludibacteraceae bacterium
AAAATATGTATCAAATCACCTATACTTTGCCCGAATCAAAACAAACAAAATCCAAACTTCTCAACATGGACAAAGAACAAGCTGAATTGTATGAAATTGTTTGTAAAAATTTTTAGGGTGTTGCAATGAGGAAAACAGGAGACTTATTTTAGTGCTGTTATCTTTGTAAACATTTTTTTGTCGTTCATTATTTTTACTCAAAAAGTCCATTTTATAATTAATTTCTTAGTTGACTTTGAGGACAATGAGGACGTTGAAAAATTATCGATTAAAACAGATTATTTACAAAAAATAGCATTCAATTCTTTTGGGGTGAACACGCGCAGAAAGGAAGACAACCGTTGGAAATGGGTTGGAAAATGCATGGGTATGACTGCGGGAGCGGAACATGTGGAGCGAGTTAAGGAATACTTATGCAGCGGGGGTGCTGAAGCTGGATTGAATGAAAAGAAACCTGCTGCAAGCACATGAGAAATAAAACTTACTATTTACAAAGCTGCACCGCTACTGGGCGGTGGGGGAATATTGTGGATTTTCGGGCAGCGCAGCGGGGCAATGGGTTGATCTTGTGCGGCTATTTTACATAATTAGGTTATAGGACTTTTTATCAGGGTTTTATCATCCCGAACATAGTGAGCCTATTCGGTGAAAAAAGTACTATAACTACTTGTTATGTAACTTAGCTTCGGGTTGTTTTTTCTAACGCATTTCAGGCACAGTGGTGGCGGTTGGAGTGCCTGATTTCTTTTTTGCCTGTGGATGGATTGAATTGTGGTTTTGAAAAAACAACACTATGAAGGCAGGGGTGATTGCAAAAAGTGTGACAGAAAAAAAAACAACAGCAGGGTTGATTGTGCGGAGGCAGGCAAAAAGACTGTGCAAGCCCAGAGGTACGAGGTTTTTACGATGCCCTGTTTCTGTTGGCACAAACAAAACCAGATTATCAGTTGCTGGGAGCTAAATCAGGAGTTCATTCGGCAGAAGAGTTGAAGGTGGCTGTGGGTAAAATTTTAAAAACTGTGGATTTGAATCAGAAAATAAAAGATTTTGAACATCTGCTATTTAATAAATCGAACGCTGCCCGCATACTACATATAGGCGAATTTGTGCAGCTTATGGGCGGGCATTAAAAAAGCTCCAACCGCTGCTTGTGCAGCCGTTGGAGCTTATCCTCAAAACCAACATTTAAACTAAAACAACACTACTTTAGCTACCTGCTTTTGCAGTCCTTCGGTTACCTTTACAATATACACACCCTTGGGCAGATTTACTGTCTGGTGGTTAACAGCACCTTTCCATACGGTTTTACCGCTGATAGAAATAACCTCTGCATTTGCATTACAATCGAACAAAATGCCGTTTGAAACAATTCTGAATTGCGACAAATTATTTTGGCTGTTTTCAATTAAATCTGTTCTCAAAAGATAAAATGCTCCAAGGTTTGCCGAAGTACGTGTATTACCGTCATAATCGGTGGTTATACCCGGTATAGCCACACCGGCAAGTATTTTGTTTCCTTTAAAACTTTCTGGCGTAGTGCCAGCAGTAATTCCCGGATCTTCATCGGTACTGTGGGCATCCTGACCGGTGGCGGCTTGGAAAGTAGCTAAGGTGGTATAATTTACTCCAGCTCTGCATAAAAATGCTACTTTTGTTGTATAATAGTCATTGTAATCGTTGGTAAAGCTCACACTGTTAGGATTACCATCCGGAACCATAGCGGAGTAATTCAGATAAGCTGCATAATGACTGTCATTGCCGATTCGGGCGTTCACAAATATATTGTTGCGAAAATCGCGGGTGTTGGTGTTGGTGTTTGACCAGAATGCGTAGCTTGGCTTATTTGCAGTGATTTGTTCACCTGTAATATATACCGTGTTATAGTAAATCAAAGCATCTCCTTTGATAGTTGCGCTAGTATAAAGTGCATTTGTACGTATTCCATAAATTGTTTGTTGGGCAGTGTTACCCAAACTGATAATATTATTGGCAATAGTAGCTATGCGATTTTCATGATAAATACCATACAGATTATGATCTTTAGCCGTCGATGAATAGTTGATATTCCCTATAAAGTTACCTTCGATATAGTTCATGTTTGCATCGGCAGGAACTGAAGTACCTCCACCTGCATTCATATGTATTCCGTGAAATGTAACTGAACTTGTGCTGCTTGTAATCCACTCTATATTTTTAATCTGATTTCCCTTAATGCTAACCCCGTTTGCCAACTTGCCACCCAGGAAGATCCCTTTCACATTTTGTGTGGTACCAGTATTTTGCTTTGTCATAGTACCACTGCACTGTGCAGCACTTCCGCCTATGTAGTTGTTCTCAATTTTAAGGTTTTGTGAACCGGCATTCGTATTCGCAGTAACATTAATGTATATTATAGCTGTGGTGGGTTCAAACGCTGTTGTTTCGTAAAAGCTATTGCCACTTATTTCACAATTAATATTGTCATAAGCTACTCTTATTCCATCAGTCTTTACCACATCTTCGAATTTATTGTTCCGTACTTTTACGCCATTTGTAGTGGTGATCATTAGCGTCATAATGGGCCGACCGGCTGCCGAGGCTTTAAAGATATTGTATTCAAGCAGGCAGCGCATATCATCGGCATTGCTGTTAGCATAAGGTGCTAAGGTAATACCCGCGTCGTTATTGTCGTTTGAAGGAGCCTGAGTGGCGCTTTTTACAATACAGTAACGCATGGTGAAATCGTAAGCGGCTCTTGCTACAGGAACAGCAGTAGCAATACTTCCGACCAGTAAGGCTGAATTTCTCGCTGAAGTAGCATTACTCGTATTATCGATAGTAAGGTCAGGGGTACTACCAATAATATCTCCCTGGGTATTACGCAGGCGCCCGTCGAATGTTACATTATCGGCACCCTGAATGGCAATCAATGCCAGTTTATTGTCTGTGCCTGCATAACTTCCTGATATAACGCAACCGGTTACGGTAGGATAAATCAGAACAGTACGTCCATCTACATTACCGAGTACAGCAGGAGTCGAACCTTCGTTGGTACTTCCTGTAATTTGTAATACATAATCGTCGGCAGTAGTACAGGCAGCAAAAGCTGCTCCCAGCGTTGCATAATCGGCGCCTGCGCCGCCCACGGTTTTGGTAATCGTTGCTGCATCGGCAGCTACACTAAATACACTAAACAGCACTACGAATGCCGCTGTTCGAAAAGATGTAATCGTTGTTTTCATATTATATAAAAATTTAAAATTAGTTCTGTACAAAAAAAGGATGATATATACATATTACATTACGACACAATAACCCTATGTGTAAAATGGAACATAACAAAAGTAAAGCATCAGGGCTTTAAATAGTAATGAAAATCAATCAAAAAACAATACTTTTCTTACATTCAACATCAATGTTTATGGTTTGTTAACCGGTGTTAATTTACAAACAAAACCGCCATTAGGCTTCAGCGTTTGTTTAATCAATACTTCGTTCAATTTTATTATAAACAATTGATAATCAATAATATAAATGTATAATTCTTGTTAAAATATTTTAGTAAGTCATTGGAAATCAGTATCTTTATAGATAATCAATAAAAAAATAAAGAAATGACTTCCAAGACTCACTTTTCTTATAAAATGATATACAGTTCGATTTGCGAACATTGTTTTCTCTCATTAAAGCCATTCAACAAATGGCGTAAAGATTTTATAAAAGACGTTCTTTGGCTTATTTTAAGTATTCACGGGAAAATAAATTTTTTACAGTTATCCCGTTACGGCAAATTTGGAGAACAACATTATCGTCGTCAATTTGAAAAGGATTTTGATTTTCTTGGTTTCAATACTTCACTGGTCAAGAAATACTGTGGAAAAAGGAAAGTCCTCGCCTTTGATCCCAGTTACCTTCCAAAGTCAGGTAAACATACACCCGGGACAGGATATTTCTGGTCGGGGTGTGCCGGTAGAAGTCTGTGGGGACTGGAAATTGGCGAGATAGCCGCCATTGATTTGGACAATCATACAGCTTTGCATCTGGAAGCTCAACAAACCATTGCTAGTGAGGATAAAACGTTACTGGATATTTATGCTGATACTTTATCTTCCCGTTCAAAGCAATTGAAAGAAATTTCTGATATCCTTGTCGTAGACGGATATTTTTCAAAAGAACCCTTTGTCGGAAAAATGAAAAAAGTAGGATTAAAAGTAGTTTCACGATTCAGAGACGATGCTCGTTTGCAATATATACTTACTCCCATAAAGACAGGCAAAAAAGGACGTCCTAAAACCAATGGAGGGAAAGTAGATAAAGAGCATTTGAACAGGGACTTTTTCTCTCTGGTTGAACAAGAAAACGCTGACTTTCTCATTTATACCGCACAGGTAAAAGCTGTAGCTTTAAAACAGGTGGTCAAAGTTGTTATTGTTCAAGACAGGAAAAAAGAAAAAAATACCAAAATCTATTTCTCCACTGACCTGGAAATGGAAGCTATGGAAATACTGGAAATTTACAACAGCAGATTTCAAATTAAGTTTCTCTTTCGGGATGCAAAAGAATATACCGGCCTCACTTCTTGTCAAGCAAGAGATGAAAAAAAACTTGATTTCCACTTTAATATTGCTCTCTCGGCCATTAATATCGCTAAAGTAGCACATTGGTATAACCTACCCAAAAATCAAAGAAATACTTTTTCCATGAAAAACATTAAAATCATCAATCACAATGCTTTATTGCTTGAAAGATTTTTTTCCATGTTTGCCGTAAATCCAAACTTGATAAAAAATAGCCAAAATGTCAAAGAACTTTTATTATATGGCACCTTGTGTGCTTAAAAACTTAACAAACTATTGTAAATTAATATATTAGATGTTTACAAAGATAGTGTATGTGCAAAATTTTAAATGATACTTTTTTGACCATTAATAGTACAAAAAGTTTAAATATTAAGCATACTTCATTGTTTGAGGTCAGGATAAAACCTGACAGGTTTTTCGAAACCTATCAGGTTTATGAACATATTATTGCACTACTAATTTTTTTACAAGCACTTTGTCCGCTTTTATCATTACATTGTAAATACCGGGTTTCAAGTTTGAAATATCGAGCGACATCGACGCACTTTGTTTGGTTTTTGTAAGGAGTGTACGTCCTGTTAAATCCACTATTGTTACGGAGAAATCGCCGGCATATTTTGTCATCAGGTTTAATTGATTATTTGCCGGATTCGGATACATTACAAATTCTGATTCTTTAGTAGCATCTACTTCAGGCACGGCATTTGGCCCTTGCGGAAGTTTAGCCACCGAAACCGATAAGGTAGTAACTGACCTGCCCGGGAGTAAAATTTTCTCATTCATAACAGGATTAACTTCCTGATAAAATTCGTATTCAGAAGTACGTACAAATTTTGCATTATCAAACGCAATACCAGTCGGTAAAGTACCTACCACACTCGTCGTACCTGAATTAGTCCAAACAATACTAAGTACCGAATCGTTGGGATTGAAATTTGCGACCATTCCCAAATTCTGATTTGTAGAGGGTGTTACTGTAGAGGCAACAATCTGGGAACCGGGTTTAAAATGATTAAAGATATTTTTCACTGCATAAAAATGTCGTGTTGCAAAATCGCCGTAAGTCATGGCAATTTGTGACCCGACTGCATTGATACTGTTAGTAAGCAGCGGAGCACCGTTCCATCCATAAATAAGCCAAAGACCAACACCATTATTAAGAGCAGTTGTCATGGTTTGCATTTCTGCAATTACTTTTGCCCAATCATTCCCCAAAGCACTCATTTCCATGCCCCAGTATTCTTTGGGATAGGGCGAAGCACTGGCAGCAGTATATTGGGTTTGGAATGTGGAAGCGGTATTGGTTGGATAGTGCATACCAATAACCGAAGTATATTTATTAGCATCAGCATTGGCTCGTACAGCTGCAATATAATCGGTAACCGGATAAAATCCCTGACCAAATACCTGTTCCGAATTGATCACTTTGGTTTTGAAACCCATAGCTGACAAACGCTTACCCAGCATACCACAGATTGTGGCGTAATTTACAGGGTCTAAAATAGCAGAGCCATAAGGTTGACTAAATGCCGGTTCGTTTTGAGGACAAATACCCATCAATTCCACTCCGGTACGTTCTTTGATAAGCTGTACACATGCCACCAGAAACTCTACATATTCATCGTAATAAATCGGGTCAACTTTATTGATACTATTTGCCCATGTTTCGGCTGCCGATTGTGCCCAGCTTGAACTCAGATTTTGTTTCATCCATGAAGGTGGAGAAAGGAGAGTAAGTACAAAGTCCTTCACGCCGGCAGCTGCAACAGTCTTTATATATTCAATCTGCAACCCACTATCGAGAAATTTCGAACGATCGAGTGTGTTGGGAGAACTGTTATCGTTGATTGGTTCTATGGCATCTCCTTCGGGGAAAAGACGAACAACGGTAGCGCCTGTAGATAAAAATTGATCGATAAACGGCGCTTTAGGATTACCACCAAAACCGGCTATTGTTTGCTTTTTGGTATTTGTATCTACACTGAATGTGTAGGCAGCTACATCGTTTACTACATAAATTGTAAACACAACTGTTGCTGCTGTCGAGCCTTCGGCTGTGACTTCGAGTGTGATAGTTGTATTGCCCGTTGAAGCTCCAACTGTGAAATTAAGATCGATAGAATCGCTTCGCATTGAAGAAAGCGCAACATTCGACAATAATGACGCATTTGTATTTGATTTAATACTAACAGTTGGCGTACTGCTGCAATTGGCACCACAAGTAATTCCTGTAATAGTTATTTTCTGATTGCCTGAGTTTTTGTAATAACTTTTGTTTCCCGGATTATCAATAGTTACAACAGGAACAATCGGAGGTACATTTGTTACAGCATTTCCAATTCTGATATTCCGGATATACATCGTTCCTGTCCAGGAAATAAAAGGATAGGGGAAAGAAGGGTTGTAATTGAACAACAGGGAGTCGATTGAATGAGCATTAATTGGAACACCGGTGTTGGTTACCATTTTTGAAGCACCTCTGAAATCCATTAATAATGTAGTCCATTCGTTTGCAGGTACGGTTTTACGTTCCGATTCTGCACCCGGTGCATTTCTCAGTCCGTTATTATCCCAAAAATAAACGTGTGTCTGAATGGGATTGTCAACCACATACACTTCGTAACTGATGACAGGATTATCAGTAAGGTCGAGTTTGGGATTCCGGTACCAAAGTCCGTTCCACTGCCCTTTGTTCGTTCCAACAATTTTCAAGCAGGGTTGTCCGCCAAAGTTATCGGCAGTAACTGTTTGTCCTGTGCCTTCCGCTTCAATTTTCCATTTCGTTGCTTTTTCGGCATCGAAATTTGCGAGATCGATAACATATCCATAAAGCGGGTCCGGTTGCACATTCACATCAATGGTTTTTACAGTCTGTTTGGCGCCATTGTCGTATCCCAATCCACTATCGGCAATAGTTAATTGCAACTGTGCTTTTCCAATTTTTACCGGAGTAAATAATATAGCCGGTTGCATGGGGTTTCCATCAATGTATATAATACTTACATTGTTCACTACAGATGTATTGGTACTTACTACATCGTATGTTAATGGGTCCTGAATAACAGGATTGTTACCATCGGTTAAATCGAGAATTGGAATTTCGGAAGTTCCTTTGCTTAAAAGCACATCGACTGATGCAGGTACTGTGCAGTCGGGTGCTAAATTAAAATTGGTATAAGCGTTAATTGTGATATTTGAAACTAACGAATCGAGACCGCCGCCATTATCTTTAATAACTAATTTATATACCGTTTGGCCGGCAGAAACCACCTGAGCGTTCACATTTATTCTTGCAGCAAGCGTGTCATATACAGCCGATTGAATCTGAATAGAAGAGCCTGAAACTTTGGTAAGCGAAAAATTCATCTTCTGCTCGGCATTCAGATTTCCGTTGGTTATATCGGTTATACTGAATGTTATAGGAGCGCCCGTTTTTACTTCTAAAGCCGAAGGAATGACTGCAGTGGGAGGTAAATTTTGTTGTACTGTAATATTAAAAGTGGTTGTATCGGCCTGATATCCTGCATTGGGTACCGAAATGACTTTCACTTCTGCGGTGCCCGATACATTCGCTTTCGCATTAAAAACAAGTTTATAAACCGAACTACTTAAAGGACTTACCACTACATTATCAATCAAAGCTGCTGCACCCTCAACAATAATATTAGTTGCATTATTAATATCGGTAAGCAAAAGCTCATTTGCCACAGTGCCGTGATAGTATGTTTGATTTTTGACAGCACCAACGGTAGCTTTTTTAACAGCGGCAGCACCTACTCTGATTTCTTTGAACCACAAATTACCATCCCATGCAATTGCATCGCCATTCACACCAATGTAAAGTTTGGTTATTTGTGTTAAATCAACGGTTGAGGCGGCATTAGTAAAATCAAAAAGAATATTACTGTATCCGTTTTCCGAATAAAGAATGCGCGTATGTAAGGGATAGTTTTGGTTAGCAGCATCGACCAGGTAAATTAAAATTCTAGCAGACTTTGAAATGCGTGCTTTTAAGCTGACAAACGGATTTGCGGACAGGTCTAGCGTTTGGGGTAATGTAACCTGAAATTGCGACCATTTGGCATTTTTAGCAACTTTGATATTCAGTTCACCGTTTTGAACTGAAAGGGTGTACTGCGCTGTAGATTGCCAATACGTTGGCAAAGAGCTACTAAAATTCTCAACAAAACTTGTTTCTGCTGCAACGACCGATAAGCAGAACAATAGCAATAAGCCGAAAGTAATTTTTAATTTTTTCATTTTTAGATTCTATAATGTAGGGATAAATAATAATATCATCAAAAACAATGATTTACAAAAATAAAGAAGTTAGAATGAAATTTATAATACTTTTTTTGCAAATAATGATATATTACTATCAATATTTAATTTTGATTTTTAAAATCAAAATATTAGCTGTTGTTTTGTATTGGTTTTAGTCAAAAAAATATCATTCATTTCTATAAAAAGAATTGTAAACTTGCCACAATTACAATCACCAGGTATGTGCAAAAGTTGAACCGGATATTTTTCAATACCGTAATAACCAATTATCAATGCTCAAAAATGAAAAAATTGCATTTTTTACTCTTTATAACACTATATTCTGCGACATTAGCAATTGACGCCAAAACAAATCAAAATGTTTCAGTCAACAACAAAGCTACTTTACAGCAAGAGATATATGACCATATAATCCGCGAGTGGCATACATCCAAAATCGACAGTTCGAAAATCTGTTGGTTAGGCAGCAACGGCATTATTCCGCCAAAACCATATTTTACAGTTAATAGCGAACACAAACTGATTTATTATTGGGACAGTTACTTTACAAACATTGGCTTGCTGCTTATCGATTCACTGGCTATCAATGCTAAAAATGCAACTGATAACTTGTTGTGGTTTGTGGATACGCTTGGGTTTGTGCCCAACTCCAATATGACCTGGGGCATGAACCGTAGTCAGCCACCATTTTTAGCTATGATGGTGGACGATGTGTACCGCAAATACAAGGATAAAAAATGGTTGGCATCTGCATACGAAACGCTTAAAAAAGAATACCATTTTTGGACCGATACAAGTGCTACAGCTATTGAAAATCATCCAACAGCCGTTCCCGGTTTGCAACGTTTTTCGAATCACGGCACCGATGAAGAACTTGCCACGCTTTACGAACATTGCTACGAAAGAGGACTTGTTGCGTACCATCCTGATTCAATTTCGCACGAACTGAAAATGAAAATTGCAACTCATTTTGCATCAGAAGCGGCTACCGGCATGGATTTTACGCCACGCTTCGAAGGCAGATGCAATGATTATATTCCGGTTGAATTGAACAGTAACCTGTATCGCTACGAAATTTTATTTGCAAAAATGGTAAAAGAACTGGGTCTGAAAAATGAACCCAACTGGACTAAAGCGGCTAAAAAGCGCCGCAAACTTATGTCAAACTATCTTTGGAACAAAGAGCGCGGCATGTTTATGGATTATGACTACGTAAACAAGCGATTTTCGCCGGTGGCAAGTGTGGTATGCTATTATCCACTCACTGTCGGATTAGCAACACGCAAACAAGCTGCACGTTCGGTAAAAAACCTACCTTTATTTGAGTTTGCTTATGGAGTGTCGGTTTGCGAAAAATCAGAACAAAAACATCGCTACCAATGGGATTTTCCGGCAGGATGGCCTCCCATGTTCAGTCAGACAATAGAAGGCTTGAACAAATACGGATATAAAACGGATGCTGCCCGCATAGCCCAAAAATATGTCAACTTGCTTGCGAAAAACTTTGAACAACCCTTACCGATTCAGTATAATAGCAAAAAAGGTGAACTGAAAACGCGTATTCCCGGTTATATTTACGAAAAATACATAGTTACAACCGGCGAAATAAACGACAATGAGTACAATGCACGTGAATTTTTGGGCTGGACAGCCGGAGTATATATTTGGTGTATGGAGTATTTAAAAAAGAATACGCCCAAGAACTAATGTTATGTTAATCTTAGATTGTCGGATATAATTTTTTGAGTTTTATCCCTGCGTCCTCTTTTGTAAACTGCCAATTAATTTTGGCATTTTTGCTATTTCTACTCTTTTGCCAAGCCTCAACTTCTGTTTTTACTCTATTCATTGTTGCTATGTGTCTGTTTAAGCATTGTCCGTTTAGTACATGTAATTCTATTTGTGCCATATTCAGGCAACTGCCATGTTTGGGCGTAAATACAAATTCAAAACTATCCTAAATTTTTTTGCTTCACCCGCTGCAAAAGCTTCATAAAGTGAAGACTATGAATGAGTTTTGAAATTATCCATCTCCAGCGTTATTTTTTCAGCAAACGGATACATTCTATCTGCAATTTTTTTTTGATAAATACGGACCAATCCTTCTTCGTCTTTGTATTCGTAATCTCTACTAATCGTTTTCCGACAAGGGGCTCATTTGCCATAAATATATTGGAAACTCCATGCCTAATATATTCATAATTTTCTCGCTTTTCGGAACTGGATTTCATCGGTAATGCTGCCCGGCCCCCTCAATCAACTGCTTTGTAGACTCATCCATACAAACGACAGGATAACTTTCATTATACATTAAGCAAGCGTTCCAAATTGGCAACAAAATCGCTGTATTGCTCCGGCGGTATTCCCCCACCCTTTACTTTCCAAGACTTAAGTTCGTTTTTTTAAACCTCGCCCACGCTCACGTGAGAAATGTTATCAATATAATTGAGCTCAACCATCTTGTCTGTTAATAACTGCAACGACAATTTAGAATAATCCTCAGGGGAACAATACAACAAAGCGCTATAAGATGAGTTTCTACATCGCCATCAATTTTTTTATAGTACTCTCGAGTGGTTGGACGGCGTTCCAGAACCGCATCCAAACCCTTTTCAAAATAACGTTTTTTTGTCTAATCGATAGTGTGGTCACTTATTTTCTATATTTTACTAATCTCCTGATTAGTAGCTTTATCTAAGTATTCCCCTTCATCGCAGTTTAGCAGAATGTAGGCTACTTTAAAAGATTGAAGTGTATGGGAAACTTTTCTGATGATGAATTGAAGTTCGTTAACTTCTTTCCTTTGTTAATTGAATTTTGTATCGTGGCATAGTTTTTTAAGCCAATTATACCATTATATAACCGTCATATTATATTTAACTTAACACTATTTACCTTTCTGTTATTTCCAATTATTACTCTTCAACAGCACTTCCCCATTCTCCTTTTTATTGTATTTCAGGAATGATGCAGTTCCCGAAAGTGGCAAACAATTTTCAATGCGTATGTCATAAGTGTTTTTCAATTCTATAAAACTACCTTTTGCGGTTGGCGCATTAGTTCCCGAAAGTCGGTTAAGCACGGCATTATTTACTTTTTCAAAAGTAAAAGCATTGCGCCACAACGGCTCTACCGATGTGGTATCCCATTTTACCGACACATCTGTAAGCCACAAATCATTCACATTTACAGCTCTGAAAGCATCATCAGCACGTTTATCTATGTAGTTTTCAGGATGCATAAAAAATTGCACATTGTTCATTCGGATATTTTCCAATGGTTTACCTTCAAATCCTTCGATTTTTGAAGTTCCCATACCGTGCGCTATAATGTTGTTGAATGTAATGTTACGAATACTACCAACGCTGGAATCAGGGCGACGTTTCAGCACAACCAACCAGATGGGGTCAGCATTTCCCCACCAGTTGAAATGGCGACGCGAGCATTCGACCATTATATTTGAAAACTGTATATTTTCAGCAGTTCCACCATCGCGAATTACAATGCTTAAACCACGGTTTGAATTACGAATAACACAATTATTAAACGAAATATACCGGAAATCGGCATGACTTTCTGTACCTAATTTCAATGCAGTTGAAGAAGACTGAAGCACACAATTGTTCACGGTAACGTTTTCGCACGAACGGGACTCTCCATGTAAATTTGTCGTTTTCAACACAATGGCATCATCACCTGTTTCCACAATGCAATCTGAAATCGTAACGTTTCGACAACCATCGATATCAATTCCATCGGCATTAATTCCTTTTTCCAAATCAGAAAAAACTTTCACACCTGAAATGGTCATATAATCGGTCCAGCGTGCATGCAGCGTCCAGAATTGGGATGCCGTAAGTGTGATATCGCGAATATTCACGAACCTGCAATTTTCAAAATAAATCATACAGGTATAGGGTTTACAGTGAAAATAGCGTTTCATTGGAACACCTGCTTTGCGTGCTTTCTCGGTAATATCTTTGATAAAACCATCCACCATGTCCAAATCGCCCCAATAGTGTGTAGCTTTACCATCGATCACGCCGTTGCCCTCAATGCTAATATACTGTGCATCTTTGGCATACAACAAACAAGGGATAATATCACCACTGTTGTTTTGTGCTGCTTTATAATCATTGGTATCGCGACTGGCAATTATTGTAGCTCCCGTTTCGACACGAAAAGTGATATTACTTTTAAGCACCAAGCTACCGGTTTTGTAAGCTCCCGCAGGAAATATAATTTTGCCACCTCCGGCTTTGTCGCATTTATCTATTAATTGCTGAATTTTAGCAGTTTGAACTAAATTTGAATCACTGACAACGCCTTCGTTCAATACATTAATTTCGATAGCATTAGCTGAAAAAATAAATATTGAAAGAATAAAAAGTAGTGCAAGATTTCGTTTCATTTGTTTGTATGGTTTTAAGATAATTTCTTTTTGTTTTTTGAATCAGTTTTGTTCGTTTTGTGAAATAACAGTTTATAACACAAAGTATCACAAATGGTTACGCAAAGTTTCACAAAGAAAAAACGTTATTTTACTTTAATATAATGGAATTTTCCGATGAAAAATACTCAGCACCATTTTCAGAATTTACTGATGTTGTGTTTTGTAACTGAATATTTTTGGCATTTCTAAAAGCAAAGACATCGTATTTTACACGCATTTCACCACTTTTAATTTTTGCTTCATTTCCATCGAAAAACCATTTATTATACAAGCGATTCGGACTGGCTAACAACAAACAATCGTCCGGAACAGGATATACAGGCCATTTAACAACATAATTCTGAATACGAATATTGGCTGCATTTTCAACAACAAATGTGGCATTTTGCGAACGCACAAACGGTAAATTACGGGCAAAACCAACCGATTGTGCCACTTTCCCAATTTCTCGTGCATCTTCCAACAGATTGTAGGTGAGGTTAATATTCTCGAAACTAATATTGTCAATCAGTCCTTCGGAAATGGCACTTACCAAAATTCGCCCCGAAGTACGGAAATGCATATTCGAAAAATGAATATTTTCAATTACTCCGGCTTTTTCAACCGGTTTTGCTTTCCCGAAGTTGGGATGCTCCTTTATAGCAATATCGTATGGATTGTCAATGCGGTTCGAATGTACTTCAATAATCCTGTCCACAGCCCAACCCGAGTCAATTTTGCCGGTTATGCCCGAAACAAAAACATTGCGGATATTTCCGCCTTCCACTGTACGAACATCAATGGCACGCGAGGTATTTTTTATCACACAATTGCTTACCGTAATATCCGAAATATCTTTACGGCTTTCGAAACCAATACGAACGGCCACACAATTCGTTTCAAATACGCAATTTGTAATTGCTATACGTTCACATGTTCGTGAATCTTCGGTGGTCTTCACAGCTATTGCATCGTCGCCTGATTTTATGTTACAATCGCTGATAATTACTTCATGACTTCCAGTAATGTCTATTCCATCACTATTGGGTCCATACAACGAATTTTCGATGGTTATTCCACTCACTTTGGCATTGTCAGAGTCGTACAGGTGTATAGTCCACCCTGGCGATTCGGTGATGTGAATATCCTTAATTTGGACCTGTTGGCATCCCTGAATTTCAATTAACGGGGAAGGTCGATACTCTATTTCACGAAAAAAAGAAAATTCGTTTTTTCGATTAGGGTCCCTGTAAGCAGGTCCGTTTCCATAAATCTCACCTTTACCACTTATCGTTACATTTTTTTGATCTTTGGCAACAATTAAATGCCAGGGAGTACGATCTTCGTGATGTCCCCAGGAAAGGTGCGCATAATCTTCGATACGAGGCGAAGCAATAAGTTTTGCGCCTTGCATTAAATGCAATTCAGTATTGCTTTTGAGAAAAATAGTACCACTCAAAAATTCACCGGCCGGCACTATTACTATTCCACCTTTCACAGCTGCTGCATCGATTGCTTTTTGTATGGCTTTGGTATTGTTGGTTTTGCCATCAGCCTTTGCACCGAACTTTGTAATGTAAAACAGCTCTTTCGAAAACGACAGTTCAGCGACCAATAAGCAGGCTATCAGCACATAAAAAAACTTTCTCATTTCTAAAATTTTCTGATTTTAATACCATTCAATACGGTTTCGGAACGTATTTTGTCAAATTTCACAACCACACCATTATCAGCAGCTTTCACCCTGAAAGTAAAATTGGCTGCTGTATTTTCACCTACACTTTCCAATAAATTCAACTCACTTAAAACCAATTGATTATTAATACTTACATTAAAAATCCGACCATCTTTCAACAGCTCGGTTTTGGTTTCGTTACCCAGATTATTCAGAAATGCATCTTTCAGCTCTTTAGCACTTTGCAGCTCGGCGAAAAGCAATTCCACCTCGTACCAACCTGCCGCCACATCGAAGCGATATTCGGTGAGACCAACCCGCTGCGTTTGATAAAGCGGATCGTTAATGGTATTATAAATCACCCGTTCGCCACCGGTGCGCTGTCCTTTCCAGATCTTAAACTCTTCGCCGCCCACATAACCCCAACCACCGGGGCGAAAAGGTCTGTCGGGCATCCACACTTCGTTACTTTTCGTATCCACATAATCGAAATGACCGCCCACATTGACGCATAATTCCCGAAATGAATCGTTGTTAAGTGGAAATGGAATAAAGTGATAATCAAAATTGACCACATCTGTAATTGTTTTTCCATTTGTCGACCTGCCAATTGCTACCAACTGATTCTTACCATTTACGAAATTAAGCGGAGCAAAAATCCGACATATACTGTCCGGTTGAAAATTACCAACTGTTTTTCCATTGAGTTGAAGAGTAACCTGCTGACAATTACTGTAAATTTTAATGGTATCGGTAAAAGTTCTTGCTTCCACAGGCACTTCAACCGGTCGCTTCAGCCATTTTCCGGCAGCAATTTTCAGCACCGGTTCGTTTTGCAATTTGGCCTTATACAGATAAAAAACATCTTTGGGAGTGCGGTCATAATACAACAAACCTTTGTTATTCATATGCGGGTCGGTATCTTTTCGGCCTTCCGAACTAAAATCGGCAAAATTCCATAAAGAACTGCCGGCAATTTTAGGATTCCGTATAATTTTATCCAAATAAATTTCGTGTAGTTTTTCAGCCCACTGCATCGAGTTATCAAAGCGGCGTGGCAAACGGGCATAAATTCCTTTATTAGAACCCGCACCGTATTCGCTGATAATTAGAGGCTTTGTCGGATATTTTTGTTTGAAATTATCTACAAAATCATCAAATCCACCAAATCCATTTACATACCAGCCAAAATACAAATTGTAACCGCACACATCGGTGATATTATTCAAGCCGGCTTTTTCATATTTCTCAAAATCGCCATGATGAGCTATGGTTGTAAGTCGTGTGTTATCCAATGATTTTGCTACATCGTTCAGTTTCTGTGCCAGTTCACGGGTTTTGTTGTATAAATTTTCACGCTCATTTTTAGGAAAAGTATGGTCGGCAAGCAGCACTTCGTTCATAAATCCCCAGAATACAACCGAAGGATGATTGAAATGTTGTAAAATCATTTCCTTCATATTGTTTAGTGTATTTTGTTCAAAATGCTCATTCATTCCGATTTGGTTCACAACCGAAATTTCACTCCAAACTAATATACCCAACTCATCGCAGGCATCGTAAATGGCAGGGTCGTGCGGATAATGTGAGGTACGTAAAAAATTAGCCCCTATCTCTTTTATTATTTCTACATCACGACGATGAATAGCGTTAGGCAGCGCATTGCTTAACCCATCAAAATCCTGATGACGATTTACGCCAATCAATTTTATTACTTTGCCGTTGAGCAGAATATTTCCCTTTTCGTCTTTGGCAATGGTACGAATACCCGGACGCACACAGTAAGTGTCTAAAACGGTCTTGGTTTTAGCATCCAAAATTTCACATTCAACGGTGTACAAATACGGATTGTCGGGTGACCAAAGCTGATAATCAGGAATTGCAAACAGCTGCTTAACATTTTGCTGCATAGCGTTTTTCAGATTAATACTTTTACTGATTTGCGCTGAAATAATTTTACCTTTCCGATCGGTAATACGGGTCCGCAACATGAGTTTTTGCGTTTTGCCGGAACTATTCACTATGTTGGCGTCTATCTGAAAACCGGCATTTGCGCCATCCAAAAAGCTTTTCACAAATACTCCCTGACCGGCATAATTCATTTTATCGAAATGTATTTTTTCGCTTACTTCTAAATAAACATCACGGTAAATGCCACCCATCATACTGAAATCGCCCGATATGGGGGCAATTTCAGTAGAATAACTGTTGTCCACCATTACGTCGATCCGATTCGATTTCCCGAAATCAACAAGGTTAGTAATATCCACTCTGAAAGCTGTATATCCTCCTTTATGTTCACCCGCTTTTTGTCCGTTTACGTAAACGGCAGCCTCCTGATTTGCTCCTTCAAAAAATAAGAATATTTTTTTGTTTTTCAACGAATCAGCTACAAGTATTGATTTACGATACCAAGCAGCATCGCGATAATATCCCTTTACGTCATCCCACACATCGGCCACGTTCCATGTGTGCGGGAGATGGACTTTTTCGGCATTTTCGAAAGTTGGAATTACTGTTTTATTTCCGGGTGTTTTTACAAATTGCCAACCTTCATTAATGGTTTGACATGCATAAGCTGCATTTACATTTAACATCAACAATAAAATTATTGATACGATAAGCTTTACACTATTTTTTTTACAAAAACGTTTAAATAAAAAAAAGAAATAATTCATTGCATTACATTTTAATATTGATTGAAATTTAATCATTTAATTCGACTATTTAAATAAAACTGCTTGATAAACATATCAATTCATAAAAAGATAGGCATACATCTATGAATTAGAATTCGCACTACATCTAGACTTACGAATATAAAATATTGACGAAAAAAAATAAAACGTACCTTAATTAGGTTCAAGAATAATCAAATGTAATTTGAGTTTTGCTATTCATCAATTTAATAGTGAGAATGTTATAATGTTTCAATTTAAAACTTGTAATATATGTTTTTTCACTTCTAAATTATGATTATCCACAAAGATTCCTATTGTAAATTCTTGGTTTGAAATCGGAGTTGTAGCTTACAGCAGCTACAAGCAATGTGTCGAAGATAGCTTCACCGAAATAACGTCGGTTAAATTTGTAAAAGAACTCATTGAGGTAGTATTGTAAACAGTCTGTTCTTAAAAAGCGTATAAACAAAAGATTATCAATAAAATAAATTAAAAAAGTGTATATATTTGCAAGTTTTATTATATGAATCTCCTCCGAAAAGTTACTCAAAGAGAATTGGTTATTTTAAGACATTGACATAAAAAGGAGGAAAAATATTTAAAAAGTTTTTTGACAATTTTCATCAGAATATAATTTATTTTTTAAAGGTCTGATGGAACCCATATGTCTGAATATTACATTCATTCGTGTTTGTGTATGCAATAAATGTGGGTTTCATATATTATTGTATTTCAGTAAGCTTTTATCAGAGTTTTGATGGGATGATGATTTGAAAAGAAGGTCAGGGCCGGAGCGACGGACAGTTTATTTGGGCCATCATAAAAAATGGCGTAAAAAACAGAAAAATGGCAACTATCGTTATTTTAACCTTGAGCAGGTACGAACTTCTGTTTTGAGAACAAAAACTACGAAACATTACAAAAGAAGTACTTAACCATAGAAACAATGTTGAAGCGATTATTTTTCTGTTGGGTTAACATTATTCCAATGATAAGACACATTATCGCGGACTTGCCAAACATCGCTTATGGGCTTATTCTCGCACTTTGTGGATAAACTTCGCTCGAATACTGAAATATATAGTGCAAACCGCTCAAAGAACGCTTAATACATTACAAAAAACTACTTTTGTAACAAAAATAACTTTTATATTACAAATTATTGTAAAATATCGATACAACAAAAAATTTAAAACCTCTCTTCAAAAAAATCTTATTTTTTCTCTTTTTTGAAAAAATCAGGTTTTAAGTGGGGATTCTTTTTTTACTTCTTCAATTACTGTTCTTTCCAGTTTGTCAGTCAATGTGCGTCCATAATGCTTAATCAGCTGATAATAAATTTCTTCAAATACCCGATAATCCCTATTCCTGTTGCCATCGCTCATCGTTGATTTGACCGGATTCTGCTTTAATCCCAAATCAGCCATAAAGGTACTACTGATTGATAATTAGCAACTTATATCTGACAAAGTATAGCATTTACCAAGCTGTCCGAAACTTAATGCCACTAATTGATCGTAAGTCTTGTATTTATGGCAACCTTTGTCGCTTTGATATTTTTGTATAGAATTACGAAGTATAAATCTTGGAATTAAGTCTAAAATTTGTCGGATAACCGGTTTTTTGTTATTTTTACTGCACCTGTGGAGTTTCATTATTCCTGTATGTTTTGTTTCACTACAAAAATATGAAATTCTCAGGCATTTTTAATTTCTAAAGTTTCGGATAGTAATGAACTTTTCACATTTGCTTGATGATAAATACAACAGCTTTCCATAGTGCTTGTTTTGGTTTTGCTTCGACCCCTTTTGGGAAATGTTGCATGGCTAAAGATGATCGGGGAATTTTTTCGCTTACTTTTCCTTTTGATGAAGAATTTGCAATAAATGAATTGTTTTGGAAATTTCCAGATAAAAAATTTTATCATGATGATAAGGAAATAGGAATAATGGCTCAGCTCATTTTTCAAAGAAATATTTGTCCAGCATTAAATTTTTATGGATCAGATTTTCAGAAAACCGTCTGGGAAGCCTTGCTGAAGATTCCTTTTGGAGGTAGAGTTTCTTATGAAGAAATTGCCATAAGTATTGGCATGCCTAAAGCAGTTCGCTCAGTAGCTCATGCTATAGCGTGCAATCCGATAGCATTTCTGGTTCCCTGTCATAGAGTGATTCGTAAAAACGGAAGTATTGGAGAATTTCGTTGGGGAAGGGAAAGAAAAGTTGCTATGTTGGAGTGGGAAGAGAAAATTTTAAATCTCGAAAAATTTCTGGAAATCGAGTAAATGTTCTCGGTAAAAAACTCTTTTTTAGATTTTTTATCGCAACACGATCACGTAACCTTTCTGTAAAAGACTTTGCAGGTGTCATTTTTTTAAGCACAGAATTCGCAGTAGGAAAATAAAGTTTTAATTTTGTAAAAAACTCAAATGCCCGGCAATATAAAATGACGTTTATGAACTTTGAAGCAAGTAAACTCAATTTATCGGTTTCAGTTTCAAATCCGAGCTATAAAAACATCTTCTCTTATTGAAGGATTCATAATCGGTGTATGGTGTGGAGACAATCGATTTTTATATATAGAATTTACCCGAAACGATGCAGCACAGGGAAAGATTTTGGTTGAAAAAATACACCGGCTCAAGACATTTACAAACGCTTCTTCCCCAAGTTCACACAGGTTACCAACCAATTTTGAGGAGGAAGAAGTTTACAAGGATTATTGTTATTCTTATTCTGCTTTGTAACCACCATGAAATTTTCAGCACCAGAGAGATATGGAGAATATACCGAAGAAGAGAAAAGTGCTGAAGACAAAATAAAGAAATTAAAATATGACTTTGTCTTTGACAGTTTTAACCTAAAAGTCTTTTTAATGCAACTGAAGCTGCTTTAATTTTTGTGAGGATAGCCCATCATCTTATGTCGCTGTTTAGAATGCTTATTTGGCAGGCAAAGGCGCAAAAAAACTATATCCATACTGCTGATTTGAACTTTTGCCGTAAGTGCATATTTTGAAAAATCAACAACAAAATGGTTCTCAAAATCGCTTTAAAATTAAAAAGCGAGTCTGGTTTTTCCAGAGTGTGGAACAGTTGTTCTGAACTTGACTTTCCCTTTAAATTGGCTAATGAATAATCTGGGTTAAAATCTAACAACAAACATTGCAAATTGAAAATGTTTATGAAATGTGCGTTACAAACAAAGGTGTATCCGAATGTAAAACCATTTTGAAAGCTAAACCGGGATTAAATAGCCGTCGGATAAGGTTGCGGCGTGGAGAATTGAATGCCAGCAAATTAATATCGTGTTTGACCAAATAATCGTCAATTTGTTTCATGGTTTCGGTAGAATCTATTAATTCATAATGAGTAATAATTTTAGGGTAATGTTTGGAGAAGTATTCTTTTATTCCTGCGAGCATCACTTCGTCCCATACTTCCTTTTTTTGTGCAGCGTGAATAAAGAACATTTCCAGGGAATTCCAATTAAAAAGTGAAATGGTATTGTCAATGGCTATAAGGTCTTTTTGTTCGAAATTTGTCAAGAAAGCTATCCGTTTGATTTCGGAAGGTGTATTAATTTTCATGTCAACAGGGAGAGCCAATACCGGAGATACGCAAGATTCTATAACTTCTGCTGTTACACTTCCGATAAGCTCACTGCTGATCTTCTTCCCTCGTGTCCCCATGATCACCAAAGCAGGTTGATATTTTTTACAAAAGTCAACAATTTGATCTTCCGGTACGCCTTCCCTGAGTTCAAAGTGGAAAGGTACATTAGGCAATTCTCCTTTAGCAATTCGTTCGTTAATGGTATTGGTCATGGAAGTTACTTCACGATTAGCATTTGAAATGATTTGACGGAGTAATTCGCTATCGCTCAGAGTATAAGTGTTGACTTCGTTGTTTACCGAAGAAATTGTAAAAGGAGGGCTATAGTAGACATAAAGCAGTTCGACCTTGGCATTTAAAGATTCTGCAAAATAAAAACCAAAATCGATAATTTTAGGCAACTGATCAGAAAAATCTACAGGCAGCAGTATCATTTTTTCTGCTCTTTTAAGAGTTTCCCCTTTTTCTTCCCACGCAATTTCCATTTCCTCTACAATTTTCAGAGCACGGGGAAGGTCATTTTCTTTAATTCTGATACGAACACCTACCGACATTTCGGGATGTTCCAGATTCACACTTTCTATCCGGGTTTCTATCCCGTTTTCTTCGAGCGTTGTTTTGATCATTTGAGCCCTTTTGTAAGTGCGAATAGCAAGCGTTACAAATTTATCTTCCATGATTTCTAAGATTTTAGTTTTTAACAGGAAACTTTCCTTTGTCCTATCCTTTCATTTTCGTGTAAAGTTAATAATTTTTATGATATGTATCATCCAGTTTTTGTTTTTTTTCTAAAAACAGAAATTAACCTTATATTTGCATTTAAAATAAACTTTTTTAAAACAGCTTTAAAGCGTTTCCCTTTACATAAAACGCTTCTATAAGCAAATTTGTTTTAAGAATTTTTTTGTTTGTTAAGGCTTAGTTGCAAGAAATTATATTTGAAATAGACAAGTTCTTTGGTATGGTAAAAAATTTCTACCACTAACTGTTTTAGAATTAAGAAAATAACTATTCTTTTATCACATGTTAATGCAATGATAGCATTTCATTCTTTTTCTGTTTCGGCCGCAATTGCACTTTTGTTGAGTATATTGTTGCTAATGTGTTCGGCAATTATTTCGGGTTCGGAGGTAGCTTTTTTTTCTCTTACTCCACAGATGAAAAATGAAGTTGAAGAGAGCAACAGAAAAAACGCAAAAAATCTGATGCACTTAATTGGCAATCCTCAACAGCTGTTGGCAACCATTTTGGTTGGTAATAATTTTGTTAATGTGGCCATTATCATGTTGCTGACGTATTTTACAGGCTCCGTGTTCGATTTTTCTACTTTTCCTTTGCTGGGATTTATTTTCGAAACGGTGATCATAACTTTTGTATTGCTTCTTTTTGGTGAAATCATACCTAAGGTTTACGCATCACAATATCCCGAAAAAATGGCATTATTGTTTACTCCATTTATTTTGGTTATGCAAAAAGTGTTTAGTCGGGTTTCCAAATTGCTGATTTCTTCTACTGCTTTTCTTACCCGTCAGATAGAAAAATATAAAAAAGCCGAAATATCGATCGATGAACTCTCTCATGCGCTGGAACTTACCACTGATGAGCAAGATGATGACAAAGAAATGCTCGAAGGTATTATAAAATTTGGAAATATCAGGGTGGCGGAAATTATGACTTCGCGAGTGGATATGATAGCTGTAGATACAAAGACAAATTTCAAGGATTTATTGAAAATTATCATCCAAACGGGTTATTCTCGTATTCCTGTTTATTCTGAAAACAGAGACAATATAAAGGGCATTCTTTACAGTAAGGATTTGCTGCCCCATCTTGACAAACCTGCCAATTTCAGATGGCAAAGTTTAATTAGGCAAGCTTACTACGTACCCGAAACAAAAAAAATTGACGATCTGCTCAGCGAATTTCAGAAAAACAAAGTTCATCTTGCTTTGGTGGTCGACGAATATGGTGGAATTTCCGGACTGGTTACGCTGGAAGATATTTTGGAAGAAATTGTTGGCGACATCAGTGATGAATACGACGACGAAGAAAAACTTTATACCAAAGTGGACAATCACACCTATATTTTTGAAGCGAAAATTTTGCTGAACGACTTTTTTAAAGTTACGGGTATCAACGAAGAGGAATTTTCAAAAGTTACTGAAGAAGTGGAAACTTTGGCCGGCTTGGTACTTGAACTGAAAGGAGAAATGCCTGCAAAAAATGAAATGATCGAATATGGACGTTACGTTTTTGAAATCTTGTCGGTAGACAACCGCAGAATCCGAAAAATTAAACTTCATATGAAAGATAATTTCGATCGCAACAAAGAAGAAAATTAAAACAACTTTTTGATTTGAATATCAAGCTGTTTTTTAATGAAAAAACAATCGGCAACTTCATGGAAACAAAGAAAATCAAATACTTGCAAACAATATTTTATAAAACGACGCTCCTTATCGTTATCACGGCTTCTTTGTTCTCCTGCGGAAAAAATTATGTTCCCCGTCCCTATGGATATTTCAGGGTAGATTTACCTCCTCACAATTATCGTTATCTCGATACGCTTCAACTACCTTACCGATTTGAAATTTCGAGCTACGCCAAAGTGGAAAAAAGAGAAGCTGAAGGAGAAAAATGCTGGATCGATATAAAATATCCTTTTCTGAATGCGGCCATTTACTGCAGTTACAAACCCATTCATGGAAATTTGAAGGAATTGTTGGAGGATACACGACAAATGGCTTATAAACACAGCATCCGTGCCGATGCCATTAATGAGAAACTTTATCGGCATCCCGAAAAAAAAGTTTACGGAATTCTTTACGACTTGAAAGGAAATACCGCTTCTTCGGTTCAGTTTTTTGTAACCGACAGCATTCATCACTTTTTCAGGGGCTCACTTTATTTCGACAATGTACCCAACAAGGATTCCATAGCTCCCATGTCGGATTACATTCGGCAAGACATTATCAGGTTGATGGAAAGTTTTGAATGGAAACAATGATTCACAAAAAAATTGAAACATCCGGCGCAAAAATTCTGGTTTGGCAAAGTACTGAAACGTTCGACGAGTTGTTGACTTTCTTTGATAAAAACGAAACTGAAGAGTTAAACACCTTACAATCCGAGAAACGAAAAATCGAATATCTTTCGGTACGTTTAGCATTGAAAACTTTGCTGAACAGGGAAATAAAAATCTGTTACAACGACGATGGCAAACCTTTTCTTTCGGATTATTTTGCCGAAATCGGTATTTCCCACAGTGGTCAATGGATCGCCGTGATAACACATCCTACTTGCAAAGTTGGAATTGATATTGAACGCTTTCAACCCAAAATATCGGCAATTTCCAAGCGATTTTTGAGCAAAGAGGAATTGGAGAAAATCCTTGAAAAAGATGAAAACAGACTTAAAAAACTGACCTTGTTGTGGTCGGCAAAGGAATCGCTGTTTAAAGTTATTGGAAAAGAAGCAGTCGATTTTTCTCGTCAGTTGTGTATTCTTCCATTCGAAATGGGAAAAACCGGAAAAATCAAAGCCTTGCACATTCCTCGTAATAAGTTGTATGAACTCAATTACGAATTATCGGAAGAATATGCAATGGTTTATCTTATTAATAAAAATGTTGAGCCAAACAAATTATGAAAATTTATCACGATAAAGGATAAAAGACAAAAATCATACAAAAAGGGAATCATGAAAAATTTGTACAAACAAATATTGATAAATCGGGAATGCAACAAAAAAATGCTGGCCGTTTTGCTCGATCCGGATCGTTGTCAGGGAAAACTGCTGTCGTCAACCATTGCTGCATTAAAACTTTCGGCTCCCGATTTTGTATTTGTAGGTGGCAGTTACGTCAATTCTCCGATAGATTCGTTTATTGAGCTTCTCCAAGAAGAAGTACAAATTCCTGTTGTACTTTTTCCGGGCAATGCTTCCCAATTTTCTCCGAAAGCCGATGCATTGCTTTTCCTTTCACTAATTTCGGGCAGAAATCCTGAATTTTTAATCGGACAGCATGTAACCTCGGCGCTTGCTATCAAACAATCGGGAATCGAAGTGATTCCTGCCGGTTACATTCTTATCGACGGGGGAAAAGTTAGTGCTGTAGAATACATGAGTCATACACGTTCCATTCCTCGCGAAAAAAAGGAAATTGTTCTGGCAACAGCGGTTGCCGGCGAATTGTCGGGTCAGCATGTTGTTTATCTCGAAGCCGGCAGCGGAGCAATTCAACCCGTTCCAAAAGAACTGATTAACCATGTAACATCTCACCTTTCCATACCGATGATTGTAGGCGGAGGCATGAAAACCACACAACATCTTAATGACTGCTTCGACGCAGGTGCCGACTTGGCTGTCGTGGGCAATGCTATTGAACAAAATCCCGATTTAATTGTCGAATTTACCAATTTTGTAAAAAATTATAATACAATACATCGGTAAATAATGTTTTAGTAAACTGGTAATCAATAAATTAAAAAAAGATTTTTATGATAAACTTGTAAAAGAGCCCATTGAGTTTGCTGCAATTGCCGTTTGACTCTACATTTTATTTTTAACCCAACTTTCCATTCATTAAGCGGAACTCATTACTAAACAAGTAAATATACTGTCTGGCGGATGAATTTAAGTACTACAAATTTTTCGTAGTTTGAATGGTTGTTGTTTGTATTTTAGCGCTTCGTAAATTTCTGCAGCTTGAGTTTGGGGCATAGTACAATATTCTAAAAGCTACTTGTTCTCCAAGTTTATTTTCGGCAGTAGTGGTCAGCACTTTTTCAGTTGACCTGATTCTTGTTATTTTGGTCATAAAGTACTTGATACCATGCCTTTTGAGTCTGTTTCCAATAGGTCAATAATTGATCTACCTGCTTTCGTTGGTTGGCGTCCAATTCGAGGATGAAGCCCGAAACCAAGAGAATACGACTGCGAACTACTTCCGCTATATCGCGGTACTTTTCCTTGATACGAAAATAACTCTTGGGCATTTTTGTATCTGGTCTGCGCATACTGATAAATCGAAATTTATTCCGCAAAGTCCTGTAATTCCCACCAAAATCCAGGGATACTACAAATGTGTTCTCTGAAACAACATCTATTGGAATCCAATATGTTACAATTTTAATCGACTGAATTTGACTATCAAACTAACCAATATCAGCCTGTTTTTAACTAAACTTTAACGTTATGTTATTCATGTTTGGAAAGTTGGGTTAATCTTACTTTCAAAAAAATAAAAAGAATTTCGCCCAAAGAATTTCGTAAAAACTCTTTGAGCGCTTAGTAACCACGACCATTGATTTGTTTCATCAATCAAGGCCATTTGTTCTCAAATCTTATTTTGCAGCAAACTCAGTAACAGCAAAATGTCTGGATAAATCCGTCGATTTACTTGATGCCCAGTTTAGTTTTGATTTCCTTTGGAATAGCATTCTTGTGAACCAAAATATTAATGGTTTTGTCTTTTACAAATGATTCGCTGGCATACCAGATACCTTTGTATTTGTTATCGGTTCCCCACGAATTTTTTACCATGTAATATTTTGTTCCGTTCTGATCTTTGGCGATGCCAAAAATCTGCATCCCGTGATCGTCGGTAGTCTGATAATTATCGAATCCACGCTGACGGCTTTCCTGTGTTACCTGCACTTCGGGCTGAGGTCCCTGAATTTTGTAAATTTTTTCTTCCATTTCTTTGGGTGAAATATTCAGCCATTTTGCCTGATCCGAACCGGGCAGCTTTTCCAGTTTTGTTTCGGGATTAACGGCGATGCCATTCCGGGTGAACCCTTTTTCGCTGACATCCGATGCCCAGGCTATAGTATAACCTTGATTGACTGCATAATCGAAAACCGACATGAATTCATCCAGCGGCAAGTTATACGATTCACCCCAGCGCCAATTATCGGGAATTTCGATGGCAAATCTGGTGTAAAAAGGATGATGCGTAAATGAAGTAAGCGAAACATAGTCGTCGGGATTGATTCCCAATGATTGAAAATAAGTGAGCGGTGTATATTCTCTGCCTTCCCAGATGAATTTCTCGGAACATTTTCCCAAATAAGCATCCAGAATTCCATCAAAGCCCTGCTTCCATGCTGTTGATAATTTTTTGTTCGGGTTGGAAACGATTACCTTTACATAAGCTTCCGTCAGAGCATCCAATTCACCGTGCCTGTGCTTTTCTTCGCCATAGTTTAGCCCGTTCATAATGGTTTCAGGAACAATGCCATAATTTTTCAACGCATACAAATCGTCGAAAAAGGAACCTCCGGCAGCAAAGTTAATGGTTCCGTTCATGCGTACATATTTGTCGGCTTTGTCGGAATAGGTATGATGCACAATAAACATTTCGGACAAATCAACTTCAGGTTTCCCCATTCTCAACAATTCCGATTCTATAAAAGCCAAGCCGGAAAAACTCCAGCAAGTTCCGGAGCTTGCCTGGTCTTTGATTGGCGTGATTTTATTTTCTTTGATGGTCGTGAAGCGAAAACTGTCCACCGCGGTCGTATCTTTTTGGGCGTAAAGTTGTAAAATGCTTAAAATCAGTATAGAAATTATTGTCAATTTTTTCATCAGAATATAATTTATTTTTTAATTGTCTGATGTAACCCACATGTCTGAATATTATATTCATTCGTGTTTGTGTATGGTTTCATATGTTTTATCGAAATGAGTTTTTTATTTTTTTTCTGAAATTTATTTTTCCGGAATATTTTGCAGTGTTGCAAGCAAAAAGTCCCAGAATTTTTCGACGGAAGCAATATTGACTTTTTCATCGGGCGAATGCGGGTATCGAATGGTTGGTCCGAAAGAAATCATATCCATATCGGGATAATGCATGCCAATAATGCCACATTCCAAACCGGCATGAATGATTTTGATTTTCGGTTTCGAACCGAATTGTTTTTCGTAAACTTCGGTCATTACCTTTAAAATTGGCGAGTCCAGATTGGGTTTCCAGCCGGGGTAACCGCCGGAAAAATCAATGTGCGCACCTGCCAGTGAAAAGACGCTTTCTACCATTGAAGCTAACTCTTCCTTTCTCGATTCTACGGAACTTCTAAGCAGACAACGTAACCGAATGGTTGAGCCATCAGATTTTACCACTGCCAGGTTGTTGGACGTTTCCACTACATCGGAAACTTCGGGGATGAATCGGAAAACACCATTGGGGCAAGCTGTTACACCATTAATCAGGTCATCCTGAATTTCTTCGGGCATCAAGCCGGTGGGCAATTTTACCTTCTCCACTTGCAATCGAATATTGTCTTCCACAAATTGGTTTTCTTCTACAAACAAATTTTCAAAATCTTTTAACAGTTCAATTAAATCGTCCACACCGTCGGCAGGAATAGTAATGAGAGCAAAAGCTTCGCGTGGAATGGCATTACGCAAATTTCCACCTTCCACCCAGGCCAGGCGAGCTTCGTATTCGGCTACGGCTTTTTTCAGGAAACGAAACAGCAATTTGTTGGCATTGGCTCGTTGCAAGTGAATATCCACACCAGAATGTCCACCTTTCAGCCCCGTCAGAGAAATTTTTAAAGCGACATCGCTTTCGGGAACAGGAACTTCCTGATAGCGGAACGTAATGTCGGCATCCAATCCGCCCGCGCAACCGATATACAATTCTCCTTCATCTTCCGAATCGAGATTGAGGAGAATTTCTCCCTTCAGAAAATTTGGTTTCAAAGCAAAAGCACCATGCATGCCGGTTTCTTCGTCCACTGTAACCAGCACTTCCAGCGCCGGATGAGCAATATTGTCCGATTGCAAAACAGTAAGTGCTGCAGCCAGCCCGATACCGTTGTCGGCTCCCAGCGTAGTTTCTTGAGCTCTTACCCAATCGCCATCAACAACCGCTTGAATTGGATCGGTATCAAAATTATGTGAAACATTGCTGTTTTTTTGTGGAACCATGTCCATGTGTGCCTGCAGAATGACGGGTTTTCTTTTTTCCATGCCGAAAGTCGCCGGTTTCCGAATCAATACATTGCCGATTTCATCCCGCAATGTTTCCAACCCGAGTGATTTTCCAAAATTTTCGAGAAATTGACCGATGGCTTCCTTTTTCCCAGAAGGACGCGGAATCTGTGTGAGACTGTAAAAATTTTCCCACAATTGCCGCGGTTGAAGCTGACGAATATCATTGCTATTCATAATATGTTTATTATTAGGGTTTTGTAAATTCTGAATATTTATTCCAATTTTTAGAATACAAATATGCTCAAATTTTTCAGATAAATGAACAGTTGAAAAGATTTTTTACAAAATATTCTACAGATTGGTAAAAAAAGAAGTTGAAAATCACCATTATCAGAAAAACTTTCATTTAGAAGATATTTATACTTGTAACCCTTCTGAATAAAGCATATTGTTTTTTCAAAAGAGACTTTACCTCAAAATTGCGGTTCAAGGTTAACTGATCTGTGAAAGGTGTAGCCTCCTGATTCTTTTTTAACCCACATTGCAGGGTATCCGTTCCCTGATTGTTAATAATAATCAAAATTTAGATACTTTTCTACTGAAACAGACCGTTTTTCCGCAAGAAATTGGCTCTGTGAGGTTAATTTACTTTAAATTTTCGAGTAGAGAA
>JAHDRA010000102.1 GCA_018433525.1 Paludibacteraceae bacterium
ATATCTCATTTTATTGATTTACAGCTATAAAGATACAAAAAACAAACATTCCTGCAAATATTTTCTTCCTATTTTTATCGCAATATCCAATAAAAAAAGAGACTGTCTCTACTTTTGAGACAGCCCCAAGAAAAATTGACGTTCGTTGGCTAAAATTTTCTAAACTCGCTCCTCCGTCGCTCAAACAAGGACGATTTTTAAACGCTTTTCTCACTTGGTTTTTCGGCTCATCGGACAAGATCAACCCGAAGAGCTTGGCTTATATGTATTGTTTTACAGATTTATAAAACAAATGTCTAAATTTTTGTCATGTACAAAAAATGAATTATTTAAAAAAAATTCAGTTGGCCAAAAGAAATATCAAAAGGAAAGCTAATCGTTAAGAAATTTGCATTATCTTTGCGTAAATTAAAAAATACTCAAATGTGAAAGGCAAAAACACTGTCTTATTGATATTCACCGGCGGAACCATCAGCATGTCTGAAGACCCAACAACAGGAGCATTGCGTCCAATAGATTTTTATCGCCTGCAGGAATACCTTCCCGAACTGAAACAAACCGGAATCGAAATCAAAAGTATCCCCTTTTCACCTTTAATGGATTCATCAGATATACAACCCGAAACATGGAAAGAAATTGCATTAATCATTGAGGAGAACTTTGAAAATTTCGATGGCTTTGTGGTGCTTCATGGTACCGATACAATGGCTTATTCTGCTTCTGCACTGAGTTTTATGCTACAAAATCTTTCAAAACCGGTGATTTTCACAGGTGCTCAATTACCAATTGGCATGATGCGTTCCGATGCCAAAGAAAATTTGCTGACTGCCATTGAAATAGCAACTGCAAAAGAAAATGGGAAAGCCATTGTGCCCGAAGTCTGCATATTTTTTGAAGATACGCTTTTCAGAGGAAATCGAACCACAAAGAAAAATGCCGAACATTTTAACGCCTTTAATTCATACAATTATCCGCCTTTGGCAAAAGTTGGCGTTCATATCAAATATTTTAATTCCTATATTCACTATCCCGAACCTTTTGCCAAACTCGAAGTCAAAACCAACATTAATCCGAACATTGGCATTCTTAAGCTTTTTCCCGGAATTACACAGCAAAATGTTCATGCTACATTAAATATTCCCGAATTAAAAGCCGTCATTCTTGAAAGTTATGGCGCTGGAAACGCACCACGCCTTATCTGGTTATATGAAGAATTGAAAGCTGCCGTAGAAAAGGGGATTATTATTGTAAACAAAAGTCAGTGCAGCACGGGAACTGTAGAAATGGGCAAATACGAAACAAGCTTAAATTTGCTGAATGCAGGCGTCATAAGCGGTTACGATTGCACAACGGAAGCTTTGGTAGCCAAACTCATGCATTTACTGGGAGAATATCATTCAACAGAAATAATCAAGCACAAGTTAAGTGTCAGTCTTTGCGGTGAAATGACAATAAGCTAAATGTGAAAATTTTATAAAGTACTCCAAAAATATACTTCAATCAAAATTTATTTTCCAAAAATCGATTTAAAAAAACCTTTTTTGGTTTGTCTGAATGCAGGTTGTTCTCCATTCAAAGCAAAAGGATTCGCTACACTATTGGCAGCAATCATTTGATAAATCACACCCCAATCGGGCAAACCTCCCAAATTTCTGTCATCAATGTATAGATCGGCACGTATCTTGCGCGACTCGGCATAATCGTCTCCTTCTTCCGGATAATTTTTATTAATGGCATAAAATTCCAATCCCCTCATTTTACAAAATTCTATGGCTTCCTCCAGTTCTCTGCCTTCGCGAACAGTCCAAAGAATAATTTGATGCTGAAATTCATCTTGAAGGCGTTTCAGGGTTTCGATGGCAAAAGGTATTTCTTTCCCTATTTTGGGATATTCATGCGTTACTATGGTTCCATCAAAATCAACGGCAATAATCATAATAAAATCTTTTCGGTTAGAACTTTAGTTGTCTGGGAAAACTATTTTTCGGCAGGAATATTTTCTTCTTTGTCGAGCTGAAGTTCCTCAATCATTTTCATTTCAGATGGTTTACAAAAAATCAGACCGGCTGCAGCCATAGCTGCACAAAAAATAATGGATTGAGAACGAAGCAGATATGCAAAAATAACTCCCACCACAAATCCTAATCCTAAAACAATAATTCGATAAATAGAAGCTTTTTTATATTTTTCTATCCGAATATTTTTATCGGTAATAAGCAACCACTTTTTTAGTTGGAAATGAAAAAGTCCAAGACTTAAGGGAATCGATAAAATAATAAACAAAATGAATGCTGAGGAAAGATTGATTGCTATAGAACTTTGAGCCTCTATACCGACATAATTTTTAAAAATAAATACATATCCCACCACTGCTGCCACAACTGCAGCCAGATAAACAGAATAATATACAAGCAAAAGTTTTTTAATTATTTTTCCTATCATACGAACTGAACAAAAAAATTTATTTATTAAACGTCTGACTGAATTCAATACGGTTTTGAATAGAGCGTCCAAGCGTAATTTCATCGGCATACTCCAACTCGTCTCCTATAGATACTCCACGAGCCAGCGTAGTGATTTTTACATGAAAGGGTTCAAGCTTACGATAAAGATAAAAGTTGGTCGTATCGCCTTCCATTGTGGTACTCAATGCCAAAATCACTTCTTTTATGCCATCATTTTCAACTCTTTGAAGAAGACTGTCGATTTCCAAATCTTTAGGCCCAACGCCATCCATTGGTGAAATAATTCCGCCAAGCACATGATATAAACCCCGAAATTGCTGCGTATTTTCTATCGTAATAACATCTTTGATATTTTCTACCACACAAACTACGGATCTGTCTCTTGAAAGATTACTGCAAATATCGCAAATATCGCTATCGGAAATATTATGACAAATTTTACAATACAGAATTTCCTTCCGTAGCCGAATAATGGAATTTCCAAAATTCTCCACTTCTTCTTCCGATTCCTTAAGCAGATGAAGCACCAATCGAAGAGCAGTTTTTCTACCAATACCGGGTAGTTTGGCAAACTGATGAATAGCATCTTCAAGGAGCGAAGAGGAAAATTGTTGTTGACTCATAAACAGATAATACAAACTTTCTGCAAATTTAGTAATTTTTTCCCAACAAACTAAGAGTAAGAGGGGAAGTTACTTTAAAGTTTTTTGTCTAAATTTGCCACTCGAAAATTCAAATGATAACAAGCATGTCAGGATTTGCAATTTTATTGATTATTGCCGCATATTTTTCGGTTCTACTGTTTATTTCTTTTATTGTAAGCAGAAGAAGCAAGGATAACGATGCTTTTTTTCTGGGAAATCGTAAATCGCCCTGGTGGGTTGTTGCCATCGGCATGGTGGGTTCTTCTATTTCGGGTGTAAGTTTTGTTTCTGTACCAGGCATGGTAAACAGCATTGATTTTACTTACATGCAGACAGTATTTGGTTTTTTCTTCGGCTATCTGATTATTGCCAATGTATTACTTCCTGTATATTATAAACTCAATCTTACCACCATTTATACCTATCTTGAAAATCGATTTGGCAAGCACTCTTACAAAACCGGAGCATCTTTTTTTCTACTATCGAAAACTATTGGTGCTGCTGCTCGACTTTATATTGTGGCACTGATTTTACAGAATCTTATTTTTGAAGCTTGGGGAGTCCCTTTTGAACTTACTGTTTGTGGAATCATCATACTCATTTGGCTTTACACCCATCAAAGCGGAATTAAAACCATTGTATGGACAGATACGCTACAAACTATTATTTTAATCACGGCACTGATACTCATTATTGTTGAGGTTTCCCAACAATTGAATATGGGTGTGAAGGATATTTACAGAGAACTTGTTAATTATCCCAAAACAAGAATTTTTGTTTTTGATGATTGGAATGACAAGCAAAATTTCTTTAAACAATTTTTTAGCGGTATTTTCATTGCAATAGTTATGACAGGACTTGATCAGGATATGATGCAAAAAAACTTATCGTGTCACAATTTGCACGAGGCAAAGAAAAACATGTACTGGTACGGATTTTCTTTCGTACCGGTTAATTTTCTGTTTCTTGTTTTGGGCGCATTGCTGCTTGTTTTTTCCGCCGAAAAGGGTATTGCCTTGCCTCCATTGGGCGACGAAATTCTGCCTATGTTGGCTGCAAATTATCTTGGTCAAACAGTAATGATTTTTTTTATTACAGGTATTATTGCCGCTGCCTTTTCCAGTGCCGATTCTGCACTCACAGCCCTAACCACCTCCTTTTCGGTAGATATTTTGGGCATTCAGCATCAAGAAAGCCGAAAAGCTAATCACACACGCCGCATCATTCATGTTTGTATTTCCATATTTTTTGCAATAATTATTGTAATTTTCAAAGCTATCAACAATAAAAGCGTAATTGATGCCATTTATACTGTAGCTTCCTATACTTATGGACCTTTGTTGGGAATGTATACTTTTGGACTTTTCACCAAGATGCAGGTAAAAGACAAATTCATGCCATATATTGCTGTCTTATCTCCTATTCTATGTGGATTGATGGATTATTTATTTACGCGTTACTTACATTATTCTTTCGGATACGAAATACTCATAATAAATGGATTACTTACTTTTACAGGTATGTGGATCTTCAGAAAGAAAAACATAATTTTTAACACCATAAAGTCATAAATAGAAATGGAAATACATGCGGCAGAATTTATAAAAAGCAGTACTGACTACAAGGGATGTCCTGAAGGGAACTTTCCTGAATTTGCATTTATAGGGCGTTCCAACGTGGGAAAATCATCTCTCATCAATATGCTTTGTCAGCGAAAAAATCTGGCCCTTACTTCTTCGAAACCCGGTAAAACACTGTTGATCAATCATTTTTTAATTAACAAAAACTGGTATTTGGTAGATTTGCCAGGTTATGGATTTGCTCAAACCGGAAAAGAAAACCGAAAAAAACTAATAGATAATATCAATAATTATATTCTTTTTCGTGAACAACTTACATGTTTGTTTGTGTTGATTGATGTGCGTCATGAACCACAAAAAATAGATCTTGAATTTATGGAATGGTTGGGATCAAATGGAATTCCTTTTTGCATCGTTTTTACTAAAACCGATAAACTTTCAGCATCGAAAATCGACGAAAATATTGAAAATTACAAGCAAAAAATGTTGGAAAATTGGGAACAGTTGCCTCCATTTTTTAAAACCTCCTCACATAAAAAAATCGGTAGAGAAGAAATATTAAATTTTATCGATAAAATAATCGAAAGCCTGAAAGTGCAATAAAATCTCTGCACATAACAAAGAAAAGAGGTTAAAAAAACATATTACCTTTTCAAAGTTCTTTCTATGTATCTTTTATCTTCCTTTTCTTTTAATGTTTGTCTTTTATCATAAAGCTTCTTGCCTTTTACCAAAGCAATTTCCAATTTTGCCAAACCTCTTTCATTGATAAAAAGTTTTAAGGGAACGATAGTATTACCACTTTCTTTTACTGCACGTTGAAGTCGTTTCAATTCCTGCGCTTTCAACAATAATTTACGGTCTCTTCGAGTTTCATGGTTATTGTAGCTACCAAAAAAATAGGGAGCTATGTGCATATTTTTAACCCATAATTCATCATTAATAAATGTGCAATATGTATCGGATAGACTTGCCTTGCCACTTCTAATAGATTTAATTTCTGTTCCAAACAATTGAATACCGCTAATATAACGATCTAAAATTTCGTATTCAAAAGTGGCACGTTTGTTCTTAATCACTATATTGGATGTTTTATGCATCGCATTAAAATTTTTGACAAATAATTGTTGTTTACAACTTCTAAAACAAACAAGAAAAAATTGGGAATTCAAAATTACATATAATTCTTTTAATCACCATCAGATGCACAAAACAATCAGATTATTCTGTTTTAAAACATATTTTTTAAACAGACAAATATTTGAATTTGACCTAACTTTGTGCATTCAGAAACTATAAAAAACTTACTTAATATGACTCAACAGGAATTAAAATCAGCTTTTGAAAAAATTTATGGTCAGCATGCGGATGCAGTTTATTTTGCTCCGGGAAGGGTAAATTTAATTGGTGAACATACCGATTATAATGGCGGTTATGTTTTCCCTTGTGCACTTAGTTTTGGAACTTATCTGCTCATTCGTAAAAATGGCGGAAATACAGTTCGTTTCCGTTCTTTGAATCAGCCGGATGCCGTAGAAGTTCCTTTGGAAAAATTAACTACTCGACTCGAAAATTCGTGGGCAAATTATCTGATTGGTGTTTTTGCGC
This sequence comes from Paludibacteraceae bacterium, assembly GCA_018433525.1. GTDB lineage: Bacteria > Bacteroidota > Bacteroidia > Bacteroidales > Paludibacteraceae > MVYY01. The sequence continues at coordinate 6,298 of JAHDRA010000102.1, forward strand.
AATTTATCAAAAAAGGTGTCAAAATCGATGAAGGTTTTGATATATTGATTTGGGGTGATGTGCCAACCGGTGCCGGATTGTCTTCTTCTGCTTCATTGGAAGTCGTTACGGCTTACGCATTGAATGATCAACTGGGAACGGGATATGACCGCACAGAATTGGCTCTGATGTCGCAAAAGGCAGAACATGAATTTGCCCTTGTAAATTGTGGCATTATGGATCAGTTTGCTGCTGCGCAAGGGAAAAAAGATCATGCCATTTTCCTGAATTGCGACACACTGGAATTTGATTTGGTTCCCGTAAAATTAAATGGTATTAAAGTTCTGATTTCCAATACACACAGCCCCCATAAGCTGGATTCCGGAGCTTATAACCAACGCGTTGCCGAATGTAAAAAAGCAGTTGAGCAATTGAATAAGGTTCGTTCAATAAAATATCTGGCCGAACTGACGGAAGAAGAATTTAAAAAAATAGAATCGGCGATTACCGACGAGACGGCAAAAAAACGTGCTCGCCACGTTGTGAGCGAAGTTCAACGCACCAAAGATGCGGTAAAAGCTTTGAGAGCCGGCGATATTCTCCAGTTTGGAAAATTAATGAATGCTTCTCATGTTTCTCTTCGCGACGATTACGAAGTTACCGGCCCTGAACTCGATACGATGGTAGAAGAAGCTTGGAAAATAGATGGCGTGATAGGTTCACGAATGACCGGCGGAGGCTTTGGAGGATGTACCGTTTCTCTGGTAAAAGATGAAGCGATCGACACTTTTATTAAAAATGTGGGAGCCGCTTATGAAGCAAAAATCGGAATCAAACCCGAATTTTATATTGCCGAAATAGGTGATGGTGCTTGCCGATTGAGCTAATTCATTTTCAATGAAAATTTTATTTCGGATAAACTTCAATATTTTTGAAGTTTATCCGAAATAATTAGATACAATCAAAACAAAAACCTAATATTTATTGAAATGATTTATGATATTACAATAAAAGCAATTTAAACAGGAGTTAGACATGAAAAGCGAGGAATCTTCACAAATAACAGTTCACGGTAAAACAGTAAAACTATTTACTTTAATCAATAAAAACGGGATGTCATGCAGCATCACCAACTTTGGAGCAAAAGTGGTGAGGCTATTTGCTGCCGATAAAGAAGGAAAATTTGAAGATGTGGTGTTGGGTTTTGACACATTAACCGAATGTATGGAACGTGAACCATACTTCGGAGCTGTATGTGGACGCTTTGCCAACCGAATTAAAGATGGCAAATTCGTTCTTGATGGCGTTGAATATCATTTGCCCATCAACAACGGAACAAATTCTCTTCATGGCGGCATTCATGGCTTCAATGAAAAAATCTGGGAAGTTAAATCGGTTGACAATCAAGAAATTATTATGGAATATCTGTCGGTAGATGGCGAAGAAGGTTATCCAGGCAATCTCACGGTAAAGGTAACTTATTTTCTTTCGGACAACAACGAGTTAAAAATTCATTACGAAGCCGTAACCGATAAAGCAACGGTCATCAATCTGACCAATCATTCCTATTTCAATCTCAAAGGAGCCGGCAACGGAACTATTCGCAACCACATATTACAGTTGAATGCCGATTTTTACACCGTACTGGACGATTCTTTTGCGCCGACAGGAGAAATTCGTCCCGTAGAAAACTCGGCTTTCGATTTTCGTCAACCCACTGTAATTGAACAGCGGATTGATGATGAGGCTTTTGCTCCGGGAAGAGGATTAGACAACAATTGGGCTATTCGGAAACATCATACAGGAGAAATGGTTGTAGCCGGATTTCTGTACGAACCTGAATCGGGCAGAAAAATGGAAGTCATGACAACACAACCGGGAGTGCAGGTTTATTCGGGCAACTGGATAGATAAACAAACGGGGAAAAACGGGAAAGTCTATGAAAGTCAACATGCCATTTGTCTCGAAACGCAAGGATTTCCCAATTCAGCCAATGTACCCTTCTTCCCCACTCCCGTATTACGTCCCGGAAAAAAATACGATGAGTGGTGTATTTACAGATTTTCGGCGGAATAAGGAAGGGAAAATAAATTATATTTTTCCTGTAAGTCGATGCTTTTCAAATCATAGGGAAACATTTTAACGACAGAAATTAGAGAGAATTTTTTCTAATTTCTGTCGTTTATGGCTCACATGGAAAAATATGAGTTTGTAGAAAAAGAGAAGTATCTTTGTGAAAAAATACTTTTTATATGTCCACTTACGAACAGCTTGAGGCACTTGCCCCTTACATTCTTCCGAAAGAGATATTAGACGATTTTGATATTGTTGGAATTGAACCCAAATTACTCATTAGCCAATTTAAAGGGAAAGTCAAACTTAGAAGAGCTGTTCCATAGGCCGGAAAATCATGTTCGCCTTTTTTATTTAAAGCGATTTACAGAAGCAGTTTGTTGTTGATTTTTTCAAAATATGCACCAATGGCAAAAGTTTTATATCTAAGTGTGTAGATAAAGTTTTCTGCGTTTTTCTCTGCAAAATGAACATTCTAAACAGCGACATAAGATTATAGGCTATCATCACAAAATTAAAGACGAAAGTGCTTTCCTTTAATTTTTGACGAACAATAACGATTCTACGTGGTTTTTCAAACATTTGTTACAAAAAAAATCATTCCACCACATGGTGTTATTTCTTTGTTTGTAAGGATATACCAAAGTTCACACACGTTTTTTTCTATTGCTACTCATAAGAGTTTCCTATAAAATTAAAACTTTTTTTCCTATTGCGAACTCTAAGTTTATCAAAACGACATGAGTAAGTACATGGAAAGTTTTGAAGTTATTCATCTTTCAATAAATGTTTCTAAAAAATTAGGCTGTCAGCCATTGCAAGTCTTTTCGCAGTTGTTCCAAGTTTTTTCTAAGTCGTTTAATTACAAAGTTATTAAAAAGGAAAGTAAGACTGCTCTTGATAATTTGGTTGGGTAAATGCTTTACTTTGGAAATTTCTACCACACGATTCAATTGAGCGGCAGCAAAATGTACAGATATTTTTCCCATTGAATTGCGTTTAATCCGGGTAAAGACGTAGCATGCTACGTCTCATATACAACATCCAAAAGTGTTATTGCAATGATAGAATGGAACGCATGATCTGAATTGGGGGAATGCGCGTTTGTTTCCCTATTGAATTGCGTTGCAACATGTGTTGTTAGAATGATGGATTGGAACAGGAAAATGTACTGTGTTCGATGTATGACAAAACCATTATTTTTTCTCTATTGAGGTTTCAAATTTTACAGCAAACATAAATTGTTAATTTTTTATAAAAAATATTTTGATTTTAAACCTTGACTTGATTCATAAGTCAAATTATAAAATTTAAAGAAAATAAGAATTTTAAAAACAAAAGTTTATGAAAAAGATTTTAATTTTGATGGTTAGTGCTTTATTTTTGATAAGTGTGGCAGGTCATGCTCAAAATCAAAAAAATGTTTCTGACAAAGAAGGGAAAAAAAGTGAAATGAGACAAAATGCATCACAAAGAATGTCAGCTGAAAGTCGTGCAGAATATTGGGCTAAAGAGCTGAATCTTACCAATGAAGAAAAAGCAAAAATTGCAGAATTGTTTAAAAAACAGGATGAAACAAGAATGCAACATCAGGCAGAAATGCAAAAATCAAGAGATGAACATCGGGCATTCATGGAAAGTCAACGAAAAGCAAATGATGCCGAAATGGAAAAAATCATTGGAAAAGAAAAATTTCAGAAATACGATTCTATTCGTATGGCAAGAATGCAGACAATGAGAAACAGAATGAGGAATCGATAATTTTTTCTAAAAGTTTTTAACAAGAATCTTGAATTTTGGCTCAAAATTTGTTAGACATTGAAAAAAAAGATTGTGTTGAAGTATATAGGTAATTTTTAAGGTAACGAGGCTGTCTAAAGAATAGGATAGCCTCTTTTTTTTAATTCATCAGAATATAATTTATTTTTTAATGGTCTGATGGAACCCACATGTCTGAATACGTGTTTGTGTATCTAATACATGTGGGTTTCATAATATACAACACAATTTTTTGGGGAAATTTTTTCAACCAATAGAAAATTTATTCCTTTTAAAGCAGATTGAAAATTTTTCAAAAAGTTGTACCTTTGCAGGCTAAAAACAAGTAATAAAGAATTTATCTATCGTATTCAAAATGAGTTTTCAAGAAGAAATTCGACGCAGAAGAACATTTGCCATCATCAGTCATCCCGATGCCGGAAAAACCACCTTAACAGAAAAACTTTTGCTTTTTGGAGGAGCTATTCATGTTGCCGGTGCCGTGAAATCGAATAAAATCAGAAAAACGGCAACTTCAGACTGGATGGAAATAGAAAAACAGCGTGGAATTTCAGTAGCTACCTCCGTAATGGGATTCGATTATCAGGATTACAAAATTAATATTTTGGATACACCCGGTCATCAGGATTTTGCCGAAGATACTTACCGAACGCTTACGGCCGTCAACAGCGTGATTATTGTGATTGACAACGCCAAAGGTGTAGAGGAGCAAACGCGTAAATTAATGAATGTGTGCCGGATGCGCAAAACGCCGGTCATGATTTTTGTCAATAAAATGGATCGTGAAGGCAAAGACCCATTCGATTTGCTCGATGAGCTGGAATCTGAACTTGATATTCACGTTCGTCCTTTGAGTTGGCCTATCAGTCAGGGCTTTTCATTTAAGGGAGTTTATAATATTTACGAGGAAAATCTTCAACTTTACACCCCCAATAAGCAAACGATCAGAGAATCCGTTGAGATTTCGGATATTGACAGTGAGGAGCTTGAAAAGTTCATTGGAGAGAAAGATGCACGCCAACTGAGGCAGGATTTGGAACTCATACATGGAATATATCCGGCTTTCGACAGGGAAAAATATCTGTCGGGAGAGTTGGCTCCGGTTTTTTTTGGCAGCGCTTTGAACAATTTCGGAGTGAAGGAATTGTTGAATTGCTTCGTGGAAATAGCTCCTTCTCCGCAACCCGTTCAGGCTCACGAGAGAGTTGTAAATCCTTACGAGGAAACTTTTTCGGGTTTTGTTTTCAAGATTCACGCCAATATGGATCCCAATCATCGGAGTTGTATTGCTTTTGTGAAAATTTGTTCGGGAAAATTTGAACGAAATGTCAATTACAAGCATATTCGACAGGGAAAAATGTTGCGTTTTTCAAGTCCAACTGCTTTTATGGCACAAAAAAAGGAAATTGTGGACGAAGCTTACTCCGGCGACATTGTGGGATTGCCCGATAATGGAAATTTTAAAATTGGCGATACGCTGACCGGTGGAGAAGATCTCCATTTTAAAGGATTACCGAGTTTTTCGCCCGAAATGTTCAATTATCTCGAAAATGCCGATCCGATGAAAACCAAACAATTGGAAAAAGGGATTCGGCAATTGATGGACGAAGGCGTAGCACAGCTTTTTACCAGCGAATTTAATCGAAGAAAAATAGTGGGAACAGTCGGGCAGTTGCAGTTTGAAGTAATTCAATACCGATTGTTGCACGAATACAACGCGCAATGCCGTTGGGAACCGATTTCCTTATATAAGGCGTGTTGGATAGAAAGCGATGATCCTGAACAGCTCGAAGCCTTCAAGAAACGAAAAGCGCAATTTATGGTGAAAGACAAAGAAGGCCGCGATGTATATCTCGCCGAGTCGCCCTATATTTTGCAAATGGCTCAACGCGATTTTGATCATATCAAATTCCATTTTTCTTCCGAATTTTAATTTCTATTTCAACTAAGAAAGATGGAATTTGCGTAGAAAAAATTAGGCTTCTCCGCCTCCAAATCCCATAGGAAAAGGGGGAATAAAAGAATTTTCATCAATTTTTATTTTTCCGTTTTGCTGTTCATATTTTGCAATATTCTCCTGCAGTGCATACAATAATCTTTTGGCATGTTCGGGGGTGAGAATGATGCGTGATTTGACCGGTGCTTTGGGTAATCCGGGCATAATGCGAATGAAATCGAGCACAAATTCGGAAGAAGAATGTGAAATAATAGCCAGATTGGAATAGATACCTTCTGCCACTTCAGCAGAAAGTTCTATATTGATTTGATTTTCATTGTTTTCCATTGTCTTATATTTTAATTAATTGTCTTATATTTTAATTAATTTATTTTTCACCTTTGTTGAAACCGCGTTGCAAAAGTAGCAAAATATTTATGTGTGTGAAGAAACTATTTTAGCATTCTATGTACTAAAGAGAGAAAAAATTGTATAATCCAGCAAATGAATTATTTATTGTCCAGTTGTCCGAAAACGCGTTTCAGTAATGTTGTAGTGCGGGCTGCAGGGTCCGTGCGAATGGAATTTTCTGTTTCTGCCATTTTAGTAAACAATGCACTCAATGCCTTGTCGGTAACATATTGATCCAATTGGGTGTTAACAGGTTTCAGAGAAGCAAGTTTACCCAAAGTAGAATTGGCTGCGCTGTTGTAGGCATTTATCAGCAAATTCCATGTTTCTGTAGTTGAAACATCACCTACCAATGGTTTCTTTAGCGATGCCTGAACTTTAGGTAGAAAAAGATTTTTCAATTCCGTTGAAGTAGTTTTTTGCAAATATTGCGTTGCTGCATTGCTTCCGCCCAGCAAAATACCCATTGCATCTGAAATAGTCATGTCCTGAATCGCTTTTTTAAACACGGGACCGGCTTCTTTTACTGCATCTTCTGCCGAACGATTGATGGACAGAATGGCTTTGTCGACCAAAGCTTTGCCTCCGGGTATCAAACTGATATTTTCTACAATCGTTTGAGCTTCTTCAGGCAACAGTAATTTAAATGCCTGATTACCATAAAAGCCATTTTCTATACTTAAATCGGATACCGCTCTTTCCGTTCCCAATAACAAAGCATTTTTTATACCCGCAATGTTTTCTTTGTCGGTGGTTGGAATAGATAATGTTCCTGAATTGGAAACACCCTGCATAAGAACATTACATGAAGTAAGGGAAATACAAATGAAGCTAAATAAAATAAATTTTGTTGTTCTCATCGCTTTATTGTTGCAAAATATTTAATTTTCATTTTTAAGAAGGTAAATATACGCTATTTTTTGATATTTTAAGTACGTATATAAACAAAATTAAAAGAACATTTTATAACTTTGCAGAAAATGTAAAAAGAGGAATTTCTAACAAATTATCAATCTTAATTATAAAGAAAATGAGTAGAATAGAAAAAATCGTTGCTCGCGAAGTATTGGATTCAAGAGGAAATCCAACTGTAGAAGTAGATGTAATGCTCGAATCGGGCGTTATGGGAAGAGCTGCTGTTCCGTCCGGAGCTTCTACGGGAGAAAATGAAGCCATTGAGTTGCGTGATGGCGATAAAAAACGCTATCTGGGAAAAGGCGTACTGAAAGCCGTTTCGAACGTAAATAACATTATTGCACCTTCATTAATTGGTATTTCTGCATTGGATCAGCGTACTATTGACAAGAAAATGATTGAGCTCGATGGTACGAAAACAAAGTCGAATTTGGGTGCAAATGCCATTTTGGGAGTTTCTTTGGCCACTGCAAAAGCGGCTGCAGCTTATCTCGATCTGCCGCTTTACCGATATATTGGTGGTGTAAATGCTTTTGTTTTGCCGGTTCCAATGATGAACATTATCAATGGAGGTTCGCATTCTGATGCTCCCATCGCGTTCCAGGAATTTATGATTCGCCCGGTTGGTGCTCCTTCTTTCCACGAAGGTTTACGAATGGGAGCCGAAGTGTTTCATTCACTGAAAAAAGTGTTGCACGACCGTAATTTGAGCACAGCTGTTGGTGATGAAGGCGGATTTGCCCCAACTTTGAAAGGGACAGAAGATGCGCTGGAATCTATTTTAACTGCAATCGAAAAAGCCGGTTACAAGCCCGGACAGGATGTGATGATTGGGTTGGATTGTGCTTCGTCAGAATTTTACGAAAACGGTATTTATAATTACACCAAATTTGAAGGAGCAAATGGTGCCAAACGTACTTCTGAAGAACAGGTTAAATACCTATCAGAATTGGTCAGCAAATATCCGATTGATTTTATTGAAGATGGTATGAGTGAAAACGACTGGGAAGGCTGGAAACTATTGACCGAAAAACTTGGAAACAAGGTTCAGTTGGTTGGGGACGATTTGTTTGTTACCAATGTAGAATTTTTGAAAAAAGGTATCGAAATGGGTTGTGCCAATTCCATTCTTATCAAGGTAAATCAAATTGGAACATTGTCCGAAACTTTGGATGCTATCGAAATGGCTCATCGTGCCGGATATACAACGGTAACTTCTCATCGTTCGGGTGAAACGGAAGATGCTACCATTGCCGACATCGCAGTAGCAACCAATTCCGGTCAGATCAAAACAGGTTCTTTGAGCCGTTCAGACCGTATGGCCAAATATAACCAGTTGCTTCGTATCGAAGAAGAATTGGGAGACTTGGCCGTTTATGGCTACAAAAAAGTTACCAAAAAATGACAGTATAAATTGTCAGTTTTTTGTTTTCAATCCAGAACCACCTGTCAAAAAGGTGGTTTTTTATTTTAGTAACAAAATTTTTCTAAAAAATCTAAGGTCTTTCTGTTAATTCCCGTTAAGCTGCAAATCTCTGTGTTAAATTTCGACAAATAGCTATATCACTTTGTGTTATGGAATGTATTTTGTATACTTTAGCAGTGAAAAATTTGTTTAAGAATATTTTTTCAGAAAAATCAATTTAAATCTTAAAAACGAAAAGTATGGAAGCATCGAAAAGAAAAAAAGCGTTAGGCCTGTTCTTGTTGGTGGTAGTAGTGAGTGTGGCAACAAATGTGACAACCAATTACTTTACCAATAAACATGAGAAAGATAATTTTAAACGAGAATTGCAGTATCCGACAGCTTATGCAAAATTTTCCAATGTGAAGAGTGGTGTGGAAACCGATTTTACATTGGCAGCTGAACTTACGATTCATTCGGTAGTACACGTAAAAACACAATCAAAAGCAAAAATGGCTTTTAGGGAAGATCCCTTTTTTGAATTTTTCTTTGGCCGTCCTCGCTATTATCAAGAACCGCCTATGGTAGAAGGTTCTGGCTCTGGCGTCATAATTTCCAATGATGGATATATTGTAACCAACAACCATGTAATTGACGGTTCGTCCAAAATAGAAGTTACATTAAACGATAAACGAACATTTGAGGCAAAAGTAATTGGTGCCGATCCTAATACAGACTTGGCGCTGATAAAAATCGATGCAGAAAATCTTCCCATCATTCCTTTTGGTAATTCCGATTCGCTAAAAGTTGGCGAATGGGTGCTGGCAGTGGGGAATCCTTTCAATCTTAATTCTACCGTTACGGCGGGAATTGTGAGTGCAAAGGCAAGAAATATCAATATCATTAACTCCAAAATGCGTATCGAATCTTTTATTCAGACCGATGCTGCGGTTAATCCAGGTAATAGTGGAGGCGCTTTGGTCAATACACGGGGCGAATTGGTAGGTATCAATACGGCAATAGCTTCTCAGACGGGTTCGTTTGCAGGTTACGCATTTGCCATCCCGGTCAGCATAGTTAAAAAAGTAGTTTCCGATTTGCGTCAGTACGGAGTAGTACAACGAGCCGTGTTGGGAGTTGAAATAGCTGATATTACCGCACAGTTGGCAAAAGAAAAAGATTTGAAAACATTGGAAGGAGCTTATGTGGCCAATGTAAATGCCGGAAGTGCTGCCGAAAAAGCAGGCATTAAAGAAGGTGATGTAATTGTGAATGTGAATGGCGTGGCTGTTAAATCTGTTTCGGAATTGCAGGAACAAATTGGACGCTATCGCCCCGGCGATAAAATTTCAATCACCGTTATACGTAAAAATAATGAATTGAAATTTAACAACGTAGAACTGAAAAATAGTCAGGGAAGTGCCAGCATAGTTTCTTCCGACAAAGTTGACGTTGAACAACTTCTGGGTGCTACTTTCAAGGAATTGAGCAGTAAGTTGCAAAAAGATCTTGGTTTGGATTATGGTGTTCAGGTTACATCGCTAACAAAAGGAAAATTGATGCAGCAAGGTGTGAGAGTTGGATATATTATATTAAAAATTAACAATCAGACTATTAGAAATGTGGAGGATATTCAATCTGCCGTAACTGCGGCATTAAACAGCGAAGACAAGGTGCTTTTCATGGCGGGTGTTTATCCCAATGGCAGAGTTACCTACTATGCAGTTAATTTGGAAGAATAATTTTCCATAAGTGTGTTGAAAAATATTTCTCTGTTGCATTGGAACTTACTCTTTTTTACGAAAGGAGTAAGTTCCTTTTGTACTAAAATTTGAGATTATCAACAATCAGGCAACTCATAAAATATCGTTTCGGCGTATTTATGGAACAACAAAGAAAAATTTTCAAGACTTTTTAAAACAAAAATTTAGTAAAAACGTTATATAAGAAATTTTGTAATCAACCAAAAAAACATTAATTTTGCACCCTAATTTTTTAAGGTAAAAATGAGGCAATTAAAAATTACAAAATCAATCACGAATCGCGAAAGCGCATCGCTCGACAAGTACTTGCAAGAAATTGGAAGAGAAGATCTGATCAGTGTGGAAGAAGAAGTTGAGTTGGCTCAACGGATTCACAAGGGAGATCGAGCCGCTTTGGAAAAATTAACCCGCGCCAATTTGCGTTTTGTCGTTTCGGTAGCAAAACAGTATCAAAATCAGGGCTTAAGTTTGCCCGATTTGATCAATGAAGGAAATCTTGGACTTATCAAGGCTGCCGAAAAATTCGATGAAACACGCGGATTTAAGTTTATTTCCTATGCAGTGTGGTGGATCAGGCAATCCATTTTGCAGGCGTTGGCCGAGCAGTCGCGTATTGTTCGTTTGCCATTAAACCAAGTAGGTTCGTTGAACAAAATCAACAAGGCTTTTTCAAAATTTGAACAGGAAAATGAGCGTCGTCCTTCACCTGAGGAATTGGCTGAAGAACTCGATATTCCGGTGGATAAAATTGCCGATACCATGAAGGTTTCAGGTCGTCACATTTCCGTAGATGCGCCTTTTGTTGAAGGGGAAGACAACAGCCTGCTCGATGTGATGGTAAATGAAGATTCTCCCGATGCCGACCATCGTTTGATCAATGAATCACTTTCCCAGGAAATTGAAAGGGCTCTGTCAACATTAACAGAAAGAGAGCATGAAATTATTAAAAAATTCTTTGGGATTGGCGTACCTGAAATGACGTTGGAAGAAATCGGCGATGAATTTGGACTGACACGCGAGCGTGTTCGTCAAATCAAGGAAAAAGCTATCCGTAGATTGAGAAACAGTTCTAAAAGTAAATTATTGAAGAGTTACCTCGGGTAATTTTCATAAAATGCTTATTTTAAAATGAATGCAAAGGGCGTCCCCAAAAAGGACGCTTTTTTTATTCCAAAGATTTGATTTTTTTTGTTATTCAACAAAAATTAATTAGAAATGTTTTATCTTTGTAATTAGTTTAAAAGTGTGAGTGTTAAAATTCAAATTATAGTAAAATCGCTATAAATATTTGAACGCAATTTTTTCAAGTGTCATTCAATATCTTACAATCCAAAAAACTTTTAAGTTATGTTTTCAATCGATCATTTGCACCCTATGTTGGTACATTTTCCCATTGCATTAATAATGGTGGGGTTTCTTTTTGACTTGGTATCCCTTCTGATAAAGAAAGAAGCATGTTTATCCTTTGCCGGATTTTGGTTGCTGATAATTGGGACTTTGGCTACCATTGTTACTTTTTTTTCCGGTGTCTTTTTTACACCCGACATGGCAGGTACGGCGGGAATGGTTAAAAATATCCATGCTACTTTTGCAGTCATTACCATGTTATTGTTGATAATTAATTCTTTGCTTAGAATTTATTTGAAGCGATCAAATAGGGAAAATTCTCCAATGAAATGGTTGTCATTCGCCATTTATGCATTGGCTGCCCTTATGGTGGGAATTACAGGTTTCTATGGTGGAAATCTGGTTTATAATTATATGATGCCTCTCTAAATTTTCATAAACAATATGTTTAACATTTTCAAATTTTTACATTATGGAAAAAGTGAATAGAATTATTTTTATTGCATTGCTTACGGTTGCATTTTTCGGTTGTAAATCTACCCCTACAAAGACCATAGCAAACTTGAAAGAAGGAATAAAGGGTGAAACCACCGCGAGTGCAAAGTATTCCGCTTTTGCTCAAAAAGCCAGAGAAGAGGGCTATGATACCATAGCAAAACTTTTTGATGCAGCTTCTAAGGCCGAAGCCATTCATGCTGCCAATCACACAAAAGTATTGGAAAGTCTTGGAGAAAAAATGGAAGCTTTTACTCCCTCATTTGAGGTTAAATCTACGGCAGAAAATTTGCAGGCTGCTATTGATGGAGAATCTTATGAAAGCACCACAATGTACGTTAACTTTATTAATGATGCAAATGCCGAGAAAGTTACCGATGCCGTGAAATCTTTTACGTGGGCTCTTGATACGGAGAAGAAACATCTCGATTTTTATCAGAAAGCTTTAGCGGCTTTAAAAGCAAACAATGAAAGCACATTGCCATCTGCTTATGCAGTTTGTCCTGTTTGTGGAAATACTTACGATAATGCAGCCATTGATCCAAACTGTGCTTTTTGTCAAACTCCAAAAGAGAAATTTATTATTGTTTCTTGATTAATAACAGGGACGAAGAAACCATCCATTATTTGCTTTGATCTTGGTTTATAAGTTTTTTGTTCATTGGAAGAGTCCGGTCTTAATCGGGCTCTTCACATATTCGAACTTTTTTGCAACTTATTTTTGACAATACTTCAATAAATTAATGAATTAATAAATTGATCATCATAGATTAAACAAAAAAGTTTAATTTAAAAAAATATGGTTGAGTGGTTGATTATCACACCTTTACAGTAATTTCTAAAAACTGAAAAAAGGGGACAACCCGACAACTTAACCAATATAGAGATATCTGTAGCGAGTATTTAAAAAATAAATAGACCCAGAAATTAAACAAAAAGTTCGCTTTCAATTTTTGAAATTATGCAAATGTTTCGTATTTCGTCTTTCGACAAAATTTTCATTTTTCACGAATGTTAATAGAAAACACGCCTAACCACATCTATCAAAATGTGAAAGTTCAATCATCTTTGTTTAAGCAAAAACATTTAACCCATTAAGGCATCGGTAAATACTCTTCGATAATTATTTCACCACTTCCAGTTTTGCGAATTTCAGTAAAAGCGATTTTACTCCTTTTTCTCCAAAATCGATCGTTGCTTTTTCGTTGCCGTTGGAGATACTGGTTTCCAATACTTTTCCAATTCCGAAAAGCTGATGTTTTACAATAGTTCCTACAGGAAAAGAAGAATTTTCGATAATGATTTTTTCGTCCGACGATTGATCCAATTTTTTCAGTTTTCGTGGAGAGAAATTTGTTGTTTGAGGTTCCGAATAAGTTTCTTTTTCGTTTGTTGGCGAGTAAAAACGATTCCGTTCACTTTCAATTTCCTCATCCCAATTCATAAAATTTTTTTTCTGAAAAGTTGGTGCTTTTTCTTCGGTAATTTCCAGAAACTGAGGGTCAATATCTTTGATAAATCTGCTGGGAGTGCAAAAGTTGGTTTTACCGTTTCTAAATCTCGATTTGGCATAGCTGATAAAACAGCGTTCTTTGGCACGGGTAATGGCAACGTAAAAAAGGCGGCGCTCTTCTTCCAGTTCCCGTTCATTGACAAGGCTGAACATTGACGGGAAAAGTTCTTCTTCCATACCAACAATGAATACGGCTTTAAATTCCAATCCTTTGGCTGCATGAACAGTCATGAGGGTAACTTTGTCGCTCAGGCTGTCCTTGTCGGTGTCCTGGTCGGTCAATAAAGATACTTCCGATAAAAAATCGGGAAGAAGGGGCAAGGTTTCTCCTTCTTCCATTTTTTTTTCACAAAATTCGTGGATGGCTTTCAGAAATTCTTCTATATTTTCTTTTCTGCTTATACTTTCAGGAGAATGATCAAAGTTGGCTTCGTTGAGCAATCCGGTGGTTTTTACAATCATAACGGCCAAGTCGTAAGCATTTTTAATTTCCAGTTGCTGGGAAAAACTTTCTATCAAATTTCGGAAATCGTTTAATTTTGAAGCTGTTCCCGCATTGACCGGCACGCCGTATTTTGTCATGTTGGAAAGAACTTCCCAAATTCCTACATCTTTACTCTGTGCACATTCCACAAGTTTCCCTACTGTAGTTTCGCCAATGCCTCGCGTAGGAAAATTAATGATTCTTTTCAATGCTTCTTCATCATTTTGGTTGCAAACCAATCGGCAATAAGCTATCACATCCTTTATTTCCTTTCGCTGATAAAACGACAGGCCTCCGTAAATTCGATAGGGAATGCCCTGTTTTCGGAATGTTTCTTCTAAAATTCGCGATTGTGAATTGGTTCGATACAACACAGCAATGTCGGCATATCGATAATCGTATAGCGCGTACAAGTCCAAAATATGTTTGGCAACGGTCAGACCTTCTTCATAATCTGTGAAAACATTCAACAATTTTATGGGATGTCCGATTTCTTTTTCCGAAAAAATGGTTTTTTGAATTTGTGCCCTGTTTTTGTCAATCAGGCTGTTGGCTGCATTCACGATGGTTTGTGTAGAACGATAATTTTGTTCGAGTTTGAAGATGCGTGCATTGTGATAAGCATTCTTGAACTGTAGAATGTTGTCGATGTTGGCACCGCGAAATGAATAAATGCTTTGTGCATCGTCACCCACAACACTAATTCGTTCGTGTTGCTGAGCAAGTTTTTTTATAATCAGGTATTGCGCAAAGTTGGTATCCTGATACTCGTCAACCAAAATAAATTGAAACAATTGCTGATATTTTTCCAGCACTTCAGGATGATTTCGAAACAGCAGATTGGTTTGGAGTAGTAAATCGTCGAAATCCATTGCATCGGCTTGTTTGCAACGATTGCAATAAGTTTGATAAATTTCGCTCAAAAGGGGAATGCGGCTTTGCTTGTCACTTTTAATAAAATCGCTGTTGACGGCATAGGCTTCGGGTGTAATCAGGTTGTTTTTTGCCGAAGAAATGCGTGATTGAATGAGTCCGGGCGGATAAGTTTTTGTATCCAGATTGCGTTCTTTCAGAATGCTTTTTATCAAGCTGGAAGAATCGGAAGAGTCGTATATGGTGAAATTTTTTGAATATCCGGTGTACTGTGCTTCGTTACGCAAAATCCTGGAAAAAATGGAGTGAAAAGTTCCCATCCACAAGTATCGGGCTGTTCTTTCTCCAACAATTTGTGCAATCCGTTCCTTCATTTCTCGTGCCGCTTTGTTGGTGAAAGTTAAAGCCAAAATGGACGACGGAGGAAAACCTTTGGTGAGTAAATAGGCAATTTTGTAAGTTAACACGCGGGTTTTTCCCGACCCTGCACCCGCTATTACCAGCGAAGCGCCATCCATATATTCTACAGCTTGCCGCTGACTTTCGTTCAAATCGTTTAAAAAATCCAAATTCATTGATTTGTTCATCCAAATATTTTTGTAGAAACTTTAAATCTTACCGGTTTTCTTTATGCAAAGTTAGCAAATTGAATCGGTTTTTAAAGACAATTTTTATGAAACCATAAGTACTTTTCGGTTGAAAGCTTTGTTTAAAAATTTAACGAGATATAAACAGCTTGAAATAATCAAATGAGTTTTATGCGCTATGATGTTATTATAAAAGTTTTTTCATTTTCCTTGTCCGAAATAAATATTTATTCTTTATTTTTGCAACCATTAGGATTATAAGGTTTTTTCTGAAAAAACATTCGAAAACAGCAAAAAATTTATTTCTATTAATGTTTGAAATTCCTGTTTTTATAGATTGAATTTTTTATTTTTCATTAATTCGATCGATTCTGAATCGAAAAAATGATTCAACCTTCAACTGAGATTTTCATTGAAAACTTTAATAAATTCTTTCATCAAAAAACATAAAACTTATGAAAAAACAATTGAAAATTGCGCTGGTAGCTCATGATAATCGAAAAGCCGACATGGTAGAATGGGCTGTTTACAATGCCGATATGCTTTCGCAACACAAATTGATTTGTACCGGTACGACAGGAAAACTCATTCAAAGGGCTATGGAAGAAAAAGGTGTGAAGGTGGATATTACTTGCATGCACTCCGGCCCTTTGGGCGGCGACGCGGAAATTGCCGCATTGGTGGTACAAAAACAGATTAATCTGGCAGTTTTTCTGATTGATGATTTGAATCCACAGCCACACGAAGCCGATATCCAAATGTTGCTCCGTCAGTGCAGGATTCATAATGTTCCCATTGCCTGCAATCGTTACAGTGCCGATTTGATGATTACCAGCACGCTGTGGGACGATGAAAATTACATCCCGACTGAACCCAAATATGTGAAATTTGTTAGAGAAGATTTATTTAACTTTGAATGAAATTTTAATTTATGAAACCCACATGTATTGCATACACAAACACGAATGAATATAATATTCAGACATGTGGGTTCCATCAGACCTTTAAAAAATAAATTATATTCTGATGAAAGTACTTAACAATAATTTTTTTACTTTCAGATAATTATTTCATTTTTAAAATGTTAATATAAAAATTTTCCGCATCAACAGGGAAAAATTAAAATGAATACTGATGCAAAATATAAAAGAAAGAATCTCGGCATTGCGCAACGAGATGAAAATAAATGATATAGCTGCCTGTATTATTCCGAGTAGCGATCCTCATGCCAGCGAATATATCGCCGAGCATTGGAAAGAGCGCGAATGGATTTCGGGATTTAACGGTTCGGCTGGTACAGTGATAATTACTTTGACAAGAGCTGCGTTGTGGACCGATTCGCGATATTTTTTACAGGCAGAAAATCAGTTGCAAGGCTCAGGTATGGAGCTGATGAAGGAAGGACTTCCGGAAACTTTGAGCTGGACTGACTGGTTGGCAGAAGAACTGAAAAATAATGAAAAAGTGGGACTAAATGCCCAAATGTTTTCTTACAATGCTTTTACCCATCTGAAAAACGAATTGAACAAGAAGGGAATTTCACTGATTGCTGTCGATTTGATTGGTAAAATTTGGAAAGACCGACCTGCTTTGCCTTCTCAGCCTTTTTATGTTTACGATATTCGTTATGCGGGTGAAACGGCAAGCCATAAACTGGCCTCCCTGCGCGAACAGATGAAAAAAAATCAGGCAGATATTTTTGTGCTTTCGGCTTTGGATGAAATTGCTTGGTTGTTCAACATTAGAGGGAGCGATGTGGATTTTAATCCGGTGGTAATAGCTTATGCAATAATAAAAATCGATAAGGCTACCCTTTTTGTCGATTCGAAAAAAATTACGGAAAAAACCGCTGCCTTTCTTCAAGAGGAGGGCATAACCATAGAGCCGTACAACGACATCTATTCCCAATTGAAAAAAATTACTGAAGGGAAACGAGTTTTGATTGATGGCTCCAAGTTGAATGCTGCGTTGTATGAAGCTATTCCGCAACATTGCAGCATTATCAATACTATGTCGCCGGTTTTGAAAATGAAGAGTGTTAAAAATAACATCGAATTGGAAGGTACTCGAGGAGCAATGGTAAAAGATGGCATTGCGCTGGTAAAATTTTTCAAGTGGCTGGAAGAAAATCTTTTATCTTCAGAAATCAGCGAAATTTCCGCTGCAGAAAAGTTGTTCGAATGCAGGCAACAACAGGAAAATTTTGTTTCGGAAAGTTTCGATACCATTTGCGGTTATGCCGGTCATGGAGCTATTGTTCATTATCATGCCGAACCTGAAACCGATGTCGTTTTAAAACCTGATAGTCTCTTGCTTGTCGATTCGGGAGGTCAATATTTAGATGGAACTACCGATATTACCCGAACCATAGCGTTGGGAATACCCACTCAGCAACAAAAAATAGATTATACGCTTGTATTGAAAGGTCATATTGCACTTGCAAAAGCTAAATTCCCTACCAACACGCGTGGATCCCAACTCGACATTCTTGCGCACAAATGGCTCTGGGAAAAGGGTTTGAATTACGGGCACGGAACAGGACATGGCGTAGGACATTTTCTTTGTGTTCACGAAGGGCCACAAAATATTCGGATGGATGAAAATCCTGCCGTGCTTTTGCCGGGAATGATTAT
Organism: Paludibacteraceae bacterium; assembly: GCA_018433525.1. GTDB lineage: Bacteria > Bacteroidota > Bacteroidia > Bacteroidales > Paludibacteraceae > MVYY01. Next base: position 24,491 of record JAHDRA010000102.1, read on the forward strand.
TTCCGACG
>JAHDRA010000001.1 GCA_018433525.1 Paludibacteraceae bacterium
AAATACTAATAAATACGTTTATTTTTATTCTTATTTTTCGCTTGTTCCAAAAAATTAAAAACAAGGCTATTCCATATCAAAATTTAACCCTTAAACGGGCTGCTTAATATAAAAAAGAAAGTGTCCTTTTGGGACACCCTCGTTAAAAAAACTAATTTTATGAAACCTACATGTATTGCATACACAAACACGAATGAATATAATAATTCAGACATGTGGGTTCCATCAGACCATTAAAAATAAATTATATTCTGATGAAAAAAAATCTACTTTTGCTGCTCAGTTGCTGCTCCGTTTTAGCAACAGCCCAAGTTTCTTTTACAAGAGTTTGGGAACGTAGCGATTCTGCATATACAGAGACTGGGCTGGAGGCAAATAAAAAACCTCTCTATTTTGATGACATGAATACAAGGGGCATTGCTGTTGGCAATATTAACAGTAATGCGGGTATGGTTGAGCGTGTTTTTTTAGTAAGTCGTAATGTACTTGGCAATGTGGTTCGTGTTTTGGATGTAACCACAGGAGCCGATGTAAAATCATTAGATATGACCAATGTAACAGGTGGCGGTTTTATTATAAGCGATGCAGGAGTTACCGAAGATGGCGTTTTATTAGTCTCGAATTGTACACACAGCAGTTCTGGCCCATTTAAAATTTACAAATGGGATAATGAAGATGCGGCACCATCTGTTGCTATTTCTTATCCATCGGGTTCGGCTCGTTATGGCGATAAAATTACAGTTACGGGAAAATATAGCGATGGAACTGCCCGTATTTACGCGATCGCTGGAGGTGTACTTTCTAATTACAAAGTTCAATATTTTGGCATGGAAGAAGTAAATGGGACATGGCAATTTAAACAAACGCCCGATGAACTGAATACATCCATTAATGCTGTCAGTTCAAATTTTCACCAGATAAATCCGGGACCAGATGGTGGTTATTATTTCCGTTCGGTAGGATTAAGTAATTTTCAACAGATTAAATCAGATTTTACTGCAAATATTGGAAATACACCCTTCCCAACAACAATGCCTCAAGGTGGAACCGCTCCTGTTTTTATTAAAACGGTAGGTGGCTTCGATTATGCCTGTTACCTGCAATACGGCAGTCATGCAACTTATGCCGCTCCTGCTAATAACAGAATTCAGGTGATAAAAATTGATCGTTTAATGGGAATAACCAGTGCAACTGTTCTAACATCTTCGCCTTCATTTGGGAAACTTGCTCCAGGTAATGGTGCAGGTCATGTTGTGGTGAAACATCAAACCAATGGCGATGTAGATATTTTCGCTTTATCGACTCAGAACGGTGTTGTCCGTTATCGTCTTTCAGGAGCCGAAATTGGGACAGACATTCGTAAATCTGTTGATAATTTGATAGGAATAAAAGCATTTAGCGGAAAGATAAGCATTGAAGGTATCAATCCTTCTTCAATCGAATTATTCAACACGCTAGGCCAAAAAATAAAATCGATTTCAAACTCTAACGAGTTGCAAACAAGTGGTTTAAAAGGAATTTATATAGTTCAGGTAAAAGCTGGAGGAAAAACAATAAAAACCGAAAAGATCAGTTTGTAGAATTTTCATGTGTCGTGTTTATGCTTAAAAAGTTAGTTTTCATAATTTTTGTTTTATTTCATTTAACTTCTGTTGCGCAAAAAGTGGATGTACTGGTTGTAGGCGGCGGTACAAGTGGTACTGCTGCCGGCATCCAGGCTGCTCGAATGGGCGCTCTAACACTTATTGTAGAAGAAACACCCTGGCTTGGAGGAATGCTTACTTCTGCAGGTGTGTCGGCGATGGATGGAAACCACCAACTTCCTTCGGGCATTTTTGGTGAGTTCATAGATAGTTTGGTGGCACATTACGGCAGTGCCGATGCCCTGAAAACAGGCTGGGTAAGCAATGTTTTGTTTGAACCAAAAGTGGGAAATGCAATTTTTCAAAAAATGACAAAAACTGAGAAAAAACTAACTGTTTGGCAAAATTCAAAGTTCATTTCGGCAACAAAAATTAAACATGGATGGAAAGTAAAGGTGAGTAAAGGCGGTGTAATACAGTCAGTAACTACAAAAATCATGATTGACGCTACCGAGTTGGGCGATGTAGCCAAACATTGTGGCGTAAAATACGATATTGGGATGGAAGCACGTTCAGTTTGTGGAGAAGATATTGCACCCGAGCAGTCAAACGACATTATTCAGGACCTGACTTATGTAATGATTCTGAAAGATTATGGCTTTGATAAAACCATCACAAAGCCTGCGAGTTACGATGCATCATTGTTTTATTGCACAGCAAAATCATCAAACTGTACCAATCCTAAACCCGGACAAACTCTTTGGCCAAAAGAAAAAATGATGACTTATGGTAAATTACCTAATGGTAAATACATGATAAACTGGCCGATAGAAGGAAATGATTTTTATGTTAACATGCTGGAAATGAATGATGCCGAACGTACAGTTGCACTCGAAAAAGCAAAAAACTTTTCGCTTTGTTACTTGTATTATTTACAAACGGAACTTGGTTTTTCCACTTATGGATTAGACGAAGAACAATTTCCGACTGCCGATCATTTTCCTTTGATTCCTTATCATCGCGAGAGTCGGCGTATTCATGGTTTGGTAAGATTTAACGTGAATCACGTTGTAAAACCATTTAGTCAGCCCGAAGCGCTTTACCGAACAGGCATAGCTGTAGGCGATTATCCGATTGACCATCACCACAACCGTTATCCGGAGTGGAACAAGTTGCCCAATCTGCATTTTTATCCAATTCCGTCCTACAATGTACCGATGGGCGCTTTGATACCAAAAGATGTTGATCGACTGATAGTTGCCGAAAAATCGATTTCTGTTTCAAATTTACTTAACGGTTCAACCCGCTTGCAACCAGTGGTATTGCAAATTGGTCAGGCAGCAGGAGCATTGGCAGCGCTTTCGGTAAAACAGAAAAAAACAATCAGTTCAGTATCGGTGCGCGATGTACAAAGCGAACTTCTGAATGCTGATTGTTATTTGCTTCCCTATCTGGATTTACCTAAAACCGATGTCCACTTTAAAGCAGTACAACGCATCGGTTCAACCGGAATTTTGAAAGGGGTGGGAATGAATGTGGGCTGGAGCAACGAAACATGGTTCCAGTGCGACAGTTTAATTGATGTTGCGGAGTTAAAAGAAGGGCTAAACGATTTTGAACCGGCTTTCAAATGGAATTCGAAAAGTAACGAACTTTCAATAAAAGAAGCAATTGAATTAGTTGCATCGTTGGCAACTTTTTATAAAATCAAAAATGCAGATTTTGGAACAATTTCCTCAAACTGGCAAAAAATGCAACTGAATAATTACAACGCCGAACGAAAAATAACACGCAAAGAATTCGCTGTTCTGCTCGATACCTATATTCAACCGTTTTCATTGAAAGATGTGGATATGAAAGGAAGTTATATAAAAAGATGATTTCAAAAACAAAAATATTAACTGTTATTTTGCTGATAACCTGCCATTTGCAGGCTGTTGATTTCACGCGCTATGTTGATCCAATGATTGGTTCGGACTATCACGGAAACGTGTTTGTGGGAGCAAGCGTGCCGTTTGGCATGGTGCAATTGGGACCGACAAATATGAGCAAAGGCTGGCACTGGTGTTCGGGGTATCATTATTCCGACAGTACGATCATTGGTTTCGCACATACGCATCTGAACGGTACTGGCATTGGCGATTTGGGCGATATTTTGTTTATGCCAACCACAGGAACTCCCACAACATTTAAAGGAACTTTCGACGATTTATCGAAAGGCTATGTTTCTATATTTTCACATTCCAACGAAAAAGTTCAGCCCGGATATTATTCCGTTCTTTTGCAAAAATACGGCATAAAAGCCGAACTGACAGCTACTTCGCGTGTGGGCTATCATCGTTATACTTTCCCTGAAAGTGTAGAATCGAACATCATTATCGATTTGGGCGAAGGAATTGACTGGGATGAACCAACCGAAACCATGTTGAAACAAATCGATGCGCGCACCATCGAAGGTTATCGTTATTCGCGCGGCTGGGCAAAAAACCAGAAAATATATTTTACGGCTGTTTTTTCAAAAGACATGAATTTTACAAAAGTGGTAGAACCTGTTTTTCGTCCACGTTCGAATGATAGTATTGATGTGCAAAAAGCGGTTTTAAGTTTTGAAACTAAAAAAAATGAAGCGGTGGAAGTAAAAGTGGCTATATCGTATGTAAGTTGCAAAAATGCGGCTAATAACCTTATAGCTGAATTGCCAAACTGGAATTTCAAGGAAACACTAGCTCAGGCTCAGGCAAAATGGAACACTGAATTGTCGAAAATCCGAATTAAAACAAACGACGAAAAAGTGCGTACCATGTTTTACACATCGCTGTTTCGTACCATGATTTCACCTTCTGACTTTTGCGATGTGAATGGTGATTATCGGGGAGCTGACGGAAAAGTGTACAAAGCAAACGGTTTCGTTCCACACACCATTTTCTCCTTGTGGGATACATACCGAACTTTTCATCCGTTACAAACTATTATCAATCAGAAGCGAACAGCCGACTGGGTTAATTCTTTGCTGGATATTACCGAAAAGCAGGGCAGTTTGCCAATCTGGCATTTAGTTGGAAACGAAACGGGTACGATGGTAGGGGTTCATTCCATTCCGGTGATTGTAGATGCGGTTTTGAAAAATATTGAAAACATTGATGCTGAACGTGCATATAATTTGGTTCGCGGTTTTGAACAACGAAACGACAGAGGATTGAAGTTTGTTCGCGAACAGGGCTGGATTCCGGCCGATAAAGAAAACTGGTCGGTTTCAAAAGGGCTGGAATATGCTATTGATGATTATGCCATTGCATTGCTGGCTAAACATTTGGGAAAAGAAGATGATTATCAATTGTTTTCAAAAAGGGCAAAATATTACGCTAATTACTTCGATAAAGAATTGGGATTTATGCGCGGAAAATTAGCTGACGGAACATTCCGCAAGGGATACAATCCTGCGTTTTCGTTGCACGAAGAAGCCGATTATGTAGAAGGAAACGGCTGGCAATATACGTTTTTGGTTCCACACGATGTGGAAGGACTGATAGAACTTTTTGGTAGTAAACAAAAATTTACGGATAAGTTAGACAGTTTATTTACAGTAAGTTCGGTACTAAACGAAGGCGCTTCGATTGATATTTCAGGATTGATTGGTCAGTACGCGCACGGAAACGAACCGAGCCACAGCACTATTTACCTGTATCAATATGTCGACAGAGCCGATAAAACAGCCGAACGCGTACGTCAGGTACTGGAGGAAATGTACAAACCCACACCAGCCGGACTTTGCGGCAACGACGATTGTGGACAAATGTCGGCCTGGTACGTAATGTCTGCTTTGGGCATTTACCCCATGAATCCCGTTAATGGAGAATATGTATTTGGTAGTCCTATTGTGCATAATGCTGTAATTCAGTTGGAAAACGGAAATAAATTTATCATTGAGGCCAAGAATAATTCAGAAAAAAACAAATACATTCAATCAGTAAAAATCAACGGAAAAATGGTTTACGGAAAAGCCATTTCTTTCAATCAGTTAATGAACGGAGGAAAGCTTGAATTTAGAATGAGTGATAAAAAATAATGATATGAAAAAAAATGTAAAACTTTTAATTGTACTGGTATTTCAGTTGTTCGCATTCGGACAAATAAATGCACAAATTGTAAAAGGAATTGTAACCGACGCAAAAGGTGAAGCCATTATTGGTGCAACTGTTTTGGAAAAAGGAACAAACAATGGAACCATTACAAATTTCGATGGAGAATTTACTTTGACTCTTAAAAATGCCAATGCCACTCTCGAAGTATCCTATGTGGGATATGTAAAACAGGAAGTAAAGATTGCAGGAAAATCGCAGGTTAAAATAACATTGCAGGAAGATACTAAAAATCTGGAAGAAGTTGTTGTGGTTGGCTATGGTGTTCAAAAACGTGCTTCTATAACAGGTTCGGTTGCAAGTGTTAGCGGAGAAAAACTTGAAAAACTCCCAACCGACAACCTTTCGAATATGTTGGGTGGTAGAGTTGCAGGAGTTGTTACACGTCAGCAAAGTGGAGTTCCGGGCGAAAACGGCGCTATTATAAGCGTCAGGGGCAGCACCAATGTTCTGGTTTTAGTCGATGGCGTGGAACGAGATTTTCAAAATCTTGATCCTACCGAAATTGAGACATTTACAGTTTTGAAAGATGCTGCTTCAACAGCTGTTTACGGAGTAAGAGGAGGTAATGGTGTAATACTGGTTACAACAAGACGCGGAAAAGATGCAGATAAAATTTCTGTATCATACGATGGTTTGTTCACTGCTTCTACAAATACAAATTTCCCGAAATTCCTGAACGGACCTGAATACGCATATTATCACAACAAAGCAAAAACGCTTGATGGACAGCCAATTGAATTTGATGAGCAACGTATTGGGTACATAACCAACGGAAACGACCCACAAGGAATCTGGGGAAATACCGATTGGTTTAAACTAATTTTTAAACCCTATGCCCCGGGTATTAATCATAAATTGAATGTTACAGGTGGTAACGATAAATATAAATTTTTTGTAGGTGGAAGTTACTTAAAGCAAGATGGAATTATCGACAAAGTAACTTTCGATCGATACAATTTGCGTTCGAATCTGGATGTAAAATTCACCAACGACCTCACATTTAAAGTGGATATCGCAGGCAGATTGGAACACAAAAATCAACCCGGAGTTACACCGGGAGCCGCCGACCCGAGTGCTTCAACTGCAAATGGTGGGGCTACCATGGGTTATAAAAACATCGTTTATTACACCATAGCAGCTGCTCCTGTTGTTCGTCCGAAAATGCCCGATGGCACATACATTGGTTATCAGAATCCATTGATTGCCCGCGATGAATCCGGATTCAGAGACAATCAGAATAAACGGGTTGAAACAACATTAGGACTGTCTTATGATGCAGGAAAATTATTAAAAGGTTTGAAATTGAGCACAAATTTCAGTTATGATTTTCAGAACGCATTTTCAAAATCGTTTATTTTGCCTTGCGAACAGGTTACACCAGTATATAGTACCGGATTGGGAGTAGGCTCGGTTCAACAGGTAATTTACGGTATGTCGCCTCACCGAAGCGAGGGAATAAATGAACTTACTGATGCAGCTTCCTATTTTTCGCGATACAACTTTCAGGCAATTGTTAACTACGCCAATAAATTCGGGAAACACGATGTTAGCGCTGATATTGCGTGGGAACAATCAGGTGCGTATTCAAATTCGTTTTACGGAACTGTGGAAAACCTGCCTCTAACTGACTTACCTGAATTAAGCTTTGGCACAACTTATCCTACAAAACCGGTGTATGGCGGCAGCGCTCAATCGGGGAAAGCCGGCATGGTAACCCGCTTGAATTATGCTTTTGCTGAAAAATATATGTTGCAATTAACAAGTCGTACCGATTGGTCATCATCATTTTTGGGAAATAATAAATTCGGATTTTTCCCCGGCGTATCGGTTGGATGGCGAGTATCGGAAGAGAGTTTTATGAAAAACAAACTTTCTTTTCTCGAAAGTCTGAAACTTCGTTTCTCGTGGGGAGTTTTGGGTAATGATGTAGTAAGTGCTGCAAGTTATGTTGAGAATTATGCCCTGACTTCTACCGCAACTGTTGTTTTTGGCGACAACGGCTACCAGAGCATCAGTCCGGTAAATGTGCCCAATAAGGATTTAAAATGGGAAAAAATTACCACTTACAACGGTGGTTTCGAATCAGTATTCTGGCATGGATTGCTTTCGTTAGAGTTTGATGCTTACTACAAACTCCGCGAAGATATTCTCGGACCAGCTCCATCAATTTATCCACCATCCATTGGCAGTAATTATCCTACGAATGTGAATTATGGAACAATTGATACACGGGGTTTTGAAATTGTACTCGGACACAGAAAAAAAATCAGTAAAGACCTGAATTATTCGGTAAACGGAACTTTTACGTATGCCGACAACAGATATGTAAAATGGAATCAAAGCCCCAATACTCCGAAAAACCTGCTGGTTATTGGAAATTCACCCGGAGCAATTTATGGTTATATGTCCGAAGGTTTATATCAGGATGCAGATGAGTTAAGATACGCGCCAAAAATGTCGGACGAAGTGCGTTTAGGCGATATCAAATACAAAGATTTTAACGGAGATGGAAAAATTGACAATTCCGACCGCGTACTGATTGCTAATAGTAGTGTACCAAAAATAAATTATGGTTTAAATTTCGATATGCAATACAAAGATTTTGACCTCATGATGTTTTTTCAGGGTGCAGCTATCAGCGATGTAATGCTCTCAGGAACATATTCTGCATTAGGATATGCCGATGGTACATTTTTTACTCAGATATTTAAGTGGGGTTCGAATCCTCCAAAATATCTTGCCGAAGGCAGTTGGACTCCGGAAAACAGAAATGCCAAATATCCGCGATTGTCAACTCAGACGAGTGCGAACAATGCTTCAATAAGCGATTTCTGGAAGCGGGATGCTTCGTATATTCGACTGAAAAATGCTCAGATAGGCTACAACCTGCCATCAAAAACTGTAAAGAAAATAAAACTCGATGGTGTGAAAATTTATCTTTCAGGTACAAACCTGTTTACTTTTTCAAAACTTAAATATATCGATCCTGAAGCGCCAAGTGTGAATAACGGATATTATCCGCAACAAAGAGTGTATTCTGTAGGATTAAACGTTAAACTGTAAAAAATATAGTCATGAAAATTTCTATAAAAATTCTATCCACGTTAGTTTTGACGATGTTATTATCGTCATGTTTGGATGTAGTAGATATCAAACCCCGCGATACTTACATGAATACTGTTGCTTTTAAAGATGAAAAAAGTGTTCGGTTGTATCTCAATTCGTTCTATCCGGCATTGCAAACATTCAGCCAGTTTGGCTCAAGAGCTTTGGGAAACAATTCGACCATGAGCGATGGACTGACCGACATTTTAAAATATGGCGGAATTGTAGCCGGAGTCGGCGATGCCAATATTATTATGACGGTTGATGGTTACGTGTCAACATTATCAAATCCTTTCGACACATGGACTTACGGCTACAGCGTGATATTTAATGTGAACAGATTTTTAAATGCTCTGAACGAAAACAAAGCAAAATTTGGAGCCGAAGCAGAAAAGTTTGAAGCGGAGGCAAGATTTTTCAGAGCTTTTGTTAGTTTTATGATAATGCGTTCTCATGCAAGTGAAGCAGATAATCTTGGCTTAATTATTCGACCCGATTTGGGCTCGATGGATGCAACATTGAAAAGTAAATCCCGTGCAAATCTGAGCGATTCATGGGATTATATAGAGAATGACTTGAAATATTGTACCGAAGGCGAGAGACTACCAAAGACAGCTATAGCCGGACGGGTTACCTATTATGCGGCTCAGGCGCTTATGGCGCGTGCCATGCTGTATGCAAAACGTTATGATAAAGCCATTGCTGCGGCACGAACCATCGAAGGAAAATTCAGTTATGTGGATGATTATGCTTCCATTTTTAAAAACATAAATAATCCGGAAGTAATTTTGGGAGTGTACTGGAAATATCCCGATATTACACATAATTTTGATTTGAAATATGCACCCGCCGGTGATATTCTCGGACAAGGATTGTTGGCAATGGCAGCACCTACACAAGAGTTTGTTGATATGTACGACATGGCAGACGGAACTCCTTTTAACATTACAAATCCGACACATGCAGCGATACGTTTTGCTACAGACGAGAATGCAATTCAACGTGATCCGCGCCTGAAAGCAACTGTTTTGTTTAATAATTCAAGCTGGAAAAACAGAAAAATTAAAGCTTATTTCGATGAAGTTTCAGGGAATTATGAAATTGATATGAAAAATTTCCCTTACAGCAAGGTTAATTCACCTGGAAATACAGTTACCGGTTATTATATGCGAAAATTCATCGATGAAACAAACAACAATTTTGTAGCAAAAGGCAGCGAGCAGGATTGGCCTGAGTTTCGATACGCAGAAACTATGCTGATACTTGCCGAATGTTTGGCACAAAAACCCGAAGGAATGGCTGAATCGCGTAATATCGTGCATGAACTGCGTAAAAAACGCTTCAACAATGCATCTATTCCGGCACCAACTTATTCTACTACTAACGAGGCGGTTGACTATATTTTAAAAGAACGTGCCGTAGAGTTAGCTTTTGAGGGTCATCGTTTTTGGGATTTACGCCGTACCGGCAGAGCATTGCAGGTATTGAATGCAAAACGTTACAACGGAGTAAAGTGGACAAAAAAAGCAGATGGAACTTTTGTAGCTGAGTTGGTTTCGTGCGATACGGGTATTCGTCGCTATTATTCAAAATGGGACGCTTTCCCGATTCCGGATGCTGAAATAAGAAACAATACCGAAGCAAAACAGAATAAGGATTGGTAAGATAATATGACCCCAAAACCCTCCCATTATAGGAGGAGGAAATCCTAAAGGGGCTTAAAGGAAGATTGCAAAAGAATAAATTATTATAATAAAATGATAAACTATAGAAACAAAAGTAACTTAACATCCCCTTTATGGGCTTGGGGTTGTTTGTTTTATAATTTTAATGCTATGATGAAAACATATAAAATTATTTTATTAGTGTTTCTGGTTGTGCTTTTAGACGCATGCCAACAACCTGAATTTCCTGAATTCAACTCAAATAATGAGATGACCACAATTGAGTGTATCGTAATTAAAGAAACAAAAATGAACGCTGCCGGAAGCAAACCTGAAGATACAATTGAAAAATTTCAGGGGGTAATAGCTGCGAACGGCATTATTACATTCCCAACAATGAGCGGACTAACCGATGAGCAAAAGACAAGAGCAACTTTCAAGGCAGTAATACCGGTTACAGCAACTTTAGTGGAAAAAGATGGAGCCGGTAACGTAATTGGCAATGGCATTGGCGGTCAGCGTACGATAAGCAAAAAAACCTATTATTTTTATGTTGTCGCAGCCAATGGAGCAGAACGCAAATATGTAATTACTTTCAATTAAATATATTAACTCTTTAAAAATTAAATAAAACAATGAAAACAAGAAATGCATTTTTATTTTTATTAATGAGCGTGTTAATTGGATTCACTTCGTGTGAATCAACAATTGAAGAAAATCCGAATAATATTCTTGCAGAAAACATGATTACCGTAAAAGGAATTACCGACATTCAGGTTTTGCTTGATAATAAAGCAAAAACGATTGACATTTCCATTCCTTTCGAGGCAAAAGACTCGATTTCGAAACTTACTTTACTCTTCAACGATTTACCTGCCGGTGCAATGGTTACACCGTTGAACGAGGTTAAAGATTTCTCGAACAATCAACGACACAATTATTCAGTAACCTTTCAGGATGGAGAAGTGAAAGTGTATAGTGTGGGAGTTGTTTTTGCCGGACTACAGCCTAAATTTACCAAACTAACTTTGAACGGCGTGCAGGTTAAACTCGAAAACAATGTTTGGATTGCGCAACTTTTAGCTTCGGAAGATCTCAAGGCAGTAAAAATTGCTTATGAAACAAATGAACCTACTGTAACTGTAAAAATAAAAAACACTGACAACGATGATTACGTTGTACTTGATACTACTGCAGTTAACAATAAGTATAATTTCGAAGATAAACTGAACGGTCGCAAATTCAAACTTGAATTTAATGGTGTTTCAAATATTATTACCGTTAAAGTGGTTACTTCGGGTTATTCAAAAATTACCAAAGTATGGACAACTTATGCAAATTTCGGCACACCCGATTTTTATGGGGTAACAGCTTTGGAAGGTACCAATCCGCCAACTGTTGTGCCGGCCTCACCCGGAACAGATGCATGGGACAGAGGTATTGCTATGGACGACAATTATATTTACATTGCGCGTGGCAACAAACACATGTCGGCTGAAGCGGGATCACCTCCGATTTATCCTGCTTATGGAATAATCGCTATAAAAATCTCTGACAAATCGGCAAAACTGCTCGACCGCACAGGCATGTACACAACAGGTGAAACCGGACTTGGCGCTCATGGTACAACGGATGTAAACGTAATTGGAGGTAAAATTGTGGCTTGTAACTTGGCTAATGCAGCCAATAATGTTTTGAAAGTATTTGTTTGGAACGATGTAAATGCTGCCCCATCCTTATTGTTCTCGTACAATGTTGGTGCATCTCCAAATCCACGTTTGGGCGATAAATTTACCTTTGAAGGTGATTTAACGAATGGAAAACTTCGTTTCTTCGATTACAATGCAAACAATCGTTACTACGAATTTTCAATTACAGGGGGCGTAGTAAATACAACTCCTGAAATTATTACAGTTCCGGGTATTTTAACTCCAAGTACGGGAACTACAGCAGGAGCTGTTTATAAATTCAGCGCTTCAGAATATTTATTCTCAGGAACCGGAAAGCAAGCTTCGGTATTTAATCCAACAACAAAAGTTACAACGTATACTACTGATGGCGCTGTATTTCCATCAAGCCAGGTGGGCGATGCATTTTTCACATTCAACGATAAAAATTATTTGGCATATTTGTATGCTACTGATAGTTTTAAACGTTGGGTTGTAGCCATTCGTCCACTCGATTATCCTACATTGGCTGAAAGTTTGGAAAAAATTTCACTTACAAAAGCAACCTATATTAATCTTTCAGGACCTGCTTATACCGATGTTTCAAATGTGGCAAACGGTAATGGTACCGGCAAAATTTATGTACATAAAACAACTGCGGGCGTAACATATATTGTTGCAGTTGCTACAAATCAGGGAATTAGCTTGTTAAAGGTAGAGTAATGAAGATCTAAATCATAAATTGCACAGTTCCTGAAAAATGCTACAAGTACTTTTTTAAGGAACTGTGCTTAATTTTAAAAATATCAAAAATATTCAGCTATGCGCATTTTTTTAATTTCAATTTTGTTTCTGTCCATTTTATCAGCATGTGACGAAACCGATAAATTATCTTCAGAAAATAAAATTCTTCAGGTTGTTGTAAAAGAAGATCAAAATGCATCTGTAGTAATTGATACGGTAACATACGCAATTACCATTGGTGTTAATAAAACCGTTCCGATAAATGCGCTTACACTGAATTTTGCCATATCGAACAAAGCCAAAATTTCGCCTGCTTCGGGAACAGTTCAGGATTTTACAACTCCCAAAACATATACTGTAACAGCCGAAAACGGGAAAAAACAGGATTATATTATTTCTGTCAATAATTTATCAGACGAAAAAAAAATTTACCGCGCTTCTATTCCTGCTTTATTTCAGGATGGAACCGGAGTGATAACCGCTAATTCAGTAACATTTACATTACCTTTCGGAACTAACCTAACAAATATTGCAATCGAAGCAACCTTATCAGAAGGCGCAACTGCGTCACCTGCGTTCGGAGTTGCCCGCGATTATTCCAACCCTGTACAACATACAATTACCGCTGCAAACGGATCAAAAACTATTTACACTGTAACAATTAATCACGCAGCTCAGGAAACAGGAATAAGGGCTGTTTGGGTAACCAATGTGGCAAGTGAAGTGCTATTCTCGGAAGCAAACCTGACTGCTATGGTCGATAAGTTAGCCGAACTGAATTTCAACACAATTTGTGTGGCTACATACAACAAGAGTCAGACACTTTTTCAAAGTCAGACATTAGCAAATGTTTTAGGTATAACTCCTGCTCAAACCGTGATTGATGGTTGCGGTTGGGGCGATGTATTAGAAAAACTGATTGAAAAAGCTCACGCTAAAAATATAAAGGTAATTGCCTGGTTCGAATATGGATTTGCTTCACATTATTCAGGTCAGGATTCACCTATCTCAGATAAACACCCGGACTGGGTGAGTAAACAACAGGATGGGACACAAACGGTTAAAAACAGTTTTTACTGGCTCAACGGGTTCCATCACGAAGTGCAGCAATTTATGACCGATATGATTGTGGAATGCGTTACAAAATATCCAGAATTGGATGGCATTCAGGGCGACGACCGCCTGCCAGCTCTTCCGGCACATGCTGGATACGACGATTATACCAAACAACTTTATAAAACTGAAACAGGAAGAGATGTTCCATCCAACCCCACAGAAACCATTTTTTTTAATTGGAAAGTCAATAAAATGAGCGATTATGCTGTTAGTCTTTATAATGCGGTGAAAGCTGCCCGTTCTACTTGTCTGGTTACTTGGGCTCCAAGTACACGTGGCTGGAGTAGGGATAACTATTTGCAGGACTGGCCTGAATGGCTCAGAAGAGGTGTCGCTGATTGGATTTCGCCTCAATTGTATCGTAACGAATCGCAGGGAGTTGATTCGTATACAACCCTTGTTTATAGCGATGTACAAAATGTTTTTAACACAGCTGATTTACGTAAAAAGTATGTTCCTGGCATGTTGGTACGCAATGGAAATACAATTGTCTCTGATGAATTTTTGGCACAATTAATTCAATATAACCGTACTAAAGGTGTTTATGGTGAGTCCACGTGGTTTTACGAAGCTATTCCATCAAAACAAAAAGTATATAAAGCTTTGTATCCCGGCAAGGCAATTTTTCCATTTTAATTTACTATACAATAAACCATGTTTGTGAGTCCAACAAAAATAAGGTACAAGCTTTTTCTCCTTATTCCGATGTTTTCAACATTTTACTCTTGCAACGAGCCTGATTTGAGTAATCCAAAGGCACCATTCCCCGCTCCAACAGAATTGGTTGTCGAAAAAATAACCACAACCTCGGTAAAAATAAGCTGGTCGGACAACAGCAATGGTGAAGATGGTTTCACTATCGAACGTTGGGTTACTGGAACGTCAGTACCCGTAAAAGCAACTGTTGGAGCAAATACGACCGAATGGATCGATGAGGGACTACAGGAGGCAACGTATTTATACAAAGTTTATGGATTTTGCAAACAACGTGTGTCCGATACTGTCTCGGTTTATTATCAGCACGTTCCTGTTTCTATGCCTACAAATTTCACAGTTGTAGCCGCCCATAATACTGTAAATCTAACATGGGACGCTCTAACAGAAAACATTGATGGTTACAAAATAGAACGCAAGATTGGCACAGAAATTTACCAAGCGTGGAAAACACTTGATGCAAACACAACTTCTGTTACAGATTCAGATCCGGCCGTAGGACTGAACACTTATAAACTTTATGCTTATGCGGGGAGTGCCACATCGGTTGGTGTGGAACGCTCACTAATGATACTGAAAACGCCCATAATTACAATTGCTTCACCGATAGTTTCTTATTTAAAAATATCAGCTTATTTTACTCTTACTTCCGATGGTGGAGAACCTTGTAATGCCGGTTTGTGTTGGAGTAAATCACCAAATCCTACCATAACTGACTCCAAGTCAGTGTGGCATGTAAAAGTAAAATCAGGAGAAACATTTTTTGGAAATGCGGTGAATTTAGACAAAAATACAAATTACTATATACGAGCTTATGCCACAAATTCGAAAGGAACTACTTATAGTCCGGAAATTCAGGCAACCTTGTCCCCTGAACTCCCTGCAATTGCGTTATCCTGGACACCAATTACATCTATAAATGCAGAATTACCTACTGAAATAAATGTTTATAGCACAACTTCATCACTAAACGGAAGGCCTTTCAGTGCCTGGTATGCCATTGCAGATATGAGCACCGGAATTATTGAATTGAAAACAACATTATCCACTTCGCCTCAAAAACCAAGTCAGTTTATTGCTGCTGCTACCAATGAAACAACATATGTAATGACCAATGCCGGCTATTTTGGATACAGTGGTTCAACTGTCAACTCTTATAGTCTGGCTGTAGACAGAACATCAAAAAAATCGGATAATATTTCGACATTGACACGTGGAAGCCATTCCTATGCTGTTACGCGTGGTGCATTTGGCGTTTCTCAAAATCAAACTCCATCTATCAAATGGGCGGTGGGCAATTTTGCTTATGATATTCCAAGTCCGAATGTGGAGGGTGAAACTCCGCAACCATCATTGTCGGCTAGTTTCCCTGCCCAGTCACAGAACTGGAATCCTTATTCTGCCATTGGTGGTGCTCCTGTTTTGCTGAAAGATGGAAAAATTGTTTTCGATTTTACAACTACAACTTCGGGAAAATACATGACAAATTATGAACTTTTACAAACTGATATTTTCTCCACAACAGCTCGTCCGCCACGAACAGTAATTGGAAGCACTGCCGATAATAAAATTGTTCTTTTTGTTTGCGATGGCAGACAAACGCATAGTGATGGAGCTACCTTGATTGAATTGGAGCAAATTATGAAAGGTATTGGTTGTGTAAATGCACTTAATCTTGATGGTGGCGGTTCTTCTGCTATTATTGCAGGCGGAAAATTACTCAACAAACCTTCGGATGGAACTGAACGCGGTGTGGCAACAGTTGTTTCTTTTGTAAAGAAAAAATAGATCGTCGTTCGGGATTCATGTTTTTGTTTATTGTATTTTTATTATTAAATTTTTTGCTCTTTGTTTAAAAAAATGAAAAAAATCACTTTACTTCTTATCTCATTTTATATTGCTTTTAATGCGGATGCCATAAATGCAGTGGTTTACGATGGTTCGGGTCAGTTATCTGAGGATAAATTAATTGCACTCACGCTTGCCGGGATTGTAAACCGTGACGCACCTCGTTTGTACCTGCGAAATGTGTACGAGACATGGAGTTTTAACCAAACTGACGAATTGTGGGAAAATGAATACAAAACCGTTGGTGGTGTTCAGTTTACCGTAATTACCAATATTAATGCTCTCGTTCAGTATTTCAAAAGCTACATAAAGGGAGCCATTACCTACGATGCCACGCTGACTTACAGCAACTTCAGTGGGCAATCGTTTCGATGGCAAGCTGAAGCGGCTGCCATGCTTGGCGGACTTACCGACTGCATTCCGGTTCCATCAACCAACACAATCATTGATATAAATAAACCAACTTCGGTTGATTTGCCCGATTATTTTAATGGACAACAAACCGTACCAGTATCAGCAAAACTGGAACTAACCTCACACAGTTGGAATAACACGGCTTTAACACAGGAACAACGCTATTTTGCCTGGCTTGACTGGGCGCTCGATAATCTGTTGCCACGTTGCAATACATCGAAATTTTACCTTCGGGAAATAACCGACTGGGCTGTAAATCAACGTATGTTTCAACTCAATCTGGCCGGAACCGAGGATTTACGTTTTACCTCGCTCAGCGACGAAAAAGCAGCTAAAATAGAACGGGTTATGAATTATTTGAAAACCAAACGACCGAATGAAATTTTTCATGTATATGGCTGGATGCGTCCCGAGCCGCTTGTGCAATGGATTTCGGCTTGGGGTGGAAGTTTTCACGAAACGTTATTGAGCAATTTGTCGTGGCATCATGTGTTTCCGGTCGATGCAAATTTCAGTTATCAACGTCCGGCTGATATTAATCCCGAATTAGTTTTGTTGGAAGATAAATACTATGTGCTTTTCATCAGTTCCGAGGGTGATGCAGGCAATTGGAATATCGGTTTTCAGGGTGGTGCATGGGCATCGACTACCCGCGGACAAGTGCCTGTTGCCTGGGGTTTTAATTTACAAATGTTCGAAGAATTTCCGTTTGTAGCGCAGTATTATTACCGAACGGCCACTGCTAACGATGGTTTTATGGCCGTGTCCACGCCGCTGGGTTATGCTTATCCCGATGTGTTTCCGACTTCGTATTTGCCCGATGCAAAAGCAAAAACTATTGCATTGATGGATAAATTCAATGTAAATTCGGTGTATGCGTATAAGCATTACAACGGAGCAGGTTCTTCTCAATATAGAGGAATTACTATTTCCAATAATTTTAATTTCAGCAATTTAGGTTTGTTTGCCGAGCAAACCAATGCACAAATGACCATGTTGTTTGACCCTGCACTGATGACGCAAAAAGCCTATACCAATTACGGTGGTTTGCTGTATAATCATGTAAACGACGATACTTTTTATGCCGATTTTTCGAACCTCACTACCGTACGCGACCGGATTGTAAGCAAACTGAGTGGCAAAACAAAGCCCCGTTTTCTGATGGCCGGTTACCAACGATTTCGTTTCGACAATGCTACATTGGCTACAAATGATGTTACATTACCACGCCTTAAAACATTGATGGATGACATTAAAAATAATACAAGCATTGGCGCTGATGTTGAATTTGTTACGCCCGAAAAATTCACATATCTCTTGCGGAAGTCGCTTGGCTTATCAACCACTGTGCCGGCAGTAGAAAATAACGGACAAAAGCTGTTGGTTTTCAGCGATCAAAACAATCGGCTGCAACTGAATCTGCAACTCGAAAGTGCGCAGCTGGTTCAGATTCGCGTATTTGATTTGGCGGGAAAACTGATTTTAAGCGAAAACTGGAATATGACCATGTCCAATGATTTTAAAACTATTTCTGTTGCACAAAAAGGGATCTTTATTTTGAACATAAAAGGACAAAATGTAAATTTGACATCAAAAATAGTAAATGGTAAATAGTTAAATTGCAAGTATTTTTTTAATGAATAATCGTTCCTCCGCACTCGATGCCCTTCGGGGTTTAGCTATTATCGGCATGGTACTTTCGGGTACTGTTGCCCCTACTTTACCTGCCTGGATGTATCACGCACAGGTTGGACCGCGTTCCAATTTTAATTTCGATCCAACGATTTTTGGCATTACATGGGTCGATTTGGTTTTTCCTTTCTTCCTTTTTGCTATGGGAGCGGCTTTTCCGCTGGCTTTAGGCCGAAAATTAGATAAAGGAGCGACAGTTACTTCACTTTTTCCTGCAATTCTGAAACGTGTTTTTTTATTGGTGCTATTTGCCATTGCAATTTATCATTGCAGTCCATACCGGCTGGGTGGAGGCTGGAATTTCGCTTTGGCAATATTGGCATTTGGTCTGTTTTTTATCAGTTTTGTCCGATTTCCTAACGTTTCGGAGAAAAAAAACACGTGGCTGAACTGGTTAGGAATCGCCTTTCTGATGGGATTAATTGCCTTCAATGTCAGCTCGCAACCCGAAGTTTTCAGTAAAGGTTTCAAACTTTCGCACAATGATATTATTATTCTGGTGCTCGCCAATATGGCTTTATTCGGTTCGCTTGCATGGATTTTGACACGCACAAATCTGCTTCTTCGGTTAGGTATCCTTGCATTTCTATTTGCGCTCCGGCTTACATCGGGTGTCGATGGTTCGTGGAATCAGGTGTTGTGGAATTTTAATCCAATGCAGCTTTTACCCGACTCAATCACAACAATCGTTTACAATCCGGGAGGTTGGCTGTATCGCATGGATTTTCTGAAATACCTGTTTATCGTTATTCCCGGAACCATTGCCGGCGATTTGCTGGTTCGCCGGTTTACTGATAAGGACAATGAAAAATCAATATTGCCATCGAAACAAAAAATGGGAGCATCGCTTCTGCTCATGGTTGCATTTGTACTGAGCAATCTGATTTGTCTTTTCGGAAGATTTTTGCTGTTAAATTTAATTCTAAATATTGCATTTAGCATTGCAGGATATATTTTAATGCGCAAACCAACCCATTCGCTTAGCCGTTTGTATTTCAGTTTGTACAAATGGGGAATTTTTTGGCTTATGCTCGGAACGGCTTTCGAAGCATTCGAAGGCGGAATACGAAAAGACAGCGCTACCATGAGTTATTTTTTCGTTACAAGTGGTTTGGCAATTTTCACACTGCTGTTTTTCTCTTTTGTAATCGATTATTTTGAAAATAAGAAGTTATTCCGCTACATTTCCGAATGCGGACAAAACCCGATGGTGGCTTATGTAGCAGGTACTTTTTTTGTGGTTCCAATATTAGTTTTTACAGGTTTAATGCCGCATATTAATACTTTACACGAAATAACGCCCTGGTTCGGAATACTGAAAGGAGTTATTATTACATCCGGCATGATGGCAGTAACTGTTTTCACCGTCAGAAGAAAATGGTTTTGGAAAACATAAACAATAGTAAAATTTATACAAAAGAATTACAGGCAAAAATAATGTAATGCTTCCAGCAGCTGCATTTAATTACAAGAAAATAAAGAAAGATCATCTTTTTGATAGAAATTTGCATTATGATACAGCAAGAAGCTATTTAAGACTCGATTAATAAATGAATAAAATTTAACATAAATTTAAAAAAATGAAAAAACTTTTTTTGTTAATTTTCACTACGTTTATTTGTTTAAATGGAATTGCACAAAAATTTGATGGTTTAGCAAACACTCCCCCTATGGGTTGGAATAGTTGGAATAAATTTAACTGCGATGTTAATGAGGAGTTGATTATGAAAATGGCTGATGCCATGATAAGTTCGGGAATGAAAGATGCAGGTTATGAATATATAGTGGTTGATGACTGTTGGCAAGTTTCAAGAGATGAAAATGGCAATATACAACATGATACTCAACGTTTCCCTCATGGAATTAAGTATTTAGCTGATTATATTCATTCAAAAGGCTTGAAATTTGGTATTTATTCGGATGCTGGAATAAAAACTTGTCAGGGACGACCGGGAAGTAGAGGATATGAATTTCAGGATGCAAAAACTTATGCAAGTTGGGGAGTGGATTATTTAAAATATGATTGGTGCAATACCGGGACACAAGATGCTAAAGCTTCCTATTCTATTATGCGTGATGCCCTTTATGCCGCAGGTCGACCAATCGTTTTTAGTATTTGTGAATGGGGAAAATCACGACCATGGGAGTGGGCTCAAGAAGTAGGTCATCTTTGGCGCACTACAGGAGATATTGTTGACCGTTGGGATGCAATGATAGATATTGTAGATAAGCAGAGAGATCTTGGACCCTATTCTGGACCGAATCATTGGAATGATCCGGATATGTTAGAAGTTGGAAATGGAGGTATGACTATAGAAGAATATAAAACTCATTTTTCTCTTTGGTGTATGATGGCTGCTCCTTTGATGGCAGGCAATGATCTGTCAGATATGTCTAAGGAAACTTTAGAGATATTAACGAACAAAGAATTAATTGCTATCGATCAGGATAAGTTAGGTAAACAAGCTTTTTGCTTTAGAGATAATGGAGATTATGAGATTTGGATAAAAAAACTATCTAATGATGAAAAAGCTGTTTGTTTACTAAATAGAAGTGATGAAATAAAAGAGGTTATGGTGGATTTTGCTTTTCTGCTTAAGTCAAATGATGATTATTGGACACAAGATCCTTATCAACTTCAGAATTATATTGTTAGAGATTTATGGGAACATAAAGAAATAAAAACTGATAAGTACCCAACATTTGTAAAGATTCCTCCACATGGTGTAAAAGTATACAAGTATATTAAAAAATGATTGTTGTTTAGTTTGTTACATGACCATGAGAGTTTTTAGATATTCACTTATCTTTCTCTCATGGTTTTTCCTGTTTTCCGCATTTTTTTGCAACACCCTTATAAGTATTTGAATATCAATAATAATCTTGTAATTTTGGGTGTTGCAAAATTATTATTGTGTTTATCCGAAAAGTTAAAAATCGATCTGGAAGTCAATCTGTACAAGTGATACAGAAGTTTCGAGGAAAGTATAAAGTTGTGAAAACTATTGGTTGTGCCACCACGCAGCACGAAATTGAAAGGTTGGAACAATTGGCCGGAGAAGAAATGGATCGTTTAAGTGGAGATCAATTGAAGCTATTTGGATACGAAAGCGATGAGATGATTGAGCAAGCTTTTTCTCTGCTTGACAATAGCAGTATTCATACTGTTGGACCAGAGTTAATTTTTGGCAAGATTTACGATTTTATTGGTTTTAATTCCATTCAAGAGGAGCTTTTCAGGCATTTGGCTATAGCCCGGTTAGCGTTTCCATTAAGCAAGTTAAAAACAGTTGATTACCTTCGTCTGCCCATACCCTTGAAGTTTTAGGCGGCAAAATTAATGTTGTGTCGCTTGGTTATGATATTTTTGAAGGCAACATCTACGAAGGACTTACGCTGATCCCTTTTCTGGAAGAAATGAGCTGCAAGTTTCATTTAAATAAACCTGTGGTGATAGCCGATGCAGGTCTTCTCTCCAAAGAAAACATTAAGGTACTGGAGCTTAACGAATATGAATATATTTTGGGAGCAAGGGTGAAGAACCAAAACGAAAGGATCAAAGAGAAAATACTTGCCATAAAATTTACTGATGGAATGACGGTGAGTATAAAAAAATCGGACAATATTCGATGGATAGTAAACTATTCAACTGCCAGAGCCAAGAAGGACTGTTACAATCGCAAACAAGGTTTAGATAGAATTGAGAAGCAGATCAAATCGGGCAAATTGACCAAATCGAATATCAACAACAGGGGATATAACAAATATCTGAAGTTGAGTGGTAAAATCAGTGTAGAAATTGATTACGAAACCCACATGTATTGCATAGAGGAAGTAATGAAAAACTACAAGAATCTTTGGCAGATTGGAATGGCTTTTCGCATATCCAAGACAGATGTATGCATCCGTCCCATTTATCACAGGAAACGCAATCGCACCCAAAGGAATTGAAATAAAAATCAATAAGGTCATCCTTTAAAACTCATAAACCAACTTCCACAAAAACAAGGATTTCTTTACATACATTCCTTACTACTACAAGCATTCATCAGCAACAAAAATCTCCGGATTTTTTAATTTTTAATAAGCTCATAAAATTCAATTAGGGTGGTGGATTTGTCGTGTTAATAAGGTTTTAGTAAAATAAGGTTTGAATAAATTCACATTTATTTTCTCACGCAGATTTACGCTGATTTTTTCTGCTGATAAATGCTGATTTCTCCGTTCCGTGTAACATTCAGGCGACTGATGTTGTTGCCAAAAATTTCTAAGGCGTCTTTTCTATCCATTTTTTGTGACAGAGAAAATCTAATTTTTATCGGGACTGATTTTTTCCAGATAACTTTTCAAGAGGATATTGAACATTTTGCCGTGATTGGGATATTTCAGATGGAGCAATTCGTGCAAAATAACTTTATACTGTACTTCTTTTGGTTCGTCAAGCAATGTTTCGTTGAAGGTCAACCGACCTTTGCTGGAACAACTTGCCCATTTCCTTTTCATGGCTCTGATATGAATGGCATTGGGCTTTACGCCGACTTCTTCAGCCAAAGTCATCACTTCGATTTTTAATTCTTCGTGCGTGGTCATTTTAAATTTTTACGTTTAACAATTTCATAATTTGCTGAGCGGTTTCTGAAATTTTTTTACTATCGGTAATTCCCGAATGAACCAATACTTCGTAAAGCTTTTGTCTGATTTTTATGCCGTGTTTGTTGCTTTTCTGCCAGTGAGGATATTCTTCAAATACTTTTTCCATCTCGTTGGCCATTGAAGTGGCATTTTCAAAACCGGATCTGTCCAATATCCAATAAATACTGAAAATTTCACTTGTCATGTTTTTCTCTACTTGTTCCTTTTTGGCCGTAACGATTTCTTCAATGATTTTTTTCAGCTCTTCGAGCGTTTCCTGTGTCGTTTTTTGCCTGTCCTGAAAAAGTTTTGCCAGCATTTCGGCTTTTTCGGCAATCGATTTCAGATAGGGAGCCGTATCGCCTTCCTGTGCTACGGTTCGCTCTATACTTTTAATAAGATTGAAAACTTTTTCTATATCGGAGGCTTTGCTTTTTTCAATTTTTGCCAGCGTTTCTTCATTAATTTCTAATATATCGATGGTAGGCTGAATTTCTCCGCTTTTCGTATGCTTTTTTACCAGTTCAATCGTTTTTCGGGTAAAATCTTTATTGATGTCGATGCCACGATCGTAATTTTCTCGCAAAATTTGGTACATTCTCGAAAGCGTTTCGTAATCTTCCAGATAATCCCTCAGGAAAGCATCGGGTGAAATAATTTCGTAAACAGTTGATAATTCTTTGAAAAACCGATAATATTCGTTCCTGATTTCTTCATCCAGAAAATAATTCAGCAAAGTTTCCACTGCTTTATCCTGCTTTTTCCCGCCGATAAGGGTCAGGTAATTTTTCCTTGCCTTTTCCATCTCTTCTTTGAACCTTTCCTTCAGCATTTCTACATCTCTCACAATGCCGGCAATATCCTGCGAATCGAATGCAAGGGCTTTTTCCAGATGATCGAAAATGCCAACAAAATCGAGTACGAAACCCGACACTTTTTTTCTCCCTTCTTCATCTTCATAAGGACGATTGACGCGGGCAATAGCCTGCAGCAATACGTGGTCGCGCATGGGCTTGTCCAGATACATGCAATAGAGAATGGGTGCGTCGAAACCGGTGAGCAGTTTTTCGGTTACAATCAGTATTTTGGGAAGTTCGTCTGGCTTGCGGAAAGCTTTTCTGATTCTTTTCTCTTCAATATCGGAAAGGTGATATTTTGCCAGTTCTTCGGGGTCGTTGTAAAACGAACTGTACACCACTTGCGAATAATCTGCGGGTAAATACTTGTCCAGTTCTTCCTTATACAAAGCGCAGGCTTCTCTGTCCACTCCTACCAGAAAGGCTTTGTAACCCATAGGCTCTACTGTGTTCAGAAAATGATTTGCCACATATTGAGCTACTTTTTCCACGCGTTCCTTGTTTTTGAGCATATTTCTCAATGTAACAGCTCGTTCCAGCACTTTGTTGAGTTCTTCCACATCGCTCATTCCTTCCGCTGCTTTCAACTCCAGAAATTCCTTTTCAAGCACTTCCTTTTCCACCCGCAATTCGTTGGGAGCCAATGTATAATATAAAGGCACCGTTGTTCCGTCGGCAATGGATTCGGCAATACTGTATTTGTCGAGATAAGCATTTTCCGGATCGTCTTTGCCAAAGGTGATAAAAGTTCCTTCGCCGTACTGTGTTTTATCGATTGGTGTGCCGGTGAAGCCAATATAAGTGGCATTTGGAATGGCCCCCATCAGGTAATTGCCCAACTTTCCGCCGGTCGTTCGGTGTGCTTCGTCCACCAGCACAAAAATATTTTTCCGCAAATTGATATTTTTGGGCATGCCTTCAAACTTGTGAATCATGGTAACGATTAATCCTCGCCGGTCGCCGGAAAGAAGTTTCTGCAAATGTTCTTTGCTGTCGGCAACCACGTTGCTCATTCCAATAGCAGCGAGATTGCCAAAAAGCTGACTTTCCAGCTCGTTGCGATCTACCAGCATGATGACGGTCGGATTTTCGAAAAGTGGATTTTCGATAATTTTTTGTGCTGCAACAATCATGGTAAAAGTTTTGCCCGAGCCCTGCGTGTGCCAGATCAGTCCTCTTTGTTTTTGTGGATCTTCGGCACGCTTCACAATTTTATCAATGGCTTTCATTTGATGCGGACGCAATACGATTTTTCGCAGTTCGTCGTCCTGACGGGTGAAGAGAATAAAATCCGTCAACAGTTTTATTACATTTTTGCGGTCAAAAAAAGTTTTGACCAGTTGTTCAAAGTCGCCGCCGGCTTCGTTTTTCCAGTTGAAAAGGAGCTTTTCGGATGTGTTCCAGGTGGCACTGTAAAGATATTTGATGATATCCGTCAAGACATACACTTGCAGCACGGCAAGCAGTTCGGGACCGTCGCGATGATAACGCTTGATTTGTTCCAATGCTTCGCTCATGCCTTCTATTTTATGGGCAGCTTTCGTTTCGATGAACAGGACGGGAATGCCGTTGATGAGAAAAACAATATCCGGCCGAATGGTTTTGATGCCGTTGCTGAACACAAATTCGTCCGTTACATGAAAAGTATTGCGATCCATGTTTTCGGCGTCGATAAAAGTTACGTTGCGTTCCCGTTTTTCGGTGGGGACAAAAACAGTTCTGAGTCCTTTCAGATATTCCCAGGCCAGAAAATTTCCCTCGATATTGGCAGGCACTGTTTCGATTTTTTTAATCAGTTCTTTTGCCATCAGGTGATCCAGAAAGTCGGGATTGAGACGCTGGAGCTGTTGGATAAAAATTTCACGAAATACCATGCCGGCTTCGCCGCCTTTCAGGCGCAGTGCGTCGTCGGGTTTTACATATTCCCAGCCGAGTTTGAGAAACATGGTCAGGCCATCCTGCGAAACGTATGCTGCCGATGGTTCCTGCACATACTGAATAATGGGTTGTTGAACCGAATATCGTTCTCCGCCTAATTTTGCCATATCCTGTGTATTTTATAATGGTTGTTTTACAAAAAAATCACCAATCACTAATCACCAATCACCAATCACCAATCACTAATCAACAATTACCAATCCCCAGATCCTTCACCCTTATTTTCCCGCTCATCAAATTGCTCAGCAATGAGCGAAACAAATCTTCCAGTGCTTTTTCCTTTGCCTCTTCTGCCTGAATTTTTTCATCAATGGCAGAAAGAATCGAAGCAATTTTTTGCTGAACATGAAGAGGGGGAAGAGGGAGAATAGTATTCTTAACTATCTGCTGATTCAAATTTGGTTGAGCACATCCAAATCTCATTGATAAAAGTTTATCTCTAATTGTTTGAAAATAATAAAAATAAAATTCTGTCCAGAATTTATTATTAGGCCTTACTGCACATATTGCTTGATTAATTGTAAATTTTCTTTTTGCTAATCCGACTTTTCCTGCAGTAGCACCGTACAATGCAATCAAAAGCGTATTGCTTTCAACATATTGAGCAGAAGATTTTCTTAATCCTTCTTCTGATATAAGTTCTTGAGTTGAATAAATATAATTATCGTTTAATTCTCCCGATTTTAACCATCCAATTTTACCCTCAAAATATTCTTTATGGTCTCGTCTTGGAGTTCCTCCACTGTATGTTTCGGCAATATCTCCTAGTCTCACCACCTCCCAATCTTCCGGCACTTTCCCGATTTCTGTTTCCTTGAGCGGAACGTTTGCGGCTTCTTCCGGCGACACGGGTCCGTAGGTGAACAGGTGTTTCATCATCGATTTTTTAAGGGCTTTTGTGGCGTCTATCACCACATGGGTCTTCTCCTTTGCCTCCTGCACCGCAGAAAGCACCGCTGCCATCTTCTGCTGCTCGGGAAGTGGAGGGAGAGGGAGTTTTTGTTTTTGAGCTACACCTATGCTTATGAATGGTTGTCCACTGCCGGATTTATGCCAGTAATTTTCATTGTTTACAAAAAAATATAAAAATAACAGATTAATTTTTGTTTCATTATTACTCTTTATTACAATAGTATTTTTAATGGCTGTCCATTTACCAGAAGCATAAAAACATTTTCCAGATCTTGCTCCAATAGCTGATAATATCACAGCTTCACCGTCGTGTTCATAGAAATCTAAAAAACCATCATTTCCTGCGGCACTGAATGCTGGATAACCATTTGCTGTATATAATTTTTTAGTTAACGAGGTATTTCCCCAATCCACTTTACAAACTTCTCCCAGTTTTACCACTTCCCATTCTTCTGGCAGTGGTCCGAGTTCGGTCATTTTGTAGCCCTGTGGCAGTAATATTTCGTCGTTTATTGAGTTCATAATCATAGAATCATTGTTTAATTTTTATAGTCGGGGCGAAAAATTTTTCGCCCTAACATTATCTAAACGTTGCCGGAGACTTTTTCTTTTTCGCCCTATCAAATCTAATTTTCATCTGTTTTCCATTTTTTAGGATTATCGATTATATATTGCCTTATTCGATTTAATTCATCCTCATTTCGAATAATGTGTTCGTAAAAATTTCGTTGCCAAACAACGTAAATATCCGTATTTTGACGGAACCATTTGGTAACGCCAATTTTAAATCCACGAATAATGGAACCAATGGTTTTTGATGGCGAACGAAATGGCGTGATATTTTGTTCGCGCGTTGGTTCGGGCGTTGGCATTGGTAGGGGCGAAAAATTTTTCGCCCCTACAATTTTCGTCCCAACATTTTTCGTCCCAACATTTTGAACCCCTACGAAATCATTCAATACGATTATCCCATGAATATGATCTGGCATAATGATATATTCATCCAATTGGGTTTGTGGAAAATGATTGGGTATTTCCAACCAACATTGGTTTGCAATTTTTCCAAATTCATTTAATCGCATTTCACCATTTAAAATTTCCCCAAATAAACATTCACGATTATATGTGCAAAGGGTAATAAAATAAATACCTGGTTGCGAATAATCGTATCCATGCAATCGTATGGAACGGCGATGATGGTTATTTGGATTGTATGTCATTCTTTCTTTCAATTATCTTTATTTTCTCCTCTATGAACCCTTATAATCAATATATTGAATTATCTATTTCTTTCCCGGAGAAGAACTAATTTTCATTTGATTTTTTAATTTTTCCATAATCCCATTTCTTGTAAAATTGCTTTCAGTTTTTCATCTGCTTTTTGTCGTTCTTCTTCCGCTTCTCGCAACTGAATCACCGCATCTTCGGGTGGCAGGGTATCGTCCTCGCCGTTTTGTGCCACGTATCGGCTGGGGCTCAGGTTGTAGTCGTTTCGGGCTGCTTCTTGGTTGGTGATAATTTTGCTGATGCCTTCCTCTTCTTTCCATTGAAGGTAAATATCGGCAATGCGGCTGATGCTTTCGTCAGGCAGATAGTTTTTCGGTCGGCCTTTTTCGAACAGATGAGCCGCATTGATGAGCAACAAATGTTCCTTTCGGTCGGCTGGTTTGGCTTTGTTGATTACCAGAATAATTCCCGGTGCTGTAGTGTTGTAGAAAAGATTTTCAGGTAACAGGATGACTGCTTCCACCAGATCTCTTTCGACAAATTCCTTGCGGATATCGCGTTCGCGATTGCTGCCGGCATTGCCACTTCCTCTTGAAACAGCGCCCGTATCGAGCACCACAGCCATTTTCCCGGCGTCGTTCAGCGAAGCAAACATGTGCTGAACCCAGCCCCAGTCGGCACTGTTGGAAGGCGGAAAACCAAAGACGAAACGGTTGTAGGGATCATTTTCATAAACCGTTTGAGAAAAATCCTGGTTCCACATGGGATTGGCCGTAACCAGGTCGAATTTCCGCAGGGCACCTGCCGACGTTAAAAAAGCCGGACGGTTCATGGTGTCGCCCAGTGCTATTTCGGCTTCCATATCGTGAATAAAAGCATTCATTTTTGCCATCGCATACGTAGCATGCAGAATTTCCTGCCCGTAAAATCGTACCGGTTCGAAGGAGGGATTATCGTCGAATTTTTCCTTGCTTCGCAAAAAAGCTTTGATGAGCAAGCCGCCTGAACCGCAGCAGGGATCATAAATTTCGTCCCCGGGTTTCGGATCGAGAATATACGACATCAAAACGGCTACTTCGCTGGGTGTATAAAACTCGCCGGCACTTTGTCCCGAACCTTCGGCAAATTTTCTGAGCAAATATTCGTAAGCCCGTCCCAAAATGTCGGGTTCCACATCGTCCAATCCCAATCGATATTTTCCAAGCACGTTGATAAGGTCTTTCAAAACTTCGTCGCTGATAATTCTTTGTCCGCCGGCTGTAGCATTAAAATCCACAATGTCGATGACGCTTTGAAGTTTGGGATTTTCTCTGGCAATTTTTCTCACCGCATTGGTCAAATACTCGCCCACGCCTGTAGTATGTTTAGCTATGGCTTCCCAACGGGTTTCGGGCGGCAGATAAAAACGCACAAGATTATGGTCGTTGGATAGAAATTGCTCCACTATTTCTCTGGAACCGTAATTTTGCGAAAGACGATTGATTTCGTCTTCGAATACGTCGGAAAGTCGTTTGAGGAAAATGAGCGGTAAAATGTAATCTTTGTATTTGGGGGCATCAATGGGTCCGCGAATTTTGCAGGCGGCTTCCCACAACCAGTTTTCGAGCGTTTTTACGTCAAGTCCGTTTTGATGAGTCATAAAATTTTTGTGTTTATTGCTTTTATTTAATGTTGCAGTTGTTTTTATGAAATTGAGGTATTGCTAAAAAGATAACAAATATAACGTTAAATTTTTAAAACAGACGAAGAAAAGGACAAACATTTTTTAGTTGAACATTTTCTATTTGTCATATCTTCCTGCCTGCGTAGCAGGTAAAAATAAAATCTCCGGATTTTTTAATTTTTAATAAGCTCATAAAATTCAATTTGGGTGGTGGATTTGTTGTGTTATTAAAGTGGTGGTAAATAAGGTTTGAATAAACCCACATTTATTTTCTCACGCAGACTTCCGGTGATTTTTATTGATTTTCTGCGTTTATCTGCGATATTTATCAGCAATCATCGGCGAGAGAGGTTTTTCTCATGCTGATTTACGCTGATTTTTTCCGCTGATTTTATGCCTCCACCGGCAATATCCTGTCATATTGCAAATCCGACAAAACGGTGTTTGAAGCAAACAAGCGACCTGAGCCGGTGAGCCGAACCAACGGTCAGCGTAGCTAAAAAGAAGTTGGCGTTAAAAAAATCTTTTCTGTTTGAGCGACGAAGGAGCGAGTTTAAAAGATTTTAGCCAACGAACGCCCATTTTTCTTGTGTGGGGTTTGTGGCAAATTTTCATCATTAAATATCTGAAAATAAATAATATAAATGTTTGCACAATTTTTTGTCATCTTCCGGGATATTTTTTGATAAACAATATCTCAGGGAGGAAATATTGTCCGGTATGTTAAAAATACAATGGGATTAACTTTTACAGCTAATCCCAAGGTCGGGGTCGGGGGGTGATGTTCCCCTCAACCGAAAGCAAACATACAATATAAATTTTTAAAATGCAAACAATTAACCAACTTTTTCAATTATTACTCAAAGATATTCAGGAGAAAATGAATGACGAATTCGATCGTAATTTCGAACGCAACACCTTCTTTGCCGAAGCATGGAACCCGAACAAACACAATTCCATTGGTTTGCTCATGATATGGACAGGCGCATTGCGCAAATCATTGCGTTCCGAAAAGATTGACATCTATTCCATCTGGTTGCAGTCCTTACTTCCTTATGCGGAACTCCACAACTGCGGAGAAACTTTTAATCGCACCAAAAGGAATTGAAATTGTGTTTTTGTCTCTGTTCTGAGGTTTGTTATGCAACATAAACCAAGCATCTCTTTTGTTTGTTTTTTATTTCTCTTTTAAAATATCTCGAATTTCGGTCAGCAAAATTTCTTCTTTACTCGGTTGTGCTGTTGCTTCAGGGACAGGTTTTTCTTCTTTCTTTTTCAAGAAATTGTTGATACCTTTTATCAAAAGAAAAATCACAAAAGCCACAATCAGGAAATCAAAAGCAACTTGCAGAAAATTCCCATAATTTAATGTTACGGCAGGAGTTTGAACATCGTTTACCATCTCAGCCGGTTTTAAAACCAATTTCAAATCCGTAAAATTAATACCACTGATGAGCAACCCAATTGGTGGCATGATAACATCAGCAACAAGAGAAGAAACAATTTTTCCAAAAGCACTTCCAATAATTACACCAATTGCCAAATCTATTACGCTGCCACGCATGGCAAATTCTTTAAACTCTTTCCAAAGTTTCATAATCTTTAAATTTAAAATGTTTGATAATGTGCAAAATTAAATTAAGAGGTTGATTAATAAAATTTTTAAGAAAAATTATTTTACTATTTCAAACAATTGGCAAGAAAATTCTGTTTTAGTTGATAGAAAATTGATTGGAATGAAAAAACAAAGTGAAGATTTTTCTTTTCATTTGTCAGGAAAAATTCGTAATTTTGCAAAGTTTGATTATTTAATTATTTAAAATTCAAAAAATATGGTACATTACACTGAACTTGGATTAGTCAATTCAAGAGAGTTATTTAAAAAAGCAATTGAAGGAAAATACGCTATCCCGGCATTTAATTTCAACAACATGGAACAGCTGCAGGCTATCATTTCTGCTTGTGTAGAGACAAAATCGCCGGTAATTTTGCAGGTGTCGAGCGGTGCACGCAAATATGCCAACCAAACATTATTGCGCTATATGGCACAAGGAGCTGTTGAATATGCCAAAGAGCTGGGTTACAATATTCCCATTGTGCTGCATTTGGATCACGGAGATACTTTTGAACTCTGCAAAAGCTGTATTGAATCAGGTTTTTCTTCGGTAATGATAGATGGTTCTCATCTCCCTTACGAAGAAAATATTGCTTTAACTAAAAAAGTTGTGGAATATGCCCATCAGTTTGATGTAACTGTTGAAGGAGAATTGGGTGTTTTAGCCGGTATTGAAGATGATGTTGTTGCCGAGCACCATACCTACACCGACCCGGATCAGGTAGTTGATTTTGTAACCCGCACCAATGTAGATTCACTGGCTATTTCCATAGGGACCTCACATGGGGCTACCAAATTTAAACCCGAACAGTGTACACGCGATGAAAACGGAATTTTGATTCCACCTCCATTGCGCTTTGATATATTGGAAGAGATAGAAAAACGAATTCCGGGTTTCCCCATCGTTTTACACGGCGCATCCTCCGTACCTCACGAATATGTGGAAAAAATCAACAAATATGGTGGCGCATTGAAAGACGCCATTGGTGTTCCCGAAGATCAGTTGCGTAGAGCAGCTACTTCTGCAGTGTGCAAAATCAATATTGATTCTGATGGTCGTCTGGCCATGACAGCAGCTGTTCGTGAAGTTTTTGCTACCAAGCCGGCAGAATTTGACCCAAGAAAATATCTGGGACCTGCACGCGATGAATTGAAAAAATTGTACATGCACAAAACGGTGAATGTACTAGGAAGTGCAGGAAAGGCCTGAAAACATGATATTTGATTAAATAATTTACCGATACTTTTTCTAAAAAAATCTAAGGAAAAAGTATCGGTTTATTTTATTTTTTCTTCCTCCACTTTGTTGCTTCCCTGAAGTTGGGTATTTAAAAAATATTCCAACTCTTCGGGTTTAACGTTGTGAGTCAAATTTCCATTGACCGCCCAAGATATATGACCTGTTTCTTCGGAAACTACAATAGCTACGGCATCAGTATGTTCGGTAATGCCCAGCGCCGCTCTATGTCTCAACCCTAACCTTTTTGGTATCGATTGGTTTTGAGAAACCGGAAGAATGCAGCCGGCAGCTTTTATGGTGTGCCGGGAAATTATCAACGCCCCATCGTGAAGCGGACTATTTTTAAAAAAAATGCTTTCTATTAATCTTGAATTGATTTTTGCTTCAATCAATTCACCCGACTGAACATAAAATTCCAAAGCATTCCTCCTTGTAATAACAATCAAACATCCGGTATTTGTTCTCGACATATTGCGACAAGCCAATACAACCTGCAACAAGTCAAAATCTGTTTCCTTTTTATCGTATTCTGATTCTCCAAAAATTTTTTTCATTTTCGATAAAAATCTGTTTTCTCTTTTAGTGCCAATTTGAGTAAAAAAACGTCGGATTTCATCTTGAAAAAGGACAATCAAAGCAAATGCTCCAACATTTACTACCGTATCCATAATTTCACCAAGCAACTGCATTTTAAAAACATACGACACAAAAAACCAACAAACAATAAATGTCAATATGCCGATAAAAATATTTATAGCCCCTGAATTTCTCAATAATTTGTAAATTTCATAAAGCAAAAAAGCAACAAGAAAAATATCGACAATATCTTTAAATTCAATCTGAAAAAACATAAATTCTTTTTTTAATCATTTATAAAAGTCGAAAAGTTTTGATACTGCTCAAATATCCGTATAGTTTGTAAAGCTTCTTTAACATCATGAACTCTCAAAATAGAGGCTCCGCCTATCAAAGATAGCATATTGGCTGCAATTGTTCCGGTTAAAGCCTCTTCGGGTGAAAGTCGAAGTAAATTGTAAATCATTGATTTTCTTGACAAACCAACTAATATCGGGGCGTTCAACTCTTTTAAATAATGCAGTTTATGCAACAATTCATAATTTTGTTCCAAAGTTTTGGCAAAACCAAAACCCGGATCAACTATCACATCTTTCACACCCAATAGATGAAGCTGAGCCAGACCTTTCTGTAAAAACGAAAAAACTTCAGAAACAACATTATTTTCATAATGCGTTAATGTTTGCATTGTTTGCGGAGTACCCCGCATGTGCATTAAAACATAAGCAACTCTCAAGTCGGCTACTGTTTCAAACATCAAT
This sequence comes from Paludibacteraceae bacterium, assembly GCA_018433525.1. Classification (GTDB taxonomy): domain Bacteria; phylum Bacteroidota; class Bacteroidia; order Bacteroidales; family Paludibacteraceae; genus MVYY01. The sequence goes on from JAHDRA010000001.1 coordinate 34,111, forward strand.
TCGTCAAGTGTACCACCGCCTATATCGTTGATCATGGCAATATGAAAATTTTCAATTACATATCTGGCCACTTTTGATCGAAAAGTATCAACCGATAAAATAACATTTGGAAATTGTTTCAATATGATTTCTAATGCTCTCGACAGCCGTTTCAATTCTTCTTCTACCGAAACCGACTCAGCAGATGGACGACTTGAGTATGCTCCTACATCTACGATAGTACCTCCGTTACTTAAAATATTATCAACTGAAGTTAATATAGATTTCTCGCTCAAAAATCTACTACCCGTATAGAATGAATCGGGAGTAACATTCACAATCCCCATTACAACAGGAGAAGAAACATCAACCAAACGGCCGTTTAAATTTAAAAACATGAATTTTAAAAATTGTGGATTCGGAATCAACTACAAATTGCAAAAATAAGAAATTTAGCTGACGAACTTTTGATTTATCTTTAAAAAAAGAAAAAACTAAATGAAAATTATACGTTTTTTCTAAAAAAACAGTTAATAACAAAAGAATCGAGACAAATAACTTCAGGAAAAATATTTTTTTGGAACTTCATAACGAAAGTATTATTTAAAAAGTACTATATTTGCAAATAATTTGTTTTATAGATTCAGATAAGAACATAGAAGTTTTCAAAACAAATTAATATTACGACAAAATTTATAAATTTATAAATCGTTTATTCTGTTAAACATAGTTCAAAAAACAATTATTCAAAAAAAACCATGAGAGTAAAAGTCTTAATTAAAGTTTCGACATTCTGTTTAGCTCTTCTGTTTTTAGGTTGTGCGGGTCAATCAAACAAAGAAGGATACTCACGCGTAACGGGTTGGAAATACAATGATGAAAAGGGAGCCGGATTTGCTGTCAGAAAAGATTTTAAAACCAATGTACCTCCAGGTATGGTAGAAATAGAAGGAGGCTCATTCACAATAGGCGAAAAGGGAGAAGTGGTGAATGCTCCTCGAAACAGCCGAAGAAGGCGAATTACCGTGAGTTCATTCTACATGGATCAATACGAAATCAGAAATGTCGATTGGCGAGAATACACTCACTGGATGAATCTCGTTTTTGGAAAAACAGCTCCAAAATTGGTGGAAAAAACCTATCCAAATGGCAAAGTATGGCGGGAAGAGTTGGCTTACAATGAACCTTACATTGAACATTATTTTACACATCCTGCTTTCGATCAATATCCCATTGTGGGCGTTACTTGGGAACAGGCAATGGATTATTGCAGTTGGCGTACCGATCGGGTAAACGAATTGGCATTGGTTAAAGCAGGTATAATAGCACCACCCGATTTTGCCTCATTAAAAAATGAGACTAATTTTGATAACATTATTAACAATTTTGTTTTTAATACGCAAAAATATCTTAAACAAGCAAGCTATCAACCTCCGGTTGGGAAAAATCCAAAAAAAGACCTGACCGGCGAAATCAGAAAAGTGGATATGTCGGACGGTATTTTACTGGTTTCCGATTTTCGACTTCCAACTGAAGCCGAATGGGAATATGCTGCCTATGGGTTGAAAGCCGGCAAAGATGGATTTATTCCTGAAGGAAAAATTTACCCATGGAATGGGCACCAGGTACGTAATCCATCTCGCAAACAATTGGGTCAAATGATGGCTAATTTTGTTCGTGGACGTGGCGATATGATGGGAACGGCAGGTAGCCTGAACGATAGAGCTACCATCACGGCTCCCGTCAATTCATATTATCCCAACGATTTTGGACTTTACAACATGGCCGGCAATGTAAACGAATGGGTTCTTGATGTTTACCGCGCTACCAGTTTTGAAGATGTTGCCGAATACAATTCTTTTAGAGGAAATATGTATTTGACGCCTATTGTTGAAAAAGAAGATGAAGTGGGCAATAAAATTTTTAAAATCGACTCTTTGGGTAGAATTGCCACTACGGTGCTGGAAGGAGATGATGTGCGTAATTATAAGGATGGAGATCTTACTTCAAAAATTTCGACCGATTTTCAGCTTTATGCTGATTCTTCCGATATTGCAGCCATTACCAATATGAAAAAAATTGATCCTACAGATGTTTTGGCTCCTCAAATTTCCGACAAAACTAGAGTTTACAAAGGTGGTTCGTGGAAAGACCGAATATACTGGTTAAATCCTTCCACTCGTCGTTATCTTGATCAAGATCAATGTTCCAACGATATAGGTTTCCGTTGTGCCATGAGTAAAATGGGAAATATAGAGCCCGTAAAACGTTGATTTTTTGAATAATATAATTTAAAAAGCGCCTGATCATAGTATTTCAGACGCTTTTTTTATGTCGACAAGGCTGGTTTTTCGTTTGAAATTTGTAATTTTGCATCTTTGTAAAAAAGTTAAAGGGTAAAAGAAGGGACAAAGAATTGATTTCTCCGATGTTAACAAAAAATTTCAGAGGAAAATAAAAATATCGAACTTATGAAAAGAACAAAAATTGTTGATGCTTTAAAAAAAATCGACTTCGGTGAAGATATTTGCGTTAAAGGATGGGTACGCACCCGAAGAGGAAATAAAAATGTAAGCTTTATTGAATTAAACGACGGTTCTACCGTACACAATATCCAAATTGTAGCAGACAACAATAAATTGGGAATCGATTTTTTAAAACCGATCACCACCGGTGCCTGTATAGGTGTAACCGGGAAATTGGCCCAATCGCTGGGAAAAGGACAAAGCGTTGAGATACAGGCAGAAGATATCGTAATTTATGGAACAGCCGATCCTGAAACCTATCCTTTGCAGAAAAAGGAACACACAATGGAATTTCTTCGCGAAATTGCACATTTGCGCCCACGAACCAATACTTTTGGAGCAGTTTTCCGGATTCGGCATCACATGGCTATGGCCATTCATACTTTTTTCCATGAAAGAGGATTCTTCTATTTTCATACACCTATTATTACAGGTTCTGATTGTGAAGGTGCAGGACAATTGTTTCAGGTTACCACATTAAATCTTTCCGATCTGCCAAAAGCTGAAAACGGATGTATCGATTACAGCAATGACTTTTTTGGCAAACAAACCGGGTTGACAGTTTCCGGTCAGTTGGAAGGCGAATTGGGGGCTTTGGCTTTGGGAGCCATTTATACCTTTGGCCCCACTTTCCGCGCCGAAAATTCCAATACTCCCCGACATTTGTCCGAATTTTGGATGATCGAACCAGAAGTGGCATTCAATGAACTGGAAGAAAACATGCAATTGGCTGAAGACTTTGTAAAATACTGTGTGCGTTGGGTGTTGGAAAAGTGTAGTGATGATTTGGAATTTCTCAACAATCGTTATGATCCCGAATTGATTGACCGTCTGAAATTTGTCATAGAAAATGATTTTGTTCGGCTAACTTACTCTGAAGGAATAAAAATTCTGGAAGACGCCATGGCAAAAGGACAAAAATTTGAATTTCCGGTAGGTTGGGGAATTGATTTACAATCGGAACACGAAAGATATCTCGTTGAAAAACATTTCAAAAAACCGGTTATTCTCACCGATTATCCAAAAAATATCAAAGCATTTTACATGAAGCTGAACGACGATGGAAAAACCGTTCGCGCTATGGATGTTTTATTCCCGAAAATTGGTGAAATCATTGGTGGATCGCAACGGGAAGACGATTATGAAAAACTCAAAGCCAGAGCAAAGGAAATGGAAGTTCCCGATAAAGATATTTGGTGGTATCTCGAAACACGTCAATTTGGCAATGCGCCGCATTCGGGATTTGGATTGGGATTTGAAAGATTTCTTCTTTTTGTAACCGGCATGTCCAATATTCGTGATGTGATTCCATTTCCACGCACGCCAAAAAATGCCGATTTTTAAATACACATAGTTAAAAAAGTTTTTGTAAGATATTATTTAATTCATTCACTATTTTCAAAAATGAATAAAGCACAAACCATTCAATTGGACAATATCGTTATACGATTTTCAGGCGATTCGGGTGATGGCATGCAGTTGACAGGAAATTTGTTTGCTCAACTTTCGGCAGAATTGGGAAACGAAATATCTACCTTTACTGATTTTCCTTCCGAAATTAGAGCTCCTCAAGGCACTCTGGGTGGAGTTTCCGGATTTCAGGTTCATGTTGGGGCCAACAAAATTTACACTCCGGGAGACGAAATAGACGTCTTGGTGACACTTAATCCGGCTGCGCTGAAAGTGAACGCAAAAAATCTCAAAAAAGGCAGCATTGTTATTTTTGATTTGGATTCTTTTCAGCCATCTGATCTAAAAAAAGCCAATTTTTCCACTGATAATCCTTTTGAAGAGCTTTCTCTTTCAGACACCATTCAGCTTATTCCTGTTCCACTGACAACACTTACCAAAAGCAGTCTCGAAGACTTTGGTTTTGATAACAAAACCGTATTGCGCAGCAAGAACATGCTTGCTTTAGGGCTGGTTTGCTGGCTTTTCAACCGACCGCTGGATAAAGCTATTCATTTTCTGGAAAATAAATTCAGAAAAAAAACGCAAATTCTTCAAGCAAATATTAAGGCTCTTACAGATGGATACAATTATGGCGAAAATCTTCATCTGACCGTATCCAATTTTGTGATAGAAAAATCGCACGAAATGCCAAAGGGCAAATACACAAGTATTAACGGCAACAAAGCTACGGCTTGGGGATTGATTGCTGCAGCCGAAAAAGCCGGACTTCAGCTTTTTTTGGGAAGTTATCCCATTACACCGGCCACAGACATAATGCAAGAATTGGCTTTGCAAAAAGGTATTGGTGTTAAAACCGTACAAGCCGAAGATGAAATTGCAGGCATTACAATGGCAATAGGGGCTTCTTTTGCTGGCTGCTTGGCTGCAACAAGTACTTCCGGGCCGGGCATGTCGTTGAAAACAGAAGGAATTGGTTTGGCTGTAATGGCTGAACTGCCTTTGGTAATTGTAGATGTCATGCGCAGTGGTCCATCAACAGGTATGCCTACTAAAACCGAACAGGGTGATTTGTTGCAGGCATTATATGGACGCAGTGGAGAAAGTCCGCTTGCTGTTTTGGCAGCTCCAACTCCCGACTCGTGCTTTCATTATGCTTTTATGGCCAGCAAAATTGCATTGGAAAATATGACGCCCGTTATTCTGCTGACGGATGCTTTTATTGGAAATGGAAGTTCTCTTTGGCGCTTGCCAAAACTTGCCGACTTACCAGAAATTCATCCTCATTTTGTTCCATCGAATATGGAAAACTACAAGGTTACCACTCGAAACGAAGATACCAAGATTCGTTATTGGAGTATTCCGGGAATGAAAGGTTTTCAACATTGCAACGGAGGTTTGGAAAAAGATTATACAACCGGAAATCTTTCAACCGATCCCGAAAATCATGAAAAAATGGTTTTAACCAGAAAACAGAAGGTTGACAATATCGTAAATGTAATTCCAGAACTCGAAATCGAAGGAAATACAGATGCCGATTTGTTGGTAGTTGGTTGGGGTGGAACTTACGGACATTTGAAAAGTGCTGTGGACAACTTGAACAACAAAGGATATAAAATAGCGTTGGCTCATTTTACTTATCTTTTCCCGCTGCCCGCCAATACTGAAAATGTTATTGGAAAATACGAAAAAATAGTTGTTTGCGAACTGAATACCGGTCAATTTGCTTCGTATCTGCGATCCAAAATTCCCGGAAAAACCTTTACCCAATTCAACAAAATACAAGGCCAGCCTTTTAAAACGGAAGAATTGGAAAATCATTTCATTTCGCTGCTATAATTATTTCATGCATCCAAAAAAATCATAGAAATTATGGAAGAGACAAAATATATGCCTGCCGACTTTAAAACAGACCAGCAACCTCGCTGGTGTCCCGGTTGTGGAGATTATGCCATTTTCAATGCTCTGGTCAAGACAATGGCAGAGTTGGGTGTTTCACCACACGAAACGGTCATTATTTCGGGAATTGGTTGTTCTTCCCGTCTCCCTTATTACACCAATACTTATGGATTTCATACCATTCACGGAAGAGGCGCTTGTGTAGCAACCGGTGTTAAAGTTGCCAATCCTGCGCTTACGGTTTGGCAAGTTACCGGTGATGGTGATTGCTTGGCTATTGGAGGAAATCATTTTATTCATAGCGTAAGGAGAAATGTGGACATTAATGTTCTACTTTTTAATAATCAGATTTACGGCCTTACCAAAGGACAATATTCTCCTACTACCAAAAAAGGTTTTGTTACCAAATCTTCTCCTTATGGCACAGTTGAGCGACCTTTTCGTACGGCTGAACTGACTTTTGGAGCCGGTGGAACATTTTTTGGAAGATTATTGGATGTCGATTTGAAAACTTCTCAAATGGTCATGAAGGCTGCTGCCCTTCATAAAGGAACTTCTGTAGTAGAATGTTTGGTAAATTGCGTGATTTTCAATGATGGTGCGCATGGATGGTTGGCCGAAAAAGAAACCAGAGATGATAGAATTGTCGTGTTGGAACATGGTAAGCCCATGATTTTCGGAAAAAATAAAGATAAAGGATTGATTTTGGAAAAATCAGAACTAAAAGTCGTAACGATTGGTGAAAATGGAATTACAGATAAGGATATTCTGGTTCATGATGCCAAGTGCAAAGATACTTTTTTACATACCAAACTGGCATTGATGGAAGGTCCAGAAATGCCCATAGCTATGGGAATTATTCGTGATGTGGAGGAAGAAACTTATGAAATGGCTATGGAAAATCAAATCAATGAAATAAAAAAACAAACTTCCGTAAAATCGTTTGATGAACTCATTGATGCTTGTGAACAATGGGAAATTTAATCATCTGCTGGTTACAATAAATCAATACCCACGAAAAAACCGCATTGATTGAATATCAATTCTTTTTTTATTTCAACCCGAAATTTGCAAAATAGTTTTCTATGCTTATCTATTTATTGCTGATAATGAGATAAATAGAATGTATAACTTGGAATAACTGTATCATGGTTCGGGAACAATATTTTTGCTTGAGTTTCATTGTTAAAATAGCTTGTTTAGTAATGTTAAAGGGTGAACCGGCTACCGAATTATAAGATTGAAAAAATAGATTTTTATTGCAAAGGGTTGTCGGAATTATTAAAAAAAGCTATCTTTGCACCGCAAAAACAAAAAGGCGGGATAGCTCAGTTGGTTAGAGCGTCGGATTCATAACCCGGAGGTCACGAGTTCAACTCTCGTTCCCGCTACAAAAAAGCGCCTGAAAGGATTCCTTTCAAGCGCTTTTTTCGTAATGGAGAGTAAAATTTTACACGTGAAATTTTTTCAGTGTATCGATTAATGCTTTGTTTTCTTCTGGGGTTCCTACAGTAATGCGTATGCAGTTGTTACACAAAGGCATATTACTTCTGTTGCGTACGACAATCCCGTTTTGAATGAGAAATCGATAAATTGCATTGGCATTTTCAACTTTTACCAAAATAAAGTTTGCATCAGAAGGATAAATTTTTTCTACCAATTTTAATTTCTGAAGTTCTTTTATCAGTTTTTCTTTTTCCTCCAAAATTAATGCTACCCATTTTTCTACCTGCATAGGATTTTGCAACGCTTGTAAAGCATGTTGCTGGGTAAGATAATTGATGTTGTAAGGATACTTGATTTTATTCAGTATCCCGATTATTTCCGGATCGGCAAAAGCCATTCCCAAACGTATTCCTGCATTTCCCCACGCTTTGGACATGGTTTGCAATACTATCAATTGCGGGAAAAGAGTCAGGTAATTCAGTAAACTTTTTTTTGTAGAAAAATCTATATAAGCCTCGTCGATTACCACAATTCCTCTGAACCATGAAAGAAGTTTGTTGATTTCCGAAAAATTCAAACTGTTGCCGGTAGGATTGTTGGGTGAACATAGCCATATAATTTTTGTTTTGTCATTGCTGGCATCCATTAATTTATAAGCTTCCACATCAAAATTTTCATCAAGCAAGACCGGTCTGTATTCAACATTATTTATTTCAGCACAAACCCTGTACATACCATAGCTGGGTTCAATGGCAACCACATTGTGAATTTTGGGTTCACAAAAAGCTCTGTACAAGAGATCAATTGCTTCATCGCTGCCATTACCCAAGAAAATATTTTCAACGGGAACTTTCTTAATTTTTGAAATTTCTTTTTTCAGCTCAGTCTGCAGCGGGTCAGGATAGCGATTGAAAGGTGAATTATACGGATTTTCGTTGGCATCAAGATACACGGAAGCTTCGCCCTTAAATTCGCTGCGAGCACACGAATATGGCTGCATATTACGAATGTTCTCTCTTACTAATTCATTTATTTTCATTCTAATCTAATTTTATCATGTGATTTTTTTGATTCTAAATTTGTTGTTCAAACGAAGAAAAGTGTAATGCATGTATTAACAAAGCCGGTTTTCGGGTTTTTCCTCTGATTCTTCTTTATCCAATCGCACTTTAACGGCGTTACTGTGGGCATAAAGACCTTCATTTTCGGCCATCAAAATAATGGCATTACTCAAATTGGAAAGTCCTTCGCGAGAAATTTGCTGAAAAGTAACTTTCCGCATAAAACTGTCCAAATTAACTCCACTGTAGGCTTTTGCATAACCGTTGGTGGGCAGGGTGTGATTGGTACCCGAAGCATAATCTCCGGCACTTTCGGGCGTATAGTGTCCGAGAAATACCGAGCCAGCATTGCTGATATTGGATGCAACTCCCAAACTGTAACGAGTGGAGATAATCAGATGTTCGGGTGCATATTCGTTCGCCATTGCTACTGCTTCTTCCAACGATTGCAGCACAATTATTTTACCATTTTCCAAAGCTTTGAGAGCGATTTCTTTTTTTGGAATGCGGTTGAGCTGTTCCTCAATTTCCAAAAGAACCGGTTCTACAAGATTTTCGCTAACAGTAATGAGAATTGATTGGGTGTCGACACTGTGTTCGGCTTGTGAAAGCAAATCGGCAGCCAGAAAACAGGGTCGTGCGCTTTCGTCTGCTATCACCATAACTTCCGATGGACCTGCCGGAAGGTCAATTGCAATACCATCCAACGCAATCAATTGTTTGGCAGCAGTTACATACTGGTTTCCCGGTCCAAAAATTTTATACACTTTCGGTACAGTTTCTGTTCCGTAAGCCATAGCTGCAATTGCTTGTATTCCTCCAATTTTGAAAATTCTGTGTATGCCTGCAACTTTTGCAGCATAAAGTACAGCCGGATGAATTTTACCTTCTTTATCGGGAGGTGTACAAAGAACAATTTCCTTGCATTCGGCAATTTGTGCGGGAACGCCCAACATTAAAACGGTCGAAAACAAAGGAGCCGTTCCTCCGGGAACGTATAACCCCACTTTTTCTATGGGCATGGCTTTTTGCCAGCAAACCACTCCCGGTGTAGTCTGAATTTCCGGTAAATCGTGTTGTTGTGCAGAATGAAATTTCCAAATATTTCGTCTGCACATTTCTATGGCTTCCTTTAACTGGTTTGGAATCTGCAAGGATGCTTCTTCAATTTCTTCTTGGCTCACTTCAAGTTCTTCAATGCTAACTTTGTCGAACTGTAAGGTATATTTTTTGACTGCTTTATCTCCGTTTTGCTTCACCTCTGAAACAATGCTTCCAACTTTTTCAAATAGGCTTTTTCTATCAATGGCGGGGCGGGAGAGAAGGGTTGACCAAAATTCTCTGGCCGGATATTTTATTACTTGCATAATTGATTTTCTTCCTGATTTTTGTTTTTTTGGAGAAAATAAAAAACTTATTGCAAATTTAATGCTTTTTTATTAAAAACGAAGTACAAATTCTACCACAAATTTATTGTCATTGTTTTGAATGCCTTTTTTATAAAAATACTGTTCATAGTTTAATCGAATATCATTTAAAAAAGGTTTGTCAAGACACAAAGTTATTCCGCCTGTAATTCTTGATCTTGCCATGTCGTCTGATTCATAACTTCCGTTTTCCGATTTGTAACCTTTGTTATTGTCCGTCATACTGTCGTATCGTATAAGTGGACGAATAATTTTAATACTTTCTTTATTATGTAGATATATATCATAACTCGAAAAAACAAAAAAACCTTTGGTGGTAGGGAAAAAATTCTGTTGATAGGTTTTATAGAACAATTCGGTTTCGAGATGCCAATTTTTGAGCTGTAAAATACCTCCCAAATCATATAGATTCATCCGCATTTCTTCAGGACGAATAGAATTATGATTTAATGAAAAATGTAGATTTTCGAAAGGATGTAAAACCAATCTAAAAGCATAACTGAATGAAGTTTGCCAAATTTTCTGATTATAAAGACCCTCGCCATTATACAAACCGGTTATAAATTCAAAAGGTAAAGTTTTATTATTTACAAAACTTAATGTAGTGCCCACATCTCTAAGTGCGGTGAGTTGTTTCCCTATAAACGATCGATTGGCAAAATACAGCAAATGAGGAGGACGAAGATTATCGGTGCTGAAAGGAATTTTTTGCTGTCCGATGGTGAAAGTGAACCATTTTTGAGGTTGCAGACGAATATAGGCATCCAGCATTTTGGTTTGACCTTCGTCGGAAAGATCAATTTCCGTTTTGTAGGAAACGAGGGAATTAAAATTTCCGTTGACGCTAAAACGAGCGTTACGTACCTGAAAACGGGAAGCGTTCAAACTGGTGTTGTATTCGTACTTCGCCCTGATCGTTCCTTCTATTTGGGGATGAAAGGAAGCAGAATCAGTTTCTCCGGCAAAAATAACGGTTGAAGAAAAGAATAAAATCAGGGAAAGAAAAACGGGAGAAAGGAAAAGTTCCAAACCTGTCTTTTTCATTTCAAATCCACGATTTACGGAAATTGTCCCATTCATTGTACAAATGTTCCATGCTGTCGAGTACCAAATCAGCTCCATAGCTATAAAGGAAATCATCGTCAAACGGGCCTGTATTGACAACTAAAGTAAACAAGCCGGCTTTTGAAGCGGATAAAATTCCCATTGGTGCATTTTCAACAACTATCGTTTCCCAGGGTTGAAATCCGGATCTTTTCAGCGCCAATAAATAGGGTTCGGGTGATGGTTTGCCTTCTTTTACGTCGAAACCCGTTATCATGGTTTCTTTTGTGAAAATTTCGGGGAAAAGCGTATTCAGACTGTCGATTAATTTGGGTTGTCCCGAGCCGGTAACAACATAAATTTTCATTTCTTCCGATTTCAACTTTTTGAGCAATTCATAAGCAAAAGGCATTTTTTCGATGGGCTCAAGCGATTCAAAGATTCTTGATTTTGCTGAATAAATTTGTTTTTGTTCTTCTTCAGTAGCTTCCCTGTTCAGATGCTTCATAAAAGTATCGTTGATAGTGGTAGCACCAATACAACCTTCGTGCATGTAGGCATCTTCTTCGGTAAAAGGCAGGTTTGATTCTTTCATGGCTTGCATCCATGCTCTGGAATGGTTCTTCATGGAGTCGATCAGCACTCCATCCATATCGAAAAATACGGCTTTGGGATAAAAACTTTTGTAGTCGTGTCGTTGCAGATAATTTTGAATAGCCTCTGTAAACATGAATTTAATTATTTTTCACAAAGGTAGTAATTTCAACGCTTATTCTCCTAATTTATAGTTTCAAAAAATTGTTAAATAGCTAATATACAAATATATAAATGATGGTTAAAATAATGTGAACAACCACTGGTCAATAATTTTAGCTTATTTTCATGCTCGAAATATCAAAAAATGATGTAAATTTGCAGCCGAATAATCAAGGCGGGGTGTGGCGCAGTTGGTAGCGCGCTACGTTCGGGACGTAGAGGTCGCAGGTTCGAGTCTTGTCACCCCGACAAAGTTGGATTTGATGTTACAAGTTGATGGGTATGTTTTTTGTTGCTTCCTTTCATTCACTTCAAATTTCAAAATATTATGAAAAAACAGTTTGTTCTTCTATCGTTCATGGCGGTTGTTTTATTAACCGGGTGCAATATTGATGGCGATTCCAATTACACTCCTGCTATTCAATTTTTAGCTTATCCCTACACCCAACATGGCGATACGTTAAACATTAAAACTAGTGATGAATCTGGGGTTTATCTTTTGGATAGTATTCAGGTAGGTGATACTGTCTTTTTTCAACTCGGATTAAACGCCTATACAAATAATCTGGTTTCATTTCGTTTGACAAAAACCGTTGACAGTGCCGGTGATTTTTTATTTCCTCCGGTAGCAAGCCTCGACTCCGTTTTTTCACACACCAATTCCGATTACGGGCAGGGAAAATTTGTTTTTCTGAGTGGGTTCAATGCCGTCTATTTTCCGTTTCATTTTGCTGCTAAAAGCGCAACCAATGATGAAATACTTCAATTTTCATTGGTTTCCGACGCTCAGTTTGATGATGTTTATGGGAGCAACGTTACTACTTTTAAATTAAAAACGCCCATAAAACCTGCTGCAGTTGTGGAAGAATGATTAATTGTTTTTCATTTTAAATATTTAACCCTGTGAAGATATATTTTCTTGCAGGGTTTTTTATTTAATTGATTTAGCAATTTTTTAGCGCTAATTGCAGAATAAATGCACAATTTTAGGTTCATTGAGGGTAAACATTTAACTTTGCGGACAAAAGCGATAAAAGAAAAGTATAAAAATGCAATCTAATAAAGAAAGTCGAATATTTTTAATTGGCTATATGGGAGCCGGAAAGACAACTATCGGTCAGCAACTGGCTACCCGATTGGGTTATAAGTTTTTGGACATGGATTATGTGATTGAAGAAAAATTGCAACAGTCCGTTTCGCAAATTTTCTCTGAAAAAGGAGAAAAAGAATTTCGGAGATTGGAGAGAGAATGTTTAGATAAAATATCCACCGAACAAAATGTGGTGGTTGCAACCGGTGGTGGAGCGCCCTGCTTTTACGATAACATGGAACGAATGAATGCTTATGGCTTAACCGTTTATTTATGTTTAAGCCCTGAACAATTACAGGAACGGCTCGAACTTTCACACAAGAATAAACGTCCCTTGCTGGCTCAGCGAGAAGGTAAAGAATTATTGGATTTTATTCGACAAAACCTGTCGGAACGGGAACCTTTTTATCGTAAGGCAACGTTGGTTGTCAGTGGTACGGATGAAGAAATGTTTCAACAAATTCTGTCGTTTTTGTCAAGCCATTCTTAATTTTGATTGAATTGTTGTCAGATGAAATAATTAGTTAAAACAATTTAATTTTTTTGGTCAGGATATGGATTGAAATAAATAAATTTTTCATTTTTGCATTTTTATAAATTATTCTTCTGATAGTTTCACTAAAATGAGATCAAGTTTATGTTTAAAAATCATCCCAAAGGACTTATAGCTGCTTCGCTTGCCAATATGGGGGAGCGTTTTGGATTTTATACCATGATGGCCATTTTGTCGTTGTTTTTGATGGCAAAATACGGATTAGATGAAACAAAAGCAGGGTTAATTTATTCTGTTTTTTATTTTTCAATTTATATTTTGGCATTTGTTGGAGGATTGATAGCCGATAAAACAAGAAATTATAAAAGAACCATCTTGTGGGGGCTAATATTAATGTCGATTGGTTACTTCTTAGTAGCGCTTCCTACACCCACTCCTGTTCCACAAAACAGATACGGGTTTTTTCTCGGATTAACCTGTTTCGGATTGTTGACCATTGCTTTAGGGAATGGATTTTTTAAAGGGAATTTGCAGGCATTGGTAGGGCAAATGTATGATAATCCGAAGTACGAAAAAATGCGTGATTCGGGTTTTTCACTGTTTTACATGTTCATTAATGTGGGAGCCATATTTGCTCCTTTTGCTGCTATTGGCGTGAGAAACTGGTGGTTGCACTCTCATGGCTTTGCTTATAATCCTGATCTTCCTGCTTTGTGTCATGACCAGTTGAATGGCATCATTACGCCCGAAGCAGCTCAACGGATGCATGAATTGGCTGTTAATGCCGGTTACACAGGTTCAAATATGACTTCTTTTGCAGATCAGTATCTGAATTTGTTTACCACCGGTTTTCATTATGCTTTTATGGTTGCCATTGGCGCCATGTTTGTTTCGTTGATAATTTTTGTAACAAACAAAAAATCCTTTCCTCAACCCCGTAATTTATCTTCAACCGCAACAGTAACTTTGGACCAAAACGGTAAAGAAATGGATGCCAAAGAAATCAAACAACGTTTGTATGCCTTGTTGGCAGTATTTGCAGTGGTAATTTTCTTTTGGTTCTCTTTCCACCAAAACGGCTTGACCCTGACTTTTTTTGCCAAAGATTATACCAACCTGAGCAAAGTTTCCGTGAATCTTGGATTTACTACGCTGCAGGGAGCAGAAATTTTTCAATCCATCAACCCGTTTTTTGTGGTATTTCTCACCCCGTTGGTTATGGCTTTGTTTGGTTACTTGCGCAGCAAGGGAAAAGAACCTTCAACGCCACGAAAAATTGCGATTGGTATGGGAATAGCTGCTTTGGCTTATGTGGTGATGACGCTGGGTTCGCTGGGCTTGCCTTCGAAAGAAGAAATTACCTTAAGAGGAGGGTTGCCCGATGCTGAACGCGTAACGCCATTACTGCTGTTGGGAACGTATTTCATTTTAACGGTTGCCGAGCTGTTTATCAGTCCGCTGGGAATTTCCTTTGTTTCAAAAGTGGCACCACAAAAATATCAGGGAATCATGCAAGGTGGTTGGTTGGCTGCTACGGCACTGGGAAATCAGTTGCTTTTTCTTGGTGCACTGATGTACAAAAACATTCCGATTTGGATGACTTGGAGCGTTTTTGTCGGGGCTTGCCTGATTTCCATGTTCACCATGCTGGCCATGTTGAAATGGCTCGAACGGATAACCGGTGAAAAACAAGGATAAATGGAAATTTCCAATAAAAAATCCACTCTTTAAAGCCCGAAAGGTTTCAGTTAAAGAGTGGATTCTTTATTATCGGCCTACCGATGCGTAGGTTTATTTTTTTAAGCTTTGCAGATATTTCACTACATTGCTTTCGATGCGTTCGGCAAGATTTCGTGTATCGGTTTTCTGGAAAGGCTCACCCGTAATTTGTTCATAGAGTTCGATATATCTTTCACTGATACTGTTGACAATTTCATCAGTCATTTCAGGAACTTTCTGTCCTTCTTTTCCCTGAAAACCCTTTTCCATCAACCATTCACGAACAAATTCCTTCGAAAGCTGTTTTTGTGGCTCACCCTTTTCAAAACGTTCCTCATAACCTTCTGCATAGAAATATCGGGAAGAATCGGGTGTATGAATTTCATCAATCAGATAAATGTTTCCGTTTCTTTTTCCAAATTCGTACTTGGTATCTACCAAAATCAATCCTCTTTCCGCAGCCACTTGGGTGCCACGTTCAAAAAGTGCCAGTGCATATTTTTCCAACAAATCGTATTCTTCGGGAGTCAACAAACCTTTTGCGAGAATTTCCTGTCTGGAAATATCTTCGTCGTGCGTTCCCAATTCGGCTTTTGTAGTGGGCGTAATAATAGGTGTTTCAAAACGCTGATTTTCGCGCATGTTTTCAGGAAGTTTAACTCCGCAAATTTCTCGAACGCCATTTTTATAAGCACGCCAAGCGCTGCCGCACAAATAACCTCTCACAATCATTTCGATGGGAAAACCTTCACATTTTAATCCAACGGTTACCATTGGATCAGGGCAGGCGAGTTTCCAATTGGAAACAATGTCGGCTGTGAGGTCGAGAAACTTGGCTGCAATCTGATTCAAAATTTGTCCCTTATACGGAATTCCTTTAGGCAAAATAACGTCGAAAGCCGAAATACGATCGGTAGCAACCATTACCAGCAGGTCATCCTGTATAAAGTAAACATCGCGAACTTTACCATGATAAACATTGGTCTGTCCTTCGAAATGAAAATCGGTGCGAACAAGGGTATTCATAATTTTTAGTTTTGAGGGTTGATATAGTTTTAAAGAAAAAAAGGAAAAAATCACAAATGATTCGTTCGGTTATTTATTCTTTAGTATTTTTTTGTCTTTCGTTCATTGCCCGATTGTCGTAAGCCTGAACAATTTGCTGAACCAGCCGATGTCGAACAATATCGTTGACATCAAAATCGATGCGGGCAATGCCTTTGATGTTGCCAAGCAAATTCAGTGCATCAATCAAACCCGATTTCTGGTCGCGAGGCAAATCAATCTGGGTAATATCGCCGGTAACTATCATTTTGGTATTCAGTCCCATGCGGGTGAGAAACATTTTTATCTGCATGATGGTAGAATTTTGGGCTTCGTCGAGAATTACGACGGCATCGCTCAGGGTTCGTCCACGCATGAAAGCAAGCGGTGCAATTTGTATGGTACCGTTTTCCATGTACTCTTTCAGCTTGAGCGGGGTAATCATATCCTGCAAAGCATCGTAAAGCGGTTGCAGATAGGGGTCGATTTTCTCTTTCATATCGCCCGGAAGAAAACCCAACTTTTCGCCGGCCTCTACAGCCGGCCGACTCAATATAATTTTTTTGATTTGTTTGTTTTTCAATGCCCGAACGGCCAAAGCAATTGCCGTATAGGTTTTTCCCGAACCGGCAGGCCCGATGGCAAAGAGCAAATCATTTTTTTCAAATTCTTCTACTAGACGTTGCTGATTTTTGGTGCGTGCAAAAATTGATTTTCCTCCAACACCGTGCATAATCAGGTTTTGAAACGAAATATCCTTCGGATTTTCACCCTTTATTAATTCGATGATATTTTTTTCAGTAAGTTGATTGTTGTCGATGCTGAATTTTTCAAGCTTCTGCAAATTAACAATTAGTTTGTCCGCATCCTGCTGATTTCCAATTATTTTAATAGCATTTCCTCTCGCCACAATCCGTAAATTGGGATGTAAATTTTTTATCAACTGCATATTGGAATTGTTTATTCCATAAAAAACCGCAGTATCGGCCAAAGAAGAAAGTTCAAAAACAATTTCAAACATAAGATTTGAGCATCATAAAAAAGATTTTTTCATTGTTGTCCGGTAAACATTTATAAAAATTAGTGAAAACCATTATAGAAAATGTCTTACTATAATATCGCCCCTAATGGGTCTTAGATTTTATGGGTTGAATTTTTCTACCATAATTTCGCTGCAATGCAGCTTTCTCTTAAGTCCCATCGGGACGATATTATGGTAGTCAATAAGTTACAAATATCATTAGAGCTCAGTAGGAGCGACACTATTTGCTCCTTTATTTTTATCGGACAACATTAATTTTTTTTAATTTAAAAACCAACTCAATACAAAGAATTAAACTCTAAAATACAAGTAAACTAAAGATAACAATATCAGACTGTAAAACGATTCGTAATGATTATTTTTTCGCTGCATTATCAATCCATTGGCTGACTTCTTCTTTGGAAGGATTGGTCAATGCAAGTTTATTTTTTTTGTTGAATCCGCAAATGTCCTGATGCAATTTATTGGGATTCAAATCTTTCAATTGGTCAACCTGTTTTATTCCCATTTTTTGAAGTACTTCAGCCCATGCCTCAGGAATATCCAATTCCATGAATTTTTCTTTGGTATCGACTTTTTGAACTTTTTCAGGTTTCATCAGCGGAAAAAGCAAAACTTCCTGAATGGCTTGCTGACCGGTAAGCAGCATCACCAGTCTGTCCATACCAATACCCATTCCTGAAGTAGGAGGCATTCCATATTCCAATGCGCGGACAAAATCCATGTCAATAAACATGGCTTCGTCATCTCCTTTCTCACTTAGTCGAAGCTGTTCCTGAAATCTTTCCAACTGGTCAATCGGATCGTTGAGTTCGGAATAGGCGTTGGCCAGTTCTTTTCCGTTCACCAACAATTCAAAACGTTCCGTAAGTTCGGGATTATTGCGATGACGTTTACACAACGGGCTCATTTCCAGAGGATAATCCGTAATAAAAGTTGGTTGAACATAATTGGCTTCGCATTTTTCTCCAAAAAGTTTGTCGATAAGCTTTCCTTTTCCCATCGTTTCGTCCACATCTATTTGCAAATCTTCACATACTTTTCTCAAATCATTTTCATCCATTCCTTCAATATCGATACCTGTATTTTCCTTAATGGCATCAATCATGGAAATACGCTTGTAAGGCGTTTTCAGGCTTATTGTTTTATCACCCACCTGAACTTCGGTCGTTCCATTTACATCCAGACAAATTTTTTCAATCATTTGTTCCGTAAAGTCCATCATCCAAAAATAATCCTTATATGCCACATAAATTTCCATAGCAGTAAATTCCGGATTGTGGGTACGATCCATACCTTCGTTTCTGAAATTTTTAGAAAATTCATAAACACCTTCAAAACCGCCCACAATTAATCTTTTCAAATAAAGTTCATCCGCAATTCTCAGATACAGCGGCATGTCCAAAGCATTGTGGTGGGTGATGAAAGGTCGAGCAGCAGCGCCACCGGGGATAGGTTGCAAAATTGGAGTTTCCACTTCCACGTAACCGCGAGTATTGAAAAATTCGCGCATGGATTGGTAAACTTTTGTTCGTTTAAGAAAAATATCTTTCACGCCTTCATTCACTACTAAATCTACATAACGCTGCCTGTAGCGCTGTTCGGGATCGTCAAAAGCATCGTAGGCTACACCATCCTTGTATTTTACTATAGGCAGTGGACGAAGTGATTTGGAAAGTACCGTCAATTCTTTTGCGTGGACACTGATTTCACCTGTTTGGGTACGGAAAACATAACCTTTGATACCGATAAAGTCGCCAATATCCAACAGTTTTTTGAAAACTGTGTTGTACATTTCGGGTTGTGCTTCGGTATTGATATCATCCCGTGTAATATAAATCTGAATACGTCCTTTTGCATCCTGCAGTTCTACAAACGAAGCTTTTCCCATGATGCGCCGACTCATGATTCTACCGGCTACGCAAACTTCCATGCGCTGGGGATTGTTTTCGTCAAAATTCGATTTTATATCTGTAGAAAAAGCATTGGTTGGATAAAGTGCAGCAGGATAAGGCTCTATGCCTAAATTTCGTAATTCCGTGAGACTTTGTCTTCTGTATTGTTCCTGATCGCTAAGTTCTATATTCATGTGTACGAAGTAATTTCAATTTTCATGCAAAGTTACATGATAATTTTCAATTCTCACACTGTGAGGCCTGTCAAATCTTTGGTGTTTGAACTTTTTATGGAAAAAACAGATAAAACGATAAAAATATTTACAGCTTAAGGTCATATTTTTCAGGATTATTTGGTGTTTTCCTATAAAACTTATCAACAGCTGTTGACAAAAAATTCTCTCAAATTTGGAAAATAATTGTACTTTTGAAAAGTTAATTCAAACTTTACATAAACATATAGAAAATACCAATGGCCGAAAAAAAAACATACAACAAAAAACAAAATAGTGCACCCACAGTGATTGCTCCAAATGAAATGGGAAAACTTCCACCTCAGGCGCTTGAGCTGGAAGAGGCTGTTTTGGGAGCGATTATGATAGAAAAAGATGCCTATTTTCTGGTTTCGGAAATTTTAAAACCGGCGTGTTTTTACAAACTCGCCCATCAGAAAATTTATGAAGCCATTATGACGCTGGCTTTGCATCAGGAACCTATCGACATGCACACTGTAACGGAGCAGTTGCGTCGGGATGGTACGCTCGAAGAAATTGGAGGCCCATATTATATTACCTTGTTGACTGCAAAAGTTTCTTCGGCTGCACATTTGGAATATCATGCGCATATTATCCTGCAGAAATTCTTAGCTCGGGAACTTATTCGTATTTCCAGTGAAATTCAGACCAAAGCTTTCGACGACAAAACCGATGTGGATGATTTGATAGAAGAGTCGGAAGAAATGTTGTTTGAAATTGCGCAGCGTAATCTCGAAAAGGAGGTTATTCAGATCAAACCGGTGATTGATGAAGCCATTCAGCGCATACAAGCTGCTGCCAATAAACAGGGAACAAGTGGTGTACCAAGTGGTTTTCACAGTTTGGATAAAATTACTTCCGGCTGGCAAAAGTCCGATTTAATTATTATTGCTGCCCGTCCTGCAATGGGTAAAACTGCTTTTGTTCTGTCTATGGCTAAAAATATGGCAGTTGACTACAATGTTCCGGTTGGCGTTTTTTCGCTCGAAATGTCCAGTGTACAATTAGCAAACCGTTTGATAATGAATGTTTGCGAAATTGATGGTGTAAAAATAAAAAATGGCGATTTGAGCCCTTATGAATGGGATAAACTCGATAAAAACATAAAAGATTTGATTGATGCACCTGTTTTTATTGACGATACGCCAAGTCTTTCGATTTCCGAATTGAGGAGCAAGGCACGAAGGTTGGTCAAGGAGCACAAAGTACAGTGTATTTTTATCGATTATCTGCAATTGATGAATGCCAGTGAAATGCGATTTTCAAGCCGCGAACAGGAAGTAAGCACCATTTCCCGCTCGTTGAAAAGCCTTGCCAAAGAATTGGATATTCCCATTATAGCGCTTTCGCAGCTGAATCGAAGTGTGGAAGGCAGAAGCGGGGTTGATGGCAAGCGTCCGCAATTGTCCGATTTGCGTGAATCAGGTGCCATAGAACAGGATGCCGACGTAGTTTGCTTTATTCATCGTCCCGAATACTACAACTTGACTACAGACAAAGATGGCAATTCCATGATTGGCATAGCCGAAATTATTGTCGCAAAACACCGAAACGGTGCTACCGATACCATCCATTTAAAATTCAAAAAAGAATTTGCCAAGTTTTTAAATCTTGATGACATCGACTCCGATGATATTTTCAACGAAAACTATCAGGTTATTTCTTCCAAAATGAATGTGCCTGAGGGTAATTTTTATGAAAATACTTCTGGCTCTCCTGCACTGGATAATTTGCTGAAAAATAATAATAATAATAATGGCGAGGTTCCTTTCTGATAGAAATTACCAATCACATCTTGAAAAACATCTGCTTTCCAATATAAATTAAAGCGGGCTCCATTCATCATAAGAATTTTTAAAATTATTAATGTTGTCCGATAAAAATAAAGGAGCAAATAGTGTCGCTCCTACGGAGCTCTAATGATATTTGTAACTTATTGACTACCATAATATCGTCCCGATGGGACTTAAGAGAAAGCTGCATTGCAGCGAAATTATGGTAGA
>JAHDRA010000122.1 GCA_018433525.1 Paludibacteraceae bacterium
ATTCCAGTTTACAAAGGATTGTGGAATCATTTATATTTATCGGGCGGAATATGTAAATTTGAAATGAAAACAAAAACAGTATGACAATAACCACCGAAATGCTAACACGCAATATAGCAAAAAGCGGTGAAGTGCTTAATTTGGGCGGTGTTAGCCCGTTTGGGCATCATCTCGGCTTGATAAGGTATCACTAGCAATCCGCTTCATGCCATATTGCCGTCCGTTAGGCAACATAAGAAAGAACAAGAAAACCGTAGTATAAACTTTAAATTAAAAACAAATGAAGAAAACATTTATGGGAATTGCGATTGTTTCAATTGCATTTAGCTGTACGACACAGCAAAAAGTGGTAAAAGTCGAGCCACAAATTCAAGAAATAAAGAAAGAGGAGCAGACTTTGAAACGTAAAGTTGCTATTGCTCGCTTTTCTAATGAGACACAGTATGCAAAAGGTGTGTTTTATGACAAAGACAACGACCCAATAGGTAAACAGGCTGTTGATATTTTGTCTACAAAATTGGCTTCAACAAACAAATTTATTTTGTTGGAACGTCAGGATATGGATAAAATAATGGAGGAATTAAAACTCGCTGGGAATGAAGGCTTACAAAAAGTTGGGGCAGACTACTTAATTATTGGTTCTGTAACTGAATTTGGGAGAAAAAACGTTGGTGATGTTAACGCATTTTCGAGGAGTAAAACTCAAACTGTACAAGCTGGCGTGAGTATTCGTTTAGTTGATGTTTCTACTGGTCAGATTATCTATTCTGAAGAAGCTAAGGGAGAAGCTGAAACAACAAACAAAACAGTTATGGGATTAGGTGAACGTACTGATTATGATGCTACTTTGAGTGATAAAGCAATTTCAGCAGCAATTTCAAAATTGGTTGAAAACATTATTAATAACTGTATGGATAGACCTTGGAAATCATACTTTCTCTCTTATGATGAAGATGGTATCTTAATATCAGGAGGGAAAAGTCAAGGATTGAAGGTTGGAGACATCTATGAAGTTATTGAGAAAGGCAAAAATGTGAAAAATCCTCAAACAGGTATGATGATGGAATTGCCTGGTAAATCAGTTGGAAAGATTAAAATTGATTTTACAGGGGGAGAAAACCCACAGAGTGAATTCTCTATGGTTTCATTTTCCGAAGGTAGCATTGACAAACATAATTTAAATAACTATTATATAAAGGAGATTAAATAATGAAAAAGATACTTTTTGTAATAGCAATTGGTTTGATAGTTCTAACTGGTTGCACAGGAGTAAAAACATTGTCGACAGGTTTAGAAAATGAGGCATTCATTGAATTCATTGGAAAACCAAGTAATTATTCTGGTGGTGTCGATGTTAATATTGATGACAAAACTACTTTTAAAGCAGAAGTTAACAAAGACCACGCAGACCGTCCTAAAGGCAAAGTTTATGCTATATCCACGGGGACGCATATGGTTACAGTGACCTACAACAATAATGTAATTTTCAAGAAACAAATTTTTGTTTCAGCACAAGAAACTAAAAAAATAATGCTGCCATGAAAAAAATACTATTCATTTCTTTAACTGTTTTAATGTTGGCATCGTGCACAACTCAGAAACCACTATATACTTGGGGTAAATATGAAATCACTAGTTACAACTATTTAAAAAACAGTGATGAAAAATCTACTCAGCAATTAATTGAAACCTATCAGCAAATTATCGAAAAGCAGAAAGGTTCTAGGGGTGTTGTACCTCCTGGAGTCTATGCTGATTATGGTTTTGTACTTCTTCAAGCTAATAGAACAGAAGAAGGAAAAGCAATGTTGTTAAAGGAGGTTGCTTTATATCCTGAATCAAAAATATTTATTGACAGAATCTTAAAAATAATTGAAGAATGAAAAATATCCTAATAATAATCGTAGTTGCAGTTGCATTTTTGTCAAGTTGTACAACAACTGCCCCAATTGCAAAATCTGTTGCCTATAAAGGAATGTATGATGAGAAACCATTAACTGTTTTACTTATGCCTCCAATAAATAGGAGTACAAATGTTGAAGCAAAGGAGTATTTTCATTCAACTTTAAATATTCCAATCGCTAACGCAGGTTTTTACGTTATTCCTACTTTTCTTTCAATGGAAATTCTAAAAAAAGAAAGTGCGTATGATGCTGAACTTTTTTTAAATTCATCTCTGACTAAGTTTGGGGAAGTATTTGGTGCTGACCTTGCTGTATTTACAATAATCCATAAATGGGACAAATCAGGACTTGCAGCAAAAGTGTACGTACAAGTTGAGTATATTATCAAATCAACCAAAACAAATGAGGTGGTTTATACAAGAACGGGTGATGTAACTTATGATGCTTCTGTATCTACAGGTGTTGGTGGCGATTGGGGTGCGTTAGCTGATATTGCTGCCTCGGCTATAAACACAGCAGCAACAAAGTACGTTGATGTTGCAAGAGCCTGCAATGCCTATACTTTCAAAGATTTGCCAGCAGGTAAATACAGCCCGATTTACGGAACCGACGGAGAACAGCTTGCAGGAAAGAAATTATTCAAAGTAAATCTAAACTCAAAATACAGATAGACAATGAATTACGTTGCCTAACAAAGTGTAGCAGCAATAAGGGTTTTGGTGGTAATTGGAACATTTTGCCCCGCTCAAACTTCAGTGTCGGCAGACAGGACAGTAGCCCGCAATCCCTTACTGCTGCTACACTCAGCCGTTAGC
>JAHDRA010000129.1 GCA_018433525.1 Paludibacteraceae bacterium
ATAATGCTCCGAATAGGAAAAAGTAGCCTTATTCATTTGATAAATTTTGATTTCCATTGGAGAATATTTATCTCCAAACCAGGTGAGATAACGCAAAGCTATTACAGCCGAATCGGGAACAGCATTATCGGGAAAAGTAAAATCGACAGGGCAGTTTACTTGTGCCAGAATATCTGCGCGGGTAGAACCGTATTTATGGTCGTAAAAATTTCCCAACAAGAAAGAATCCTGACGCGTGTAAATAAAATCAACAAAAACATTTTCGGTGTTCAAATCAAATGCATCGGCGTTAACACTGATAATATCCTGTGAAGGCAGTATGCTGACGCCTATGTCGGTCAATCCATCCGTACACGAAACAAAAGCCAGTGTAAAAAGAAACAGGAAAAATTTGTTGAAATGCATATTGAATATATGATTATCGATATGTAAACTTTAGAAAAGCTGATTGTAAAAATCAATATATTGATCGGAATAATCTTCGGCCGGCTGATAAGGCAAAAACTTAATCTTTTTGTCGGCAACATACTTCAACACCGATTCATTGACTTTGGGACTGGCTTGGATAAAGCCATCGGAATAATCGACAGCAAGTTTAAGAAGTGAATGGTAATCGACAGGTGGATTTTTTATAGAAGCCAAATGTTTCTTCTGAATGCCATCCATTAAAATCTTGTCCATTAAGCGATCGTTAAGGGGCTTTTTAAATTCGTCATCGAAAATGGAATAAACCACTCTTGAATGCTTGAAAAACGGATCGTCGTTATAAATTTTTTTTACATACAAAGGCACCAAAGCCGTTATCCAACCCTGACAATGGATTACATCGGGCGACCAGCGCAGTTTTTTTACCGTTTCCATCACGCCGCGCGCAAAAAATATAGCCCGCTCGTCATTATCATCATACTCTTCGTTATTTTGATTGGCCACCGTATTTTTCCGCTGAAAATAATCTTCATTGTCGATAAAATATACCTGCATTCGGGCAGCAGGAATAGAGGCTACCTTGATGATCAGCGGATGGTCGGTATCATCAATAATGATATTCATTCCTGAAAGTCTGATTACTTCGTGAAGTTGATTTCTTCGTTCATTAATAGATCCGAATTTGGGCATGAAAATTCGTACTTCCAATCCTTTTTCCTGTACTGCCTGAGGAAGATATCTTCCCATATTTGCCATTTCCGATGCAGGCAGATAAGGAAAAATTTCCTGGGAAATATACAATACTTTTGTAACTTCTTTCATTTTTTCCCTTTATAGTGAGAGTATTTTCAATATGCAAAGATATTAAAAAAAAATGGGATACCTGCAAGTTTTGCTTCCCAAAGTAAAGTTAAGCTATAAAATACCAAAAAAACTACAGAAAAATTGCAAAAAATAACGGAATTTATTTGGTCCCCGGTAGAAAAACTTTACTGACATAAACTACGAAAAGAATCTGCGGATTAAAAAAATTAATCGCAGTTATTTTGATAAAAATTTGGAGCCCTATTATTCGGATAACAGAGCTTCGAGTGTACCGATATGCATGATGATCGAGTACCTCGCAAGAGCAGGCTTTCTAAAATTCATCGGACATGCGTCAAAAGATTTCCGAATGAAATAGAATTTTTTCCTATAAAAAGACAGCATTAAATGAATGCTTTTTTGTTGGCTTCTACCTTGAATTTGAAGAAGATGTGCGAAAAGCTGAAAGAATATTTTCTTCATTTCATTTTTCTATTGCTCTTTCTACAAAAAAATTATTAACTTGCCGCTTATTTATAGTTACCTCATGGACTGGAAAGAAAAACTCAATCAACTGAAAGACAGTTTGCCACAAGATAATAGTGAACCGACAGAAAATGAACTGCCGGAGAAAAAAGTGCAAACCGAACCTTTACGAGTACAAATGGAAAAACGCAACGGAAAGCCGGTTACTATTGTTTCCGAATTTGAGGGAAACGAAAAGGAACTGAAGGAGCTTGCAAAAACGCTAAAAGTTTCATGCAGCGCAGGAGGCACGGCAGAACACGGAATGGTACTCATACAAGGCGATTTCCGTGTGAAAATTGCAGAAATACTCCAAAAAATGGGTTACAAAGTCAAAAAAATCAATTTCAAGTAAAAATCGTTTATTTTCATCACCCTGTAAAAAAATTTTTTATGTTGAATGTTTATCGGGCTTCTGCTGGGTCGGGAAAAACTTTCCGACTCACAAAAGATTACATTCATTTGCTTTTCCGCCATCAAGGTGAAAATCTTCATCGCCATATTCTTGCGGTAACCTTTACCAACAAAGCTACCGAAGAAATGAAATCACGTATTCTGAAGGAACTTTTTGCGCTGGCACAAGGGCAACCCAGCAATTACCGAAAAAGTTTAATGGAAGAATACGGTCGCAATGAAGCAGAGGTCAATCTCAAAGCCAAACAAATACTCGTAAGTCTGTTGTACGATTACTCTTCATTTGCTGTCAGCACAATTGACAGTTTCTTTCAGCAGGTTATTCGCAGTTTTGCACGTGAGATGGGTATCAATGGAGCCTACAACCTCGAAATGGAAAACGACGCGGTGCTTTCGCAAGCTGTTGACAATCTGTTTTTCAACCTATCAAAAAATGAAAATAAACTGTTATTGGATTGGCTGATCAGCTTTGCCGAAGAAAGCATGGAACAAAATGGGAAATGGAATCTTAAAAACGATATTATTAACTTCGGTACTGAAATTTTCAAGGAAAACTATCAATACAGAGCGGATGAAATTGGCAAAAAACTTCACAATCGCGATTTTCTCGGAAAATATATCGGCAAACTGAAAAAAATCAAAACAGATTTTGAAGAGGAAGTAAAAAAATTGGCACAGGAAGGCATTCGTATAATGACCGATTTTGAACTAACCCACGATGATTTTCATTATAAGGAAACAAAATTATTCGATAAACTGATCAGTGGAAATGTAGCCGCTCCCAACAGAACTTTCAGAAAATATGCCGACGATGTAGAAAACTGTACCAATAAAAGCACACCCAATTGGGTAAAAAATAAAGTCAACTCAGCCTATATAAGCGGATTGGGAAAATGTTTTGAGAAAATTAACGAGATTTTTCAAGAGCCCTTTATCCGCTACAATTCCGTCGACATAGTATTGAAGCACATTTACAAACTGGGAATTCTTTCTGATTTGGCTATGGAAATCAATCAGTTGACTGCCGAACAAAACACATTTTTAATTTCCGACACCAATCTTTTGCTCAATCGTATTATCGACAATAGCGATACGCCTTACGTTTACGAAAAAATCGGCAACAAGCTGCAGCATTTTATGATTGACGAATTTCAGGACACATCGGTACTTCAGTGGAAAAATTTTCTCCCGCTTGTGCGAAACAGTTTGGCAGAAAATAATTTCAACATGGTTGTGGGAGACGTGAAGCAAAGTATTTACCGCTGGAGAAATTCCGATTGGAAATTGTTGGACGAACAAATTTTCAAGGATTTTACTCCGCAACAAATTCGCCAGGAGCCACTCAACGTCAATTGGCGCAGCGACAGGAATATCGTGAAATTTAACAATAATTTTTTTTCTCAATCTGCTCAGCTTCTGCAACAACAGCTGAATGCCAACATTCAGGAATATTTGCCGGCCGACAAATATCCATTTGTGTCCGAACTATCCAACAAAATTCAACATGCCTATACAGACACCGAACAGAAAGTTTCAGAAAAAGCCGGAGCCGGGCATGTGTGCATCCAATTTATTCCCAACAACAAAAAAAACTGGCAAGAAGAAAGTTTGAACCGCTTGCCAATCATGCTCGAAAATTTTCAGGATCGTGGTTACAAAGCTTCCGATATTGCCATATTGGTACGCGATAAAAAAGACGCAGCCCTTGTCATTGAAAGTTTAATGAACTACAAAAACTCGCCCTCAGCCAAAGAAGGTTATTGTTACGATATATTGGGAAACGAAGGATTGCTGATAGGGAAAGCATCTTCGGTACGTTTCATCGTCGGACTGCTTAAACTTTTTGTATCTCCTTCCGACGACATTCAACTGACAATCGTAAGCCTCGAATATGCGTTAAATAAATTGGGAAAAACAAAGAATGAAGCCTTACGGGACATTGCTGCATTAAAGAAAAATACCGAAAATAAATTCTCCCATCTATTTGATTCCGAAGAAGAAAAAGCACTACAGGCAATTCGTCATTATTCGCTTTTTGACCGCGTAGAACAAATTATTTCCCTTTTCAAAATAGGTGAATGGGAAAATCAGGCGCCATTTGTTCAAGCTTTTCAGGATTTGGTATATAATTTTACAGCCAAAGGTTTTCCCGATATTAGCGATTTTCTTTCTTGGTGGGACGAAGCGGGCTGCAATAAATTTGTAACCATGCCGGCCGATCAGGAGGCTATCCACATTATGACCATTCACAAGGCAAAAGGGCTCGATTTTCCGGTCGTTATTCTTCCTTTATGCGATTGGGCATTGGAAGGCAATAAACACAAAACCAATGTGCTGTGGTGCGAAACAAACGTTCCGCCTTTCAGTGAATTGCCGCTGCTGCCCATTTCCTACAATCAGTATTTGAGACAGAGCATTTTTACTCAAAATTATTTCGATGAGCAAATGCACTTATATATCGATAATCTGAATCTTGCTTACGTTGCATTCACTCGTCCAAAAAACGAACTTGTTTGCATGGCGCCGGCACCCGATGAAAAAAATGAAGAAAAAAATGAAGAAAAAAAGAAAAAATCTACGTCTGAAACTGTAAAAAATGTTTCTTCCTTACTTTGGCAATTTGTTCAAACACAACAAAGCACTATTGGAGAAAATTCGTCGATGCGAAAGGATGATGAAAATAAAATTTACGAATGGGGAGAAGCAACGTATGCACCTCAAAAGGAAATAATTTCATCCACAAAATCTGAAAAGTTTGTTCAATATCCTTCGTGCAACAGTGCGCAAAAGCTCCAAATTCGGCATCAAGGAACTCAATATCTCATCGAAGAAAAAGATTTGTCCGACAGTCAGCTGAACTACGGCATCATCATGCACGAAATTCTACGGAAAATTACCAACCAAGCAGATCAGGATAAAGTGTTGCTCGAATTTGTATCTTCCGGTCAAATTAGCCAAGCAGAAAAAATAACGGTTGAAAAGGGATTGGAAAAATTCTGGTCGCTTCCACAAGCAAAAGAATGGTTCAACGGTGAAGGCAGAATACTGAACGAAACAACCATTCTTTCACCCGAAAATCGTCTGCATCGTCCGGATCGAGTGATCATTCAAGAAGCAAAAGCTACTGTGATTGATTACAAATTCGGTCAGAAAGAAAGTAAATACCATCTTGCACAAGTGAAAGAATACATGGATTTAATTGCTCAAATGGGTTATCAAACAAAAGGTTACGTTTGTTATGCAGAACTAGGAAAAGTGGTTGAAGTTTTTCAGAACTGACAAAAGAAAACTTTTTCGCCCACAAAAAAATTGAGAATTCTCTCCTTTCAGTGTATCCAACCTCTTTCTTTGAACCATTCGACAGCTTCAGCAATAGCAAGTTTCAAATCGGTCTGAGGCATGTTGAGCTCGTCTATGGCTTTTTTTCCGCAATAATACTCCCGAATCATCAACTGAGAAAGATTCATGGAACAAACATCCGTTTTGATACCTAAAAAACGAAGAAAATCTCCGACTTTTCCCAACACTTTCAACAAAAAATCAGGGACTTTTATTATGATCTGGCGGTAACCGGCTATATTTTTCTGCAAACGATAATATTCTGCGAATGAAAGATTAACGCCGGCAGTCAAATAATGTTCCCCATTTTTACCCAATGTGAGAGCATTGCATACAGCCTTAGCCACATCGCGAACCGGAACAAAATTTTTCCCTCCCTTCGGAATAAACAAGAGTAGCTTTCGATAACCCATCAGCAGCAATTTTCCTGAACTCGGCTTTACATCATAAGCTCCAATCATAAATGTGGGATGAATAATGATTACATGATTACCAAATTCCGAAGCAAATTGCTGGAATAGCTTTTCAGCTTCAACTTTACTTCTGGCGTAAAAAGAGCGGGTAAAAGGATATTGAAAAGGAAAATCTTCAGTGGCAGGTTTGCTTTTTGAACCAAAACCGATGGTATTGGAAGAACTGATATACACCACATTGCGAATATTCAAATCTCTGCAAACACGAATTACCTGTGCCGAACCTTCGACATTTATTTTCCGATAATCTTCATAATGCAGTAAATGCACATCGGTAACTGCTGCGATATGTATCACGGCTTCACACCCCGAAGCCGCAGCTTTTAAGTGCTCGTATTCTGTAAAATTCCCGATAAAAACCTTAACTGCATTCAGATCGAAAAAAATATTATCCGTTTTTCGGACAATAATTTGCACTTGATAACCACGCTGAATCAATTCCATAGTTACCTGATGTCCCAACAAACCGGTTGCTCCTGTTACCAAAACTTTCATGTCGGCAAAAAAATAAAAAGCAGCATGAATCACCTTAAAAGCAAACATGCTGCAAAAATAAAAATAGGTTGATTGATTTTAAAGCAGTTTCCCCCGATCGTTCAATCTATAGGAATTGTACGTCTAATCCGTTGATCGAGTGAAGTGAGCGTTTCGGTAGTTGCAACTCCCTTTATTTCTTGAATTTTTCCGTTTAGCAATTCCATTAAATGTTCATCATTCTTTGCATACAGTTTTACCAAAATGGTGTACGGCCCTAACGTGTACTGCGATTCGACAATTTCAGGAATTTTTTCCAGTTCCTGAACCACTTCTTTGTACATGGAGCCGCGTTCAAGAGTGATCCCGATATAAACACACATTTGATAACCGAGTTTTTTGGGATTGACAAAATACCCAGAACCGGTAATGACATTCATATCTATCAGCCTTTGTACGCGCTGATGTATGGCTGCTCGTGAAACTCCACATTGAACGGCTACATCGCGAAAGGGCAACCGCGCATTTTGCGTAATTATCTTCAAAATTTGCCTGTCCAACTCATCAATTTTTTCCATGGCTATAAAATTTTATTGTATCATTTAGACAACAAAAATAAATAGAAAAACTCGAATTCTGAAAAATTGTCGGCAAAATTTATCTCAAGAATTAAAAATAATATCCTTTTAATAGAAAATACAAACTTTTTGACAAAAGGAAGTCTTTTCAATGATTAAAATATCGGTAATAATTTCAGGAAAATCCGGAAATTCAGGAAAATTTAAAAAAGAGTGGCAACTTTCAAGAGTTCACAACGTATTTGTTTTCCCGGAGAAAAAAATCTAATTGTACATCACTTTTTTCATTTCATCAGAATATAATTTATTTTTTAGTACATGACAAAAATTGAGACATTTGTTTTATATATCTGTAAAACAGGACATATAAGTCAAGATCTTGGGGTTGACCTTGTCCGGTGAGCCGAAAAACAAGTGAGAAAAGCGTTTAAAAATCGTCCTTGTTTGAGTTCCGACGTATTTCGTCGGAATGAGTTTGGGCGATTTCAGCTTTTCGAGCGTAAGTTTTTCGAGTGAAGTGGACACA
>JAHDRA010000007.1 GCA_018433525.1 Paludibacteraceae bacterium
AAGCTCTGCGTTCCATTTATCTCAAAGGCAGCAGTTTTATGGATTTGTGGCATCAATTTATGGCTTTGGTCGGTTTTGCTATTTTTTTCAATTTTTGGGCTATCAATAGTTACAGAAAAAAAGCTTAAAGTCCAATTTCAATTTTTGAGGAAATAAATTTTTAGACAGAATAATTTTTTATGGGAAATTTGAATTTAAAGGTGAAAAACTTGTTCAAAGAGCAAGTTTCTGAATGGGATTTGGCAAAGAAAAATTACGAAGATTTAAAGAATGTTGAAATAAAGTCATTTTCATTTGGTGATTTTGAAATTGTGGTACAGTTTAATCCTGCTCGAATTGTTTCGTCGGGAGCAAAAGTAGATGAAAAAACCATAAAAGAAAGAAAATGTTTTCTCTGTAAAGAAAATTTACCACCCCAACAAAAAGGTGTTGATGCAGGCGAATATAGTATTTTGGTAAACCCCTACCCTATTTTTCCCGAGCATTTTACCATCCCACGAAAAGAACATATTCCGCAACAGATAAAACCTTTTTTCTCCGATATGCTCGAATTGGCAAAATCGATGGATGAGTTTGTTGTTTTTTATAATGGCCCCAAATGTGGAGCTTCTGCTCCCGATCACTTGCACTTTCAGGCTGGTACGAAAAATTTTTTGCCTCTGGTCAATGATTATCGCCGATTAAAAGCCACGTATGCCGAAATATTGGAGAAAGAAAACCATTACAGTTTATCTTTTTTTAAAAATTATTTACGCACGGTTTATTGTATGGAGTCGGATGATAGCCAAGTTTTGTCTTTCCAATTCAATCGGCTTTATGAAGATTTTCAGAAAAAAATGAATCGTCAGGCAAACGAAGAACCCATGATGAATGTAGTTTGCCTGTTTGAAAATCAGAAGTGGATCGTTTTTGTTTTTCCGCGAAAAGCATTCCGTCCGTGGCAATATTCGGCTGAAGAAAGCCGGCAATTGATGGTAAGTCCGGCTACCGTAGAAATGAGCGGTATTTTTATTACACCCGTTGAAGAACATTTTAGAAGAATTACTCGTGAAGACATTGTAGATATATTGGAACAGGTAAGTTTAAAATAGCAAATAAAAACACTTGTTTTTTAAAAACTCGTAAATTTAGAATTATAAGTCAATAATCAAGATGAAATTTTTTAAAAGACCAATTATGATTATCTTTAAAATTCATCAAAGGTTATGAACAGATAAATTTTATTTTCCCATAATAATTCTTTTGATTTCGTTCAGTTTATTAAGGGCTTCGATAGGAGTCAAGTTGTTTATGTCCAAATTCTTGATTTCATCTCTAATTTGTTCGAGTACAGGGTCATCGAGTTGGAAAAAAGTGAGTTGATAACCTTCCCTGTGCTGGGCAATTTTATCTACCGGTTTGGAAATATCGGATTGCCGGTTATCCGTTTCGAGCTGTTTAAGAATTTGTTCGGCACGTTTAACGATACTTTGGGGCATTCCGGCCATTTTAGCCACATGAATACCGAAACTGTGTTCACTTCCACCCCGTACCAGTTTTCGGAGGAAAATCACCTTGTTGTCCACTTCTTTTACCGAAACATTGTAGTTTTTCACCCGCGAAAAGGATTTTTCCATTTCATTCAGCTCGTGATAGTGGGTAGCAAAAAGCGTTTTTGCTTTGTGAGCAGGATGTTCGTGAATATATTCAACTATTGCCCAAGCAATGGAAATACCATCGTAAGTGCTTGTTCCTCTTCCCAGCTCATCAAAAAGCACCAAACTGCGAGAGGAAAGATTGTTGAGAATACTCGCGGCTTCGCTCATTTCGACCATAAAAGTCGATTCGCCCAAAGAAATGTTGTCGCTGGCTCCAACACGAGTAAAAATCTTGTCCACAACGCCAATCTTGGCGCTTTCTACCGGCACGAAGCATCCCATTTGCGCCATAAGAGTAATCAAAGCCGTTTGTCGAAGTAAAGCCGATTTGCCTGACATGTTGGGGCCGGTAATAATCATGATTTGCTGTTTCGAGCTGTCGAGATACACATCATTGGCCACATAGCTTTCGCCCAAAGGAAGTTGTCTTTCGATAACCGGATGTCTGCCCTGATGAATTTCCAGCACTTCAGTATCGTTGATTTCGGGGCGAACATAACGGTTTTCTTCCGAAACTTTCGCAAAGGAAAGCAGACCATCCAGCTGGGCTATCAAGTTCGAATCGAGTTGAAGGGCAGGAATGTATTCGGAAAGACTTAACACCAGTTCGTTGAACAAACGGGTTTCAATATCAATAATTTTTTCTTCTGCCCCGAGTATTTTTTCTTCATATTTTTTTAATTCTTCGGTGATGTAGCGTTCGGCATTTACCAGTGTCTGTTTGCGAATCCATGTTTCTGGAACTTTTTCCTTGTAGGTATTTCGTACTTCGAGATAATAGCCAAAAACATTGTTGAATCCAACTTTTAAACTTGGAATTCCTGTGGCTTGGCTTTCACGTTCCTGAATCTTTTGCAGGAAATCTTTTCCCGAAAAAGCCAGTTCTCTCAATTCGTCGAGGTCGGCATTTACACCTTTTTGAATAATATTTCCCCGATTAATGAGTATGGGAGGGTCGTTTTGAATTTCTCTTTCAATTTTTTCGGAAATAATGGAGCAGGCATTCAGCTGGTCGGCAATGGTGCGCAAAGTGATGTTTTCTGTATGAGTACACAATTGTTTTATTGGTTCGATGGCTTTGAGCGCCGTTTTCAATTGAACCACTTCGCGAGGATTGATTCTGCCCACAGCAATTTTAGAAACCAGACGTTCCAAATCGCCAATCAGCGCAATATTCTGAGCCAAAGCTTCTTTCAATTCCGGATGTTTGAAAAAATATTCTACTACATCCAGCCTTTCGTTGATAGATTTTACATTTTTCAACGGAAAAGCCATCCAACGTTTCAGCAGTCGACTGCCCATCGGGCTGATGGTTTTATCCAGCACTTCGAGCAAGGTTTTTCCTCCTTCGTTGATAGCTTCAAAAAGTTCAAGGTTTCTTACGGTGAATCTGTCAAGCCATACAAAGCGGTCTTCTTCAATGCGAGAGAGTTGGGTAATATGTCCCGTTTGTTGATGATGGGTCAGGTCGAGGTAATAAAGAATGGCGCCGGCTGCAACCACTCCGTTGGCAAGTCCTTCCACACCAAAACCCTTCAAACTTTTCGTTTCAAACTGCTTCAGCAACCTGTCTTTGGCTGCATCAAGGGTAAATACCCAATCTTCGAGCGGATAGGAATAAAATTTGGTTCCAAATAAATTTTCAAATTCTTTCTTTTTGGTACGGTCGAAAATAATTTCTTTGGGAGAGAAGCTGTTCAGCAATTTATCTACGTATTCGTTTGTTCCTTCAGCCAACAGAAATTCTCCGGTAGAAACATCAAGAAAGGCTACACCTGCCTGATTTTTGTTGAGGTAAACGCTCGCTAAGAAATTGTTTTCCTTGTGGTTGAGGATGGTGTCGTTGTAAGTAACACCTGGCGTAACCAGTTCGGTGATGCCTCTTTTTACAATTTTTTTTGCAAGTTTGGGATCTTCCAGTTGGTCGCAAATGGCTACCCTTTTCCCAGCTCTCACCAATTTTGGCAGATAAGTATCCAACGCATGATGGGGAAATCCTGCCAATTCTACGCTTTTTGCCGATCCGTTGGCACGGCGCGTGAGTGTAATTCCCAATATTTCCGAAGCTTCGATAGCATCAGTTGAGAAAGTTTCGTAAAAATCTCCACAACGAAACAATAAAATGGCATCGGGATGTTTTGATTTCATCTCGAAATACTGTTTCATTAGAGGCGTTTCTACAATTGGTTCAGACATATATCGGCAATTTATTTCTCTATATTTTTCTCTATGTTCTACTAATTGAAATTATGAAAAGTCGGGGCAGGGGAAAAATTTTTCAGAGCTTGAAAAAAAGTTTGTTGATGGCAGCAGTCATTTTATCCCAACCGTATTTCATCTTTTCTGTTTTTATGTTGGGCAAAAATATTTCTTCCCGGTTGTTCTGAAAAAAATCAACTATGGCGTCGGCA
Source organism: Paludibacteraceae bacterium (assembly GCA_018433525.1). Classification (GTDB taxonomy): domain Bacteria; phylum Bacteroidota; class Bacteroidia; order Bacteroidales; family Paludibacteraceae; genus MVYY01. The sequence continues at coordinate 4,049 of JAHDRA010000007.1, forward strand.
ATTTCTTTGGGTTGTCCGTTTACTACATAGCCAACTTTTCCATTTGGGATAATTTCGGCCAAGCCTCCCACATTGGTAACCAACATTGGTTTTTCAAAGTGATAGGCAATTTGGCTCACTCCACTCTGAGTGGCTGAACGATAGGGCTGTGCAACCAAATCGGCAAGACTGAAATAGTATTTAACTTCATTTTCAGGAATAAAATTGGTTCTTAGTTCAACTCTGTTGGCCAGTCCCAATTGTGCAATCTGTTTTAAATAAGGCTCGGGATTTTCGTAAAATTCTCCGGCAACAACCAGTTGCACTTCCATATCTTTCAATCTTTTATCGGAAAAAGCTTCCAGGAGTAAATCCAAGCCTTTGTAATGGCGAATGAATCCGAAAAACAACACATATCTTTTTTTGGGGGGCAAGCCGAGTTTCAATGCTGCTTCGCTTTTCGATACAATTGCACCGTAATGGTCGTAAACAGGATGAGGAACAACAATTTTTGGTTTATTTTTTTTGTCAAAATGTTGAATATCTTCTTTCACTGAATTTGCCATTGCCAGAAAACCATCCATATTTTTTACGAAATATCCCGGCAGCCACTTGTCCAGTGGTGTTGCTTCATGAGGAATCATATTGTGAACCAAACCGAGCATTTTAGTTTGTGGAGAACGAGCATATCGTGCGATAGTTGCAAAACAGGGTGCTATAAAAGAAGTCCAGTAGCAAAATATGACCAAATCGGGAGCTTTCTTCTTGATTTCTTTCCCAATCTTTATCCAGTTAAATGGATTTATCGAATTGATACGGCGGATAATTTTAAGGTCTTCGGGTGGTTTTTCCGTTGAATATTGCGATTTTCCCGGAAACAGAAAATTTGGATATTGAAGAGTGAAAGTGATCAATTCCACTTCATGACCTTCTCTGGCGTATTCACGCGCCAAACGCTCGTTGAACGAAGCCAACCCGCCTCGGTAAGGATAGGCTGTGCCGACAATTATGATTTTCATATGTAAGTTTTTCAAATTACAAAATTACAAAAATTCCGACGAATAAAATTTCGGTTTTTTTGTTAAATCTAAAACTCATAGAATTATCAAGAGCAAAAATTATCAAACGGTCTATCTGAATTGAAACGGGAAGAAAATTTTTTACCTTTGCTTTCAAAATTCATATTTTATTGAAAGGATAAACAAATGGAAGAAAATCAGGATATTAAATATATGAAACAAGCGCTTGCGGAAGCACGGCGAGCAGCCGAAAAAGATGAAGTTCCCATAGGTGCCGTCATTGTATGTCAGGGAAGTATAATTGCTCGTGCCCACAATCTCACCGAGACTTTGAATGACGTTACGGCTCATGCCGAAATGCAGGCTATTACTTCAGCTGCCAATTATTTGGGAGGTAAATATCTGTCCGACTGTACCCTGTATGTTACCATAGAGCCTTGCGTTATGTGTGCCGGAGCCCTGGGATGGGCACAAATCAAGAAAATTGTTTACGGAGCTTCCGACGAAAAACGCGGATATTCAAAATTTGCTCCAGATGCTCTTCACCCTAAAACAGAAGTAGTGTCTGGAGTGTTGGCAGAAGAATGTGCTACATTGATGCAGAATTTTTTTAAAAGAAAAAGGTAAACACATTTTGAGAAATAGAAGAGTATTTTGTACTCCAAAATGTTTTTACCTTCCTTCCACAATTGTTTTGATCTTGTTATACGGCAGATTTTATTTGCTGCATCAAGGTGTTCTTATCTATTGCTCCGGAATGTTTCCAAATGACATTTCCTTTTTTGAACAGCATAAAGGTAGGAACTGCCTGAATCCCATATTTGGCAGCCAATGCCTGATTTTTGTCCACATCCACTTTTAGCACACGGGCTTGCCCCTGAACTTCTTTGCCCAGACTTTCAATCACCGGAGCCATCGCTTTACATGGTCCGCACCACGTCGCAAAAAAATCTACCAATACCGGTTTATCTCCGTTGATAATATCCTGAAATGTTTCCATATATTTTTCTTTCTTGTTTCGATAGTAAAAAAGCTGATCTAAAAAATCTAATTTTTTCCTTTTGTTATTGAATATCAATCGTCCGCGCCGGCTTTACTTTGGCTTCTTCTTTTTTCGGAATGGTGATTTTCAAAATTCCGTTTTCATATACTGCCGAAATTTTTTCTGCATCAACTGTCTTGGGTAGAGTAAATGTTCGTAAAAACGACTGATAACTGAACTCGCGCTTTGTATATTCACCTTCCGTTTTTTCTTCATCAAGTTTTTTGTTGGAAGAAACGGTCAGCAAATCTTCGTTCATTTCGATTTTAATATCGCTTTTTTCGTAACCGGGTGCCGCCACATCAATTTCGAAAGCTTCACCATTTTCTTTGATGTTAACTGCCGGTAAAGTAGTATGATTTGCTGCCAATTCCCGGTCAGTCCAGTTATAATCTTCCCATTCGTTATCGAAATAACGGTCAAAATTTGATGGTAATTGTTCGGTTAGTCTGTTAGTTGCCATATATCAGCCCTCCATCACTTTGATTGGTTAAACATATTTTTTTGCTCCTAAGTTAAAAACAAAATAAATACCAAACGTGGAAATTAGTCATTTTGGCAATTTCAACTGGCTGAAATATGGTCATTTAGGCAGAAAAATCAAATAAGCTGAAGAAAAATTTGACAAGAACTATCCTTATTCTCTCCATTCCTGAAAACGCATGGATTGGGGAATGAGTCGGGTGGATTGTAAAGATTTTTCATTTGTGATGGAGAAATCTATGCTTTCGCATAAACTGACTATAGTCAACAGAGAAAACATATTAATAAACTATTATTCAATTATTTAGAAATTAAAATTGACAAATTCTGATTTTTGTCGGTTAATAGTGATTAAAATTATTTTGTTTTTGAAAATTTTAATATTATTTTTGTGGTTTTGCATAAGTTATTTTATTTGTTGCGAATACAAGTTTTAATATTAAATTCTAAATTCAGTTGGAATAAATCTTATAACCATGAAAAAATTTATTGTTGGCTTTTTCATTTTGTCCATTTTCATCTCCTCTTATGGACAACCAAATGATTACAGGCGATGGTCAATAACCTTGGATGCAGGAATCAATAATTTTGACGGAGACAATAATCAAAATTATAACCAGATTATACCGAATTCTGCAGCAAAGGCAAGCTTTGGATTTTCAACAGAGCTTACTCTTAGTCCTTTTTGGGGCATTGGAACTGAATTTTTTTATTTTCCCGTTTCTGCAGAAGATGCTGCCAAAAAATTCAACGCAGATGTATTTCATTTCACTCCTTACCTTTCGTTGAATCTGCTTAATTTATGTAATGAAAATAATCATTCCAAATGGAATATTTATGCTACGGTAGGCGCTGGAGTGGCCTATTACAATTCTACTTTGTATAAAAATGGCATTGAGTTTGACAGAATAAGAGATGGATGGGCTGCAGTTTTCCCGGTAGGAGGTTTGATAGAGTATAATATCTCGTCACTATTTGCTATAGGTGCAAAAGTGCAGTATCGTTTGCAGAATAAAGATAACTTTGAAGGAACCAATTTGAAAGAAGAAGCCGGAGGATATAATTTTAAAGGTGTTACCAACGACAATATTGCAATGGCAGCTCTTTCGTTGCGTTGGAAAATTGGAGCAAAAAGTAAAAATCACATACGCAACAACGAAACAAGAATTACTTTAGGAGATGTTTTCACTTTAGCAAATCGGGCAAACATCAAAACAGATTCGCTGGCTCAAGAACTCGATAAGTTGAAATTAAGTTTGCAACCGGGACCGGATGATGACGGCGATGGCGTCCCCAATAGCAGGGATTTGGAGCCAAATACACCAAAGGGGCTTTACATTGATTATAACGGACGTGGCATTCCTGAAATAAAAGTAATCCCCGAAACCAAAGAGATTCATCCTGAATATCTTCAATATATAAGTGCTTCAACAAAAGATGAAGATAAAGATGGTGTCCCCGACAACCGAGACAAAGAGCCTAATTCACCAAAAAATCTGTGTGTCGATTTTTGGGGTAGAAGCATAGCTCAAGATAAACCATGCGCTTTTGCCTCTGTGTATTTTGACTTTGACAAAACCAATTTGGATGAAGAAGCATTAATAGAAATTGAAAAACTGGCAGAAAAATTAAATTCTGATCCAACCTTATTGGTAGAAATCAGAGGATATGCCGATAATGTGGGAAGTAACAAATACAACAAAAGATTAAGTCAGGAACGCTCCAATCGCGTAAAAGCGGAATTGGTTTTCACCCATAACATCAATCCGCAGAGAATTATTTCCAATGGAAAGGGAAAAATCCCTCAACCTCCCAGAGCCTATAGAATGAATAGAAGATGTGATTTTATTTTGAGCAAATAATTTAGATTATCTATTTTTAGAGTTGGAAGTTCTTACGGCGCTAATTTTATTCAATCAATTCATTTATAGGTATTTACAATTATAAAAAGATCACTTTCAAAATCAAAATTGCTAAAATGTAACAATTTGATTACTTTTGCAGCCAACTTATTTATCATTAACAACCTTCATACCGGTTTATTTTCAATTTTTCCCGGTACGATTAAAATTAAAGACTATGAGTAATAATTTATTAGTTGGAAAAAGAGGAATCATCTTTGGAGCTCTGAACGATATGTCGATTGCCTGGAAAGTTGCCGAGCGCGTTGTCGAAGAAGGAGCTACCGTTACCCTGTCCAACACGCCAATTGCCATACGTATGGGAACCATAAATGAATTGGCAGAAAAAATCAATGCCAAAATTATCCCCGCCGATGCTACCAATCTTGATGATTTGGAGCAAGTTTTCTCTCAATCGATGGAAATTTTGGGTGGTAAAATCGACTTTATTCTCCATTCCATTGGCATGTCACCAAATGTGAGGAAAAAGAGGCCCTATGATGATTTGGATTATGATTTGATGCACACCACATTGGATATTTCAGCCATATCTTTTCACAAAATGCTTCAGACTGCCAAAAAAATGAATGCCATCAATGAGTGGGGTTCGGTTGTTGCTCTTTCCTACATTGCTTCTCATCGAACGATGTATGGATACAACGACATGGCCGATGCCAAAGCCATGCTGGAATCGATAGCCCGAAACTTTGGATACATTTACGGAAGAGAACACAATGTGCGTATCAACACTATTTCTCAGTCGCCAACTCCTACTACTGCAGGAAGCGGGGTGAAGGGATTTGACAGTTTAATGGATTTTTCGGAACGCATGTCGCCACTGGGAAACGCTTCAGCAGATGATTGCGCCAATTATTGTGTAGTAATGTTTAGCGACCTGACACGCAAGGTAACCATGCAAAACCTTTTCCACGATGGAGGCTTTTCGAGCATGGGTATGAGTTATCGTGCATTGCAGCAGTACAACAAAAGCTTTGAAGGAAGTCAAACTCACGATGGCAAAATTATTTACGGTTAATCCAACAAATTGAATTATAAAACTAAAAAGGGACAATCTACTTTCAAAGTAAATTGCCCCTTTTTTTAAAATTCAATTTAGAAGTTAATCTTCTTCTTTCTTAGAAGCTTCATATTCTTTCAACAGTTTTTCCTGAATTTCGATAGGAACGAGTTCATAACTTGCAAATTTCATTACAAACGAAGCTCTTCCACCGGTTAAAGAACTCAAGGTTGTGGAATAATTACTCAGTTCTTTCAAAGGAATTTTTGCTTGCAACTTTTCAAAACCTTTTTCGCTGTTCATACCCATGATAACGGCACGACGGCTTTGCAAATCGCTCATCACATCTCCCAATCTGTCCGATGGAGTCATTACCACCACATCATAAACCGGTTCCAGCAATTTAGGGCCGGCGTCCTTGAAAGCTTGTGCAAAAGCATTTCTTCCGGCTAATCGGAAAGAAATTTCGTTGGAATCAACCGGATGCATTTTTCCGTCATAAACAATGACGCGAACATCACGCGCATAAGAACCCGTTAGTGGTCCTTGTTCCATACGATCCATTACACCTTTCAGGATGGCCGGTAAAAATCGTGCATCAATGGCACCGCCTACAATACTGTTGACAAATACCAGCTTCCCGCCCCATTCCAAATCTATTTCCTGAACATCACGAACGCTTATTTTGTATTCCTGACCATTGAAACGATACACATCCTGAATGGGAACATCTTCGAAATACGGTTCAACAATTAGATGAACTTCCCCAAACTGTCCGGCACCGCCGGATTGCTTTTTATGACGGTAATCGGCTCGGGCTTTTTTGGTTATGGTTTCGCGATACGGAATTTTTGGTTCTTTAAATTCAATTTCTATTTTGTCGTTGTTTTCGACTCTCCATTTCAAGGTGCGCAAGTGAAATTCTCCCTGACCATGCAAAATGGTTTGTTTCAGTTCTTTCGACTGCTCTACTATCCATGTGGGATCTTCTTCGTGCATTCGAGTGAGTATTTCGTTCAATTTTTCTTCATCAGCTTCCGATTTGGCTTTAATAGCCCGGCGGTATTTGGGTTCGGGATATTCTACTCCGACAAAATCATAATCGCAACCCTTGCCGTTCAAAGTGTTTCCTGTTCGGGTATCCTTCAGTTTTACCGTTGCTCCGAAGTCTCCGGCTGAAATTTCTTCCACCTTGTTGCGAATTTGCCCGGCAACGCAGAAAATCTGACTGATTCTTTCTTTTACTTGGCGGTTTACGTTGTAAAGGTCATCTCCTTCCTTCAATTTTCCACTCATAACTTTAAAGAGAGAAATTTCTCCAATATGCGGCTCAACGTTTGTTTTAAAAACATAGATACTCGTTGGCCCATCTGGATTTGGATCTACACTTTTTCCATCTTTAGTCAAGGGGCGTTTGCTGTCGGAAACGGAGGGAGCAATCCGCACCAAATAATCCATCAAAGTACTTACACCGGCATCATTGGCGGCAGAAACGCAAATTACCGGAAAAATGCCCCTTTCCAACACGCCTTTATACACACCTTTATAAATTTCTTCATCCGAAAGTATTCCTTCTTCAAAAAATTTTTCCATTAGACTTTCATCAAATTCTGCTGCAGATTCAATCAGACTATTGTGAAGCTCTTGAGCTTTTGCTTTTTCGGAGTCGGGAATTTCGGTAATTTCAGGTGCTCCACCTTCAGTTTTGAAACGAAGCATTTTCATTTGCAGTACATCAACCAAGGAATTAAATCCACTTCCTGTCTGTAATGGATATTGCAGCTGAATAACTTTATTTCCAAAATTTTCCTTCAGTTGTTCAATGGTATGTTCATAATCAGCTTTGTCGTGATCCAACTGATTCACAACAAACATGACAGGTTTGTTGTATTTTTCGGCATAAGAAAAATGGTTGTTGGTGCCAACTTCCACTCCATATTGAGCTCCTACAACAATTAATCCCATATCGGTAACATTAAGTGATGTTACCACAGCACCTATAAAATCGTCAGAACCCGGACAATCAATAATGTTAAGTTTATGTTGATGCCATTCAATCTGTGCCAGTGTTGGGAATACCGAATATCCATATTCCTTTTCTACCGGAAAATAGTCGCACACTGTGTTCTGATTGGCAATGGTGCCTCTGCGTTTAATGATTCCACCCTCGAAAAGCATAGCTTCCACAAGGGTGGTTTTACCCGACCCAGAACTTCCCAATAAAGAAATATTCTTTATTTCATTAGGCTGATATACTTTCATAACTTATTAATTTTTAATTGATTAATACTATAAAATTATGTTTTAACTTTGTAAAAATCGAATCGACAAGGTATAAAAAGTCCCTTAATTTGGAGATAAATTTTTTATGTTATAAAACATTGTTTTAAAACACAAGTTAAATCATTGAATTTCAAAAAGAAAAATCGGCATAAAAATTAATTTCCGGTTAATGAAATTATTGTTTTCCCAGCAAATCGTTCATTTTCCATGAAAAATCTTTAATAGAGTTGAAACAGAAATACTGTTAATCGATGTCAATATGTTCAGCCAGAACGGGTTCGTTTAGAAAAATTGTAGCAGAAGCCGAAAATTTTTCCACCGATTCGGTTGTCAGAAACCGACAGGAAGCATTTTTAGTGCAAAGTGCGTCGATTTCGGGATGTCGGTTCAGGTAATCATCAAGGCTTGACGCCACAATTTCTCCCTGCGAAACGATATTGATGTTGGGCGGAAGAAGATTTTTAATTTTATCCTGAAGCAAAGTATAATGAGTACAGCCCAAAATTACCGTATCAATCTGTGGATCGGTCTGTAACAAGTGATTGATATTTTTTTGAAAAAAATAATCGGCTCCGGGAGAATTATGTTCAAAATTTTCTATGAGCGGGACCCACATGGGACAAGCTTCTGAAGAAAGGGTAATAGCATTTCCGTACAACTTTTGTATTTCGAGTCCGTAGGAATTTGACTGAACAGTGCCCGGAGTGGCCAATAATCCAACATGGCCATTATGCGTCAGTTTATCAATTGTTTCTACTGTGGGTCGAATAATTCCCAGCACGCGCCTGCGGGGATCAATCTTGGGCAAATCATTTTGCTGAATGGTTCTTAATGCTTTGGCAGAAGCTGTGTTACAAGCCAAAATCACCAAATGGGCGCCCAATTCGAACAGCCGAACGACACATTCCAGCGTATATTTATAAACGATTTCAAAAGAACGAGTTCCGTAAGGAGTGCGCGCATTGTCGCCCAAGTAAAGGTAATCATAATGGGGAAGCCTTTGACGGATTTTTTCCAATATGGTCAAGCCGCCATATCCCGAATCGAAAACGCCGATCGGACCGGGCAACGATGATAATTCCAACTTCGTAAGCGAATAATTTTTGTTTCCTTGTAATTCATTCATTCTCTGTGAAATTTTTCAAAAAATGGTTTGTTAATCCAGAACTTCTCCGAAATTGTTGCTCATTTGTACCATTCTGTCGTATTCTTCAGGCGACAAATCCATGAAATAATAATTTTGAGGATTCATAACCTGACTCTTGTAATGTACTTCATAGTGCAGGTGAGGAGCAGTAGATTTTCCTGTGCTGCCCACCAACCCGATGATGTCTCCGCGTTTAACACTTTGACCCGGCCTCACTTTGATGGCGCTTAAATGGCCATATAGTGTTTCGTATCCAAATCCGTGATTAATCACAATACAGTTTCCGTAACCCTGTTCCCAGCCGGCATTTACAATGGTGCCATCGCCGGTTGCATATACATCGGTACCCGTAGGAGCAACGAAATCCATCCCTTCATGAAAGCGACGCGTGTGGTAAACAGGATCGATGCGCCAACCATAACCTGATGCCATTCTTTTTAAATCTTTGTTCAGCACAGGCTGAATGGCAGGAAGACATTGCAACATCTTTTCCCTGTTTTTTGTAAGGTTTACCAATTCGTCGTAAGAACGCGATTGAATATAAAGCTGCTTTTTCACGGTGTTCAGCATTTTGGTTGTGCTGACTACAATTTCGGAATTCGTCATGTCGTAAAGCTGGTTGTAATAATCGGTATTTGATGCAATAGCTTTTCTTACGGTAAACGGAATCGGTTCGGCTTGAAGTACAACACGATACAAGTTATTGTCTCGCTCTTCCAAGTCGGTCAAAACATCCTGTACTTCATTGAACTGGCGTTGAAGCACTTTGTATTGAGCCTCCATTTTGTTTTTTTCAGCGTTTAATTCTCTTTCTTCAGGAGATTGAACTGTTGAAGCCAAGATGAAGAAAAAAACTGTTCCTGTTGCAATTCCGGTAAAAGCGTGAAACAAAAAACGACGTATTTTGAACCACAGTGAATTTTCTATCGGTTCGTAACTTAAAGTATCGGGATTGAAATGATATTTTTTCTTTGCCATAGAAAACAATTTAGGAACATAAAAAAAAGCGCTAAAAATTTTGAAAAAAGAATAGATAAATGAGACAAATTCAACTTTTTATCAAGCATGATAGTGCAAAAATAATAAATTTGGCGTATTTTTGCAGACTTTATTTGAGATTATTAACCTTCGGTGAAATTTGCATTCACTCAAAGGAAAATGGATTTAATTAATTTCACAAAATGACTTCACAGGAAATTCGACAATCTTTTCTTGATTTTTTCGCAGAGAAAGGCCACAAAATTGTACCTTCGGCACCAATGGTTATCAAAGATGATCCTACCTTGATGTTTACCAATGCAGGTATGAATCAGTTTAAAAACATAATTTTGGGCAATGATCCCGTAAAATATCCACGCGTAGCCAATTCGCAAAAATGTCTTCGGGTGAGTGGAAAACACAACGATTTGGAAGAGGTTGGGCACGATACCTATCATCATACCATGTTTGAAATGCTCGGCAACTGGTCGTTTGGCGACTATTTCAAGAAAGAAGCCATCGAATGGGCATGGGAATATCTCACCGAAGTGTTGAAAATCGATAAAAGCAGATTATATGTAACTGTTTTTGAAGGTTCTCCATCTGAGGGGCTCGAAAGAGATGAAGAAGCTGCCGCCATTTGGTCGCAATTTCTGCCTGCCGATAGAATCATCAATGGCAGCAGAAAAGACAATTTTTGGGAAATGGGAGAAACAGGGCCCTGTGGACCGTGTTCCGAAATTCACATTGACATTCGGAGCGAGGAAGAACGCGCAAAAGTTGATGGGCTTTCGCTTATCAATCAGGGACATCCACTGGTGATTGAGCTTTGGAATAATGTTTTCATGCAATACAACCGAAAAGCCGATGGCACTTTGGAAGAACTTCCCGCCAAAGTAATCGATACGGGAATGGGATTTGAACGGCTGTGCATGGTTATTCAGGGAAAAACTTCCAATTACGATACCGATATTTTTCAACCCATTATTCGCGAAATAGGGAAAATCAGTGGTACAGAATACGGTAAAGACGAGAAAATCGATATCGCCATGCGTGTCGTATCCGATCATATAAGAGCAATTGCCTTTTCCATTGCCGATGGGCAGCTGCCTTCCAACATGAAAGCTGGATATGTCATTCGACGCATTCTCCGCAGAGCCGTGCGGTACGGATATACTTTTCTGCATCAACACGCTCCTTTTATGTATCGGTTGATTGACGTTCTGTGCCAAACAATGGGGAAAGCCTATCCAGAGCTGATCAGTCAAAAGACACTGATCGAAAAAGTAATAAAGGAAGAAGAGGAATCTTTTTTACGTACGCTTGAAACCGGTATCCGATTGCTGGAAAGAAAAATGGAAGAGGCTCAGTTGGAAAACAAAAAAGAAATTTCCGGTGCCGATGCATTTGTTCTGTACGATACTTTTGGATTTCCCATTGATTTAACCGAGCTCATTTTGAGGGAAAATAATTTTACCGTCAACATGAACGAGTTTCATGCAGAAATGCAAAAGCAGAAAGAGCGAGCCCGAAATGCAGCCAATATCGAAACGGGCGATTGGATTGTTTTGCGTGAAGGCGACAGCCACTTTGTGGGCTACGATTGCACTTCGTGCGAAACGAACATACTTCGTTATCGTAAAATAAAACAGAAAAATCAGGAATTTTATCAGCTTGTTTTGTCTGTTACGCCATTCTATGCCGAAATGGGTGGTCAGGTAGGCGACAGCGGCTGGTTAATTGGTGAGAACGAAAAAATAGAAATTCTTGATACCAAAAAGGAAAATAATCTTGCGGTTCATATTGCCAAACAGCTTCCGTCAGAAATTACGGGAAATTTCACAGCCGTTGTACATCTTGAAAACCGACAAGCCACTTCCTGTAATCATTCGGCAACTCACTTGCTGCACGAAGCTCTGAGAACAGTTTTGGGAACACATGTGGAGCAAAAAGGTTCGTATGTTGGACCGGACAGCTTGCGTTTTGATTTTTCCCACTTTCAAAAAATGACCAAAGAAGAAATTCGTGCCGTTGAAGCGCTTGCCAACAGGAAAATCCGTGAAAATCTTCCACTTAACGAAATGCGGGAAGTCCCTGTTAGCGAAGCAAAAGAAATGGGTGCAATGGCATTGTTTGGCGAAAAATATGGCGAAACGGTGAGAGTGATTCAGTTTGGCAGTTCAAAAGAACTCTGCGGCGGAACGCACGTAAAAGCCACCGGAGAAATCGGAATGGTAAGAATAATTTCCGAAAGTTCCATTGCGGCAGGAATTCGCAGAATAGAAGCCATAACAGGAAAAGCTGTTGAAAAATTGATGGATGAGCAGCAGGACATTCTTTCGGAAACGAGAGAAATATTGAACAATCCCGGTAATTTGGTAAACGCCGTCAGAAAGCTGATGGAAGAAAATACGGAACTGAAAAAACAGGTCAACACCTTTCAACAGGAAAAATTGCTTCAACTTCGCGACCGGCTTATGGCTGAAGCGAAGATAACAAATGGGATTCATGTTGTTCGCTACGAAGGAAATTTGACTGCTGATCAGGCTAAAACGTTGGCATTCCAGATTAAAAATCTGCAGAACGAAAATCTCTTTTTCATCGCAGGCAATGTGATGGATGGCAAACCTTCGTTAACATTGCTACTTTCTGACGATTTGGTAAGCAGAGGATTGAATGCTGCTCAAATAATTCGAGAAATTGCAAAGGAAATTCAAGGGGGCGGGGGAGGACAGCCTTTCTTTGCCACAGCCGGTGGAAAGAATGCTGCAGGGCTTTCGGCTGCCATAAGTAAAGCGCTGAAATTTATTGATGAATTTCCGTCTAAATAACAAATTCATTATTTTTTGAAACTTTTTTATCAATTTGTTTGTTTTAACTCAAAATTATTTTTACTTTTGCACCGTTAAACAAAAACACTTCAAGATATTTTTTATGAAAAGCCGTTTCTTTACATATTTTTATTTTTACTTTTACTTTAAAAGGTAAGAGCAGGATAATGATATGTAAAAAATGGCATGAAAAAATGAAATTTTTAAAACAATATAGAATCCTGCTCAAGTCAATCGAGCAGGATTTTTTATTTTAAGGCATATAAAATGAAAAGAGTAGCCATTCAGGGTATCAGTGGAGCATTTCACGAAATTGCAGCGCGTGAGTATTTTAAGGGAGAAGAAATTGAGGTTATTCCCTGTGAGACCTTTAAGGATGTTTTTAAAGCCATAGAGGCCGATAAATCACTTTTGGGAATTATTGCCATTGAAAACACCATTGCCGGGAGTCTGTTGCAAAATCACAATCTTTTGCGCGAAAGCGGCTGTCTTGTTGTAGGAGAACAAAAGTTGCACATTGAGCATCATTTGGTGGCATTGCCTCATCAGAAGCTCGAAGAAATTGAAGAAGTTCATTCGCATCCCATTGCTTTGATGCAATGTGAAGAGTTTCTGGAATCCCACAAGCATTTGAAAGCGGTAGAAAGTGAAGACACGGCTTTGTCGGCTAAAGAAATCGCTGATGGTCAGATTTATAAGCGAGCTGCAATTTGCAGCCTTTTTGCCGCCGAAAAATATGGATTGGAAATTTTAGAGAGAAACATTGAAACCAACAAACGAAATTTTACCCGTTTCCTTATTGTAGCTGAACCGACACTGGCGTTGGAAATGACCAAAAACGATGAAATCAACAAGGCTTCTCTGGTTTTTACATTGCCGCACGTAGAGGGAAGTCTTTCGCATGTTCTCTCTATTTTTGCTTTCTATCACATGAATCTTACCAAAATTCAATCTCTGCCGATCATTGGAAAAGAATGGGAATATCAATTTTATATCAACCTGACATTTAATGATTATTCGCGATATAAACAAGCCATTGATGCCATTCTTCCCTTAATCGACGAATTTCAAATAATGGGGGAATATCATGCGGAAAATTAACAGCTTATTTATAACTCAACTATTATAATTTTAAAACAATTAAAAATGGAGATTGAACCTGCCAGGCGAGTAAATAATGTTTCGGAATATTATTTCTCGACCAAACTGAAAGAAATCGACGAGATGAAAGCCGCCGGTAAAGATGTGATTAATTTGGGAATCGGAAGTCCGGATCTTCCTCCTTCGGAAGTTACTATCGAAGCACTTTGCAAGGAAGCGCACAAGCCAAATGTTCATGGTTATCAGAGTTATATAGGTATTCCCGAATTGCGCAACGGTTTTGCCGAATGGTACAAAAAATGGTTTGGCGTAGAGCTGAATCCCAATACCGAAATTCAGCCGTTGATAGGCTCGAAGGAAGGAATTCTACACATTTCGTTGGCATTTCTCAATCCCGGTGATGGGGTACTCGTTCCCAATCCCGGTTATCCCACCTATACTTCCGTCAGCAATTTGTGCGAAGCAAAAGTTATTCCCTACGATTTGGACGAAAACCATGAATGGCAGCCCGATTTTGATGCATTGGAAAAAATGAATCTGGAAGGTGTGAAATTAATGTGGACCAATTATCCCAACATGCCTACGGGAGCCAATGCTTCTGTGGAACTTTTTGAAAAACTGGTGGCTTTTGGCAAAAAGCACAATATTATTATTTGTAACGACAATCCCTACAGTTTCATTCTTAATGACCGAAAGTTGAGCATTTTGTCTGTTGACGGAGCCAAAGATATTTGCATCGAAATGAATTCCATGAGCAAGTCGCACAACATGGCCGGTTGGCGTATTGCCATGCTGGCTTCCAATCGCCAATTTGTGGAATGGGTATTGAGAGTTAAATCAAATGTCGATTCAGGAATGTTCCGTCCGATGATGATAGCCGCCGCCGAAGCTTTGAAAAATCCAAAGGAATGGCACGATCAAATAAATGTTGTTTATGCACGACGCAGAAACATTGCTTTTAAAATTCTGGATTTACTCGGATGTACTTATGATACTCGGCAGGTAGGACTTTTTGTTTGGGGTAAAATTCCTGATCGTTACAAAGACGCCGGAGAATTGGCCGACGAAATTTTGTATGGGAAAAACGTTTTTATTACGCCCGGATTTATTTTTGGAGACAAGGGAAATCGTTATGTTCGCATTTCTTTATGTTGTCCGGAACCTACACTGGAGGAAGTGGTAAGAAGAATCGAACATTGATATGGATTTTTTAGAAAAAGAAATTGTAAACTTATTAAAACAAGCAAAATTATGAAATTTGAATCAATTTTACTGCCGGGAATCGAAGCCAAACGTCCCATTGTCATAGCGGGGCCTTGCAGTGCCGAAACCGAAGAACAGGTTATGGAAACTGCGCGCGGGCTGGCTTCTATCGGTATAAAAATTTATCGAGCCGGTATATGGAAACCTCGTACCAAACCCGGCGGTTTTGAAGGAGTAGGAGAGAAAGGTCTTCCGTGGTTGAAAAGACTGAAATCGGAATTGGGATTGTACACCACTGTGGAAGTTGCCAACGCCAAACATGTTCGTGCTGCCCTTGCACACGATATTGATATTCTTTGGATTGGAGCTCGAACTACAGCTAATCCTTTTGCTGTTCAGGAAATTGCAGATGCGCTGGAAGGCGTCGATATTCCGGTACTTATTAAAAATCCGGTGAATCCGGATTTGGAGTTGTGGATAGGTGCTATAGAAAGAATTTATAATGCCGGAATTCACAAAATAGCCGCTGTTCATCGCGGTTTCAGTTCGTACGACAAAAAAATTTACAGAAATTTGCCTCAATGGCACATCCCCATTGAATTGCGCCGACAAATGCCTGATTTGCCTATTTTTTGCGATCCGAGTCATATTGGCGGAAAACGCGAACTGATTGCTCCATTATCGCAACAGGCTATGGATTTAAACTTCGATGGATTAATGATTGAATCGCATTGCAATCCTGAAAAAGCTTGGAGCGATGCTGCCCAGCAGATTACTCCGCAGGTGCTTGAATTTATTTTGGAATCACTGGTTATTCGCGACACCATGCAAACAACCGAAAATCTTTCTGCTTTACGTCGTCAGATTGATGAATTGGACAACAATTTGCTCGAATTGCTGGCTCACCGCATGCGTGTGGCTGAAGAGATTGGCAGATATAAAAAGGAACACAACATGCCTATTCTTCAGGCACAGCGATATGATGAAATTTTGCACAATCGCGTGGAGCAAGCCATTGAGATGGGAATGGATGGTGAATTCATGAAAACCGTTCTTATTGCCATTCACGAAGAATCTATCCGACATCAAATGGAAATTATGGAAAAATCCTGAAGCTTTTACAAAAAATCAGACCGGCAAATTCGCATTTTTTGTTGCTGAGTTGCCGGTCTGAAAAGTTTAATCGTAAGTTGTTTTTATCTTCTGCCCGAACGATTTTCGGAGTTTGAGTTGGTGGAACGTGTGCCCCTTGAATTGTTTTCAGAAGTTCTTTGCGATGTATTTACGGTAGAATTTTCCGATCGGCGTAGGGTTTCGGTTCGAGATGAATTTTTTTCGTTTTGTGAAGACGTTCTCGTTTCTACCGAACGACCTGAATTTGAAATTCTTCTGGCATTGTTTTGTGTTTCAACCCTTCCGGTATTTTGACTTCTTCTTGAAGAATTGTTCTCGCTGTTGTAGCGTGAGTCGCTCGAAGAGGTAGATATTCTTCTACTTCCATTATCCTGATTGACAATTCTGCGTTCCTGTTCGGTTGACGATCTTCTGCTGGAATTGTTTAACTCGGCTTTGTTGGCAACATTCTTGTTCCTGCTGTTGAAACCTCTTTCGGGATGTGTCCGCTCAAAATCATTTCTTCTTACCGTTTGGTGAAGCCTCACATAAGCATCTCTGTAATAGATATTGACAGAGTTGTGATAATGAAATTTGTAGTCGCGCGGTATGATATGGTGTACATGACCCAGATAAATATTAACTTCTACAGGTCTGAGCGGTCGATAATGTCTTGGATAATATCCCCAATAATACGGTGAATGCCACGGCCGATAATTTTTACTCCAAAAGAAACTGAAAATTACAGGTTGGCGAACAAATATCGGCTCAATAACATAATTTACACCAAAAAGGTAAGGATCACCTATTATTTGTACATATACTTGAGGCGAGTTTCGCTTTTCAACCACTATGGAAGCCACATCCTGATAAGTATATCTGTCCAACACTGCCTGAATAACCACAAGATGCAAATTCCCGCCCGATGTTTCCACCACGCGCAGGTAGTCAATCCATCCATCGTTGTTCAAGTCAAGATTTGAAATCTGATACCGAGCGTCATTCAGTCTCATTTCAAAATCCGACAAGTCTCTTGATTCTGCAAAAATGGAAGCAACTGCGCGTAAATCGAGATTATCGCTTATATCGTAATTTCGAGCTTCAACAGTAAAAGTTCTTTGTGCCGGCGTCTGGGTGGCAAACAGTAATAAAGCAGCCAAACCCAATATTTTCGTTTTCATAATCGCAGCTTTTTTAAGTTTGATAATTCAAATTTCTTTACTTTTTAAAAGGCACTCATGCATGGTGATAAATTAAAGTCAAAACACATGCCAAATTTTCAATTATCCATATCCTATTAATACAATTGACAGAATAGCAATAAATTAGGTGAAAATTTTTTATTGTTTTTGAAACTTTCTTTAAAATTTTTTCTTCAACATGAAAACAAGAAAGCTATTTTCATAAATTTGCAGTAAAAATATGTAAAGGCAAAAGATGAACACACTGGATTTGGTTATTTTGGTTACTGTTTTTTTCGGAATCATTCAGGGCTTGTTTAGAGGATTAGTAAAAGAATTGACTTCTTTTGCCGTCATTATTGTGGGAATATACGGAGCCAAGCTGCTGAGTCCGCTTATTGCAAAAATGCTTGAAAGTGTTGCTTCTTTTTCTCCGCAAATGGCTCATCCGTTGGCATTTTTATTCAGTTTCATTCTTTTGGCCATTGCTATGTTTCTTTTGGCTCAGCTGTTTGAAAAAACCTTGTCAATCATTCAGTTGGGTGGATTGAACAAATTTCTTGGTGCTATAGTAGGCGGATTGAAATTTTTACTCGTTCTAAGCGTTTTACTGAATGTTTTTGATGCAATGGACGAACGTTTTCACCTTATAAATAAAGCCACAAAAGAAGAATCGTTGACTTATTCCCTTGTTTTGAAAGCTGGGCCGGAACTTTGGAAAGAAGTGAAGGACAAGCAATCGATAAATGAACAAAATACCCATCAGCAAAATAAAATTGTACCCCGACAAAACAAATAGAAAACAACCCAGCCTCATTCGGAGTTTTTCTTCTTTTCAATACGAATGTGGTTGCGACGAAGCCGGCAGAGGATGTTTGGCAGGTCCGGTTGTGGCTGCAGCAGTCATTTTGCCTCCGGATTTTATTTGTCCTCAATTGAACGATTCGAAGCAATTGAGCCCGTTGCTTAGAGAAAAATTCAGAAAAATAATAGAAAAGGAAGCACTTGCATGGTCGGTTGCCTCGGTCGATAATCGAGAAATAGACAGAATTAACATATTGAATGCCTCTATTTTAGCCATGCACAAGGCCATCGACGGTTTGCAGATCAAACCTCAATTTATTGCTGTTGACGGAAACCGGTTTAAGCCTTATGCCGATATTCCGTTTCAAACCATTGTAAAAGGAGACAGCAAGTATCTTTCCATTGCCGCAGCATCGGTATTGGCCAAAACGCACAGAGATGAACTGATGGAAATACTCGGGGAGAAATTTCCTGAATATGAATGGAAGAAAAACAAGGGATATCCTACAGCAGAGCATCGTGAAATGATTCGTCGGTATGGCTGCACGGAGTATCACCGATTAAGTTTTCGTCTGCTGAAGGAGGAACCATTTTAACCAAACAGAACTGCAACCGGAAAAATGCTCGTCAGAAAGGATAACCAATGGCAATGTGGAAAGCCACGTCGTTCCATTGCGGCGAAACCCTCCATCGGTCGCTGCGTTTCAGTACCGGGTCGTAAAGTTTTACTCCCATATCCAGACGGGCAACGATAAAGGAAAAATCGAATCTTAGTCCGACTCCGTAAGCAACTGCAATTTGATTCATAAAGGAATCCCATTTGAACAATCCACCCTGTTGCGTATCATAATCCTTGATAGTCCATATATTTCCTGCATCCATAAAAACCGCACTTTCGAGCAACCAAAACAATTTTCCGCGATATTCCATATTCATGTCGAGTTTGATGTCGCCGGTCTGATTGAAATCTCTGCGTTGGGTATTGATTCTTTTATAAACACCCGGCCCCAATGTGCTTTCACTCCAACCTCTGACGCCATTGGCTCCTCCGCTGAAAAATCGTTTTTCGTACGGAACTGCATCGGCATTTCCGTAAGGAATAGCTATTCCTAATCCGGCATGGTAAACAAAACGATTGTTTTCATCGAAAATTTGATGATAAGTTAGATTATATTCTGTTTTGAAATACTGAGCATACGCAATGTTGAGCAGGCGGTAATTTCCATCTTCCGCCGGACGGCTGCCCAGCAAATGATCCAGTCCGTATAGAATATTTCCGGCCGTTTCTATGCTGTAACGCATGGTACGGTAGTTCCGTAACGGTTGATTGGCGTTAAAGTTTGTGGAAGAGCCTGAATAACCCATTCGCATGATAAAGTGATTTTCGTAATTGTAAGAATTAAAAATGCCGGTTGTGAGAAAACTGTCGCGGAAAGCAGGGAAAATTTCGGGAAAATATACATAGTTGACTTCAAACAAATCAAAAATGTGGGTATATTGTCTTCTGTTGAGAAAATATCTCATGCCGGCACCCAAGTTGCTTGTTCGAAATTCGCCCGGTCGAAACTGATAATAGTATGAACCGGAAAATTCCGTGTTAGCCCGAAGGTTTCTCTTGAAATCATAAGAAGCAAATGGTAAAACCACACGAGGAAATTGCAGCCCAATCTGCCCTCCCCATTCCTGTGCCCACACCTTTTCCTGAAGTTCATAAGCTCCATGAACCTGCAGGGATAAAGTTTCGGCACCTTTAAAAATATTTCGATTGACAAGGTTCAAATTGGTTGCTCCACCCCAGTATCCATCCGTATAAGTGGCTTCGACTTCAGCAGAAAGAGAAATGGCTTTCCCCGGAATAATGCTGATGTGGCAATCGAGTAGACCCGTATCGACCTGTTCAAAACCGATATTGACAAACTTTATGGCACCCAGCGAATTAAGTCCTGAATAAGTTTTTTCTATGTTGGCATCGTTAAATAAAGCTTGTGGATCAATATATGTGTTCTGAACCAATGCGTCAATTTTAATAATTTGCTTGTGTGGAGTTATCATGGCAAAATTTCGGAACCACACCGTATCCTTTTCCATAGGTTGATTCAGTGATGGAAGGTCAGTGGGGTTAATTTCGAAATACACGTTTCTCACATAAAATTTTCTGAATATGATTTGGGAAAGTGAGTCGTTTTTGTCGTTCAGATAATCTCTCAATTGCATGGACAAATCCACCTGATGCGTTTTTTCTATGCTGTCGGCCGAATAAACTATAAAATCCTTACTGAAATTGTAATAGCCTGTTTGGCGAAAACGAGAAGTGATTCTTTCCCGTTCGGCATCGAGCATATCCACGTCAAAAAGCATTCCCGGCCGAATGAGCGAGCGGGAAGTGTCGGCTGCAATAGCTTGCAGTTCGGGATGGTTCAACTGTACCGAATAATTCCGGATACGGTAGGGTTGATGAGCAAGAATTTGGTATTCAACTTCGGCTTTTTTATCCTTAAGTGTAACTTTGTTTTCCACTTTCGCTCTCAAAAAACCTTTATTGTGCATGAAAAGCTGAAGTTGCTGTGAGGAAATTTCCGTCAGGGCAGGATTATAAATTACCGGTTCTTCTCCAATGCGCATGAGTGTTTTGTTGATCCACTTTGAAGTGTCTTTTCCTGCAAGACTGTAAATGCCAAGTTGGGTACGGAAAAGACCAAAAACCGAAGAATTGGGTGTTTGACGCAAATATTCTTTTAATTCGATTTTTTTGACATTCCGCGTGTCTATGTTTATGTTCACTTTGTCCAACAAATATTCTCCTTCCGGAACGAATTTTGTTGTGTTACATCCCGTTAGCAGTAAAGCCACTGCAATCGTTTCAATTTTAAGTCTTATTTTTATGTTTCGCATAGACGCTGCCTTGCTTTTTTCTCTCACAAAACCAATTTAATCCTTCACCATTCAAAATCTGTGCGCAAAATTGTAACTCATGCAAAAAATGAATGAGATACGGGTAAAAAATTAATTTAATAAACTGGATGTCAAATAATCAACATTTTTAGAAACTTTTTTCATCAATTTATTCCAGATAAAGATAATCATAGTGTACCAAAGGTTTCTGATACTTTTTTCCTATTAATTCTCTTGCCTTTTTGCTGTCGTAGCGAACTTTTCCAACTCCAATCGACTGCCCGTTTTCATCAACAATTTTCACAATATCGTCTTTTTCGAAATCTCCAATAATTTCCGTTACACCGACAGGCAGCAAACTCACGGCTTTATCGCCCATCAGCGCTTTTACGGCATTGGTATTTATTTTTATTTCGCCTTTGGCAAAATCTTCACTATGAGCAATCCATTTTTTTACGCTCGATACTTCGCCCCTGTATCCGATAAAATGTGTACAAACCACATCGTCAGCGGCATCTATCAAGCGAACCAAAATGTTTTCCTTTCTGCCGTTGGCAATAAATACTTCAATGCCCTGATCGGCTATTTTTCGGGCAATGGAAACTTTGGTCTGCATTCCTCCACGTCCGAAACTTGATTTGGTGGTCTGAATAAAATCGGAAATATCCTGTCCTCTATTTATTTCCCGAATAACTTCTGCTTTTGGGTCGGAAGGAGAACCACGATAAATGCCATCCACGTTGCTGAGAATGAAAAGTGCTTCCATCCCCATCATGGAGGCTATTAAACCCGAAAGTTCGTCGTTATCGGTAAACATCAATTCAGAAACAGAAACTGCATCGTTTTCGTTTACAATAGGTAAAACCTTGTTCTCGAGCATTACGCGCATGCAGTTGCGTTGATTCAGATAATTTCTTCGGCTGTCGAAATTCTGTTTGGTGGTAAGCACTTGTCCAATGGTAATATGGTGCTTGGCAAACAAATCCCAATACAAGCTGATGAGTTTTGCCTGGCCTACAGTGGAATATAATTGACGCTGGTCAACGATATCCATTTTTTTGTTCAGTCCCAGGATGCTTCGACCCGAAGCAACTGCTCCGGAAGAAATTACAACTATTTCTATTCCTTGATGATACAGTGTGGCAATCTGATTTGTCAAATTCGACATACTTTCGGTATCGAGCGTACCATCAGATTTGGTAAGGACATTACTTCCAATTTTTATCGCAATTCTTTTAAAACGAAATTCCATATATTATTTTTCGTTGTAAATTACATTCATCAGGGTAGTTCCTACGGCAAAAAGGGTATTTTTATCAATATTACTCATGTCGTCATGCGTAGTATGCCAGTAATTTCCGAACCCCGAGGAAGTATTGGGATCAAAATGGATAATATTGATGCTCGGGATTCCTGCAATTTGATTCACAAAAACATGATCATCCATGATTCCTCCACCTTTCTGGTTGATAAAATACTGACCAAAACCGAGATTTTGCGCTTGAGACCAAACTTTGTCCACAACATGAGCAGCATAATATTCCGAATATTGTTCCCGATAAAAAGTTGCCTGTGGTGCTCCAACCATATCCAGCAAAATGCCGTATCGTGCATGATAACCTTGCTTGTGAGGATGTTTTGCCCAATACTGAGCGCCCAAGCACCACGAGTTTTCCGTATTGGAAGTTTGGTCATCATTGGATGCTCCCCAGTCTTCGGCATCAAAAAAAACTATATCGACTCCCACATTTGCCGGGTTTTTCCCCAATTGTCGAGCTATTTCGAGTAAAACACCCGTTCCGCTTGCTCCATCATTTGCTCCCAAAACGGGTTTTTCCCGATTTTTTGGATTTGGGTCGTTGTCGGCCCAGGGGCGCGAGTCCCAGTGTGCAAAAAGCAAAATCCTTGTTTCCGATTCCGGTAGATAGGAAGCAATAATGTTCACAGCATGAAGCAAAGTTCCATCAAAAGTCCGCAAGTCCATTTGTTGAGTTGTAACTTGTGCCCCAAAACTTTTCAGTGTTGCAACAAAAAAATTGGCACAAGCATCGTGTGCGGGCGTATTTGGAACACGGGGTCCAAAATCGACCTGACGCTGAACAAACGAAAAAGCCGAATCTGAGTCAAACACAGGAATATTTATGACTTTTTCTTCATTAGCAGATTTTTGGGTTGCCGAATGACAGGACACCAAAAATCCGGCCATTACAATAAATACCAAAAAATTTTTCACTGAATGCTGTTTTTCTGCGATAAAAATTTGCTGCTCATTTTTGTTCAACAGTTTCATTTTCTATTTAAAATGAGATTACAATCAGCAAAGATAATGAATTGAAATGAATTTTTCGGTATGCTTTTTTCTAAAATGTTTCAGGGGAAATTCATTTTAGAAATTCCATTTCATTCCCAATGTAGGACAAATTTTTAATCCATAAACGGAGGAAAAGTTGGCTGCTATTTCTATTTCCGAACCGGCAGAAAGATGTGGGGTAATGTTGTACCAGAATTGTGGTTCGGAAATAAAGACGTACCGAGTAAGCACCGGTGAATCGAGATTTTTACCGGCGGCATCTGTGAAATTGAGATTATCTTCCCGCCAAAAGTCGGCGAAACCACAAACGGAAATTCTTTTATTGTAAAAGCTTAAATCCCAAACTCCCGTAAGTTGGAAAGAGAGAGGATGTTTGCCAACAATATTTTTGTAAAGCACTTTAAAATTCAGAAAACGATCGAAATTGTTGTTGTGCCAGCCATAGTCGAGTCCGGTCAGAAAAGCGTTTTGAATGGGATAAGCAGATCCTTCCATAGCAAACAAACCGCCGTTGTACTCCACCTGAACACTGAAAGGAGACGTTTTGCCCAATGAAAAACATCGTGCCAATTCCATATACGAAAGGCTTGCATTATGATCTCGATCCATGTTGAAATCGTAATCCACAAAAAAGAAAGTGTTTCCCCAATCATCGGGTTTGAACATTTCGAAAGTCGTTGTAACGTAATGCCGTCCCTGTCCGAAATCGTAATGCAGTTGAAAATTCTGAGCCATGGCAGCCAGCGGTAAAAAGGCGAAAAATAAAGTCGTTTTCTTTCTCATTATTTTAGTAATCAGTTAGTTACATAAAATGAAGTTGCAAAAGTAATACAAAAAACAGCATGTTCAAAATATCTACACAAAAAAAGCCCGTCAGTTTAGGAAAATCCGACGAGCTTCAACAAGTAAAGCAGAAAGAAATTTTTACATTAAATCTATGCTTCGTTTCACGAAATTGGCAAGAGCTTCTCCTTTCAACATGTTGTTGCCCAGAAGTGCCAGATCGATCAACTGACGCACTGTTTTATAGTTGCTTGCAAAGGCTGCAAGAACCGATTTTCTTTTTTCTTTCAGTTCATCAATCCTTTTTTCCAACGTTGTCAACTCCTCTTTTTCTTCTGCCGGAATTTCTTCCTCTTTTTTGTTTTTATGATTCTCTTTCAGTTGTTGGAGTTTGTTGCTCAATTCCAAAAGTTCGGCTTCAATCGGTGCCAATTCTTCGGCACAAGCCGTTTCTTCATCCTTCAGCAATTTTTCGATCAACGGATGGGTAGTATTTACCACCAGATTATAGCTATCGGGCATTTCTCCGTAGAAATTCATCATTCCGCCTTGCATGGCCGACATTTCCTTCATTCGACGCATGAATTCGTTTTGAGTTATCAGTACCGGATTTACATTGGGTCCCAGTTGTTCAAAAGTAATGATAAAGTTTGTTTTTTCCATTGGAGGCAACTGAGAATTGAAAATTGCAGTCAATGCTTCGCGTTGTGCTTCGCTTAATGAAACGTTGGCGGTATCCTCTTTCTGAATGAGTTTTTCTATCACATCACTGTCAACCCGTACAAAACGCGTTTTTTCCCATTTCTGCTCCAAATGACCTATGAGATGAATATCCAGTTGACCATCCATAAGCAGAACATCATAGCCTTTGTCTTTGGCGTGTTGTATGTAACTGTATTGTTCTTCGGCGTTGGTTGCATACAGATAAATCAAATCTCCATTTTTGTCTTTCTGATTTTCGCCAATCAGGGTTTTGTATTCTTCGTAAGTGAAATATTTGCCATCAACATTTTTGAACAAGGCAAATTTTTCGGCTCGTTCATAAAATTTTTCGTCGGTCAACATGCCATACTGAATAAACAGTTTCAGGTCGTCCCATTTCTGTTCGAACTGATTTCTGTCATTCTTAAAGATTTCCTGCAAGCGATCGGCCACTTTTTTGGTAATATGATTGGAAATTTTCCGAACATTCGAGTCGTTTTGCAAAAAACTTCTGGATACATTCAAAGGAATATCTGGAGAATCGATAACGCCATGCAGCAGAGTTAAATATTCAGGAACGATATTTTCAACATGATCGGTTACAAATACCTGATTGCAGTAAAGTTGAATTTTGTTTCGCTGTATGTCGATATTGTTTTTTATTTTAGGGAAATACAGGATTCCGGTCAGGTGGAAAGGATAATCCACATTCAAATGAATATAGAACAGCGGATCTTCGTTATAGGGAAACAATTCACGGTAAAAATTCAGATAATCTTCTTCCGTCAGTTCACTTGGTTTGCGAATCCATGCAGGCTGCGTATTGTTGATAATCTCATCTTCATCAGTTTCCACATATTTGCCGTCTTTCCATTCCTTCTTTTTCCCAAAGGCAATTTCGACCGGGAGAAAACGACAGTATTTCAAAAGCAATTCACGAATTTTCGCTTCTTCCAAAAATTCAAGATTATCGTCATCCAAATGTAAAACGACATCCGTCCCTCTGTCCGATTTAATGGTATCTTCAAGTACATATTCCGGGTCTCCGTTGCACGACCAGTGTTGGGCAACCGCACCTTCCTTGTACGACAGGGTGAATATTTCCACTTTTTTTGAAACCATAAATGCAGAGTAGAAACCAAGTCCGAAATGACCAATAATGGATTGTGCATCGTTCTTGTACTTTTCGAGAAATTGCTCGGCACTGGAAAAAGCAATTTGATTGATAAACTGGTCAATTTCTTCGGCGGTCATGCCTATTCCGCGGTCGCTGATGGTGATGGTTTTTTTCTTTTTGTCAACAGAAATGCGGATTTTCAAATCTCCCAATTCTCCTTTGAATTCACCCACTGAAGCTAAAGTTTTAAGCTTTTGGGTAGCATCTACTGCATTGGAAACCAATTCGCGAAGAAAAATTTCATGATCGCTGTACATAAATTTCTTAATCACGGGGAAAATATTTTCACTCGTAACCCCTATAGTCCCTTTTGTCATGTTTATTTTGGATTTAATAAGTTTTTAAATTCCTTTTATGCGTTGGAAAAGCGAAAAAATCTCTGATTCCCGGCTTTTCCCGCCGATTTTTTGCAAAAAAAATGCCAATGCTTTTTCCGGTGACATATTGACAGCCATATTGAAATAAATTTTATCGCATTTTAAATTGGTAATTTTTATTACGAATAAAAAAGCCTTTATACTCGGCTCATAACTGATTTAAAGGAAGAGTCTCCTCTGAAAAGTTACTCAAAGAGAATTGGTTTTTTTAAGACATTGAGATAAAAAGGAAGAAAAATATTTAAAAAAGTTTTTTGACAATTTTCATCAGAATATAATTTATTTTTTAAAGGTCTGATGTAACCCACATGTCTGAATATTATATTCATTCGTGTTTGTGTAAGTAATACATGTGGGTTTCATATATTATCGAGTTTAAAATATAATTCAAAAAAAATTTTCAGAAAATCTATTCTTTTGAAAGGAATCGTTTAACTTTGTCCGATTTTTCTTAAAATCAGGGTTGAAAGTAATTTTTTCCAAATTTCCAACTTTTTCAAAAAACTTGTAATGCTGCAAAAAATAATTCAATTTTTTAAAATTTATTTGTTGATACTTTTTGTTTTTGTGCTTCAAAAACCATTTTTCATTCTTTATAATCATCAAATTTACAGTAATCTAAGTTTTCAGGATTTATTACTAATTATTCTACACGGAATAAAGCTGGATGCGTCCATGTCAGCTTATCTCACTATTTTACCGGGAATTTTCTTAATTGTTTCGTTATGGGCAAAACCTTCGGTTCACGAATACTCTCAAAAAATATATTTTGGTCTTAT
>JAHDRA010000116.1 GCA_018433525.1 Paludibacteraceae bacterium
AGTTATGAGCGAAAGTTCCTTTGTGGAAAACCCCAAACCGGGCAAAAAGCCCAAACGTGTCAATCACCTGAAAATGTTGGTTATCGATGATTTAAAAGCTGATACCATTTTAAATACTGTCAAAGAACACGTAAATCCACAGGCGGAATTGACCACCGATGATGCAACTTCTTACAGCAAGCTGTCTGAACATGTCAAATCACATCATGCACAGGTTATAAAGAAAGAAGACCTGCCAAAGATATTACCTTGGGTGCACATTGCCATTGGCAACGTTAAACGATTGCTGTTGGATGTACACCATCAACTTACAAACGAGTATTTACAATACTATCTCAATGAGTTCTGCTATAAATTTAATCGACGTTATTTTGGTGATGCAATCTTCGACAGGTTGCTTGTTGCTGCTGTGAGCTACAACACTGATTTCAAGTCAAGAATTTACAATAGGAATCATTGCGGATAATCATAAAGTTTATTAAAGTATTTCGATTCGGTGAAATCAATTGTTTCAAATATATTCAAATGCCATATAAACAGCAATTGCCAGCAGAAAAACCGCATAGATTTTTTTGAAAATTGATGGTGGAATTTTAATGCCGATTTTTGAACCTATTAAAACTCCTACAAAAATACCCAAAGCGATCAGTGCGGCAAACAGCAAATTCAAATGTCCGTTTTCAGCATAAATCAGTACGCTTGGCAAGCCGACCGGAAGTTGCAAGGCAGCCAATGAAGTTGCAGCAGCAGAACGACTGTCGTAATGAAAA
This sequence comes from Paludibacteraceae bacterium, assembly GCA_018433525.1. Classification (GTDB taxonomy): domain Bacteria; phylum Bacteroidota; class Bacteroidia; order Bacteroidales; family Paludibacteraceae; genus MVYY01. Next base: position 771 of record JAHDRA010000116.1, read on the forward strand.
AAATGAATCAGCATCGGAACAATAACCAGCCCGCCGCCTTTGCCAAATAATCCGGCAAAAACTCCGGCTGCCAAACCTATCAGAACAAATGCCCAGAATGATTTTTTTTCGCGTGGTTTTTCTTCTTTTTCTATCGGCTGCTTTTTCCGAAAATACTTTGGTAATTGAAAATAACTGATGGCAATATAGATTAAAATTCCGGCATATAACTTGGCAAGCAAACTTTCGCCAATATTTACGGCAATTCCACCTCCAACAAATGACCCCAAGAACAACCCCAATGCTACCCAAAGCGACTCGCCAATATTTACATAACCTTCTTTGTAATAAGCCCATACGCCTAAAATTCCAACCGGCAACAACATGGCTGCCAGCGAAACAGCATTGGCATCCAAAATGTCCAAACCAAAAATCACTATCAACGAGGGAACGATAACGATTCCTCCTCCAATGCCAAACAATCCCGACAAAATTCCTGCCGCTATTCCAAGAATAAAAAATCCAACCAAATCCATTAATAATATTGAGCTGTTTTTAAACCTTATACTTCCGAAGAAAAAACGAGGTAAGAAGGCAATTGCAGTTAATTTCTTTTTTGCGGTGCAAAATTACGGGATATTTTTGAATTTTTGAACTAACGAATAAAAATACATTTTTTACCTTTCTCCTTAAACTTTGAATATGGAAACAAAGCAAAAGCAAAATTTAAGCTGAAGAAAGTCGTTAAATTTTTTATTGTTACAATACGTTACAATAATTTGCTTTAAAAAACAGCAATTTTATTTTGTAAATGGCAAATGCTTTATCAAAAAAACATGAACTTTTTTCCTTAATGCATGTTATTTATACAAATTTGAAATAAATTTATTTATAAAAAAATATTTTGCAGACAACAGACTTACGAAAAGTACAAGGAACGGCAAATTTTACAAAAAAATTACAGTCTCAAGAATATTTTTTTCAATTTTATTTTTGTCGTGAGTAATATTTATACTTTTTAAGCATAAAGAAATTTTATAAATCCTTTAAAATGAATAAAAAAACAACTATCGAACTCTTTTATACGTTGACTTGTCCGAACTGTAAACTTACGAAGCAAATGCTGAAAGAAGTTTTACCTCAGTTTGAGGATAAATTTTCACTGAAAACCACCCTCGCCAATTCACCAAGCGGAATGATACGAACCATGAAATTGGGTATCCATACCGTTCCGACTTTGTTGATTGACAACAAGGTGGTGTTCAAAAGCGTGCCGACGAAAGAAGAGTTGATAGAAAAATTAAAAAATTATCAGTAATTAAAAATCAAAAAAATGGAAACAAAGAAAAAACTCAGATGTCCACTTGGAATACCGGGTGGAATTATTGCCGCTTTAATTGGACTTATCGGAATTATTGTAAATATCGTTGCCTTCAACTGGTTTCAACTGATTATCTCGTTGGCTTTGCTCTTGTTGGCTTTGCCTTTTGTACGGGTAACCATGATGGTGCACATGGCCAACGATAGGCTGGATGAATTGGAAGAAAAAATAAACAGTAAAAAATGAAAAGATTATGATAAAAATAGGAATAATAGTTGGAAGTACGCGCCCGGGCCGTAACTCGGAAGCTGTTGCAAAATGGGTTTATGAGGTAGCCAGTAAACGTAATGATGCAATTTTTGAAATAGTTGATATTGCGGATTATAATTTGCCGTTGCTCGATGAAATGATTCCGGCTTCCATGCATCAGTATCAAAAGGAACATACAAAAAAATGGGCAGAGAAAATCAACGAAATGGATGCGTATGTTTTTGTAACACCAGAATATAATCATGCACCGACAGCAGCTTTAAAAAATGCTATCGATTTTGTTTATGCCGAATGGAACAACAAAGCAGCAGGATTTGTAAGTTATGGCTCTGCCGGCGGTGCAAGAGCTGTAGAACAGCTTCGCCAAATCATGGGTGAAATTCAGATAGCCGACGTTAGAGCTCAGGTAACACTTTCACTCTTTACGGATTTTGAAAATTTCAGTGTTTTTAAACCTGCTTCTTCACACGAAGGCAGCTTGCATGCCATGCTGGATCAGCTCATAGCTTGGGGAACTGCTTTAAAAACAGTCAGAGAAAAGTAAAATTGAGAATGGACACAATCTGTCTATTTTCAGATTGATTCAACAACATGAAAATTTCAGAAAAATTACCGGTATTCTTTATTCCTCATGGAGGTGGGCCATGGCATGTGATGGATGACTTCATGGGCGACCCTCAGGGATATGGAATGCTGCGTAATTATTTAAAAAAAATTGGCAATGATTTTCATGATAAAATTAAAGCCATTCTTGTCGTCTCAGGTCATTGGGAAGAATCGGTGCCAACCGTCAATTTTGGTGAGCATCCGTCATTGCTGTACGATTATTACGGTTTCCCCGAATTTACTTATCAATTGAGCTGGCCTGCTCCCGGCGATCCTCAACTGGCGTTAAAGATTGAAAACCTGTTGCTCGAAGCCGGTTTTACAACAGCTCGTGAAAATCTTCGCGGATTTGATCACGGCGTTTTTGTACCGTTAATGGTAGCTTTTCCTCAAGCTGATATTCCTGTGGTACAACTTTCGCTCATTAAGGGACTTCGACCGGCTCAGCATATTGCTATGGGAAAAGCACTTGAATCTTTGCGCTCGGAAGGGGTACTTATTATTGGTTCCGGAATGAGTTTTCATAATTTGCGTGGAATGATGTCGGGCAATCAGGCTATTTCGAAAATTTCGGAACAGTTTGACAAATGGTTGACTCATGCAGTAGAAAATAAAAATCCGGAAATTCGTAATCAACTTCTTACTCAGTGGTTAAGTGCGCCCGGTGCAAGAGAATCGCATCCGCGAAGCGAACATTTGGTTCCGCTTTTTGTGGTTGCCGGAGCTGCCGGAAACGACTTAGGCAAACAGGATTTTTCGGGAACACTTTTGAAAGTTAAAATTTCGTCGTATCGTTTTGGTTAAAAAAATTATGGAACAAAATAAAATTACCATAGAATTTTTCCACGATGTACTTTGCGCATGGTGTTATGCACTTTCGCCCAGAGTGGAAAAATTAGTAGAGAAATATTTTGATCGCATTGAGGTTATTCATCGATCATTTGCACTGGCTCCCGAACCAAATGGGATAGAAAAAATTTTCGGTTCGAAGGAGGAAGGAAAAATACAAATTTTAGGGCATTGGAGAGCTGCCAACATGAATGATGATGCTCATCGCATGCATCCCGAATTAATGGCAACCCGAACTTTTGACTATCCGTATTCTACTCGGGGATTGCTGGCTTGTAAGGCTGCCGAATTGCAGGGTGGAAATGAAATGCATCACAAAATATTTAATCGTATTCAGAAAGCTCATTTGACTGAATGTCTTAATATTAATGATGTTGAAGTGCTAAAAATGTGTGCGCGTGAGGTGGGATTGAATGTCGAACAATGGGAGAAAGATTTTCACAGCGAAAAAGTAAAACAAATGCTTGATGAGGACTTTTATCTTGCTTATCAGTATGGCATCAATTCGGTACCCACACTGATTGCCAACGGCAAATACAAGTTAACCGGTGCACAGCCTTATGAAACACTCGAAAAGTGGATCAATCAAATAAAATGATAAAAAAGAAAATGACTATAATAGTAACTTTTAAAACTTTTCCGGAACAAAAAGAGTATTTAAAGAATGTATTGGGAAAGGAAATGCAAATTTACTTTAAGGAAGATTGCACAAAAGAAGAATTGGAAAATCTGATGACTAAAGCCGATGTCCTTTTGTCGTGGAATCCGGTGCAGGAAGGCATTAACAAACAAAATTTGCCTATGGATAATATTAGGTTTATGCAATTACTTTCTGCCGGCTATGATCATATTCGGTTGGAAGATTTTCCTGAGAAACTTCAGATAGCTGCCAATCAGGGGGCTTATGCCGAACCAATGGCCGAACATGTGATGGCTATGTTGTTGGCGCTCAGCAAAAGGCTTTATGTTTATCACAACGACTTGGCAAAGGGCAATTTCAGTCAGATAAAAAGTCAAACCAAATTTCTGAAAGGTTCGGTTGCCGGAATAATTGGTTTTGGAGCTATCGGAAAAGCTACAGCCAGATTATTGCGACCTTTTGGTGTGAAGTTGATGGCGACCAACAGTTCCGGTAAAACGGATGAGGAGGTCGATTTTATTGGAACCTTGAAAGATTTGGACTATGTTCTGCAAAATGCTGATAGTCTCATCCTTTCCATAGCGCTGAATGAAGAGACAGAAGGTTTGATCAACAAAGAAAGATTGGAATTGATGAAAGAAGATGCCGTGCTGGTGAATGTGGCACGCGGTGCGATTGTTGAGGAAGCTGCGTTGTATGAACATCTGAAAACACATCCGAATTTTTATGCGGGGATCGATGCCTGGTGGGTAGAACCATTTAAGGATCGAAAATTTGAACTTCATTATCCGTTTTTTGAATTACCCAACTTGTTGGGTTCACCCCACAATTCGGCTATGGTTCACAATGCCTTGCTGATTGGGACTGAACATGCGGTACAAAAAATATTAAAATTTATTCATGGCGAAAAAGTTCCCGGACTTATCCGCTAAAACTGACAATAATTTAACAATAAAAAATGGAAAATAAAAATAATTTTGTGATTAAAGTTGAAATCTGGAGTGATGTAGTTTGCCCTTTCTGCTATATTGGCAAACATAAATTTGAAAAAGCGCTTGAAAAATTCCCTTACAGGGAAAATGTTCAAGTAGAATGGAAAAGTTTTCAACTCGATCCTTTTGCCGTTACCAATCCTGAGTTGAAAACAATGGAACATTTGGCTGCCGAAAAAGGTTGGTCAATGGAGCAAGCGCTCCAATCCACTGCCTTCATTACACAGATGGCTAAGGAAGTCGGATTGGAATTTCATTTTGAAAAGGCAATTGTAGTAAATTCCTTCAAGGCTCATCGATTATTGCATCTGGCCAAAAAACACGGCAAGCAAAACGAAATGGAAGAAAAACTTTTTGCTGCTTATTTTACTGATGGGAAAAATATCGATGACAATGAAATTTTACTTCAATTGGCAAAGGAAGTGGGTTTGGAAGCTACGGAAACAAACGAAGTATTACTTTCGGATGCTTATAGCGATGAAGTCAAACACGATATTGCCCATGCGCATCAGCTCTACGTCAGAGGTGTGCCATATTTTCTGTTCGACGATAAATTTGCCGTTTCGGGAGCACAGGATGAATCGGTTTTTTTACAAGCGCTCAACAGAGCTTTAGCTGAACACAAAAAAACCGATATTATTGAGTTTTCCGGTGAAAATGGCGGAGTTTGCGGACCGGATGGATGTGAAATTTAACAACAATTTCTATTCTCATTAATAGATTTTATATATTTTCAAAAATCAAATCAATCAATCAAAGTATAAATAATAAATTAATTTTAAAACAATGAAAAAGACAATTATATCAATTATGTTTGGCATCATGCTGTTATTACCTGTTTTTGGAACAGCTCAAAACAACAACTCAAACAAAAAATCAGATATTCAAACAAAAAGTATTTCGTATAAAATTGGCGATCAAAATTTTAGAGGATATCTTGCATGGAAAGATGATGGAAAAAAAACAAAACCCGGCATTCTGGTTGTGCATGAGTGGTGGGGATTTAACGAATACATAAAAATGCGTACAGACATGCTTGCAGAGTTAGGCTATGTGGCTATGGCAGTTGATATGTACGGAGACGGTAAGGTATATGATACTGCTGCAGAAGCTCAAAACGCAGCGGGATATATTTTTTCTCATCCAGAATTACTTAAAGAGCGGATGGAAAAAGGTTATGAAATTCTGACTTCAGAAAAAACTGTTGATAAAAAACATGTTAGTGCAATTGGCTATTGTTTTGGAGGCACAGTGGTGCTAAATGCTGCTGCAATGGGACTGCCTTTGGAAACGGTTGTAAGTTTTCATGGTGGGCTCAATGGCTTTAAAGCCAGTCCGGCGATGAAAAATACAAAAGTGCTTATTTGTAATGGAGCAGCAGATATGTTTGTTACACAAGCAGATATAGATAATTTTAAAAGTGAGATGCAAAAATACAATATAACTTACGAATTCAAAAATTATGAAGGTGCTACTCATGCTTTTACCAATAAATATTCTACTGAAGCAGGGAAAAAATTCAATATGCCCATTGCATATAACGAAGCAGCCGATAAGGCTTCATGGCAGGATATGATATTGTTTTTCAATAAATATTTTCCCAATAAATAAGGAAAGTATAATCAAAAAAATCAGCATAATTTTAATGATTGCCTATCAAAACGTTTGGTGAACAATTATAGTCATTTTTTTTCCATCGGAGCAAAAGGGGAAAGAGTCCTTCCTCTCTTGCTCTGAAAAAATAAACTATACTATCTTCTATTTGTTCCATATTTCCCATGCAGCTTCTGCTTGTCCACTCAACATGGTTTCGCCATTGATTATGGTTGCTCCTTGTTCTTCCCCTTTTTTCAAGAATAAAGTTTTAGGTGGGTTGTAAACAACATCAAACAATATATGTTGTGGCGTAAGATGTTCATAAGGGATGTCGGGGCATGAGCAAAGGTTAGGATAGGTTCCAAGTGGTGTGGCATTAATAATTAATTTATGCTCACGCATCAACTCTTCGTTTAAATCATTGTAGGTTATTTTATTGATGCCTGGCTTTCGTGAAACATGAGTAACTTTAATATTATGAGCTGCAAGAACAAAAGAAATCGCTTTGGCTGCTCCTCCGGTTCCGAGTAGCAATGCTTTGTCATGAAAAGTTTTCAAAAAAGGAATTATGGCCTTTTCAAAACCAATAATATCCGAATTATAGCCTTTGAGCCACAAATGATTGTTTTTCCTTAAAAACTTAATGACATTTACTGCCCTTATCTTTTCAGCCACTTCGTCCAATTCATTTAGAAAAGGAATAACGCTTTCCTTATATGGAATGGTTACATTCAAGCCGCAAAGGCCAGGCATTTTGACCAGTTCAGGGAAATCATCTATGCGTTGAAGTTCATATAAATCGTATCGAGCATCAATTCCTTCCCTCCTAAATTTTTCTGCAAAATAACGTTTTGAAAAAGAGTGTTTTAGCGGATAACCAATCAACCCATACAGTCTCATTTTCATCAAAATTTATTTCTTAAGTATAAGGTAGCCACCGGCATAAAAAAAAATTACAATACGCGGTAAAAAAATTTTTGAATAACTGCATCTATAGGAAATTAATGGATCGTCTCGATAGCTTCGGGACAAATTTCCAAAAACAGATTTAGCACATCTTCATTATCCTCTATTCCTTTTTTCAAGTAACGATAAGCTTCGGTCTTATTCCCCAATTTATAATAAGTGGCAGCAATAAAAACATTGACAATTTCCAATGAATTGCTCATTGCCTCAACAGCCAGATAAAAATTTAATGCAGTCTCGTAATCTCCCTTTTCCAAATAAATATTTGCTACAGCCATTATAACTTCAGGCTGCTCACTATCGAGTTGAAGTGCAAGCAAATAAGACTTTAATGCAATATCCAGATTATCGATGGCTAAATAAGCTTCAGCCAGATAAACCCAAGCATCGGCCAATGAATCATTAAGTTCTATGGCACGTGAAAGATATTCAATGCTTGCTGAGAATTTTTCTTGTTCCAATAAACAAGATCCAATGGAAATAAGCAGGTCGGTGTTATCCGGATCTTGTTCAAGTAAATATTTATAATAATCTACAGCTTTGTCGTACTGCTCAAGTTTTTCATAACATTCGGCAATATAGAGGCTAGTCGAAGCTGGGTCATCGGTCATGGCAGCATAATGGGCATAATATTCAATGGCAGTATAAAACTCTTCGAGCTGATAATGAACATGTGCCTTTTGCAGATGGGCCAGACTGTCATTGGGATCAATAGCCAGCACAAAATCATAAGCTTCTAAAGCCTTAGGAAATTCCTGCAAATTGAAATAAATTTGTCCTATATTAAACCAAGCTTCTCCGGAAAAAGCATCCAAATCAAGAATACGGTTATAAATTTCAATAGCTTTTTCTTTTTCTTCCATCTGTTCAAAACTAAAAGCTAATTCAAAAAGTAAATCGATATTCTTTGGATTAATTTGAAAGCCTTTCAATAAAAATTCCGAAGCTTTCTCAAATTTATTGTTCTCGAGATAAATATAAGCTATATCGAGAAAGATATTATCCAAATCGGCTGTTTTTTCTGTTGTCAAGCCTTTTATCAATTTATCAGCTTCAGCATGACGACCCATGCGAACAAGGGCTTCAATTTTCAACAATAAGGTTTCGTAATCGCTTTCGGTAAAAGATGAAAGCAATTGATAAGCTTTTTTTACTTCATCAACAGCCAAATATATTTTTGCCCGTTTAGCTTTGAGTGCTGTACTGCCCGGGTGTAATTTCATGCCAAAATCAATAGCCCTGGAAGAATCTTTGGTTCTTCCTCTCAGCAAATAGTATTCCGCAATATTTTCAAATTCTTCCACATCGAAGTATCCATTTGCATTGCCCGAAAGGTACTGCTCATACCTGTGAACAAGGTCTTTGAACTCATCATCTCCGGGAAGCAATAACTTTTTGCCCATATACGTATTAATTTTTTTGCAAAAATAACATTTTAAATTCAATAAATAAACGAGTTAAGACAAAGTTATAAACAACTTTTTCAATTACAAATACCAGAAATACTATGGTCAACGTTTTATAAATTATCAAATGGCATGTTTATTGTACGACATGCCTACAATTTTCAACTGTAATCTTTAATTTTAAAGATATTCTTTAAATGAAAAAAACATATCAAGGGAAAGAACAAGTAATGGATTTTTTTTCGAAATTTTCTTTTTGTCCTTCCTGTGGTTCTGCAGATTTTGAGATAAACAACGAAAAATCAAAACGTTGTAAGGCTTGTGGTTTTGTTTATTACCTGAATGCATCAGCAGCAGTGGCTGCTTTTATTTTAAACGAAAAAAAAGAGTTGCTCGTTTGTCGTCGAAAAAAAGATCCCGCCAAAGGAACACTGGATTTACCCGGAGGCTTTGTAGACAATTATGAAACAGCAGAAGAAGCATTGAAAAGGGAAATCATGGAAGAATTACAGCTTGAAGTTGAAAATCCAACTTACCTTTTCTCCTTACCTAACGAATACGAATACAGCAATTTGCTTATTCCTACGCTCGATTTGTTTTTTCTCTGTCAAATAAAAAAAGACCTGATACCCATACCTTCGGATGATGTGGAAGACTGCTTTTATGTGCCTCTTGAAAAAATTCAACTTGAACTTTTTGGTTTAAAATCGGTTAAAAAAGCAGTTGAAATTTTTCTACGGGAACAAATTGGCAAAAAGTGTCAAAACATTTAATTTTGCAATAAATTTCCACATTTTGTCCTGCTTAATTATGCTCTTTTGTTTGTAAAAAATAAATTCTATAAAAATGGCAAAAAAAAATATTCCTTTTTTAACTCTTATTCTTTTTCTTTGTTTAAGCAACTTATTTCTTTCCGCACAACACACCTTATTTTTTGCCTCCGAAGATAAAGATTTCATTCAAGGGAAAGAACTTTATTTTCAACAAAAATACGCTGCCTCTTACCGAAGTTTTGAACAGTTTTTAGAAAAAAAAACATTTCCCTCTGATGGACAGTTTCAGGAAGCCGAATATTTCCTGTCGGCCAATGCATACGAACTTAGAAAAGAAAACGCTCTTTCACTTTTACAGACTTTTCTCACCAAACATCCTTATACACCTTTTTCTGAGGAAATTTATTTTATGATTGGGGTACTTAACTGCGAACAGAAAAACTACACAGTTGCCAGAGAAAATTTTTCTCAAGTAAACGAACAGGAGCTGTCTGAAAATAAAATTCCCGAATTCCTTTTTTACAAAGGCTATACCGCAATTCAAACACAACATTACGAAGAAGCCGGAAAAATCTTTTCTCGATTAAAACTTCAGAATTCTCCCTTTCGTGTGGATGCAACATATTACTATGCCTATTCGGAATATATGATGGGAAATTATCAAAAAGCCCTCCCCGATTTTTTAGCTATAGAAAATCATCCTGACTATCAAATTAGTGTTCCTTATTTTTTGGTACAAATTTATTATGTTGAAAAACAATACGCAAAATTGAAAGAAAAAGCTGACTTTCTACTTCAAAAATATCCCAACAATAATAACAATGCAGAAATTTTCCGAATACTTGGAGAATTGGCTTATGGCGAACAAAATTATGCACAAGCCATATCTTATTTCAAAAAGTATGAAAATCTGTCCCCTAAAGTTCTCAGAAACGATGTTTATTTATTGGGATTGTCCTATTTTCAACTGAAAGATTATTCCAATGCCATCCAATATCTATCAAAAGTTACCACCGAACCTGATGAAATTTCCGAAAATGCCTATCTTCATCTGGGAACATCATATGTTTTCTTGAACGATAAAACCAATGCCCGCCTTTCTTTTGAAGCCGCTTTGCAAACGCACTTTAATCCAACGGTTCGAGAAGAAGCTTTATTTAATTATGCTTTAACTTGTTATGAAACAACTTCAGCATTCGGGGAATCGGTTGCAGCTTTTACCCGTTTTCTCTCCGAGTTTCCAAACTCCAAATATGCTGACGAGGCTTATCAATATTTGACTTCCGTTTATCTAACTACAAAAAATTATGAACTGGCTTATCAATCTATTTTGAAAATAAAAAAATTAAATACATCTTTAACCGAGACCAAACAATATCTTCTCTATCAGATGGGCGTCAATGCCTTTGCTCAGAAGGATTATGGAAAAGCTATCGAATATTTTTCTCTTGCCCATACATCTGCACCCAAAGGAAAATATTCAGCCGAATGCTTATTCTGGAGAGCCGAATGCTACTATCGCACCAACAATCCCGATCAAGCAATTGTAGATTTGGAAACATTCATTAAAAATCCCTTGTCCAGAAACAGCGAAAATTTAATATATGCCTATTATTCTTTGGGTTATGGATATTTTGATCAGAAAAATTATATCAAGGCATTGGAATGGTTTTCCAAATATCTTGAAAATGAAAATTCAGAGAAATCAATGCTCTATGCTGATGCGTTAACTCGAGCAGGAGATTGTCATTTTTATGCCAGAAATTTTAAAAATGCACTTTCCTTTTATGAAAAAGCTGCTTTTACATCTCCCAATACAGCGGATTATTCTATTTTTCAGTCAGCATACGTAGAAGGATTACAAAAAAATTATTTGAACAAAATTTATCGTCTCGAGCAATTGTTGTTGAAATATCCCGATTCAGAGTATGGCGATGATGCCCTCTATGAGATTGGTCGTTCTTATTTGATGCTTAAAAACGAAAAAATGGCTTTGTCTACTTATGAGCGATTAATGAATCAGTATCCTTCATCTGTATTATCCAGAAAAGCAGCACTTGAAAGTGGTATGATTTATTTCAACCGACAAGATTTTGAAAATGCGATTGTTATTTTCAAGTATGTAGCGGAAAAATATCCCGACACCGAAGAATCATATATCGCTCTTAAAAGCATGGAAAGTGCGTATATAGAATTAAACGATGTGAATGGTTTTTTGCAATATACCAAAAATTCGGGGCGTATAGTTCGTCCCTTATCGGTTATGCAAGAAGATTCCATTTCTTACATTGCAGCCGAAAAACAATACATAAATGGTAGATATACTGTTGCTATTTCAGGTTTTGAAAATTATTTGAATAATTTTTGTCCCGGAGGCAGGTATTGTACCATTGCTCAATTTTATCTGGCTGACAGCTATTATCGTACACAGCAAAGAGATAAGGCTCTGAAAGCCTATGAAGTTGTACTGAAAACCAATGCTGCCGAATATGTTGAACAAGCTGCCCTGCATTGTGCAGAAATTACCTATGACCGGAAAGACTATGCATCTGCCTTCAATTATTTCAAACAACTTAAACAAGTAGCTCAGAATTCGGCTAACAAACAGGCTGCTCATTTGGGAATGTTACGTTGTAGTTATTTTACTAATGATTATCAAAGTCTTATCGATATTGCCAATGTAATTTTGCAAGATCCATATTCGGAAGCTATTGTAAAGACCGAAGCAAGGTTTTACCGTGCTAAAGCATATCTTCTTCATCAACAGCTAAATGCAGCCATTGAAGACCTGAAAATTATTTCTGCTGATACCAAAACAGCTTTTGGAGCAGAATCAAAATACTTGTTAGCTTCGGTATATTTTCAACAAGAAAAACTGACTGAAGCAGAAAATGAAATTTTGGATTTTGCAAAAAAAAATACGCCTCATCAATTTTGGTTGGCTCGTAGTTTTGTACTGCTGGCAGACATATACATAAAAAAAGGGAATGATTTTCAAGCAAAACAATACCTTTTAAGCTTAAAAAGAAATTATACCGTTCAGGATGAAATTCAGGGTTTGATTGATGAGCGATTGTCAGCTATTAGCCAAAGAGAAAAGAAAAATATTATTCATTGACATTTTAGGAATAACTCTTTGATTGACAAAAATGTTTTTTTTTTAGACAAAATTGTATTTATTTTCACAAACCGTAAATTGATATGATAAACTTGAAGAAAAAATTAGTATTTTTATCTATATTCAGCTGTGTAAATTTTGCCATATCTTTGGCTCAGGATTCTGTTTTCACCCGAAACATTACAGTTGAAAGGGAATATCAACCTATACTAAAAAATACCGGAAAATTAAATGTTACACCCAAACTTATTGAACCCGAAGCAAAACCTCTACCGGCTCAATATACTGATCTTTTTATTCCCCTTTCCATTAATAACAATATTCATCCGTTGTCGTCAACTGAGTTTTTTTTTAATAACAGGGTAGAACAAAACAATTTTTTACAGTTGGGATTGGGAAACTTCTATAATTCTTCCGCAAATTTTTTATATTCTTTACTTAATCGTCCCAATACAAAGCTCGACTTTTACATGAATCATATTGGAACTTTCGGCGACAAACTTCATTCAACAACCAAATCGGGATTGGTTTTTGACCAACAATTGAAAAGCTTACATTTGTTTGCCGGAGTAGAAACTCAACATGAAAGATTGAAATTTTATGGCTTTAATTTTAACGATTCCGCCTCTGTTCAACTAAATGAATTAGCAAAAAATCATGGTTCATCCACCTATATTGAACGGCAATTTACCTCCATCACCCGTGCGCCTCATTCTTTTACCTTACAAGAATTGTCCGAAACTCCCGGTACGGAAACTTTCTGGCATCTCAATGCATTCGGAGGTTTGCAGTCATTACCTTTAACTTCCGATATCAATTATTCTGCCAAATTGAATTATCATTTCTTTCAAAATAAATTTGGTATCAAAGAAAACCGAATACATCTTACAGGCAATGTTATTATGCCTTTTCACGAAAACAATATTGGCTTGGATGTCCAACTTCATCAAATAAAATATACCGCTAATGAAGCTCCTCTATTCAACTTTTGGGATTATTATTCCGTTATTATGCTTAATCCCTTCTATTCCATAGAACAAACCAATTGGAAATTACGAATGGGACTGAAAGCCGCTTTTTCAATGAAACATGGGCGTTCTTTCAGTCCTGCAGCCGATATTGCTGCCGAGTGGAATGTTTTTCCTCAGTGGATGACTTTGTATGGTGGTCTTTCGGGCGATTATGAAATCAATAGCATGGACAGAATTTTTTCGGAAAATTGCTTCCTATTTTCCGACACACGAATAAAAGACACTTACACCCCTTTTCTCAGCTATGGAGGTGTCAAAATAAAACCTGCTAAAAATTTACTCGTCGATTTTTATGCCGATTATCGATTTACTGATCAGCAATATTTTTATGTAAACAAGGAATACATTACCGAAGAATTGAATGCTCCCGATTCGGTTTTATTTACCAATCGGTTCAATGTTGCTTACAGCGATGCCTATCATTTTAAAATTGGAGGCAGGGCGGCATACAATGACGAAAAGAACCGTTTTAACATGGAATTTCGAACCACTTATAATTGGTGGGATACAAAAGACACGGCATTGCCCTGGTTACAGCCGACATGGGAAACTGATTTGAGAGCCAATCTGGGAATAACTTCAAATATCACAACATCCCTTTATTTCTTTTACAAAACCGGCAGATATGCTCAATTAGGCAATCGTTCAGTGAAAATGGACAACATAATGGACGTTAACTTGGGAATTTCCTATATTGTCAGCAAGTCGCTTTCAGTCTATTTACACTTGAATAATCTTCTGAACAACAAATATCAGTATTTTTATGGCTACGATGTTCAAGGATTCAACCTCATGACGGGTGTAGCCTTTTCATTTTGACGATTTTTCGGAAAATGGCTTGATTTGTTGAAAAAAATTTTTTTCCGGATTTTTAAAATTTTTCTGAGATGATTTCTTTTACAGAAGTTATACCCATAGGACAAATAATTAAATTACACGGAATTAACGGGGAAATGGCTTTCATGTCCAATTACGAAGGATTGGATTTTGATAATATCCCATTTTTGATTTTCGATATGCATGGCATCCTTGTTCCATTTTATTTGAAAGAATGGCGTTTCAATTCTGAAAATAGCGGCTTTTTAAAAATTGAAGATGTTAACAATGAAAAAAAAGCAAAAAATTTTTTAGGATTGACTATTTATTTGCATAAAAAATTTTTGAATATCTTGGAAAGTGATGTTGATATGGATAACAATACATTTATCGAATTTCGAATATTCGATAAAGACAATAATTTCATCGGTATCGTTACAGATATCGATACCAGTACACAAAACGTCCTTTTTATAGTTGACAATGGCGAAAAGCAGATACTGATTCCAGCTTGCCAAGATTACATTCTACAAATTGATGAAATGAAAAAAATTATTTACATGGATTTGCCCGAAGGATTATTGGAGCTGTAGCAATTATTTACATCAGTCAAATCAACGTAAATTTAACAACTATCCCAACAAAATTGTTGCTTTTGTTTAATTTCCAAATTCGATGTTTTCAGCAGATATCCATCGTTTCAATTTTTAAGTTGAATTTCTCTTCTATTTTTTTCCGGAAAGAGAATATTTTCATGTGTTGCCCAAATAACGAGTGGCTGAAAATCTTCAAACCATTTCGATAAGAAATCTTGAATTCTTGTTTTTAAATCGTCGTCAAAACCTGTAAACGGTTCGTCCAAAAGCAAAACGTCGGGTTGCGCAACTAAAGCGCGAGCCAATCCGACGCGTTGCAATTGTCCTCCACTCAATTGATCAGGAAACTTGTTTTGATGTTCTGTCAACTCCATATTATTTAGCAGCCAATCGATGTTATCGGTGAGTTCTTGTCTATCTGTTTTTTTATACAACAGTGGAAATGCGATATTTTCTTTAACAGTAAGCCAAGGCAATAAACGAACATCTTGAAACGAATATCCAAAACTGAATTTTGAAGAATAATAAATCGTTCCTTCGTCGGGTTTTTCAAGTCGTGCTATCAACCTCAATAAAGTTGTTTTTCCAATGCCCGATGGCCCTTTGATAAAATTAATTTCGGTGTCCTTAAAGTTTTCATTGAAAGACGAAAAAACAGTATAATCATTAAATTTTTTCTTTAAGTTATAAATAGTAATTTCCTTTTTATCAACTATTTGATTGAATTTATGCAACTTACATTCTTCTGATTTGGGTAGTTGAATGGGACGATTACACTTTTTCAGAAAAAGAATTATCTTCTCGAAAATATAACTTATCAAAATGGCTGCAAGTGTCCATGCTATAATTTCGGAAACATTAATATAAGCCTGAGCAGCTTTCATTTGCGAACCAATGCCATGAACAGGTTGAGCCAGTGCTTCGCCTATAATTACGGCTCTCCATCCAAATCCCATTGCAGAACTGATGCCGTCAAAAATAGTCGATCTGGCAGCGGGATAATAAATGTGTAAAAAACGCTTTCGAGATGAAAGTCCAAAAACCTTGCCCATTTCGACCCATTTTTTATCCACATTTTCCAATCCGCTTTGGATACTTTGAAACAGAATGGGAAACATGCTGAAAAATGCTACAAAAACAGGTAAAAAAGGGGGAGAAAACCACAAAAGAGCGACAAGCACGATAGATATCACCGGTATGGAGCGCGTAAAAACCACAATGGGATGAAAAAAATCCTTGAAAAATGAATTGAAAACACTTAAACTTCCAAAAAAGAGAGCAATAAAGAAAGTGATAACAAAACCCAATAACCCTCTGCTGACGGTTCCCAATAATGCAAAATAAAATTCGGAGCGGGTAAATAAATGTAACGTATCTGATATTAAATCAAAAATGGAGGGAAAAATAGCAGGATAACCAATAGATATAGAAATAATTTGCCAAATAATTGCCAGCGAAAACACAGAAAGAATAAAAGGAAAAATTTTTTTATTCTGATTTTTCATATCCGTTAAGGCTAAAAAACTTGAAAAATGAAATTTTCTGAAGGTAATTTTCCTCCAATGCTTTCAGGATTGAAGTCGTAAAAAATTTTCAGATAACTGTAAATTTCATCCTCGATGGCAAAGGCAGCTACGTAATTGATACTGCACAGCAAAATTGACTTTTTGGCCACATTTGTTTCCGGTAAAATGCCATGTTTAACCAGTAAAACGGCAGCTTCTTCCGGATGTTGAGTAACATAATTGCAACTGGCACGATAAGCATTACATATTTCCTTTATAATCTGAGGATTATTCCGTTCCAATTTTTCATTGACTAAAAAAGCAGTTTGTACGAATATATCTCTATCTTTTTCATTTAGATACTCTTCGCATGACAATTTTTCTACGATATGAATGGTAGAATCCTGTTCCAAAAGTTTACTTACCAAAGGTTCGGAAATAACGGCTATATTGGTTTTCTTTAAACGAAGCGCTTGGGAAAGTTCAAAATTTCCCGTAAAACGATAATCAATAAAAACTTTTTCTATTCCTTTTTTCTGGATCAATTTTTGAAACAGGATATCGGCTGTAGTGCCCTGACCAAAAATGCTTACTTTTCTGTTTTGCAAATCGTTTAAAGTTTTTACTTCAGGCAAGTTCGACAAAATATACAAAGTTCCCCACACGGGGCAGGCTATCATTTTATATTTAATGCCCTTGTTGAAAAGATTGGCCGCCATATTGGTTGGTAAAATGGCAAAGTCCACTTTGTTTTGCATCATGAGGGCTTGAATTTGCTGTGGGTCGGATTTCACAATATATTCCACTTTTTTCCCTTCAATTGACACGGAATCGTCCATCATTTTTATAAAACTGACAACTGAAGGACCTTCCGGGATGGCAATGCTGATTTTATCGGAAGCTGTTTTATTGGAACAGGAAAGGGAAAAAAGAGTTATGAGAATAAATAAAAATATTTGTAATCTCTTCATATATTTAAGGATTTCCATGACTGACAGCATACAAATTGAAATTTTTATAAAGGAAAGGCAAAGATATGCTTTTTATGTAAATTTTGAGCCCAAAGGGTTGGGAAATCATTAAATTAATTATATTTGCACTCAATTTATTAAATAATTGAAACGAAAGATTATGTCACTGGTAGAAATTTTGTTTTATTTGATTTTATTTTTTATAGTAGGTGATTTTATTTTGGAGCGTTATTTGTCTTTTTTGAATTTTCAATATTCCAAAAATGAACTTCCCGATAATTTAAAAGATATTTATGACGCCGACAAATACGGTAAACAGCAAGAATATTTTCGATCCAATATACGTTTCGGAACCATTTCTTCCACCATTAACTTTATTTTAATATTAATTTTTTTCTGTTTAGGCGGATTTGGTTGGCTAGATACGCTTCTGCGCCGAATAACCGAGCATCCCATTTTATTGCCGTTGTTGTATTTCGGAGTGCTTTTTGTTGCAGAAACACTTATCAGTATTCCTTTTCAGTGGTACGATACTTTTGTTATAGAACAGAAATTCGGATTTAATAAGGTAACACCAAAGCTCTTTGTTCAGGATCATTTAAAGGAATTTGCTTTAAGTGTATTTTTGGGAGGCATTTTATTAGGCGCAATAGTTTGGATATATCAATTAACTCCAAAGTATTTCTGGTTGATTGCTTGGTCGGTTGTTACCTTGTTTAGTTTGTTCATGTCCATGTTTTATTCACAAATCATTGTACCTATTTTCAACAAGCAAAAGCCGCTTGAAGAAGGAGAATTACGCGATGAGATAGAAAAATTTGCAACCAAAGCCGGATTCAAATTGGACAATATTTATATTATCGACAGTTCAAAACGTTCGACAAAAGCAAATGCTTATTTCACCGGTTTGGGAAACAAAAAAAGAGTAGTGCTTTACGATACTTTGCTCGACAAGCTTACTTCTGAAGAAATAGTAGCTGTTTTGGCGCATGAAATTGGTCATTATAAAAAGAAACACACACTTTATCAATTTCTGATTTCTCTTCCGGAAAGTCTTTTACTATTTTTCCTATTGGGATTGATACTGAAAAGTGATGTTTTTGCTCAAGTTTTGGGTGGAACAACTGCTTCCTTTCATTTGAACGTCATTGCTTTTGGCCTTTTATATACACCTGTTTCGCTGTTGTTGAGTATTTGTACCAATATTTTATCCAGAAAATTCGAATATCAGGCAGATGCTTTTGCTGCAAATTTTGGCTGGGCAAAGCAGCTGCAGAGTGGTTTAAAAAAGCTGGCTGCCACTTCACTTAGCAATTTGATGCCTCATCCCTTGTATGCTTTTTTTCATTATTCACATCCTACTTTATATCAAAGGCTAACAAAGTTATCGGGTGCTCAATAATTTTAAATTTGAATTTTTTATCAAAATGAATAAATTTTGAAATTTTAATTAATATACTTAAAATCAATACGTTATGGAGAATAAAGTTTTCTTTTTGGTACCTGTTTCTGCTGTATTGGCATTATTTTTTGCGTGGTATTTTTTTCATCAGATGAAAAAAGAAAGTGAAGGTACCATTAGTATGCAAAAAATAGCAAAATATGTCAGGGAAGGTGCAATGGCCTATTTGAAACAACAATACAAAGTAGTAGGCATTGTATTTCTTATAATAACTATAATTTTTTCCTTTATGGCCTATTATTTGAAAATACAAAATCCGTGGGTGCCATTTGCTTTTCTGACAGGAGGATTTTTTTCGGGCTTAGCCGGATTTATAGGAATGCGAACAGCTACTTATGCTTCTGCTCGTACTGCTAATGCTGCTCAGCAAAGTTTGAATGCCGGACTGAGACTTGCATTTCGTTCCGGAGCCGTTATGGGATTGGTTGTTGTAGGGCTCGGATTATTGGATATTTCCATTTGGTTTTATGTTTTGCAGTTTGTTATTGGAGCTTTGGATAATGCTACTAATTTGACTATAGCTTCCGATTCTTCCATGAAACTGATTATTATCACTACTACTACTTTAACTTTTGGAATGGGAGCTTCTACACAGGCTTTGTTTGCGCGTGTTGGGGGTGGAATTTTTACTAAAGCTGCTGATGTGGGAGCCGATTTGGTGGGAAAAGTGGAAGAAAATATTCCGGAAGACGATCCTCGAAATCCTGCCACCATTGCCGATAATGTGGGTGATAATGTAGGCGATGTAGCCGGTATGGGGGCTGATTTGTACGAATCATATTGTGGATCGATACTTTCTACTGCTGCATTAGGAGCTGTGGCTTTTGCGGCAAAAGGAACAGCAGTTCAATTTAATGGCGTAATTGCGCCCATGATTATTGCAGCCGTTGGAATTATTCTATCAATTATTGGAATATTTATGGTAAAATCCAAAGAAGATGCTTCTCAAAAGCAATTGTTAAGCTCTTTAAGTCGTGGAATCAATTTCAGCGCCATTTTCATTGCCATATTTTCATTTCTTATTTTGAAATATTTGAATATACCTAATTATTTGGGCATTTGGGGATCGATGCTGGCTGGACTTTTTGGAGGTGTTGCCATTGGAAAAATAACCGAATATTTCACTTCGGCAGGTTTTAAACCAACACAGCGAATTTCTGAATCGTCAAAAACCGGACCTGCTACGGTAATTATTGCCGGTATCGGAACAGGAATGATTTCGACTGCTTTTCCGGTTTTGGTGGTGGGTATTTCTATAATTTTGTCCTATCTGTTTGCTTCGGGTTTCGATTTTTCCAATATCAGCATGGGATTGTATGGAATTGCCATTTCGGCTGTAGGAATGCTTTCTACATTGGGAATCACGCTAGCTTCTGATGCTTATGGCCCTATTGCCGATAATGCCGGAGGAAATGCAGAAATGAGCGGATTGGCTCCTGAAGTTAGAAGACGCACGGATGCACTGGACGCTTTGGGAAATACTACAGCTGCCACAGGAAAGGGATTTGCCATTGGTTCTGCTGCTCTTACGGCTTTGGCATTGATGGCTTCTTATTTGGAAGAAATCAAAATTGCCATTGCTCGTATTCCCGAAAAAACAGAATTATTTTTCAATGCCATGCAGACCGATATTCATCAGGCTTCTATTCCTCAATTAATAGAATATTTCCAAATTAATTTGATGAACCCACGAGTTTTAGTTGGAGCATTTATTGGTGCAATGGCTGCTTTTTTGTTTTGTGGCTTGACAATGAATGCAGTCGGACGTGCTGCTCAAAATATGGTTCAGGAAGTTCGTCGGCAATTTCGTGAAATTGCCGGTATCATGGAAGGCAAAGCTGAACCCGACTATGCTCGATGTGTAGCCATCTCTACAAAAGGAGCGCAAAAGGAAATGTTGCTTCCTTCCTTGTTAGCAATCATTATTCCTATTCTTACCGGCGTGATATTTGGCGTTTCGGGTGTCATGGGATTGTTGCTGGGAAGTGTTTCTACCGGTTTCATTCTGGCAATTTTTATGGCCAATTCCGGTGGTGCATGGGACAATGCCAAAAAATATATAGAAGAAGGAAATTTGGGCGGTAAAGGTTCGGAAAATCACAAAGCCGCAGTGGTTGGTGATACAGTTGGAGATCCTTTTAAGGATACTTCAGGCCCTTCCTTGAATATTTTAATAAAACTCATGAGCATGGTTTCCATCGTAATGGCAGGTCTCACTGTAGCATGGAGCCTTTTGTGATTGTTTTTTAACGAATTATTTTAAAAATCCCGGCTCAAAAATTTAAAAAGTCGGGATTTTTTGTGTTTTGGAAATAATAAACGTAAAAAAATCAAATAATAAAATCGGTTTTTCATTGAGTTTCCCGATTTTTTTTCTAATTTTCGTCGAAATTTTATAAACCTAAAAAAATTTATTTGAATGACAAAACGTGCAAAATATTCATGGATTTACTGGCTGGTTATCATGTTTTTGTTTATTTTGATGGATTGGCTTATTTTTCCGACCACACAAGGGAACAGGGAATTAAGCTATAACGAGTTTGTTGATTCTGTACGAAACGGCAAAGTGGAGAGAATTATTTTTTTACAGGATAAAATAGTTGGAGAATTCAAATCGGATACCAACCATATTTCCTCAATGACACAAGCTCCCACTGCCCCATGGAGAATCAGAATTCCTGATTTGGAAGAACAAGTACAAAAGCAATTTGTTGTCAGCAGAATTCCAAATATGAACGAAGAATATCTCATTAATGATTTGTTGGCGGCAAAAGTTAATTTTAAAGGTCATTTTCAAGACAATACTGTTTTAAACTTTTTTCTCAACTGGATTTTACCATTTGTGTTGTTTATGCTGTTATGGGGATATTTTTTCAGAAAAATGGGCAACAAAAACCCCATGCTCGAAATTGGAAGAAACAAAGCACAAATTCAGGCAGAAAAACCTGCAAATCCAATAACTTTTAAAGACGTAGCAGGGATTGACGAAGCCGTTGAAGAGGTAAAAGAGTTGGTTGATTTTCTGAAAAACCCTTCAAAATATACACGTTTGGGCGGAAAATTACCAAAAGGAGTCCTGCTGGTTGGCCCTCCGGGAACAGGAAAAACCTTGTTGGCTAAAGCAGTAGCAGGCGAAGCGGATGTTCCATTTTTTAGTCTGAGCGGTTCCGATTTTGTCGAAATGTTTGTAGGGGTTGGGGCTGCCCGAGTTAGAGATTTGTTCAATCAGGCAAAGGCTCATGCACCCTGTATTATTTTTATTGATGAAATTGACGCTATCGGTAAAAGCAGAGCTCACTCGGGATATTATGCGGGCGGTTATGATGAACGGGAAAATACGCTGAATCAACTTTTGGTTGAAATGGATGGATTTGATGCCAGTTCCGGAGTAATTATCATGGGAGCCACAAATCGGCCAGATGTGCTGGATCCGGCGTTGTTGCGCCCAGGACGTTTTGATCGACAGGTATTGGTCGATAAACCCGACATGAATGGGAGAGAAGCAATTTTTAAAGTACATACAAAAAATATTAAATTAGCTTCGGATGTCGATTTAAAGAGATTAGCTGCACAAACGCCCGGATTTGCAGGCGCCGAAATTGCCAACGTTTGTAATGAAGCCGCAATTTTAGCTGTACGAAACAATCGTGATGAAGTTACCATGATGGATTTTGAAGCCGCTATTGAGCGTGTAATTGCCGGTTTGGAGAAAAAGAACAAACTTATAAACGAAAAGGAACGAAAAATTGTAGCTTATCATGAAAGTGGCCATGCTATTGTCGGATACTTCACTCCGGGAGCAGACGAGGTTCAGAAAGTTTCAATAGTTCCAAGAGGTATAGGAGCTTTGGGATATACCATGCAAATGCCTCTGGAAGACAGATATCTACTCTCTGAAAGTGAATTGATAGGAAAAATAAAAGGACTTTTGGGCGGAAGAGCTGCTGAAGAATTGATTTTTGGTGAAGTGTCAACCGGCGCTTCCAACGATTTGGAAAGAGCTACTCAATTGGCTCGAAACATGATTACAGTTTATGGAATGAGTAAAAAATTGCCTAATATTTCTCTTGTAAATCAGTCAACTACTGGTTTTTTGGGTGGCGGACCCGGTATCGAACGACGTTCGGAATATGTTGAAAAGATGATTGATGAAGAAATGACCGAAATCATTCGCTCATGTTATGAAAATGCAAAAAAATTATTGTCAGAAAAAAAAGATTTATTGGAGAAAATGGCCATCACACTTTTAGAAAAAGAAGTTTTGAGTTATAATGAAATAAAGGAAATTTTGGGAGAGAAAAATTAGCATTAAACATATAGCTTTTTTTTTAAAATATATTGATAAACAGCAGGGTGAAGCAAATCTTTTACTTCTTTTCCCTGTTTAATGTTTTGGCGAATTTCCGTTGAAGAAATATTGTATTGTGGACTTTCCAACCATTTCATTTGAGGATAGATTTTGGCAATTTCTTCTTTATCGAATCCGGGACGCGGATAAACCAACACGGGATATTCATCGAGAATTTGCTTAAAGTTTTTCCACTGATCAAAGACTTTTGCGTTATCGCTACCAATGAGCAGGTAAAAATCGTTTTCAGGGTATTTGGAAGAAAAAGCATGCAGACTGTCAATGGTATATGCAGGTTTAGGCATTGAAAATTCGAGGTCGGAAACTTTTAATTTCGGATTGTCCTGTATGGCTATTTTTACCATTTCCAAGCGAAGATTTTCGTCCAGCAAATCATTTTCCTTTTTTAACGGATTGCGAGGAGAAACAACAAACCAAACTTCATCAACCACTTGATGATCAAGAAGAAATTCGGCCAGTTTTTGGTGTCCGAGATGAAAAGGATTGAAAGAACCAAAATATAATCCAACTTTTTTCATTTTGCGGGACAACTTATTTTTCCAAAAAGTTGCGAACAACTTCTTCGGTTGCTTTTTTAGCTTTTTCCAAATCGTCATTCACAATTACTACATCAAATTTTGGAGCGAAACTCATTTCAAATTCAGCTTTTTCAAGTCGTTTGGCAATCATTTCGGGAGGATCGGTACCTCGAATCGTCAGACGATTTTTTAATTCTTCCAAACTTGGGGGAGCAATAAAAATGGCCAATGCCCTGCCATTGTATTGTTTTTTAATATTAAGTCCTCCAAGCACATCCACATCGAAAATGATATTTTTCCCCTTCGCTGCAATGCGATCAATTTCGCTTCGCAAAGTTCCATAATAACATCCCGGATAAACTTCTTCGTATTCCAAAAATTCGTTTTGCGCTATTTTTTTCTGAAATTCTTCTTTAGAAAGAAAATAATAATCTTTCCCGTTCTGTTCGCTTCCGCGCGGTGGACGACTGGTAGCTGACACTGAAAATTCCAGATCAAAAGGACGTGTCAGAAGGTATTGAACCAGCGTGCTTTTGCCTGTGCCTGATGGTGCGGATAAAATAATTAATTTTCCGGACATGAAGAAAGTGAAATTTTAAACGTAGTACAATTGTTTTACCTTATAATAAAAGAAATTTATCAAATTAAAGGACATTCAATACTTGTTCCTTCATTTGTTCCAGTTCGTCTTTCATTTTCACCACAATTTTTTGAATTTCACTGTGATTGGCTTTGGCTCCAAGCGTATTGATTTCACGACCAATTTCCTGAGCAATAAAACCGAGTTTCTTGCCCGCCGATGGTTCCAGTTTCATGGTTTCAAAGAAATAATTCAGATGGTTTCGCAAACGAACTTTTTCTTCATTAATATCGAGTTTCTCAATGTAATAAATCAATTCCTGCTCTAAACGATTTTGATCATAATCTACCTTATCAGAAAGTGCTTGCAGATTGTCTTTGAGTCTGGAACGTATTTTTTCTATTCTTTCCGCTTCGTAAGGCGAAATTTTTTCCAATAAATCGCCAATATTTGTAATTTTTGAGATAAAAACGTTTTCCAGAGATTTTCCCTCCTGAATACGGAAAGAAATAACCTGTTCTATCGCTTTGTCAATACTCTTCTTAAGTGCTTGCCATTCATTTTCTTCCAATTCGATGTTATCGGTTTTCATTACATCCGGCAATCGAAGCAAAATATCAAACCAATTTGTTGGCTCAGGCAATTCAAGATTCTGTGATAAAGATTTGATTTGCTGCATGTAAGATAAAAAAACAGATGGATTGATTTGATTAGCAACATCTTTGCCTGAGTTATCTATGTAAATAGCCACATCAATTTTTCCGCGTTCCAATTTTTGAAGAATTTCGGTTCTGATTTCGAGTTCTTTATTTCGGTATGCAGCCGCTATTTTCAAAGAAAGATCCAGTTGTTTGCTGTTGAGTGATTTAATTTCAACGACAATTTTTTTCCCTTCATATTCACAGGTAGCTTTGCCGAAACCTGTCATGGATTGTATCATAATATTTTGTAAAAAGTGATTTTTGCAATTGTTTATGTTACCGTAATTCAGATTTCCGGTTTTTTATTCGCTTTTAAGCAATTCTTTGGCGTTGCCCAATGCAACTTCCGTAACATTTTCACCGCTGAGCATTTGCGCAACTTCCCAAATTCGTTCTTCCCTATCGAGCAAGTTGATATGAGTCTGTGTAGTTTTGCCTGAATCGTCTTTAAAAACACGATAATGTTGGTTCCCTTTGGCAGCAATTTGAGGTAAATGTGTGATAGCAATTACCTGCATGTTTTTACTCATTTCTTTCATAATTTCAGCCATTCGATGAGCAATTTCGCCGGAAACGCCCGTATCGATTTCGTCAAAAATAATGGTAGGCAAACCGGCTCGATGTGCCATTAAAGATTTGATGGAGAGCATTAAACGTGAAACCTCACCTCCCGAAGCGATTTGAGCAACAGGCTGCAACGATTGATTTTTATTGGCCGAAAAAAGAAATTGAACCGTGTCTTTCCCTGTTTCCGAAAATTCGGCAGCATCCGTAATTTCAACCTTGAACTGAATGTTCGGCATTCCCAAACGTGAAAGCTGCTCTTTCAAAAATTTTTCTATCGGCTCAACGGCATTCAACCGACTTTTTGTCAATAATTCGGCTTGTTGATGAACATTTTTATGAGCTTCGGCAATTTTTTTCTTCAAGGCGTCGATTTCTTCATCAAAAGATTCGATGTGCTGCAATTCTTCTTTTAAATTTTCTTTCAGCGATAATAATTCGGAAATAGAACTCAGTTTAAATTTCTTTTCCAACGTATAAATTTCATTCAATCTTTGGTCGACCCATTCCAATCTATCAGGGTGAAAATCAATATTTTCCTCTAAACTTGTTATTTCCTGAGCTATATCTTTCAATTCGATATAAACCGACTCTAAACGTTTATGCCAATTCTCTCCTTCCGAAATGTAACTTTTTATTCGTCCTACAGCGTCGATAACTTCTTTAAGCAAAACAAGACTTTTTTGTTCATCGGTAAGTAAAAAAACGGCTTTTTGCAATTCCTGTTTAATTTCTTCCGTGTGGCTCAATGTTTCCAGTTCCATTTCAAGGTCATCTTGCTCGTTTTCCGACAAATGGGCTTCTTCCAACTGTTGAAACTGAAATTTTAAATAATCGAGCTCAGACAATTGTTTATCGGCAGTTTTCTGCAATTGGGAAAGCTGTGTTTGCAGGTTTTTCCATTGACTATAGTATTGTTGATATTGCTTGAGAATCGAAGCATTTTGTGCCATGTTGTCAACCACTTGCAATTGATACTGGTCGTCTGAAAGCAATAAATTTTCGTGTTGTGAATGTATATCGATCAATTTGGCGCTGAGTTCACGTAAAAGCTGTAAACTTACAGGCGTATCATTGATAAAAGCTCTTGATTTTCCCGATGCTGTTATTTCACGACGGATAATGCACTGCTCAGGATGAAAATCCAATTCGTTTATTTCAAAAAAATGTTCCAAACGATAATCCCGAATATCAAATTCGGCTTCAACTATAGCTTTTTCTTCTCCTTCCTTGATAAAACGACTTTCAGCCCGCTGTCCGAGTATTAACGAAAGCGCACCGATTATGATGGATTTTCCAGCACCGGTTTCGCCTGTAATAACTGAAAAGCCGGAATTAAAACCGATATTAATTTCGGAAATCAATGCGTAATTGCTGATATGAAGCGTCTTAAGCATAAATATGTGGTAGTCAGAAAAAGTATTTATTTTTTATTTAAAATTTGTTCGTATTTTTGTGTCTGTGTGGGGTTTACATCCGACAGAATTTCTACGACCAATGCTTTTTCCCTGTCCGTTCCTTTAGAAAATATATTGATCAATTCATCCGTTTTGGCATCCAAAAATGTAGAAATTATTACTGCCGATGGGCGGGCACGATTGGCTTCGCGCAACACGGAAATTCCTTGAGCAATTCGGGCACGGGCATTAACTGGATTATTGGCCATTTCGTCCAATCCCAGACGATGATATTCGTAGAAATAATTCCGAAAATTTTTGAAAGCTTCATCAGTCAAATTATTTGCCAAAGCATAACGATTTCGGCTGCTTTCAAAAGCTCGCCATCCGGGTAAATTACTTCCCTGAGCAGAATTAACTATATTTTCGGCGGCTTGAAAAAATGGTGTGCCTCCCAACCTTGAAAAAGAATCCATGTCGTAGCCGATAATGATATAGGCATAATAAGCCAATACCGCAGTGAGATTGGAGCTGATGGATGCCTCGTTCCATTCCAACGGCTCAAACTCCTTGTATGAGAACGTAAAATCGTTGTCTTTGAAATTGAAAAGAGTTGTGTTGTAATTCGAATTGTAAACCGGCCGACGCGACTGTACCTGAATTTCAGCAGTAAAATTATCTCCATCAACCGATTTTACAATGATATTCATTGAACATTCAATTCGTTCGTTGGTTAAAAAAGTCATTTCCGTCCACTTGCGGTTGTTCACAAATTCGGAAACCGATTTCTGCAAAGTGTTGAAAACAGATTTATTTGTTCCTTGCACCTGATCGGAATTAATGCTAATATTGCAGTTTAATTCCTGAGAATAAGCATGAAAGGAAAAACAAAATGATAAGAAAATCAGAATAGCAAACTTTTTTTTCATCGATTCAAAATTTTAACCAACTCATTAACTATATCTTCCGCCACTTCTTTTTTTGGCTTTAAATCAAAGGAAACGCTTTTGCCGGTATTATGCAAAATGGTAATTTTATTGGTATCGTAGCCAAATCCGGCTTTTTCGTCACGAAGAGAATTAAGAACAATAAAATCCAAATTTTTATTTTTCAACTTCAATTGTGCATTTTCAATTTCATTGGAAGTTTCGAGAGCAAAACCTACTAAAAATTGTTTTTCGGTTTTTATTTTGCCGAGTGTAGCAGCAATATCCGGAGTTGGTTTTAGTTCTATGGTCAACCGATCGCCCTTACGTTTTATCTTGTCTTCGGCAATAGCCACCGGTGTAAAATCTGCTACTGCAGCACTTAATATGGTACCATCCATTTCGGGAAACTTTTCCGTAACAGCGTCGAACATTTCCTGAGCGGATGAAACTTTAATGAGTTGAATATTTTTATGTTGCAAACTTAATTGAACAGGCCCTGCAATCAGACAAACATCAGCTCCATGAGCAGCACATGATTCAGCCAACGCAAAACCCATTTTTCCGGATGAGAAATTTCCAATAAAACGAACCGGATCTATTTTTTCATAGGTAGGACCGGCAGTAATCAGAATTTTTTTCCCCGCAAGTTGTTTGGGTGTAAAATAATCGTCAAGAAAATGAACAATATTTTCGGGTTCTTCCATTCTCCCCTTCCCTTCCAAACCACTTGCCAATTCACCAAATGAAGGTTCTATAACGAGGTTTCCATACGAACGAAGAATTTGCAAGTTGCGCTGTGTAGCAGGATGAGCAAACATATCCAAATCCATTGCTGGAGCTAAAAAAACAGGACACTTGGCCGAAAGATAAGTAGTCAAAAGCAAATTATCAGCAATGCCGGCTGCCATTTTAGCCAATGAATTGGCTGTTGCCGGTGCAATTAAATATGCATCAGCCCACAAGCCCAAATCCACATGGCTGTTCCATTGACCATTTGTTGGATCGAAAAAATCGGTCAATACCGGATTTTTGGAAAGTGCAGCAAGTGTCAAGGGTGTAATAAATTCTTTTGCCGAAGCCGACATAACCACTTTTACTTCAGCTCCCTGCTTCAACAGTAAACGGACTATCGTGGCAGACTTATAAGCAGCAATTCCACCCGTAATGCCCAAAATGATTTTTTTATCCTGCAGCATATCAACCTTTATTATGGATGAATTATATCCTGCAAATTTACAAGATAATTTTCAATTTTCCTGTAATACTTCAAAAAACATAATACTGATAGTGTTACCCACTTTTTATTCATTTAATATTCTTTTATGTTTTGAGTAATTATTTAGATTTTTCCTGCATAAATATACCTGTTTAATCGAATAATTGTTAAATAATGGCATTAATAAGGATATTTATTAGTTATTTATTCGTGATTTTGGAATAAATTTCGTATATTTGCAAAATATTCTTATAAATATACTAAAAATATTTGAGTAGAGAATCAGTTTGGTTTCATATAAGACATTCGTTTTCATCAGAATATAATTTATTTTTTAAAGGTCTGATGGAACCCACATGTCTGAATATTATATTCATTTGTGTTTGTGTATGAAATACATGTGGGTTTCATCAGAAAAGTAATTACAAACAAATACTTATATATTAAAATTTTATGAAAAACAAACGAAACCGCTTAAAAATTATTTCCGACATTCTTCGTTCAAATGTGGTTGGCAGCCAGGAAGAATTGTTGAAATTACTGAAGGAACAGCAGTGCGAAATTACGCAAGCAACTCTGTCGCGCGACCTGAAAGTGTTGAAAGTGGCCAAAACTCCGCTTTCCAATGGGACATACAAATACGTGTTGCCTTCGTACAACAAGCCCCTGCCACCACCTTCGGCCAATACGCTGAATGGTTCGTTGGCCAATGGAGTGATTCTAAGTTTGGAATTTTCGCAGCAACTGGCCGTGTTGAAGACGAAACCGGGATATGCCAGCGCGATAGCTTGGGATATTGACAACAAAGCATCGGATTACATTTTGGGAACCATAGCCGGCGACGATACCATTTTGGTAGTGCCGCGTGAAGGAGTGGAGCGGGAAGTAGTCGTAGAGATTATGAACGATATTTTTGGCGAGCCAAAAGCAGTTTGATTTTTTTGATAGATGAAATTCGTAGATAAAAATTTATAAATGAAGAAGATAGGAGGAATCCAAAAAAATTATGGAAAATAACTTTAGCATGGATGAGATTACCGTTCAGGTTGCCGATGAAAGTTACATCAAATATGTGGATACCATATTGAAAACCATCGAAGAAGCAGCAAAAATCAGAGGAACAGGCATTGCACGTCGTTCGCCCGAATATATTGAGCAAAAAATGAAGGAAGGAAAAGCCATTATTGCTCTTCATGGAGAAGAGTTTGCCGGTTTTTGCTACATTGAAACTTGGAGCGACAAAAAATTTGTAGCCAATTCCGGTTTGATTGTGGTAGAAAAATTCAGAGGACATGGATTGGCCAAAAGAATTAAGCAGAAAGCTTTTGAACTTTCGCGCGAACGTTATCCTGACGCCAAGATTTTTGGTCTTACTACAGGATTGGCTGTGATGAAAATAAATTCCGAATTGGGTTACAAACCGGTAACTTTCTCTGAACTTACCAATGATGAAGCTTTTTGGGCCGGGTGCCAAAGTTGTGTAAACTATGATATTCTGCAACGAACCGGACGAAAATATTGCCTTTGTACCGGCATGTTGTTTGACCCTGCTGCTGAACAAAAAAAATCTTCGACCCCGACATCGGAAAAAGAAGAAAAATAATCCCTTTTAAAATCGAATTAAATGGGTTTTAAATCCCGTTTAAAAAAGAAAAAAATCAGAAAATCAATAGAAAAATAAGATATTCAAAAAAAAAATGAAAGAAAAAGTTGTTTTAGCCTTTAGTGGTGGATTGGATACTTCGTTTTGCGTAAAGTATCTTTCGGAAGAAAAAGGATTTGATGTATATACCGCTGTTGCCAATACAGGGGGATTTAGTGATGCCGATTTGCAAAACATCGAGAAGAGAGCTTATCAACTGGGAGCAGTGAAACATGTGGTGCTCGATGTAACAAAAGATTATTACGAAAAATGTATTCGATACATGGTTTTCGGCAATGTGTTAAGAAATGGTACGTATCCAATTTCTGTGAGTTCGGAGCGTACTTTTCAGGCCATAGCCATAATTAATTATGCCAAAGAAATTGGAGCCGATTACGTGGCACATGGCAGTACAGGAGCCGGCAACGATCAGGTTCGTTTCGATTTGACTTTCAGTGTGCTGGCACCGGAAATAAAAATTCTGACACCTATTCGTGATCTTGCCTTGAGCCGCGAATACGAAATCAATTATTTAAGACAACACGGATTTGAAGCCGATTTCAAAAAAATGGAATATTCCATCAACAAAGGATTGTGGGGCACAAGCATTGGCGGAAAGGAGACTCTGAAATCGGATCAAACGCTGCCGGAAGAAGCTTATCCGAGCAAAGTGGAAAAACAGGGCGAAGAAATTCTCACCATCGAATTTGAAGAGGGAGAAATTTGCGGAGTGAATGGCCAAAAAAATCCCGATAAAATTGCATTGATCAATCTGGTTGAAAAAATTGGTTCTCAATACGGCATTGGTCGCGATATGCATGTGGGCGATACCATTATCGGCATCAAAGGACGGGTAGCTTTTGAAGCTGCAGCACCCATGCTTATTATCAATGCTCATAAATTGCTCGAAAAACATGTGTTGACCAAATGGCAGCAATACTGGAAAGAGCAGTTGGGAAACTGGTACGGCATGTTTTTACACGAAGCCCAATATCTCGAACCGGTCATGCGCAACATTGAAAAATTTCTTGAAAGTTCACAGCAAAACGTTACGGGAACCGTTATTTTGAAACTTCGGCCTTATTGCTTTACTTTGGTAGGCGTTGACAGTCCTTTCGACATGATGAAAACCGATATGGGAGAATATGGCGAAGTGAATAAAGGCTGGACAGCCGACGATGTAAAGGGGTTTACCAAAATACTTTCCAATCAGTTGAAAATCTATTACACGTTGCAGAACAAAAATCAGCAGTAAGTTTTTATTACCAGAATTAAAATTTTTTTAACCTCTGTCGGGATCTACTTCGACAGAGGTTTTTTTATTGGTAAGTTTAAGACAAAAAAATATTTTTTGTTTTTAGTATAAAAAAATCGACAAATTCATACATATTTTATTTTTTATTATTATTTTTGCTCGTTAAGAAGCGTAATTGTGAAAAACTGTTTTGTTCATTTTTCACTCAGAGTTTATCCAAATAGTTATATAATTCCAATACTATGGATGAGCAATTTTTTGAAAATCTGTATCGTAATTATTTCCATTCGTTGTTTCTTTTTGCATTTAGAATAGTACCCGATTCTGAAACGGCAAAAGATATTGTACAGGATGTTTTTACCAGTTGTTGGATGAAACGCGACAGCCTTGACTGTTCTTTCTCATTGAAATCCTACCTTTACAAACTTACCTATAATCATTGCCTGGATTTCCTAAAATTATACAGAAATAAAAATGTCATTTTGGTGAGCGAAATTTCTGTTTTTGAAAATGTATTAAATTGTTGTTGTTCGTACAACATTGATGATGATTTTCATAAAATGGAAATTGAACGCGAAATAAAAATTTGTCTCTGTTGCTTTCCTGAAAATTACAGAAAAGTATTTCAACTGAAAAAAGAGGATCATTTAAAAAATGCCGAAATAGCCAAAATATTAAATATCAGCACCAAAACGATAGAAAAATATATTGGCAGGACGATTCATGCGATATATTTTCACCTTTTGCATAATGGTCTTATTGATTGATTTTTAATTGGTTAATCAGCAAGCAGAAATAATTTTGTATCTATTACGAATATTTAACTTTTTATAATCTCAAAAATCTTTCTAATAAAGGTGAAATTTTCTGTTCTGATTCGTGTAATATAATAATAAATATTTTAATTTACAAATATTATGGTAAAAATAAGAGCGCCTTCAATTTTAAATTGACTGTTTTGAGATTTTTTCGCTAAGATTATTTTCATTAATTTTTTTAAATTATTTTACAATTAAGTGGAGCCCAGAAACCACTCAAAAAACAGGGTCAATCCAAAACCAGAGGAGGAAAATTATAATGAATAATTTTAAATTTAAAAAATTATGAAAAGGATTTTTTCTTTATTATTATGTTTCACTATTTTAGGTTGTGCTTTAAATTTATCAGCACAACAAAATACAACTAATGACGCATGGTTAAAATACAATGCGGAGAAGAAAAGTGAGCCTCTATCGGGTATATTAGAAGCTTGTATACCATTAGTTGGGCATGCTTATGCCGGAGATGTTAAAAGAGGTTTTGTTCCAGCAGGTGTGAGTTTAGGGGGACTTGCTTTATCTATTATCGGAGTATTTAGTAATTCAATTGCTGCTGTATATTTAGGTTGGACAGCTTATTTTGGAGGCAGAGTTTGGGGTGTTGTTTCAGCAATTAATACTGCTAATGATTATAACGCTAATCTGAGAAACAAATTAAATTTGTCTTTACAACCTATTAACGATCCACAAATGGGGACACTAGGTTATGGACTAGCCCTTACAGTTAATTTTTAAGTAAAGTAAAAGTATATATATATTTATTAGAGTCTACTCCAAAAAATCAGAGTTATTGAACCTTTTTTAAATTCTATAAGGGATGTTCGATGGTCTTATAAATCGTCGAACGACTAAAAATGATTTTTTGGAGTGGATTCTTACTTTGTATTTTATTTATTTATTTATTTATACATTTATAATTTATTTTCATCATTAATTTTCTCCAACCCACAGTGTTTACTTCTCATAAAACTGTTCTCTACAAGTTCATAATATCTGAAACATAATAGTTTTTATTATTTCATTTAAAGAGTTTTTTATAATTGAACTCAAACATACTAATTTTAAAAAATTATGAAAAAATTATACTTATTTTTATTTATTATTTTGTCTTGTTTCATAATTCGTGGACAAACAAATTGTGTTACACCTTTTGGCACTTTATTAGGTAGTTTTAATGGAGTAGATGCCTATTCAAATTGTAATACCAATTATTACAGTGAGATACATAATTATTGGGGAGGTACCTATACCGGTATAAAATGGCAATGCGTTGAATATGTGAATAGATATTATAAAATTGTATATGGTTTAGATCTATTTGGAACTAAGTGTTTTGGGAATGCAAATTCGTATTATTCAAATGCCAAGAATGCTGGCTTATTAGCTTATCCCAATGGAGGTTCAATTGCTCCTCAAGTTGGAGATATTTTGTGTTCTAATGGTATGACTTACGGGCATGTAGCAATAGTTATGGAAGTTGGGACCAACTTTGTAAAGGTAATTCATCAAAACTTTTCAAATTCAAATTGTTTCATGACGTTAAACCGCAGTGGTAATACAGTTAGTGGTTTTAATGGAAATTATCCTATTGAGGGATGGGTAAGATATCAAAATCAAACAATTTCTATACCTGCTACACCAACTAATCTTAGTCCTGGTTCTATAAATAGTCCTGGTCCAACTTTGACAAGTACGAACGTGACGTTAAGTTGGTCTGCATCAGCAGGAGCAACTTATTATGATCTGGGAGTTAGAGATATGTCAACTAATACTTTGGTAGTAGATGCTACAACAAATTCCACGACTTATACTGTTACTTTGCAGGCTGGTAAAACATATCGATGGAATGTAGCAGCTGCGAATTCAGCAGGTAAATCAAAATTTACAGATCCTTTATATTTCACGATTGCAGCATCAACTCCAACGCCTACTATTACAAGTATATATCCAAGTTCAATTGCAGGCTCTAACAGTTTACAACCCATAACTATATATGGAACTAATTTTCAACCTACTTCGTATTTGATTTTTACAGATCCTCATGGGAATACTTATAATAGTTCAAATTATCCGGAAAGATTTACTTATGTAAATAGCGGGCAGATTAAT
>JAHDRA010000020.1 GCA_018433525.1 Paludibacteraceae bacterium
TCAAATTCTGACCGCACTGGATATAAAAACACCTCTGATAAAAAGAAAAAAATTTGTGTGGCACCCAAAGGCTCCTCCTCAAAAAAACATCCACTCTCTTACAGGTACTTAGCTCGATAATACCTGCAATGGGGGTTAATGCTTGTGCTACAAAAATTTTCTTATATTTCATCTACTAAAAAAATTTATCTGTTTTTACTGTTAAAGCTTTCAAAAATGATTTTATGGGGAATCGTAGCTTTTGTTTATTTGTTGGTTTTTAGAACAGAACGAAGGATGTTTGGTCTCCTTTATGGTGCTTATTATCTAATTTATCTGATTTTTGAGACTGCTTGTTTTTATATGAACGAAAAACGTCAAGTTCGGCAAAGTAAATGAAATGCTGTTTTGTCTATATTATTTGTTTTCTTGCTTTTTCCCCTTTTAAAATACTTGCCCAGAACAATAATTATGAGGGGAAAAGAAAAGAAATTGATGTTCGGGAAATCATTCTTACAGAAGTGAGTGATTCCTATGAATGGTATATTACTACCTGGAAAAGCAAATCAATTTCGATTCCTTTGCCTGTCATTCTTCACAGCAATAATTCGGGATGGCATGTTTTTATGTCTTCCAAATTTGAAGAACAACCTGTTTACAAGGGTTTCTATATTGCAAAAGAAGGAAAATACAAGGATAAAATTGTGGAACTCGATGAAAATGGTAAAGAAATAAGGCCTTTGGATATTTCCTTAACAAAAACGGCTACTGCGCTTATTTTTAATTCCGTTTTGCTGATTATTTTAATCATGAGTATAGCTCATTATTACAAAAAAGATGGAATTTTCCCCAAAAAAGGATTTGTTATCCTGATGGAAATGCTGATTGTTGACATTTACGAAGGTGTTATCAAGCCAAGTATCGGGAATGATTACCGACGGTATGCGCCCTATTTGCTGACGGTTTTTTTCTTTATTTTTCTCAATAACTTGATGGGATTGATTCCGTTTTTCCCCTTTGGAGCCACTGTAACAGGAAACATTGCCATTACATTTACGCTGGCTCTTTTTACAATGTTAATTGTAAACTTTTCAGGAACAAAGGAATATTGGAAAGAAATTTTTTGGCCTGAAGTACCTGCTTGGCTGAAAGTTCCTGTTCCTTTGATGCCAGCAGTAGAGTTTATTGGAATTTTTACCAAACCCTTTGCTTTAATGATTCGTCTCTTTGCCAATATTGTGGGAGGGCATTCTATAGTTGGCGGATTGGTTTGTCTGGTGTTCGTTACGGTAAAATTGGGAACAACCATAAATGTAACCATGTCGGCTCTTTCAGTGATTTTTACGGTTTTCATTGACCTGATAGAATTGCTGATAGCATACATTCAGGCTTATATTTTTACCATGCTTTCGGCTGTGTTTATCGGATTGGCAAGAGTAGAGCCTTCCCATAAACAGGCAGCAAAGGAAGTAGTTAAACAAGTTTGAACAATTTGAAAATGCGAAAAACTAATATTAGACTTTAATTAATTCAATATCATTATAAAAATTTCATTTAAAAACAAGAAGTTATGATGTTACTATCTATTTTATTACAAGTTGCCGCAAGTGATGCATTGGCAAAATTTGGAGCCGCATTGGGGGCAGGTCTTGCAGCTATAGCAGCGGGTATTGGTATCGGGAAAATCGGCGGATCGGCTATGGAAAGTATTGCGCGTCAGCCTGAAATGAGTTCGGATATTCGAATGAACATGATTATCGCTGCGGCTCTTATTGAAGGAGTTGCTTTGTTTGCCATTGTAGTTTGTGGATTTATTCTTTAATCAAAAAAATTTTTCAAGGCTTGTCTCAGGAGGGTTATTCATTGATAATATTGGAAAAATCAAAAGTATTTGATTCTATTAATTGTGTGCTTAATCATTAAAAAAATGCTATGTCTCTTCTAATGCCCGATTTTGGTTTATTTTTCTGGATGATGCTTTCATTCGGAATAGTTGTTTTTATTCTTGTTAAATTTGGTTTCCCTGCCATTCTTCAAATGATAGAAAAACGAAGGTCTTACATCGAAGAATCTTTGTTGGAAGCCGAAAATGCACGCAAAGAACTCGAAGAAATTAAAACAGAAGCAAAAAAAATACAGGATGAAGCTTTTTTAAACCGGAAAAAAATACTTGATGAAACTACTGAAATTAAAAATGCTTTAATAAAAGAAGCAAAGGAAAAAGCCTTTATAGAAGCTGAAAAAATCATGGAAGAAGCAAAAAAACAAATCAGGTATGAAAAAATGATGGCTTTACAGGAGATAAAACAACAGGTTGCTGAGATTTCAATTGCGGTATCGGAAAAGCTGTTACAATCGAAATTAAATGATAAGCCCGCCCAAATGGAAATTATCAATCGGATGTTGGAAAAGATGGATATCGGTAAATTTGGAAATTGAAAAATTTATTTATTCCGAACAGCAATAAAACTCCACTTTAAAAATTTTATTATCTATTGTAACAATTATATGCATGCAAACCGGTTTGATAGCTTCACGTTATGCAAAAGCCCTGTATGAATTCGCTTCTGAAATGAATGCGCAGGAAATTGTTTTTGCCAACTTTCAGACACTTGAAAAATCTTTTTCTGCCAATGCAGAACTAGCGCAGGCATTAAAAAATCCTTTGTTGACAAGGGAAACAAAAAAGCAACTTATCCAATTTGCCTGTGGTAACAAATCTGATTTCATTTTAGAGCGTTTTATGGATGTATTGTTGCAAAACCGTCGTGAATATCTTTTGCGAAATATAGGTTTAAAATATTCCGATTATTATTACGAAAACAAAAACTTGGCATTGGTAAAACTGACTACAGCTTCTCCTATGGATGCCGAAACAGAAAAAAAATTGATTTCTCAAATCAAAACTTATATTAAGAAAGAATTAAAGGTGGAAAAAATAATTGCTCCTGAAATTATTGGAGGTTTTATCATCGAAATTGGAAACCGAAGATGGGACGGAAGCTTGGCAACGCAACTAAAAAAAATTCAAAAAGAATTGAACGAAAATATTCTTTTAACCTGAAAAAATTCTTTTCGTAAACCTAAAAATATAATTATAAGAATATGTCTGATAATAAGACTATTAAGGTAAGTGAAATATCGGAGCTGATAAAAAAACAACTCCAACAAATCGACATCGAGAGTTATTATGAAGAAACCGGAAAAGTACTTGAAGTAGGGGATGGAGTTGTCAGAATATATGGATTGACAAATGCAGAAGCCAATGAATTGCTTGAATTTGAAAATGGAGTAAAAGCCATTGCCATGAATTTGGAAGAAGATAATGTTGGAGCTGTGTTGCTTGGTCCCACCCACTTGATAAAAGAAGGTTTCACTGTAAAAAGAACCGGCAGAGTTGCCTCCATCAAAGTTAGCGAAAAAATGTTGGGGCGTGTTATCAATCCTTTGGGTGAACCTATTGATGGCAAAGGTAAAATAGATGGAGAATTCTTCGAAATGCCTTTGGAACGAAAAGCACCGGGAGTAATTTTTCGACAGCCTGTGGAAGAACCATTACAAACAGGTTTGAAGGCCATTGATTCAATGATTCCTATTGGACGTGGACAACGTGAATTAATAATTGGCGACCGTCAAACAGGGAAAACAAGCATTGCGGTCGATACCATCATCAATCAATTGGACAATTTTAAAGCAGGAGATCCCGTTTACTGCATTTACGTAGCCACAGGGCAGAAAGGTTCTACTGTAGCAACCCTCTTCAACACCCTAAAAGATTTTGGAGCAATACCTTACACCATTCTGGTGGTGGCTACAGCAGCCGATTCTGCTGCTTTGCGGTATCTGTCACCTTATGCCGGAGCTGCCATCGGCGAATATTTTCGCGATACAGGAAGACATGCACTGGTTGTTTACGATGACTTGTCCAAACAAGCTATCGCTTATCGAGAACTCTCGTTGATTCTTCGACGTCCTCCCGGTAGAGAAGCTTATCCTGGCGATATCTTTTATCTGCATTCCCGATTACTGGAAAGGGCTGCAAAAATCATTAATCAGCAGGAAGTTGCCAAACAAATGAATGACTTGCCTGAATGCCTTAAAGGGAAAGTGAAACCGGGTGGTTCGCTCACGGCATTGCCCATTATAGAAACGCAAGCCGGCGATATTTCGGCGTATATTCCCACAAACGTTATTTCTATTACGGATGGCCAGATTTTTCTCGATACCGATTTGTTCAACGAAGGGAATAGACCGTCTATTGATGTAGGAATTTCCGTTTCTCGTGTAGGAGGGAATGCACAAATTAAACCCATGAAGAAAGTAGCCGGCACATTAAAAACCGATCAGGCACAATTTCGCGAGCTGGAAGCTTTTACTAAATTTGGAAGTGAAATGGATGCGGTGACGGCTATGACCATAGATAAGGGGCAAAAAAATACCCAATTGCTTATTCAGTCCCTACATCGGCCGTTATCTGTGGAAAAACAGGTAGCGCTACTCTATTGTGGAACACATGGATTGCTGGCAAATATACCACTCCATAAGGTTAAAGAATTTGAAGAAAATTTCATTAATCTTTTGGATTATTCTTACAAGGAAAAAATTCTGAATGAAATAAAAAAAGGAAATTTTGACGAAAAAGTTACTTCTTCCATTGAAGAGGCAGCAGAAATATTAAAAAAACAAATGAATTATTAAAGCCATCTCCCAACAAGCTTTATTTTAAAAAATCAATTTCACACATCATGTCTTCATTAAAGGAACTTAAATCAAGAATACAATCGGTAAAATCTACTCAAAAAATTACTTCAGCCATGAAGATGGTCTCTTCAGTAAAACTTTTAAAGGCAGAAAAAGCCGTTTACAATTTCTTGACTTATCGGGAAACCTTAACGGATATATTGAGAAATTATTTAAGTAGCCAAATTGTTGACAGATCGCCTTTCAGAGAAATCAGGCATGTGAATCATGTTGGCATTGTGGTATTTTCTTCCAATTCTTCTCTCTGCGGTAACTATAATTCAAACATAATCAAAAGACTGGAACAATCTATTACCACCCATCGTGACGTAAGAAAGGAAGATATCCTAATTTTTCCGATCGGCAAAAAAGTGGAGGATTTTTGCAAAGAAAAAAATTTGGCCATTGCTGGGGAATTTCAAAATGTGGCTGCTCATCCCGATATCGAAAACACCACTCAGATAGCCGATACTCTTATCCAGCTTTTTCTCCAACACAAAATCGATCGAATAAAGGTTATATATTTTCATTATGTGAACAAAACCACACAAATCATGATAGCTGAAACCTTTTTGCCAATCGAAATAAACTATCGAAAAAAAGGCGAATTTCGTAACGATTATCTCATTGAACCTTCTATCGAAGAAATTGAACAACAATTAATTCCATTGGCTTTACATTATCATATTTACACGGCAGCTCTCGAAGCTTATGCTTCGGAATGTGCAGCCCGTACCCTGTCCATGCAAGCAGCTACCGAAAATGCCGAAAACCTTTTACAACAACTTTCGCTTGAATACAACAAAATGAGACAGGAAAGCATTACAAATGAAATCCTTGACCTGATAGGCGGGTCATTGCAATAAGTTTTTTCCCGTTTTCTACTTCACTGCTAAGTTCAACTTAGAAGTGTGAATTTAGCAGAAAGTTTTGCATTGATTTTTTGAAAATTCGAAAAGAAATTGTACCTTTGCAAGCGTTTTAAAAAAAACAGACAATTTTATTATTGATCTAGTAGCTCAGCCGGTAGAGCACATCCCTTTTAAGGATGGGGTCCTGGGTTCGAATCCCAGCTGGATCACTTCTTTTTTCAACAGATTTATCATCTTTCCCGCTTGCTTCCTACAAAAAAGTTGCATTAATTTCTTGAATTTAAATCCAACTAAATACTCTCTTTGAAACAACTATCGGAATACGTTTTTTCGCACATAAAGAAAAAATTATCCGGAAATAGTTTCTTAATAAAAAATCTGTAACTTTGAAGCAATAAAAAATCGACTTTCATGACATTAACCGACAGATTTTTAAGGTACGTAAGTTTTACAACAACTTCCGACGAATTAACCAACATGACACCCAGTACGCCGGGTCAAATGGTTTTTGCTCAACATTTGGTAAAAGAATTGAAGTCTTTTGGGTTGAAAGACGCCGAAGTGGATAAAAACGGCTATGTAATGGCAACTTTGCCGGCCAATACCGATAAGAAAATTCCAACTATCGGCTTTATTGCCCATTTGGATACCAGCCCCGATATGAGTGGAAAAAACGTCAAACCTCAGATTATTGAAAATTACGATGGCAAAGATATTTTACTGAACGAAGAACAGCTAATTGTGCTGGAAACAGAAAAATTTCCTGAAATTTTGCAGTATGTGGGTCAAGATATTATTGTTACCGATGGCACTACATTGCTTGGTGCCGATGACAAAGCAGGCATTGCTGAAATTATTTCTGCTGTTGAATATCTTCTGCGTCATCCGGAAATTAAACATGGAAAAATTCGCATTGCTTTCACTCCTGATGAAGAAATAGGAAAAGGAGCAGATAATTTCGATGTGAAGAAATTCAATGCCGATTGGGCATATACTATTGATGGTGGAGAAATTGGAGAATTGGAATTTGAGAATTTCAATGCTGCCTCAGCCAAAATAACTTTTCACGGATTAAATGTTCATCCGGGCTATGCATTTCATAAAATGAAAAATTCCATTCGTATTGCTCATCAGTTTGTAGCCATGCTTCCCCGCCACGAAACGCCGGAACATACCGAAGGTTACGAAGGTTTTTATCATTTAACGTCCATAGAAGGTACGGTTGAAAAAACGACCATGCATCTTATCATTCGCGACCACGACCGCGACAAATTTGAAAAAAGGAAAAAAGAGCTTCAGCATTTGGCTAATAAAATCAATGCAGAATTTGGAGAAAATACCGCTGTTATCGAATTACGAGATCAATACTACAACATGCGTGAAAAAATTGAACCGGTTTTTCACATTATCGATTTGGCATCCGATGCCATGAAGGAAGTGGGCATTACGCCTAAAATTGTTCCGGTAAGAGGGGGAACAGATGGCGCCCGACTTTCGTATATGGGACTTCCCTGTCCGAATATTTTTGCCGGAGGGATGAATTTTCATGGGCGTTTCGAATACATTCCCATTCAATCTATGGAAAAAGCTATGATGGTGATTGTAAAAATTGTTGAGTTGGCTGCAAAAAAATACTAAAATTTCTCTGACAAAAAATAGTGGCCTGTTCAGTAATAATGAATGATTTTGCAAATGAATTTGATAATCGATTGATTACATCTCGGACTTCATACAAGGACTCTACTCTTTCCATTTTCCTTTTTGACAATTTTTGGATAGCAAGCATACAGATGCTTGTTTAAAAGCGCATTCACGAGTATTTGGAACATTTTTTGAAGTGTAACAAAAAGTAAAAAGAAAATGTAAGCCTTTACGGATTTCTGAATAATTAACCATTTTTTCAGCAGGAGGAAACAACGAAAGAAAAATCTATAAAAGGAACATTACAAAAAACTTGGAAAATACTTTAGAATAGAGAATAAGGAACCAAAATTAAAACAATAGAAATATTAACTGCATTAAAGATATTAAAGCGAAAAAGGGAAATAAAACAGGGTTACAAATCAAACAAATACCAATCAACTATCTTTGAGGTATTAACGCTTTATCCGGATTCATAAAATTCCGGTATTGTTTTATTCGATTTAAAAACATTTACTGATGAAATCCACATGTATTGCCTACACAAACACGAATGAATATAATATGTCAGACATGTGGGTTCCATCAGACCTTTAAAAAATAAATTATATTCTGATGAAAATAAAAATTGTCAACCTTTCGAAACATCCACTGCCATCCTACGCCACTTTACTTTCTGCCGGAATGGATTTGCGAGCCAATATCGACGAGCCGGTAGTTTTAAAACCTTTGGAAAGGAAACTGATTCCCACAGGACTTTTTATCGAGTTGCCGGAAGGATATGAAGCACAAATACGCCCGCGAAGCGGACTGGCCATCAAACACGGCGTTACGGTGCTCAATTCTCCGGGCACTATTGATGCCGACTATCGCGGCGAAATTTGTATTATTCTGATCAATCTTTCCAATGACGATTTTGTAATCAACGATGGCGAACGAATATGCCAAATGGTGATTGCTTCGCATGAACATGCAGAATGGGAAGAAGTAAAAATGTTGAACGATACCGATCGAGGAAATGGCGGATTTGGACATACGGGACGATAAATTCCAAAAAATGTAGAAATTCTGAATCGAATCTACTATTATCGGAAAATAACAAGCAAAACAATTTTTCATGCACAAAAAAATTTTTTTATTCCCCATATTAATTTTTCTCTGTCTTCTCACAATTTCCTGCTCATCGACAAGGAAATCGGTTACACGAGAGAAAAATTTTCGGTCAAATAAACTGACACCCGAACAGCAAAGTCAGTTCGACTATTATTTTTACGAAGCGCTACGACTCAAAAATAATCAGCAGCTCGATGAAGCGATGGAAACTTTTCTCTTTTGCCGACAAATCGATTCGCTGGATGCAGAAGTACAATCGCAACTGGGTGTACTATATGCCAATATCGGGCTGATTGACCCTGCCCTGAAAGCATTGAAAAAATCGGTTGAATTGCAACCTACCAACTGGTGGTACAGCATGACGCTGCTCAACATTTACTCTCAGCAGAAAAATTGGAAAGATGCTATTGCTTTGGCCAATGAGATGCAAAAAATTTATCCTGAAAAAGAGGAAATCTATTCCACGCTTGCTCAGTTGTACAAAGCCTCCGGCGACATCGACAAAGCCATTGATGCCTACAACCGGCTCGAAAACCTAACCGGCATAGATGAAAGCATTTCCTTTGCAAAATTTAGCCTTTATGCGCAACAAAACAAAGTTAAAAAAGCAATAGCCGAAATCGACAGGTTGATCGAAAAATATCCGACCGAGAATCGCTACAAGGTTTTGCGAGGCGATATTTACCTTCAACTAAACAATCTCGAACAGGCTTTTGCTATTTATGAACAAATATTAAAGGAAGAACCACAAAATCCTTTTGTCTATATTTCCCTTTCGGAATATTACAAGAAAATCAATCAGCCCGAAAAAGCTACGGAGGCTATTGTCAGCGCATTAAAAAACGAACAGTTGGATGTGGATACCAAAATAGAAATTCTGGGGCAGTACATTGACAACCTGATAAAAGACAAAGAAAAACTCGACGAAACGGAAGCACTTTTCAAACTCTTGGTCGATCGTTATCCGCTCGAAGAGCAGGTGCATGCCTACTACGCTTTGTTTCTGGAATACCAGGAGCGTATCCCGGAAGCCATATCTGAGCTTGAAACCATGTTAAACATCAACCCTAAAAACCTGCAAACATGGTTAAAACTTATTCAAATATATTGGAGCGACAAAAATTTTGAAAAAATATATGTTACTACTGAACGCGCCATCGAAGTATTGCCCGAGGAACCCATATTGTACTTTTATCAAGGAATTGCTTTGTATCAATTAAATGATTATCAAGCTTCACTGCAAAAAAATAAAAAAGCTCTGCTTTATATAAAAGACCAACAGAAAGCGCTGAAGAGCGATGTATATGCACAACTGGGAGATACTTATTTTAAAATCGGTCAAAAAGATTCGGCATTCATTGCTTACGAAGAATCGCTGAAAGCCAATCCCGAGAATATCTACGTGATGAATAATTATGCGTACTATCTGTCGCTGGAAAAGAAAGATTTGAAAAAAGCCGAAAGAATGAGTGC
Source organism: Paludibacteraceae bacterium (assembly GCA_018433525.1). GTDB lineage: Bacteria > Bacteroidota > Bacteroidia > Bacteroidales > Paludibacteraceae > MVYY01. Next base: position 9,819 of record JAHDRA010000020.1, read on the forward strand.
CAAAACAGTGGAAAAAGAACCCAACAATGCCACTTTTCTCGATACTTATGCATGGATTTTGTACCAGCAGGGTAATTATTCGCTGGCAAAATTTTACATCGAACGGGCTATCGACAACTTGAAAGATGGAGAGGACAACGGCATAATTTATGAACATTATGGCGACATACTCTGGATGTATGGAGGAAATGACGAAAAAGCACTGGAAATGTGGATAAAATCATACGAACTCGGAAATCAAACGGAGGAATTGAAACAAAAAATTGAAAACAAAGGTTTCGATCGTCAAAACAAATAACAAAATTTGCAGAAAAATTTTTTGCTTCCAAAAGTTACAAGTTTATGAAAAAAATTTTAAGTATTTTCCTGATGATATTGGTATTGCTCAGTTCCTGCAAAACAAAAAAGCAGGTTCAGCAACCCTCTTATTTTCCACAAAAGCTAACTACCGAAAAGGTTATCGAGCAGTTGAATGCATTGGACAATATACAAACTGCAGAAATCAAAAAAATGAACATTTACCTGAAAATGAAAGATCGGGAATTTAATGTAACTTCTTCAATGACAATAAAAAAAGACTCTGCTATCAATATTTCCATTCAGCCTTTTTTTGGCATGGAGCTTTTCAAACTGGAAATAACACCAAATAATATTTTTATATTCGACAAAGTTAACCAAACCTATTATACAACAGATTTTCAGTATCTGAATCTTCGGACTGGGCTTGGTATTGATTTTTACCATCTGCAAGCCCTGCTGACCAATCGCTATTTTTGTTTAGCTCGACAGAAAGATATTGCATGCAGCATTCTTGCACAAAATAACCACAAGATAAGCTTTGGATTCGATAACGAAACACTGATGCAAACCATGAGCATTAACCCCGATTTCAATATAACAGAAATTTTACTGGTCGATAAAATTAATAACCTATCTTTCAATGCATTATACGAAAATTTTGCTTTGATAAATGGGATAATTTTTCCAAGACAAATTACATATATGTTGAAAGGACAAAAACATTTATCCAGCGCAAAAATTACCATTGATAGAGTGAAATTTAATCAGCAAGTTGAATTTATACCAACCGATACCCGTCGTTATAAAAAAGGAAGTTTTGATCAGTTGTTCAAAAAATAAACAATTCAGCCTCATAATTTGCTATTCATTTTTTATATAATTTTTTTTATTTTGTCAAGATGTTTCGTACTTATCTAATCCAGCTTTTATTGATAATTGCTTTTGCCTGTTCAGGGACGCAACTCTTAGCCCAGAACGTAAAACAATTGGAAGAAGAACGCAAGCAAACGCTTCAAAAATTGGAAACGACCAGCAAAATGCTGGACGAAACCAAAAAATGGCAGAAAAGTTCATTGAACAAGCTTTCTCTCCTCAATAAAAACATCAACGAACGTACTCATCTGATTAAAACAATGAGTAAGGAAATTTCGCAGCTTGATGTAGAAATAAAAACAATGGGACAAGAGATCGAACAATTGGAACGTCGATTGGAAAATTTAAAAAATGATTATGCAAGGCTGGTACAGGAAGCATATATCAACCGCAGTATTTATTCCAAAATTATGTTTGTGCTTTCGGCAGAAACTTTTGATCAATCCCTACGGCGCATTCGATATTTAAAGGAATACAGCGACTATCGGAAGCATCAAGTTAGCGAAATAGAAAAGGTTAAAGCACAGATTGAACAAAAAAAAGACAGTATATCCAAACACAAAAGCACACTGGTGGTAGTGGTGAAAGAAAAAGAAGTAGAAGCAACAAAGCTGTCGCAGGAACAAAAAAAAGAAAAAAAACTGTTGACAGATCTTCAGAAAAAAGAGAAAAATTTACGTAAGGAATTGGATGCACAGCAAAAAAAAGCCAACGATTTAAACAAACGAATAGAATCCCTGATAGCCGAAGAAATTCGAAAAGCCGAAAATCTTAATAAAAGTAAAGGAAAATCGACAACAAGCAAAGTTTCTACACTAACAAAGGAAGAAGTTTTATTGTCGGGCAATTTCGAGAAAAATGCGGGACGGCTTCCCTGGCCTGTCAGCAACGGTTTTATCAGCGGACATTATGGCATTCAGCCTCACCCCGTATTGAAACATGTTACAACCAACAACAAAGGTATTTACATTCAAACACCCGCCAATAGCACGGCAAGAGCTGTTTTCGATGGCGTAGTTACTCAACTTTTCTCCGTACCTGGAAGCAACAATGCCGTCATTATACAACATGGTGAATATCGTACCGTTTATGCAAACTTGACCGACATTTATGTCAAAATAGGGGATAAGGTTTCTACTAAACAAGCAGTAGGTAAAATTTTTACCGACAGCGAAAAGGACAACAAAACGGAGCTTTATTTTCAAATATGGAAAAATAAAAATTTGTTGGATCCGGAAAAATGGCTCGCACGATAAACCAAAAATCAATTAAATTTGCACATTGGTTTAAAGTGAATTTTTTTTATAATCTATTCTATGGAAATATGGAAGAAATAGTTGAAAAAGTTACGTTGACAGAATATAACGACAGCAATATCATTACGCTGGAAGGGCTGGAACATATCCGTCGCCGTCCCGGTATGTACATAGGAAAACTCGGAGACGGTTCTCACCCCGACGATGGAATTTACGTCCTACTAAAGGAAGTGATGGACAATTGCATTGATGAATTCCGTATGGGAGCGGGAAAAACAATCGAAGTTCAGATCGTAAACGATATGGTACAGGTTCGCGATTACGGTCGAGGTATTCCGTTGGGAAAAATGATAGAAGCGGTTTCGATTATGAACACTGGCGGAAAATACGACTCCAAAGCCTTTAAAAAATCAGTTGGACTAAATGGCGTAGGAACGAAAGCAGTAAATGCGCTCTCGGAAAAATTTATTGCGCAAAGCTTCAGAGAAGGACAAACCAGAAAAGCCGCATTTGAAAAAGGCAAACTTACTTTCGACAGCGGTATCGTTGAATCGGATGCCGAACGCGGAACTTTGATTACCTTCACACCCGACCACGAAATGTTCGACGGATACGAATACCGCGACGAAGTGGTGGAAACCATGCTTCGAAATTACGTTTACCTAAATGCGGGACTTACCATTGTTTACAACGGGAAAAAAATTATTTCCCGTAACGGTTTGACCGATTTACTGAACGAAAACATGACCGTTCCGGCTCTATACCCTATCATTCAACTGAAAGGAGAAGATATTGAGGTTGCTTTTACCCATTGCGACCAATATGGAGAAGAGTATTATTCTTTTGTTAACGGACAACATACTACGCAAGGCGGAACCCATCAAAGTGCTTTTCGCGAAGCGGTAGCAAAAACCATCAAAGAATTTTATTCCAAAAACATGGAATATACCGACATTCGCAACGGAATAGTGGCTGCCATTGCCGTCAACATAGAAGAACCTGTTTTTGAATCTCAAACCAAAACCAAACTCGGTTCGCGCGACATTGCACCGGGAGGAATATCTGTCAATAAATTTATTTCCGATTTCATTAAAACCGAATTGGACAATTATCTCCATCGCAACCTTGAAACAGCTGAAATACTGCTCCAAAAAATTCAGGATTCGGAAAAAGAACGAAAAGCCATAGCCGGCGTTACGAAATTAGCACGTGAACGTTCCAAAAAAGTCAGTTTGCACAACAAAAAATTACGCGACTGTCGCGTTCATTACAACGAATCGAAACCCGGCGCCGAAGAATCGTCCATCTTCATTACCGAAGGTGATTCTGCAAGCGGCTCCATTACAAAAAGTCGTGATGTGAATACGCAGGCAGTTTTCAGTCTTCGCGGCAAGCCACTGAACTGTTTCGGGTTAACCAAAAAAGTGGTGTACGAAAACGAGGAATTCAACCTGTTGCAAGCTGCTCTCAACATAGAAGACGGCATCGAAGGACTTCGTTACAACAAAATCATTGTTGCCACCGATGCCGATGTAGATGGTATGCATATTCGCTTGCTGCTTATTACTTTTTTCCTTCAGTTTTTCCCCGAACTGATTAAAAAAGGGCACGTTTACATTCTACAAACACCGCTTTTCAGGGTTCGGAACAAAAAAGAAAAAATTTACTGTTATTCGGAAGAAGAAAAAATTGCAGCCGTTAAACGATTGGGAGCCACTGCCGAAATTACGCGCTTTAAAGGCTTGGGTGAAATTTCGCCCGACGAATTTAAAAATTTTATAGGCAAGGACATCCGCTTAGAGCAGGTTTCGTTACGCAGAGAAGATGCCGTTTCAGAATTGCTCGAATTTTATATGGGAAAAAATACCAGCGAACGCCAAAATTTTATTATCGAAAATCTGGTCATTGAAGAAGATAAAGTTGAAGAAGAAATTGAGTTAAAAATAGAATAACTCCTTTTTTATTTATGTCTCAGAAAATATCGGAGAACAAGGCAAATTGTTTATTCGGCGAGAAATGAAAAAATACATTTTTTGAGCATTACTCAACAATTATCAGGTTATTCGGATTCAACCCAATTTGCGGGATTTTGTATCTTAATCTCCCGTTTTTGTCGAAGCAAAATAAAGTACCATTCTTAGTATAGTTCTTTGCATCGCAAATATAAATATTCCCATTTGAAGGATGAACAGATATGGAATAAGGACGTTCAATTTCAGTTTCATCTGTAATAAGCCGTTCGTTAATGATGCGTTCGGTTTTGCAGTCGAAACTCTTAAACCAGAAGTTGTTGGTTATAAAGTCGAAATTGTACATATAAGCTGTATCGTTCTGGATTACAAAATTCCCCACAGGCAAGTCCTCGAAAGTCTGAAGTAGCTCATCCGTTTTGCTGTCGATGCGTTGCCATACGGCCGGGATTGTTCCGTTATTTCCTCGAGAAACCACGTAAACGTCTCCTTCGCTGTCCGATTGAAGTTTATATGGGTTCTGACCTACTTTTATTCTTTTTATTTCACGATATATCGCCAAATCAATTACCGAAACAGTGCTGTCGTAATTTGGAAAATCGAGACCGCCGGAATTGGATACGTATAGTTTCCCGTTTACTGCAACAATTCCATCAGGATTTCGACCACAGTAAATATTCGTTTTCATGACAAAACTGGCAGTGTCGATTTCCGTTATTGAACCATCAAAAGAACACACATAAGCTTTATTCTCCCAGAAAGTAATGGCACGGGGATAACGTGGTTCGTCATTTTGGTTGGTTAATGCCAGTCTTTTTATCGATTTTCCCGTTGAAATATGTACAATTTCCACTTGAGAAGAGCCACAAACCACTATCCACAAACGGTCTCCATACCTTTTCATATCGTTTGCAGTGTCGCCAAGACCTCTGCCATTTTTAACTGCAAAAAAATTAAAATCCATTTTTCTTTCATCAAAATCGATGCAGGCAAGGGTGCTGTTGTTCAGATGATACAATCCTTCGGATAAAACATACATTTTCCCCTTTTCATTCGTATTTTCAGGAAAATTTCGAGGTTCGGGCTTGTCCTTCATATCGTTGCATGAGGCACAAATAAAAGTCAGTAAGAGTAAATAGAGTATTTTTTTCATCTTTTTCCAGAACTTTGAGTCTGCAAAATTACATTTTTCCAGCTAAAAAGTACCATTAGTCCACAAATAGATCGATTATACAAGCACTAATCACTTGTTGTCCTGTGCTGTCGCACAATTTTATTTGATAAACTCTTCTTTGTTTTCTCGAAAAACCACTTGATTTGCCAATTCGACTTCCAGAAGCATTATACAAATCATCTCAGATTGCTTTACATATTTGACGTTTCTCTCCGTCGTACATGCAATCACCATTTAACTTTTCAATTTACCTTCCGTAGCATCATATATTTTACATGCATCAAACCAAAAAAGTACGTGATGGATTTCTATATCAAAATTATTTATTTCATCAGAATATAATAAGGTCTGATGGAACCCACATGTTTGACATATTATATTCATTCGTGTTTGTGTATCTAATACATGTGGGTTTCATTTTTATTTTTATTATTTACAAATAATGTTGTCCGATAAAAATAAAGGAGCAAATAGTGTCGCTCCTACGGAGCTCTAATGATATTTGTAACTTATTGACTACCATAATATCGTCCCGATGGGACTTAAGAGAAAGCTGCATTGCAGCGAAATTATGGTAGAAA
>JAHDRA010000030.1 GCA_018433525.1 Paludibacteraceae bacterium
ATTAATTCATGACTACCCTGATTGAACTGATTTAACTTAGAAATTGTGTAATCATAAGCGTATCCCAACCGGATATGCGGATTCACCTGTAATTCCACCAAGCCTACAACGGCATCGCCGGTTCGATAACTGATTCCCAATCCTACCATATCATTCCACCAACTGTTTAGATTGACGTCCACCTGTAAAGGAGCACCAGCAACGGCCTTAAACAAAAGAGATGGTTTTAATTTGATTGCATCTGACATTTCAAAAACATATCCGCCGGTAAGAAAATAATGATAATTTGCTCCTCGTGTTAAAGCCGTTCGTTCTCTGTCGTTATAAAAACTTTTGGTTTTCAAGAGTGCAGGAATGGAAAAACCGCCATACCATTTTTCGCCGGCAACCAACATTCCAAAACCGGCTGTCGGTAGCCAAACGCTTTCATTCTGTGCAAAAGCAGGGTCGCCTGCATCGATAATAGTAGTTTCGGTGTAGGCTGCCTTAAAATTTAATAATCCCAGACTCAAACCAAAAGTCAACACATTTTGATCAAATGGAATGCGGTAAGAATAAAATCCTTGTAAACCGGTGGTGCTTTCAATACCCAATCGGTCGTCGTAAAGTTGCAGCCCATATCCCACATTGCTTTCCGATTGCCTGCGATCCCATGAGATAACAGCCGTTACCGGTCTTCCTTCAAATCCTACCCACTGATCTCTGTATAAGGTAGTGATATTGTTTACAGCCCTATTGCCGGCATAAGCGGGGTTGATATTCAGCATGTTGAACATATACTGCGAATACATGGGCGTCTGCTGGGCGGATATTTGAAAATGGCAGCACGAGAAAAGCACCAACAATGCTGCCGGTTTCAAGAATAAATTTCGGATAAAACTTTCAGAATATTTCCAATTTTTCATGGATTCCTTCTCTCTTTTATAATGAACTTTTTATCGCCGAAGCGTCAAATATCCGGTATAAGTTTTTCTAACGCCGGTAGTAGTATTCAAAAACTCGGCTACATAATAATAAGTACCCGCAGGCAGCACACGACCGGAAAAGGCACCCGTTCCTCTCCCATCCCATTCGTTTTGATAATTGTCGCTCTCAAATACGATATTTCCCCAACGGTTGAAAATTTTCAA
>JAHDRA010000093.1 GCA_018433525.1 Paludibacteraceae bacterium
CGAGTACCGATTTCGAATATGAAGTAAACAAAGGGAAACGTGAGGGGAATTGGCAGGTACGCATAAAGACACACGATACGGATCGTGAAATCATTTTATATCTTGATATTTGGGGAAATGGGTCAGCCCGACTCGATGTAACTGATCCCAATCGGCAAGCCATCTCCTTCCAGGGAGACATCGAAATGAAAAAGGGATAAAAAAGATACTATATCAAAATAAGCCGCCGAGAGTTGAATAGTTAAAATCGTTTTCCGATTCCCGATTAAGGAGTACAAATACAAAGAGAGTGAAATCACAGCATGATGCACCCTCTTTTTGTGCGGCTGAAGGGACTCGAACCCCCACGCCTTTCGGCACCAGATCCTAAGTCTGGCGCGGCTACCAATTACGCCACAACCGCATAAGGATTATTGGCTGCGAAGATACGGAATTTTTCAGGATATTACAAGTTTTACTGTTTGTCAAGGAAATGATTTCCTGAAATTTAAATAATAAATTCTATTCGGTTGTCTGATAATCAATGTATTTATAGAAATCATGACAGAAATGTATTGTCTGTTCGATTGACGGGAGAAAAAAATCGATACGAAAAATTTGAATTAAAATCGAGCGTAAACAAGATTTTTACGATTTGCCTGAAAATTTTTACCAAATGCTTACCTATCATAATGGGTATTGATTATTTTTGTTTCGGAGAATTTTAGATATACTAACTTAAATTAATAATGCTATGAAAACAAAACTACTTTTATCATTGGGTTTGTTGGGAACAATTTCCTTTTTGTATGGTCAGCAATACAGACCCGGAAAGCAAATAGACCATGATAACACTGCTTTTGTACGAAAAGTCGAATTAAAAAAAGCGGGAGAAGTCATGATGAAAGTCGATCAAATTTCTGTTACCGATACAACTTCTGAATTGTCAGCTTCATTGTATTCACCCGATTTTACGCTTTTTAAAAATTTTCATGCTCCCGTTCCGGCTGACGGAGCACAATTTTTCTTCGGACACGGAGGCGTAAGTGTGGCTGAAAACTTGGTAAACAATCAGCCTCGTTATTATTTTCTTTATCAAACAGAAGGATATAGTGAAGACGAGTCCGGTTTTAGATTTTTTCAAGACATTCATATCATAGACGAAAATCAGCAGCAAGTGGGGAAAGTGCCAACTTCGTGGATGGGTTATCAACTCTATATGCAAGATGGCAAAAACATGTTGATATCCGACTATCAGGACTGGGATACGATATTTTGGAGTAATCCTGAAACCGGATGGTCGGGTTGGGAGACTTTTCAGGTGCATACCTCTGTTGTTACTGATGTAGCAACAGGGCAAACAATCTTTACTTTCCCACGAGGCACTACTTTCTCGAACTTCAACGGAATGCAATCGGGGATGTACTATGCAACAAATGAGCAAAACCTGTTTTTCAATATTGATGGAGAAGAAAGAATTCTCACTACCAACAATAATTTTGAAAAATATTATTTGGGACATTCCTCAGGAAATCATGAAAATGCCCTTGACATGTGGATTTACAACAAAGATTTTTCATTGTATAAGAAAATTTCAAATGTGGGATATGATATTCCCATCGAAAACTTATATATGGCCAATACCTATCAACCACTTTTCGGAAAACATGCTGCTTACTTCTATCACACGGTTACCTATCAAACAGATGGAGGCTTAAATTACAACAGTAAAACATACCTGGTAAATCTGAATGGTGAGTTGGTTAAAACTATCGACGGAAATTTCAGTATCATGAGCGTGGTATATTTACCACAACAGGACAAAGACGTGGCATTGAGCATGAATTGGACAAATGGGGCAATAGAAGTTTTAAGTATTCCCGACTTTGAAGTAATTGGAGAATTTAACGATTTGATTAAAGACAAGAATGGAAATGTAAAATTTGTAAAATATACCGACGATGCATTGATAATCATGAACGAAGATTTTAGTACTTACAAATCTATTCCCTTGCCTGACAAAAACACATGGAGTTTTCAAATGGTAGATTATTATTCAACGTGTGCAGACGAAAAAATAGAATTTGTATTTACCGGAAAAGAAACTGAAACTGGAACTGAAAAAGGATTGCTGGTTATCAATGAAGATAACGAGACCATTATTGATATGCCAGATTTTAGCGCACTCCATTCTTCTTATTATGCCGATAACTTGCCTATTATTTTAAGAAAATCAACAGACAAATATGGTCGTCCGGTATCGGATGAATTTATCTCCTACTATCGCACAGGCAAGTTGCCAACCCAAATCAAACTTGGTGGCAATCCATTGCCAGGAGCCGATATGCAAATACTGAAACAAACCGATAATGAGCTTATTACACTCGATAAAATTACGATGAATGCTGACGGAAAAGGAGAAATTGAATTGGGTGAAGGTGTTTATTACTTGAAGGCACTGCAAACCCAAAACGGGTTGAATACTTACTATCCCAACGTTTTGTTATGGGAAAATGCAACTGCCATACCTTACAATACCGATCCGCTTGAAGAAGGAAGTGTGTATTGCATTGAGATGCAATCTATTCCGGTTCCTGTAAATCCAACAGCACAAGGAGTTATTGTTGGTAAAATTGTTATCAGTCAACCGGAAGCAGTTCAGCAGCTGATGCGAATAAAACTGGTTACCGACAATGGTTCTGTTCCAATTTTCGATGTTTATTTGCAAAACACAGCCGACAATTCCATTATTGACCATACACAAACCGATGAAAATGGAAATTATCGTTTCGAAAATGTGCCGGCAGGTTCGTATCGAGTTTTGGTGAATGTTGACGGGAAACCAATGGAATCCGTCAATACAGTAACATTGACAACCGATGCCGACATTGTTGAAAATGTAAATTATGAAATTACCGAAACCGGTGTTGTTGCCAAAATGCCTTCCGGATTGAAATATACTTCAACGACGCTGATAATCTATCCGAATCCGGCCAAAGATTTCATATATCTTCCACAGTCGGCACAAAATGCCAAAGTTCAAGTTTTGGATGTGCAAGGAAGAATTTTATTGAACATCGACAGTTATAAGGGAGAAAAGCTTGATGTGTCGAGACTTTCAAATGGTTGGTACATGGTTCAAATAAATAATGGGAACAGAATAAAAACAGGTAAATTCATTAAAATCAACTAGCGCTAAAACAACTATACTGAAAAAAATATCTGGCTTACAGCAATATAAGTCAGATATTTTTATAAAATTCAATTTGCAAACAGATTAAACAATACTCTTTTTTTAAAGAAATTACAAAGAAGCACATTTTTTCTGCAGCCAAATCTTCTCTTCTTCATTCAAATAAGGAGAAAGCTTTTCCAAAACTTTTTTCTGATAAAAATTTATCCAATTTATTTCGTCCTCAGTGAGCATGGAAAGTTCAATCAGCGACCGATCGTAAGGAAAAAGTGTGAGTGTTTCGAAACACAGAAAATCACCAAACTCAGTTTTTTCGTCTTCCACGACCAGCACGAGATTTTCAATGCGTATGCCATAAGCATTGGTTCGATAAAGACCCGGCTCGTCGGAAATAATCATTCCCGGCAAAAGTACGGCAGGATTTTCATCCATCCGAATATTTTGTGGCCCTTCGTGAACACAAAGAAAATGTCCTACGCCATGTCCTGTTCCGTGCCCATAATTCAAACCCCTTTCCCAGAGCCATTTGTGTGCAAGAATGTCGAGTTGGGATCCACGCGTATTGGTAGGGAATTTAGCTTTTGCAAGTGCAATATGACCTTTCAATACAAGCGTATAATCTATTTTTTGTTGCTGAGTGGGAATTCCCAACGCTATGGTTCGGGTAATATCGGTAGTTCCATCTAAATATTGACCTCCCGAATCGACAAGCAAGAGACTATCAGGTTTTAAAACGACATCGGTTTCAGGTTCGGCATGGTAATGAACAATAGCTCCATGACCGGCATAACCGCAAATGGTATCGAAACTTTCCGAAACAAAATTTTCCTGTTGTTGCCTGCATTCGAACAACTTTTCTGCAGCGGAAATTTCGCTGATTTCTGAAGATAAAATATTTTCTTCCAGCCACTTGAAAAATTTTACCAGCGCAACACCATCTTTTACCATTGCCCATCGAGTACCTTCCAATTCTATTTTATTTTTTACACTCTTCATTTTCAAAACCGGCGACATAGTATTGATAATGCTGCAATGTTGCGGAATAGCTTCATACAACGCAGCATTCAACTTGGAGCCATCAATCAAAACTCGTTTCCCTTCAGTAATTTTTTTCAATTGGGAATA
>JAHDRA010000012.1 GCA_018433525.1 Paludibacteraceae bacterium
CGAAACTTCTGTATCACTTGTACAGATTGACTTCCAGATCGATTTTTTACTTTTCGGATAAACATAATAATAATTTTGCAACACCCAAAATTAAAATATTATTATTGATATTCAAATACTTATAAGGGTGTTGCAAAAAAAATGCGGAAAACAGGTGGTTGTGCATGCTTGTCGTCTTTAGAGAATCCGATTTACTCATCGGTTGGCTCAGACAAGCTACCACCCAGTGTCTCAGGATTTCATCCTCTATCGCATCGAACCCGATAGCTTGATATACCCTATCCAATATCAATTGAGTACTGTTGAACAGAATGTTTTCTATTTTCGTGAGAAGATATTCTGTAACCTGTTTCTCTTCTGCTTCTTGATCAGATAACTCAAAAATATCCCGATCTCCCAAATAAGCAGAAATCCATTTTTTTGCCTTGAAGAATAAGTTTTTCTATTTCATCTTTATCTTTACTTACAGCTATTGTTTTTAGTTCTCTAAAAACTCCTTTCCTTTTCTCTGCTACAACGACACTGGTAGTCCCTGAACGATTCTTTTTCTTACGTACAAACATATGCTAATGTAATACTTTTTCCTCTTGCGTCACCCATTTCGGCGATGCAAAAAATACAAATATCTCATTGTGTGATCGTTACAAAAATACCTCTTGAATCTTGTCGAAGTCAGGAAGTTGCAGAAATTTACGAAGCGTTAAAGTACAAACAACAGCTATTCAAACGACGAAAAATTTGTAGTACCCAAACTCATCCTCCAGACAGTATATTTACTTGTTTAGCAATGAGTTCCGGCTAATGAATGGAAAGTTGGGTTAAATCAGCTGCTTAATCTAAAAAAGAAAGTGTCCTTTTGGAACACCCTCTTTTAATTTTTTCACGCAAAGAACTTATTTCTAAAAAATTTTAATCTCAAAAATCGATAATGAGTGTTTTGGAAGATGAACAATCAGCGGCTTATGGTTTTTAACTTTTTCAGACTTATCTTCAAAATAACCCAATTCGTTTGTTATCATATCGTTTGTTGTAAAAATGTGCTGTTTATATTTTGAATCAGTTTTAAAATCAGATAAATCAATTTCCACGTCCATATCATTCGCAAAATTTCGATTGATGAACGATATGTAAAGCGTAGTTTCGTTGCGCGATGCTAATGCATCGACATATGTCACCCGGGATACAGCTTCGATTGAGTTCATTTTATATGGCTGTGTGTAAAACAACTGATTCTTTTCACTCATCTCCAATAATTGGTTTCCGTGATATTTTGAGTAAAGTGTGGTAACTTTACCCGTTGGGAAAAATCGAGCCTTCATCTTTCCGGTAGTGTCCACCCGAATGGCATTAATATCCCATACGTTGCCAACCAACATCGACTGACAACCAATTTTCATCCGTCCGGCATCACGCATCATTGCATGTATAAAACCAGCTGCACCTATTCCTTTTGCAAAAAGCGAATTTAATGCTGCATCTGGTAAGATCTTTTTGTTCCACCAACCATTCCAGTTCCATTCTGTTATAGCCAAATCGTATCCGGCATCGGCTGCATGATTATATTTGCCTGTTTTGGGAAAATAAGATTGTCCTGTTTCCGGATGAATATAAGGCGTTGCCACCCATGCATTCCAAATATCAGCTTGGGTTAATGATTTTATATCTATTGTAGTGGTATCCAATTTTACCGTATTAATTTCCCATGGTAAATAATAATGACATGCTAAATAACTGATTTTATTGCCCAGTCTGCGTTTTATTTGTTCAGAAACTTCTTTTATTTCTCCATCGGTAATAATCTTGATATTTGGGTCAACGTCAAGCATCGCATTCACAATTGCCTCCAAGCAATTGACATAATGATTTACCAAACTATCGTTCACATCTTTTTCTTTCATCGACTTAAATAATTGAATCTCATTCCCAATTTCGAAATAACGAACATTGTAAGGCTTCGTGTGACCGTTCTTTGCCCTGATTGCTGGCCAATCAGGCGGCATCCCTTCCGAAACTTTTGTTCCCACCTTGCTATTGCAATATGCTACAAATCCGGCTGCATTTTTTGCCGATTCCTCAATACTGATTTTCCTGAAAAATGCATCTCCGATGTTGACCACCAAAAGAGGTTCGGATTTAAGCTCTGAACAAAGAGTTAAAAACGCATCCAACCCAAGGCGATTATCGGAAGTTATCTTGCCTGTCCCAGAATAATTTCGGTAAGCCGGGCGCTTCTGGTGTTTTCCCGGTACATTTTCTATTAAATTATACCACTGATAATAATCAACATCGGTACCTCCCGGATAGCGTATAATCGGAATTTTCATTTCCTTGAGATAAGCCAATACATCCGGTGAAACAGAACCTGTTTTTTTATCAATTGCACCATCGCCTCCTATTTCGCCGTCCCAGCTGGGTTTTTCCATAAATTGGCCGAAGAGTTTATCATCAATATCAGCGATGACTTTTTTACTAATTTTAAATGTTGGTAACTGACCGAAAGCAAAAATTGTGGAAAAAATAAATGCAAGCAATACTAATTTTTTCATTAATTTAAAGTGTTAATTATTGTTACAAGAACTGTGTTATTTAAGTTCAAAAAATGAAAATAAAATGACCATGATACAAAAGAAATACCTTTTTTATTTTTTTTATTTAAGCTTTGAAATAAATATAATATTGGTTATTAAGTTGAATTATTGATGTTTAAATGTAAACCAATCTATATTAAAAGTATTGCTTCCAGTTGAACTAAATGTGAGATTCAGAGCATGAATACCATTAACACGCTTAACTTTACAGCTAAAAATTTTCCATGTTTTACCATCTCCTCCCCCGTCCACAGCTATCTCTGCAAAAGGTAATGACCATGAATTATCCAGTATAAAGCTAATTTTTCCGGAATTTAATCCGGGTGCAATACGTATTGAGACGGAATCGACTCCTTCTCCGAAATCAATGTATTTATACATAGCACGGTCTTTATCTTCAATTTGCCCCAGTTGATCGCTGTTAGTCGGATTTAAAGGATTATTTGTGTCGAAGGAATAAGATTCTACCCGGACATGACCCGAAAGCAGACAAGCATGCTCTGCTTGGATTTTAGAAAAAGCATCAAGCGGTTTTCCTGCGCCCTGCGAAGTCATTTCTACTTCGGTTATACTTCCATCCGTGTTGAAATAAATCGGTTCAATACAGGCTTTCCGTGAATTGACACATCCGTTGGTAGTTCTATGATAAAAAACATACCATTGACCTTTAAATTCGACAATTGATCCATGATTGTTCCAGTTAGCAGGATCACAACCATCGTTGTCGATAATAACTCCTCCGTATTTAAATGGACCCAAAGGAGATTTTGAAGTGGAATAACCAATGCAGGTAGGCATATTTTTCCGCCCGACATGGGCATAAACAAAATAGTAGATTCCGTTTCTTTTGACCATATAGCCGCCTTCGTGGAAAAAATGCTCTTTTTCAGTAACCAGATTATCAACAATGGTAGTGGTATCAATCTCTGTCATGTTAGGTTTTAGTTTGGCAATTTTTCCCTGAAATTGACCCCACATATAATACGCTTGACCATCGTCATCCACAAAAACAGCAGGATCTATTTGATTCTTATTTTTCAGATAAATTTCTTTAGCATTTGTAAACGGACCGATTGGTGAAAGGCTGGTAGCAACTCCTTGAATGCCATCCGGCTGGCAATAATACAAATAATAAGTGCCATTTTTATACATACAATCAGGTGCAAACAACAAATTATCGTTAAATGGCACCTGATCGTATTGTCCTTTAGACGCAAAAACATTCGGTGTATATTGCCAGTGAATTAAATCATCAGTGGACAAAACCCAGTAATCAAAAGAACAATAATAATTAAAACTTTCGTCGCGTGAACCGTACACATATAGCCGCCCATCATTCCAGACGCGTGCAGAAGGGTCGGCAATATTCAAACCGGGAGGGCAAATAGGATTTTGAGCTGTAAGCATCTCAAAATATATTAGAAGCAGTAATAATAATGTGTTTTTTTTCATTCAGAACTGGGTTCAAATTATCTATCGATTCACAAATGCTTGACTTATAAAATAATATTCCGTATATTACAATAATTATATTGCGATATAATTACTTGACAATCAAAAAATAATTGTCATTTTTTGGTAAAGACCTTGAAATTTTTCTTTATAGCTGACTACCAATCGGTTATAATGAAAACAACTGGATTAAATTTAGAAGACACTCTTTTGAGGGTTATTTATAGGATTAAAAAACTTGTCGCTATAGTAACCATTGCATTTTGTTGGGCATATCTGGTCGAAATTTTTTTTACACGAACATGAATAGCCAATCAGAATGCTGAACAATGGTAGAATGGGAAAAAGTTATTTCAAATATGAACTTCATTGCAATAGTGCTTTAAATGGGGGTTTTAAATCAAATTCTGATATTTTTAAAATTTTTGTCATGTACTTAGAAATAAAAATAAAATCTTACTTTGCTGTATTTACTAAATCTTTTTCTACTATCAAAACCCAATCTTTACCAAAACCGGTTGTTGGAGTTGTAACACACATTTTACCGGTATTAATTGTTTCTATGCTTTGAATTGTCTCACATGTTTGTGGATTAAACCAACTGATTTTCAGTTTTTTAGTTTTAATAAATGATGTTTTGATTGTAATTGTTTTACCAACAGGAATATAAATCATGGCATAATCATTTGATCGATTTCTGAAAGCACAAATATACTCTTCTTTTTCTCCCTGACCTTCCAGAATAATGGATTGATCCGGAATCCTGCTTGATGATGGTCGTGATTCAATAAGTTTTTTCAAATATCCAACCTGAAATGCACCGGGTCTGTCCAATGCTTCAGTCCAGTATCTCTCCGCAAAATTTATATTTGGGTCGCGTTCATTCCTGAACTGCCAGATACTGTGATTGCCGTATGTAACACCGCATGCTCCCGCAAAAACAGAACGATAGGTCTGCTTGCGAACATCGTAATCTCTGAAATAACCATTTTCAGGATTCCAACTTGGCCACGGATTCACAGGATGATCTTCGTAATTTGGTTCCGAATCTAGAGTGGGCTTTGTTGGCTTCATACAATAATCCCGTTTTATCCATTCCCACACAGGAACATCTTTTCCCGAACCATGACCCGACTGCATCATATTTATATCCAGCCATTTTTCGGAATGAATATATTGTGATGTTGACATTTCACCTCCCCAGATATGATAAGAAATAAGTGCTGAATGATTGGTAGCTTTTTCTATTCCTTTGGCCATATTTCTCCAAACAGGTCGCCAGTCGGCACTATCCTTCATGGGAGGTCGGTCGCCACCAAGTATCCATATAATATTTTTATAACTCTTATACCTTTCGCCTATCCATTTTCCATATTTATAGGCATTTTCAGGATTGAAAACCACCGGACCTTCACCCCAGAGTTGAGTAACTTTATCTCCCCAAGTGGGTAGCAAACCCATAAAAATACCTTTTTTTGCTGCTAATTTTACAACCGTATCGACGAACTGAAAATATTTTTCATTAGGTTTTGTAGGATCCATATCTATAAGGGGAACATCGCCGTATCTGTTTGGAACTCTCAATCCATCCATTTCAGGAAGTATAACTGCTTGAACAACATTAAATCCTTTTTGTTTTCTGTTTTCCAAATATGTTTCAATCTCTTCCAGTTTTAAACGATGAAATAATTCCCAAGCTGTATCTCCAAGCCAGAAAAATGGGTCTCCGTTTTTATAACTCAAATAATGATGGTCCGAAGTTATTTTTAATTCAGACTGACATAAAATTTTTTGTCCAAACAATGAAATGAACAAAAAAGCAATTATAAATAAAATTCTGATTTTCTTCATTTTATAGTAAAATTATGTTGACTATTAACAATTAAATAATCGTATGCAAAAGCAAAAGCTCCTGCCGACCAACCATACATTAGACTTGCATTATATTCCCTGTCGTTTATTGTGCCAAATCGGGTGTATTTCTCATAAATTCCTCCTGGCAATCTGTAAAATTTTTTTCCGCTTTTATCTACATAAGTTGATGGATTTGGGTTAAAAAAATTGGCTGTTATCAGGTCTAGATGTTTCATGGCAATGCGGCAGGCATCTTCCTTAAAACCATAATTATCAAGCGCCATGATAACCAATGATTGCATTGGCGACCAGACGGAAATATGATCCCATTGGTAAATTCTCTTTTCATCCGTGCTTTCGCAGGCTACAATTCCGTTTTCACTCTCGAACAGATGCAGATTTTCACGCATTCGGTCTGCCTGATATTTCGAGGCCAGACCTGCAAAGAGCGGTGAAAATGCTGTTGCAGCTGCTACTTTACTGCTTCTGTTGTTTACAAAATCATAATCCAGAAATAACCCACGTTCATCGTTCCAACAGTACTTCTGAATAAGCGCTTTTCTTTTTCGGGCTTTTGCTAACCATTGCTGACCATTACCTATTTTAAGTTCTTGTTCAAAATAAGCCAGATACTTTTCGTACAAATATAGATTGGAGTTCAAATCGACAGCTATAAACTCCGAACAGCGATTTTCGAAACGGGGCGTAAAGTCCATCCCTGATTCAGCTTCAGCAGCAAATTGCGAAGCAATATTCAATTTTTTGGATTTTTCAATATCTTTTGGAAAGTCAAAACGAGAAGTGAGTTCCTGATCATACAGTTCAAGTAGCTCTGTTTCGGTGGCATGGTGAAAATAGCGCTGAAGACCAAGTTCAGTTGTATTTGCCTCTATTCGGTTCGCCGATGTATCTGTCCAGAATTTGTATTCTTTCAAAACGGCAGCATACATCGTTTTTAACCATTTTTTATCTTTTGTAAAATCGTAAAATTCTTTTACCATTATGCCAAAATAGGGTGGTTGCGAACGGTTTTCCCCCCAATCCGTATTCGCATTGGGTATAAATCCACGCTTGTCCAGTTCCGCTTTCAGGTTATTTATCCCTCCTTTAGCTAGCTTTAGTTCGTTATGTTTCAATAATCCGATTTGTGTAAAATACAAATCCCAATAAAATAATGTCCACTCGTTAAATGCATACGCAAATGTGTCGGGCACAGCATTGTTAGATGGTTTTCCGCTGTGATTTTTCCAACCGGCTTTCACACTGTCGTTTATTGCCGACCACTTATCGGCATACAAAGCCGTATAAGCCTCAGGAGTGAAGCCTGTTTTACTGGTTTTTGAGTTTTTTTGCAAACTACGACAACCTGAAAACAGCAATAAAAGGACTAACGCTGAGAAAATAAAATAATATCGGCTCACCTTTTTCATCAATAAAAAGACTTATTTGAGTTTTATAACTGAATAGGATTGTCCATCTACCTGTATTTCGGTTGTTCCTGTATTTTGTTTCCAAACCGGAAGTTTGCCGAGCAATAATTTTCGCTTGCCTTTCAGGTTTCCTTCAACAATTGCTGTTGCCGGTTTACTATCGGGATTAAGTATTACCAACAATTTTTCGTTACCAAATATCCGCATGAAAATGAAAGGATATTTGTTTTTTTGAACATATACGGGAACAAATTTTGCATAATTTGTCAATGCTGGTTCAGTTTTATGTAACAGGACTAATTTCCGCATAAAATTTAAAAATGAATCCGGGTCATTTTCTTGCGCTAAAACATTAGGAGCATTCCTTGAACTGTCGACTGGCAAATAGAGTCTTTCAGGAGCACTGGTCGAAAAGCCAAGATTCGCTGTGGTATCCCATTGCATTGGTGTACGAGCTCCTGCTCTGGTACCGTAGCATCCCTCTTTTCCTGTAACAAGCGGCAGTTGACGCATGGTAATTTCATCTCCGTAATAAATAAACGGAATGTTAGGCATCGTAAAGTTAAACACCTGAATGATTTCCAAATCAGCCCTGTTGCGCCCCCTGTTATTTATTCTTTCCAAATCGTGATTTCCTACAGTTAACGAAATATATCCTTTGCCATTTGTTTCAGTGCTTTGTTCGTTGTATCGCCACATAAAATGACTGATACTTCCGATTCCCGCAGACCTGAAATAACTATTTTCGTGCATAAACAAGTCCTGATAACCTTCCTGCCAAAGCATAAAATCGGCATGAAAACCGGCATTGACAGCAGTAGCTGATTCACTCCACTCTGACACCATGAATGCATCGGGATATTCCTGATCAAGCATTTTTCGAATGTCCTGCCAAAAATACTTAATACTTCCTTCGGGGTCGTTTTTTACCAGCGAACCAGCCATATCAACCCTGAATCCATCACAGCCCATTTCAAGCCAATAACGCATAACATTTTTCATTTCGGTACGTAGTGCAACGACATCGGGATGAGTGGTGCTTAATTGCCAGGGTTGTTTCGGATCTGGCTGACCGTAACCATAATTTAATGCTGGCTGATGCCAGAAAAAGTTAATCATGTAATTGCCATCCCTGTCGCAAAAGCCCTGAATAAAATTCGCTTTATACTTGCCGTTTTCGTCATCGAACCAGGTTCCATTTGTCCATATATACCAGTTGCTGTATTTTGTTGGCGTCGAACTGCACGAGGCCTTAAACCACGGGTGATCAATGGATGTATGTCCTGGCACAAAATCCACAATGATTCGAAGTCCTTTTTGTTTGGCAATCCGGAATAAATCTTTGGCATCCTGATCGGTACCGTAGCGTGGGTCAACATGGTAATAATCGGCGACATCGTAACCTGCATCTCTGAATGGCGATACATAAAACGGATTAATCCAGATAGCATCTACACCCAAGCTTTTTACATAATCCAACTGACTGATTACACCTTTCAAATCGCCAATGCCATCGCCATTTGTATCTTTAAACGATTGTGGATAAATTTGATAAAATGTAGCATTGTGTATCCATTCTGGGCCTGCAGGTTTTTGACAGGTTACAGCACAGTTTAAACACGGAAAAGCTGAGATTGTATATTCGCCTTTCCCGCACTGTGCAAAACCAGACAAACAAATATTGGCAGAAACGATAATTAAAGAGAGTGATGACAAAAAAGAAAATTTCATGATATTAGATTTTTTAAAGTAACACTACTCAATATTATAAAGTGAAGACAAAAATAACATTATCCAGTGGATAATTCATATCATTTTTTGACAGAATATGATACTTTTTCAATTTAATGATAATAAGGCTATCTTGACTTTTGACAAATAGTGTATAAAGATACATTAAGCTAGCGCGGTCGAAATAATATAAAATGATAATTCGCAAAATATCCTAAATTAAAAGGCTGACGTAATTTTAAACACTGTCAAAGAACACATAAATCCAATGGTTGAATGGATCACCTATGATGCTACTCCTTACAACAAGTTGACAGAAAATGTCAAATCACATCATGCACAGGTCATGAAGAAAGACGACATGCCAAAGATATTACCCTGGCTGTACATTGCCATTGGCAATGTTAAACGGTTGCTCTTGGATGTACACTATTAACTTACGAAAGATTATTTACTAAAGTTTCGCACTTCGCTTTAATGATTTGAAAGACAGGAAATAAAGAACTGCGAAACTTTAGTTATTTACAATAAAGGCAAATAAAAATACTGTATTCTTTTTGCAATCGTTTGCACGAAAAAATCTTTTAATTTTTATAGAGAATTCGATGTTTTAGAAACTAAACTTTTACATTTGCATGTAAGTCAAACTGTTTAAATGCTATTATCATGAAAAAAATTCTTTTCACTTTTTCATTACTGCTTTGCTATTTATTAAGCTGGGGACAAATCATTACTACCAATCCCACTTTTATCACCAAAGACTACCCGGGAGAAATAGAAATTATTTATGACGCCACACAAGGCACTGCAGGTTTGAAAGATTACACCGGCGATGTATATGCTCACACAGGCGTAATCACCTCATCAAGCACTTCACCGAGCGATTGGAAACATGCACCTGTTTGGGGTGACAATTCTCCAAAATATAAGTTGACTTCGCTGGGCAATAACAAATGGAAGCTTTTGATAACCCCCAATATGGCAGGATATTATAATTTAAGTCCCGGAGAAGTTGTCAGAAAGTTGGCTTTTGTTTTTCGAAATAGCACTGGTACCCTACAGGGAAAAGATATAGGAGGAGCGGATATCTTTGTAACTGTTTATGAAAGCAATTTTAATGTGGCTTTTACTTTCCCAACCTCCAATCAGAGTGTCGCTATCGGCTCTAGTATCGACTTTACAGTTAGTTCTTCGATGAGTGCCGAACTTAAATTGTTGCTCAACAACACCGTTCTGGCTACACAACAGGCAGCCACCTCACTAACTTATTCCTACAATTTTAGTGTGGCAGGCGATTATACTTTTATTGCTTCTGCCAAAGTCGACAACAATACCGTTTACGATACCCTGCTGGTTTGCGTTCCCGAACCGGTTGTGAATCAAACTCGTCCGGCAGGGACTAAACTGGGAATCAATTACATCGACAACACAACTGTAACTTTGGTTTTTCATGCACCCAATAAAACCAATGTTTTTCTTATTGGAGAATTTAATGACTGGGCACAACTGAATGCCTATCAATTGAAAAAAGATGGTGAATACTGGTGGATTACCTTAACCGGACTGACTCCGGGAAAAATTTACGCCTATCAATATCTGGTTGATGGAACGATTCGCTGCAGCGATCCTTATACCGAACTCGTGCTCGACCCGTGGAACGACAAATGGATCAATCAGTATTACACCATTTATCCAAATCTGAAACCTTATCCCGAAGGTAAAACTGAAGGTCTGGTTGCAACTTTTCAAACTGCGAAACCTGCCTATAATTGGGAAATTACCAATTTTTCCATGCCGGCAAAAGAAAATCTGGTGATTTACGAAATGCTGCTGCGCGATTTCACTACAGAAAAATCGCTTCAAGCTGCCATCGGCAAACTCGATTATCTGAAAAATCTCGGAATTACGGCTGTGGAATTAATGCCTATACAGGAATTTGATGGGAACAACAGTTGGGGATATAATCCTAATCATTATTTTGCGCCGGATAAAGCTTACGGAACACCCGAAATGTACAAAAAATTTATCGACGAATGCCACAAAAGAGGTATGGCTGTAATTCTCGATATGGTTTTCAATCAGGCTTCGGGAATTTGTCCGTTTGCACTGCTTTATTGGGACAGCACAAAAAATCGCCCTGCTGCCGATAATCCATGGATGAATCCCGTGGCACCTCATCAATTCAGTGTATTGAACGATTTCAATCATAGTTATTCCGGCACCAAAGAATATTTCAAAAGAGTGCTGCAGTATTGGATTACTGAATACAAAGTAGATGGCTACCGGATGGATTTGACCAAAGGATTTACGCAAAATTCGGGCACTGAATCGACATGGGACCAAACCCGTATCAACAATCTGAAGGATTATTATTACGCAGTAACCGACGTGAAACCAGATGCCATGTTTATTCTCGAACATTTTGTGGGAGGAAGCGAGGAAGATTATCTGGCAGCGCAGGGTATGTATTTGTGGCGAAATTTGAATAACGCATATTCGCAGGCTGCAATGGGTTTTCAGAGCAATAGTGATTTTTCTGGCATGAATACTTCTCCGCGCAGATGGGTGGGCTATGCTGAAAGTCATGATGAAGAGAGAAATTTCTATAAGGCCAAAACCTATGGGAATGGCACAGTTAAGACTGATTCTTTATACAGAATTTCACGTGTACCTTTGGTAGTGGCGTTCGCAACTTTGATGCCCGGCCCAAAAATGTTGTGGCAATTTGAAGAAATGGGTTACGATTATTCCATCGATTCGTTTGGAGGCCGAACCAACCCAAAACCTCACGCTTGGGGCTGGCTGAATTTGCCGCATCGAAAAGCGGCTGCCGACGCCTGTGCAAAAATTATATCTATGCGTAAATTGTATCCTAATGCGTTTCTGAACGGAAATTATTCTTTGCAAGTCGCCTATAACGACTGGTCGCAGGGGAGAAGAATAGCTCTCTCTCATGCTGACCTGAATATGGTAGTTTTGGGTAATTTTCAATCTGATGCTTCAATAACAGCCAACCCGTCCTTTCAACGCACCGGCACATGGTACAATTTGCTGACAGGCGAAACCCTGAATGTGAGCAATACCAACATGACTATAAACATGCAGCCCGGCCAACTACTGATTTTCACTGACCGAAATGTAAATTTTACTAATGACAACAGAGAAATATCCTATAATGTGAGCGATTATGTTTATCCAACTTTGACAAGCGGGAAATTGTTCATTTCCTCTACCGCAAATATCCAAAGCATTCGCATTTATAACTTGCAGGGTTCGTTGCTTAAACAGCAAAACAATGATATAAAAGAAATTGATCTTTCAATGCTGAAAAAAGGATTTTACCTGGTTGAACTGGAAACGGCAAACGGCAAAAGCGCACACAAAATTATAAAGGAATAACGTAGAAAAAAATGTGCGAAAGTATAAAAAAAAAAATTAAATAAGCAGGCAATAAAAATTTACCTGCTTATTTATTAATTGCTGAATTCAAGATACAAGTACAACCTGTTATTATACATATTTCGTTATAAAAATTTATCTGGTTTTAAGAAACCCACATGTATTACATACACAAACACGAATGAATATAATATTCAGACATGTGGGTTCCATCGGACCATTAAAAAATAAATTATATTCTGATGAAATTTAATTTTTTTCTTGGTGTACTGAATAATGCATTTTTATGTCGAACCTGGTTTATTGAATCAATTTAACATTTCAGATTTTTTTGCCGGCTGCTAATCAATTTCGAGTTGCAAATCATTTCTAAGTTTTGCTAAAGCCGGATTTTCTTCTGCCATTATTTTATATTTCTCTTCAGGAGTTCTTCCTTTTTGTACCGACCTATCTTCTTGAATTTGAATAGACATTTTTATATTTGAATTTTTTAAAGCGGTCTTTAAAAAATTCAAAATAGTCGGCTTCAGCCGTTTTAATTCCTTTTCTTGTAACTCATTGGTAACCAGTATTCTAAATTCAGTATTGGAAATAAGCTCGGGACGATTTGACTGCATGAAAGCGGTCATTCGTGCCTCATCTACTAAAGTTTTAGCAAGTTCAGCCCAAGCTTTTTGCAAGTCATCCTGAGTAAAAATTTCGTTCAGAATATCAGGCTGTTCCTTTTGTGGTGCCTCATAGGACGATGAAGGAGAAGAAACAACATTATTTTTAATGGAAATACTTGTCGGACGTTCCGTTTTCACCTGCTTTGCGTCAACTTCTGTACTCATTGGATTTGACGTTGAATCTTGAACTTTAGTCGATGAAGGGCTATTTTTAGCGAGAACAACATTATTTGTTTTCAGCTCACCAACCACTTTTTTCAGAGGTTCATTTTTCTCTTCCCTATTGAGTTTATCCTCCTGTTTGACAAGTTGACAAAGACGAATCAGCATAATCTCTACCAACAATCGCTTGTTTTTGCTGATATTGTAATTCAAATCGCAATCGTTACAAATTTTCAAGGCTTTAAATATGAAATCTTCAGGACATTGCTGAGCTTGCATTTGATAATGTTTTCCTATATCGGCACCCACTTCCAGCAATTGAATGGTTTGAGGATCTTTACTGACCAACAAATCCCGAAAATGAGAACTCAGTCCGGAGACAAAATGATGTGCATCAAAACCGTGTTGAATTATATCATTGAAAATAAGAAGAGAAGTGTTCACATCATTTTTCATAAAGGCTTCTATCAACTGAAAATAATAATCATAGTCCAAAACATTCAGATTGGTGAGCACATCCTGATAAGAAATATTATCTCCACACAAGCTTACCAGTTGATCGAAAATAGAGAGCGCATCACGCATTCCTCCATCACATTTTTGAGCTATGACATTTAGTCCGTTCACATCTACCGTTATTCCTTCTTCATGAGCAACATATTGCAGATGTCCCACAATATCTGATACGGAAATTCTGTTAAAATCATAAATTTGGCAACGCGAAAGAATGGTTGGAATAATTTTATGCTTTTCGGTGGTTGCCAAAATAAAAATGGCATGAGCCGGCGGTTCTTCCAGTGTTTTCAAAAAAGCATTGAAAGCACTGGAACTCAACATGTGTACTTCGTCGATAATATACACACTGTATTTCCCAATTTGAGGTGGAATGCGAACTTGATCAATCAACGAACGAATACCTTCCACACTATTGTTGGAAGCAGCATCCAATTCATGAATGTTATAGGAACGCTGCTCATTAAAAGCCTTGCATGACTCGCACTCGTTGCAAGCCTCAAAGTCTTCGGTAAGGTGCTCACAATTAATGGTTTTTGCAAAAATGCGGGCACAAGTTGTTTTTCCTACTCCTCGTGTACCACAAAAAAGATAAGCGTGAGCCAAATGATTACTTTTTATGGCATTTTTCAAAGTATTGGTCAGAGCAGTCTGTCCAACTACCGATTTGAAAGTTGTAGGCCTGTATTTGCGCGCCGAAACAACGTAATTTTTCATACTGTTGTAAAAATAAACACAATGTTGTTGATTTTAAGACCATTATCAAAACATTTTGGAATAAATATTTTGTTGCAATTCCAATTGTTTTTCTTCTTTTTCATGCAAACTTACATAAAAAAAATGATTTTTATAGGCTGCTCACCAAAAATAAAGGAAGGATTATTTAATGGAAAATTATCGTACCGTTGGAAATAATGGTTAATATGTATATCCGAATAAAATTCCTAACAGTAACATAAGCTTACATTTATAAGTCTCATGAATGACGTTGAATACATTATTTCCATGCAGTTGTTTCTTTGCTTACAAAGGATATATGAAACCCACATGTATTGCATACACAAAGACGCATGAATATAATATTCAGACATGTGGGTTCCATCAGACCTTTAAAAAATAAATTATATTCTGATGAAAATTCATTGACTTTTTTTATCACTCCGCATTAGAATTACATCAAAACTATTTTTTCTCCATTTATGAATTTTGGTTATGTTTTTTGTAGAAATGAAGAAAAAAAAGCAGGCGAAAAGCCTGCCAGAATGATTATTTATATAGAAACACTAAATTCATTCCTTTGTATAACCCCATTTCAGATATACGGCGCCCCATGTAAAGCCCGCACCAAAGGCTGTTAAAATTATATTGTCGCCTTTTTTAAATTTTTTCTCCGATTCCCACATACATAAAGGAATTGTAGCAGCAGAAGTGTTCCCGTATCGACTGATGTTGATGATTACTTTTTCATACTCCAGACCAATACGTTGAGCCACAGCATCTATAATGCGTAAATTGGCTTGGTGGGGAATTAGCCATGCAATATCATCTTTTGTCAGATGATTTCTTTCAAGAATTTTCACTGTAGCATCCGACATATCGGAAACCGCATGTTTGAAAACAAACTGACCTTCCTGATAGATGTAGTGCATGCGCTTGTCAACAGTTTCGTGAGAAGCAGGATAAACTGAGCCTCCACCCTTTAAATTAAGATGAGAGATACCAACTCCATCGGTAAATAAGATAGAATCAATGATTCCGACGTTTTCGGTTGTAGGTTCAACCAAAACAGCTCCTGCAGCATCTCCAAAAAGAGGAGCAGTAGTGCGGTCTTCATAATTGGTTATGGATGACATTTTTTCGGCTCCAATAACCAGTATTTTTTTAAATCTGCCCGATTCTATTAAACCTGTGGCTGTGGTCAAACCCACGATAAACCCCGAGCAGGCAGCTTGAATATCAAATGCGACCGCATTTTTAATTCCAACATTTTGAGTTACTATTGCTGCACATGCCGGAAATATGTAATCGGGTGTAGTAGTAGCGCATAGTACCATATCAATTTCATCTGGATTCGTACCTGATTTGGACAACAAATCTTCGACAGCTTTGGAGGCCATGAAGGATGTTCCAAGTTCCTTATCCTTCAGAATGCGACGTTCCTTGATGCCAACACGAGTGGTGATCCATTCGTCATTGGTATCCATCATGGTGCTTAGTTCTTCATTGGTAAGAACATAATCGGGAACATATCCTCCCACACCGGTGATGACTGCATTAATTTTTGACATATTGTAAATATATTAATAAAAAATCAAGCCCAAAGCCGAATTTCTTCCTCAGGGCCCAATTGTTTTATACATTACGATTTTAAAAATTTTTTCAAAATTCAATGCTTTATTTAAGCATTAGCCAGTTTTTCGATAGCCAGTTTTCCTCTATAATAACCACATTCGCCACAAACGGTGTGGTAAATATACGTTGCGCCACAGTTGGAACAAATTGCCAGCGTTGGGAGTTTGGCCTTATCGTGGGTTCTTCTTTTTGCGGTTCTCTGATTCGAGTGTTTTCTCTTAGGATGTGCCATTTTATTTTATTTTATTTAATTGTCAATATTCTGTAAGTTGTCAAATTCTAAATCAATGAACTGATTGTTTGAAAAATAATCGTCTTCGTTGGTATCTTCAAGTTCCAAAGAAGTTTCATCCTCGTATTCCTTTGTGGATGAAATGTGCTTTTTTAGTTTGGTTATCATTGCTTTGTTACATTCTCCCGGTGCATGTACATGTTTCAATGGAATGTTCAGTACGATAAATTCGTAAAGAAACCAAGCCACATTTATTGCTCCATCAGCTTCAGGTACGATAACTATATCGTTTTCCTCCGAAAATTTGTTGCCAAACTTTACTTCTAAGGACTCCTTGTAATGAATGAGTTGTTGCATATCTTCCAAGCAACGGGAGCAAGGCAAAGTTATAAAACCATTCAGTTCGAAATCGAGTTTATAAACCGTAGTTTTTTTTTGTACGGTTATTTTTGCATGTACGTTGCCTTGTTGTACTTCAGGGCTATCGATTTTCTGAAAATAAGCATCGTCCAAATCAAATTCTACAATGCGTTTTTCATTGGTAAGATCTTTCAATACAATGTTGTAAAGCTCAAATTTCGACATGACACAATAACTTTAAAAAGCGGTACAAAGGTACAAAATTCTATATTATTTTGAAATTTTTTCCGTTTATTTTATCAATTTTATAAGCAAACACTTTATATAAACATGGTTTGTTGCTTTTTTTCAAGCTTTCATCAAAATCCGAAAAGTGGTTCCTTTGTCGATTTCGGACTGCTTGACAAAAATTTTTCCCTTGTGGTATTCCTCAATAATTCTTTTGGCCAGCGAAAGTCCGAGCCCCCAACCCCTTGGTTTGGTTGTATATCCAGTGGAGAAAACGGCTTTAAATTTATTTTTTTCTATTCCTTTTCCTGTGTCTTTGACGTCAACAATGTATTCGTTAGATTTTTTTTGGACGAAAATGTCAATTTTTCCATTTCCATTCATTGCATCAATGGCATTTTTGCAGAGATTTTCAATTACCCATTCGAAAAGCGGAACGTTCATCCGAATCAGGTCATTATCAGAAGTTTGAAAATGGCATGTGATTATTACTTTCTGCGATGAACGATGGCTTATGTATTGTACTGCATTTGTGATCGTTTCATTCAGTTTTACTAGTTGAAGATCAGGAGCTGAGCCAATTTTTGAAAATCGTTCTGCAATAATTTTCAGTCTGTTGACGTCTTTTTCCATTTCTGTCAGCAATTTGTCATCATTGCGTATTCGGAGTAGATCCAGCCAAGCAAGCAGAGAAGAGATTGGGGTTCCCAATTGGTGAGCTGTCTCTTTCGAAAGTCCTACCCATACTTGATTTTGTTCGGCCTTTTTTGTTCCCGAAAAAGCCAGATAGGCTATAAGCAAAAAAATAAAAATTACACCTAACTGAATGTACGGAAAATATCTTAATTGTTTTAGTAATAAAGAATCGTCATAATAAATATGTTGTAACGTGTTGTCAATTCTTACTTCAATATGTGAATTTTTTTTCTTTAGCCGTTCAATTTCTCTCCGATAATAGTCATTGGTTTTTGAAGCAGGTTCATTTACGTTAAGAGAAGAAATTAAGTTATCATTTTCATCGGTCATAATAACGGGAATGGTTGTGTTTCCCGAAATTATTTCCGAGAGAAAATTTATATCGGTATTTTCTCCGGCTAAGATCACCTGTCGCATGGCACCTGCCCAAATTTCCATTTTTTTGTGCTCTTCTGTTGCAAGTTGACGAGTGAGTCTGTTGGTGAAAAATAGGGATGCCGTTACTATCAATGCAGCGGTTCCAATAAATAAGAGCCTTAGGCGCTGGGATAACCGATATATTTTATTAAAAGAAAACATGAATAATAATTATCTTGAAAAAATATGGTTCAAATTTACATGATATTTTTCGATTCTCATAAAAAGTGGAAAAATTGATTGGGATTGAAAATTTGGTTGATGTGAAAAACTTTCTTTAATGAAGTAAATTTTGAATTTCAAAATTCTTTTCAGGGGTGGATCTTTTTTAAAGATTTCGTTGGCTTTCTCCACTATGCCTACAATTGTTCTCAAATACTGGTTCTTTCCTCTTCTTGCATAATTTGAGGATTTCTTCGTAAAAAACTATCCTTATGTTTTCAGAAAATCGACATACTTAATTAAGGAAAAATTTCTTTAATTCAAAAGGAATCCCTAACTTTGCAAACAAAAAAGTAAGGTTTAAGAATAAAACTTTCAAGCAAAATTCCACTCAAATACAAGGAAATATGGCTTTTTTAAACAATACATTGATAGTAAGAAGAGATTTAATGACAAAATTGGTAAGCTTGTTCAATGAAGGTGTACTTTTAAGTGAAATCGATCGGGTTCCTCTTAAAATGTCGCCTAAGAAAGCACAAGCACGAGGACGATGTTGCATTCACAAGGAAAGAGCGGTGTTAAAGTACAAGATAATGCCAATTCTTGGATACAGCATAGAAGAGGAAGAAGATGAACTCACTCCGCTTTCTGAATATGCAAGGAAAGCACTTCTGAGAACAGAGAAAAATAAATCTATATTTACTGTTGTGGATGAAGCCTGCACAGCATGTGTAAAGACCAATTACGTAGTTACCAATTTGTGTAAAGGTTGCGTAGCACGAGCCTGTTACATGAATTGCCCAAGAGAAGCCGTTTTTTTTAAAGAAAACGGTCAGGCTGGAATTGATCATAATAAATGTATAAATTGCGGAATTTGTAAAGAAGCATGTCCTTATCACTCCATAGTTTTCGTTCCTGTTCCGTGCGAAGAATCATGTCCCGTGAAGGCCATACAAAAAGATGAAAACGGGATTGAACATATTGATGAATCAAAATGTATTTTTTGCGGAAAATGCATCAATGCCTGCCCATTTGGCTCAATTTTTGAAATTTCTCAAATATTTGATGTTTTATCGGCAATCCAAAGAAATGAAAAAATTACAGCTATTGTGGCTCCTTCCGTTCAGTCTCAATTTGAACATTCTTTTTCGGATATAGCAACCGCTATAAAAAATATAGGATTTTCTGAAATCATAGAAGTAGCGCTGGGGGCAATGGAAACAGCTTTTCATGAAGGAGAAGAATTGCAGCAAAAATTGGAGCAGGGTCAGCAATTTATGACTACTTCCTGCTGTCCCTCTTACGTTGAACTTACCAAGAAACATCTGATTGAAATGAAGCCATTCGTTTCTCAAACCAATTCACCCATGTATTATGCCTCTAAAATAGCGAAAAATAAATATCCCGATTCAAAAGTATGTTTCATCGGTCCCTGTGTTGGAAAAAGAAAAGAGGCAGCCGATGATCAAACGATTGATTACGTATTGACTTTTGAAGAATTAGATGCTATTTTAAAGGGAATGAAAATAGAAATCATACCAACTGAAAATAAGGATGATGAAGAAATAAAAGCTGGTAGAGGATTTGCTCAATCCGGCGGAGTAATTGCTGCGGTTATGGAATCTTACCCAAATGTAGGAATAAAGCCGTTGATAGTTACTAATATTGACAAGAAAAATATTGCTCTGCTCAAAGCATACGCCAAAGGGAAAGCACCGGGAAATTTTATAGAAGTAATGGCTTGCGAAGGTGGCTGCATTTCTGGTCCTTGCACGATAAATACGTATAAGGATGCACAAAAAATATTTAAAAAGGTTGTTGAGGAAAATTGAAAGAAATTTTAATTTTGACTAATTTTGCCGAAATCATTTGAATTTTTTATTAAAAATTTAGCTCAAATTCCATTCAAAAGAATTAAAATTAACGTCAAGATATTACCTGACGATAAATCGTTTAAAATGGCCGAAAAAACTTTACTGGAAAAACTGGAAGGACTACAAAATAAATTTGACGAAATTTCGACATTAATCACCGATCCGAATGTTATTTCCGATCAAAAACGTTTTGCCAAGCTCAACAAGGAATATCACGATTTACGCGAAATTTTAAACGTAAAAAACGAATATGAATTGGCATTATCGCACTTAACTGAAGCAAAACAAATGGTGGAAACCGAAAGTGATACAGAAATGCGTGAATTGGCAAGGTCGGAAATCGAAGAACTGGAGCAAAAAATTCCGGAATTGGAAAACAAGCTGAAATTTTTATTAATTCCGGCGGATCCGGAAGACAGGAAAAATGCCATTGTCGAAATAAGAGGCGGAACTGGTGGAGATGAAGCAGCAATTTTTGCAGGCGACCTTTTTCACATGTATGCCAAATTTTGCGAAAGCAAAGGTTGGAAAATTGAAGTTACCGATTATAATGAAGGTACGGCAGGAGGTTACAAGGAAATAATTTTTACAGTATCCGGGGAAAATGTCTATGGCACATTGAAATACGAATCCGGTGTACATCGCGTTCAAAGAGTTCCTCAAACGGAAACACAGGGACGAATTCACACTTCGGCGGCGACGGTGGCCGTGTTTCCGGAAGCTGAAGAGTTTGATGTGG
This sequence comes from Paludibacteraceae bacterium, assembly GCA_018433525.1. Lineage (GTDB taxonomy): Bacteria > Bacteroidota > Bacteroidia > Bacteroidales > Paludibacteraceae > MVYY01. The sequence goes on from JAHDRA010000012.1 coordinate 20,858, forward strand.
ATTTAAAAGAATCCGACATTCGCGTAGATATTTATTGTTCTTCAGGACCCGGCGGACAATCGGTCAATACCACTTATTCTGCCGTTCGGTTGATACATATTCCTACAGGAATCACCGTGCAATGTCAGGATGAAAAGTCGCAACACAAAAACAAGGCAAAAGCCATGATTGAACTTCGTTCAAGAATTTATGCCATTGAACATCAAAAATATCTTGACGAAATCGGTTCAAGACGTAAAACAATGGTATCTACCGGCGATCGATCGGCCAAAATTCGTACCTATAATTATCCGCAAGGAAGAGTTACCGATCATCGCATCAATTACACTATTTACAACCTGCCCGCATTTATGAATGGGGAAATTCAGACAATGATTGATCAGCTTATGATTGCAGAAAATGCTGAAAGATTAAAAGATGCAGAATTATAACATATGGGATATTGATAAATTCCAACAAAATGAACCGAAAAGAACTTTTTGAAAATATTAAAAGGAAAAAATCATTTCTATGTATCGGATTGGATACCGATATAAATAAAATTCCTATTTATTTAAAAGAAAAATCATCAAATCCAATATTTGATTTTAATAAAGTTATAGTCGATGCGACGGCAGATTTATGCGTTGCGTACAAACCCAATCTGGCTTTTTACGAAAGTCTCGGGATAGAAGGTTTGAAAGCTCTGAATGAAACAGTTGCTTACATTAGGAATCATCATCCCGATCAATTTTTGATTGCCGATGCAAAACGTGGCGATATCGGCAACACTTCGGCCATGTATGCGCAAGCTTTTTTTGAAAAAATGAATTTCGACGCCATAACCGTTTCTCCGTATATGGGTGAAGATTCCATTAAACCTTTTCTTTCCTATAAGAATAAATGGACCATTATTCTTGCGCTAACTTCCAATAAAGGAGCTTTCGACTTTCAACTGATAAAGGAAGAAAATACCAGAGAAAGATTGTTTGAAAAAGTTTTGAAAACATCTACAAATTGGGGAACGGAAGAAAATATAATGTATGTCGTTGGCGCAACAAAAACAGAATATCTAAAATCGGTAAGAGAAATCGTTCCTGAACATTTTCTTTTAATTCCCGGTATTGGGGCGCAGGGAGGAAGTCTTGAAGAAACGGCAAAATTTGGATTGACCAGTCAGTGTGGTTTGTTGGTAAATTCATCGCGTCAAATTATCTATGCCTCTTCGGATGAAAACTTTGCCGAAGCAGCTCGCTTTGAAGCATTGCAACTTCAACAGGCAATGGAAAATATTTTGTTAAAAAGTGGCATTATTTGAGCTGCCACAATTTTTTTTCAATTTAAAAAGGGCGACTTCAAACTTGGAGTCGCCCTTTAATTTTAAATCAACTATTTATTTTTACTTTGAAATTTCAAATTCTACGCGACGATTTTTCTGTCTACCTGCAGGAGTATCATTTGAAGCAATAGGTTTATCTTCACCGTAACCTGCGACAGTAATGGCAGAAGCAGGAATACCCTTTTTAACAAGATAATCCTTTACAGCTTGAGCACGAGCAATCGACAACTGTTGATTAACCGATTTTGGTCCAATATTGTCAGTATGACCTGAAACAGTAATTTTTGTCCAAGCAGTAGAATTACTGTTCAAAATAGCATAAATCTGATCCAGCAAATCATAAGCTTGCTTGGTTAATTGGGAAGAACCAAATTCAAATTCAATATTCTGGAAAGTTGCATTAACAGTACCGGTTGATTTCTGCGATAAAGCCTTTAAATCGCTTTCAAGTTGTTGCAATTTGTTCTTTATCATGGCATTGTCATTTTCCAAAGCTTTCAAACGATTTTCCGTATTGGCGTCAACTTTTCCATCTTGAACAGTTTTTTCGATAACAACCGGTGCCGGAGCCGGATAATATTCTTCCAAAGACATGTCGCGAACATGAGATTTTGTAGCTCCGCCAAATTTATAACGCAGTCCAATTGTACCGATCAAAGCATCACTACCTAAAGAATTGTTACTCAACCCGCCTAAATTTTCTCTCATATAATAACGGTACTGACCTTCCACTCCCAACGACAATACTTTGCTGAGACGATATTCGGCATTTAGAGCGGCAAATGCAAGTGGAGATTTCAAATTATCACCATCAGTAACTCCTGCAACACCTGAATAAGAGTAGAATCCCAACCCTGCGCCCAGATTTCCATAAATATTTACTTTACCCCAAAAGCCAGCACGTTTTGGAGCCAGTAAATTACTTAAGTTTGTAGAACCATACAAGGTAAAATCAAGCGTATGACCCGCACCCGTATTTCTGCCATAAGTCAGATAACTGAAATCGGCACCCAATCCAAAAAGTGGATTAAAAGTGTATTCTACATAAATTTGTGGAGCAGTCCATGCTGCATTGTTGGCATAACGCGCCCAAGAATTTTCAAAAAAAAGATAATCTGTAACAGTACTGGAAGGCGTAACCCGATAGTAATCCACTCCAGCCTTAATACCGGCCGACCAATGAGCAATATCGGCTTTCGCTTTAGTTTCTGCCGTGCTTTGAGCAGATGCGTAAGTTACAGCAACTGCCAATAACATAACGCTCAATAAGATTTTTTTCATAATTCTACTTTTTTAGTTAATTGATTTTCCGAATATTATTTTGATTAAAAAAGATAAATAGGATTTATTGAAAACACACCTCAATAAAACTTAAAAATTTATTTCCTGCCTCTAATTTATAATTCAAGCATCGGCATTCACCGCAAAATTAATAAAATTACTTTAATGCAAATAATTTTTAATAGAAATATCGGCAAATATATTTATTTTTTTTCAAAATCAAAATAATTTTCGAACTTTTTTTCTAAAAAATTATTTATAATAATCAAAAAAATCACGCAACAATAAAAATTTAAATCGAAGAAAGTTTTTAAAGCAAAATTTTTGATTCTAAAGAAAGATTTTTTTCAGTAACTTTTTACAATAATTATGCCATAAAATCTGTGTTCTTAAGGTGCAAGTCTTGAAATTTCCCATTGTTGATCGTTTTTTGTGTAGAACAATCGATCGTGCATTCTGTCAGGCCTTCCTTGCCAAAATTCAAAAGTTTTGGGGCGAACCAGAAACCCGCCCCAAAAAGGTGGTCGTGGCACCTCAGTTTCAAACTTATGCTTATAATACTCGAATTGTTTGTCAAGAAAATCTCTTGACGGAATTTTTCGACTTTGAGGTGATGCCCATGCACCAATTTGACTGAATAAAGGACGCATTTTAAAATATTCGTCGGAAGCTTGCTCTGCAATTTTTTCGGCATTGCCTGTTATGCGTACCTGACGCTCCAAAACCGGCCAGAAAAACAACAGAGAAACTCTTTGATTATGAAGAATTTGCAATCCCTTATTCCCTTTATAGTTTGTAAAGAAAACAAATCCTTCGTCAGTCAATTCTTTCAATAAAACCATTCTGCCATGAGGTTGCCATTCTGCATCAACAGTAGATAGAACCATTGCATTGGGTTCAGATTCCTCAGTATTTATGGCTTCGCTCAGCCACAACTTAAACTGTTGAAAAGGATTTTTTAAAATATTCGATTCATTCAGAGTAGATCGGTCGTACTGTTTGCGTAAATCTTTAAGCATAAAAGCAATTTATTACACCTTTATACTCAAATAACACTTTTAAGAAATATTTGTTTTAAATCGAAAGAGAAAATTTATAACAATCCTCAACAAAATTATAGGATTAATCGTGCAAATAACCAAAGTCTTTAAGCTTTTTCTCCTTATTCCTCCAATCTTTTTCGACTTTTACATAAAGGCTAAGAAAAACTTTTTGTCCGAGAAATTCTTCTATATCTTTTCTGGCCTGTACACCAACCTTTTTCAACGATTTTCCACCCTTACCAATAATGATTCCTTTTTGGGAATCTCTTTCAACATAAATCACAGCACCTATTCTGACAAGATTTTCCTCTTCATGAAATTCTTCTATCTCCACTTCAACGGCATAAGGCACCTCCTTCTGATAATTCAACAACACTTTTTCGCGAATGATTTCACTAATAAAAAAACGTACAGGTTTGTCGGTTAACTGGTCTTTGTCAAAAAAAGGAGGAGATTCGGGCAATAGTTCTTTGATTCGCTTCATAAGGTAATCCACGTTGAACTTTTCGAGTGCAGAAATGGGCAGTATTTCACCTCGAGGAAAAATGCCATGCCATTTTTCAACCAACAATTCCAATTTTTCCTGATTAATAAGATCTATCTTGTTGATTAAAACCAATAAAGGAACATTATCAGAATTAATTTTTTGAACAAAATCCATATCTTTTGGTTCTGCATCATACACATCAGTAACATACATCAGAATATCGGCATCGGTGAGAGCAGAACGTGAAAATTGCAACATGGATTCCTGCAAAGCATATTTTGGTTTAAGAATGCCCGGCGTGTCCGAAAAAATCATTTGATAATTTTCCTCGTTGACTATTCCCAAAATTCGATGACGGGTTGTTTGCGATTTTGAGGTGATGATAGAAAGTTTCTCCCCAACAAGGGCATTCATCAGCGTAGATTTACCTACGTTGGGATTACCGACTAAATTTATAAAACCCGATTTATGCATAATTTAATACCAACTTTATGATGATTTCGATTCATCCACAAAATTAAAAAATTATTGATTAAAGACGATTATCAGTCAAATTTTTCTACGCTCCGAAAAACACAAAAGCAAATATCGAAAAAATTTCCCGAGTTGAAATAAAAACATAAAAATCATTTTAAAAAAAATTTTACCTCTAACTATTTGTAAATCGAAAGAAAAAGAGTATTTTTGCAGTCCGTTTATTATCCAAAATAAAAAGTTCATTGGTATAATTTATTGTCTTTATTTTGTATTGATTAGCCATTCCAAAAATAAGATAAAAGGTACCTAAGTAAAAAGAATTTATTAATTTATTTAAACCATTAGTAAAAGTGGATACTTTAAGTTATAAAACCATTTCTGCCAATAAAAACACCGTGCAGAAAGAATGGGTTTTGATAGATGCAAGTGATGAGATATTGGGTCGCATGGGAACAAAAGTGGCCAAGCTTCTGCGTGGAAAATATAAACCAAATTTCACACCACATGTAGATTGTGGTGATAATGTGATTATTATCAACGCCAGCAAAATAAAATTGACAGGCAACAAATGGACAGATCGTATTTACTTACGACATACCGGTTATCCCGGAGGGCAAAGAGAAACCACCCCTGCCCAGATGTTGGCAAAAGATCCTGAAAGACTTATCCGTAAGGTAATAAAAGGTATGTTGCCCAAAAACAGATTGGGAGCAAAACTTTTAAAAAATCTTTACGTATTCCCCAATGCAGAACACAATATGCAGGCTCAACAGCCAAAGCAAATCGATTTAAACTCACTTAAATAATCAGTATGGAAATAGTAAATGCCTTAGGAAGAAGAAAAGCAGCTGTTGCTCGTGTTTTTGTTAACGAAGGAACAGGAAAAATCATAATCAACAAACGAGAATTGTCCGTTTATTTCCCATCGCTTCTTTTGCAATACATTGTAAAACAACCTTTGGACAAGTTGAATGTGACTGAGAAATATGATATCAAGGTTAATTTGAAGGGAGGCGGATTCAAAGGACAAGCTGAAGCTTTACGTTTAGCCATTGCTCGTGCTTTAGTAAAAATAAATCCCGAAGATAAACCTGCTTTGAAATCGGAAGGTTTCTTAACTCGCGACCCGAGAATTGTAGAAAGAAAAAAACCGGGTCGTCCCAAAGCACGCAAAAGATTTCAGTTCTCAAAACGATAATATCAATCTGTTGTTTCTCTTTTTATTATCAAATGATATTTGTAACAAAAAGTCACACAAACAGCGAATTGAATTTGGTTTAGTATCTAAATTGTGGAGACTCTTTTAAAAATAAAGACTACTCAACAATTGAATTTCACAGAAAGTAAACAAATTAAAAAAAGTAAAATGTCAAGAACAAATTTTGAAGAATTATTAGAAGCTGGTTGTCATTTTGGCCATTTAAAAAGAAAATGGAATCCTGCAATGGCTCCATACATTTTCATGGAACGAAATGGTATTCACATTATCGATTTACACAAAACAGCTGCAAAAATTGATGAAGCTGCTCAAGCAATGAAGCAAATAGCAAAATCGGGAAGAAAAATACTATTTGTAGCTACCAAAAAGCAAGCAAAGGATTTAGTAGCCGAAAAAGCAAAAGCTGTAGGAATGCCTTATATAACGGAACGCTGGCCGGGTGGCATGCTCACCAACTTTCCTACCATACGTAAAGCTATCAAGAAAATGTCGACCATAGACAAAATGATGACTGATGGTACATTTGACAATATTTCGAAACGAGAAAAACTGCAAATTACACGCGAAAGAGAAAAATTGGAAAAAAATCTTGGTTCTATTACCGATTTAACACGTTTGCCTGCAGCCATTTTTGTGGTTGATGTAATGAAAGAACATATTGCGGTTAAGGAAGCCGAAAAACTTGGAATTCCTATTTTTGGGATTGTGGATACTAATTCTGACCCCAGTAATATCGATTTTGTTATTCCGGCCAATGATGATGCAACCAAATCCATTGAAGTTATTTTGAATGCTCTAATTGATGCTATTCAGGAAGGAATTGAAGAGCGAAAACTCGAAAAAGTTGAGACTGAGGCTGCAGAAGCACCTGTAGTGAAAGAAAGAAAGTCCAGGGTAAATAAACGACCCAGAACACAACGTGAAGACGATGAGGCTCTTAAAGCCAACGTGGTTAACAAATTTATAAAAGAAGAAGAAAATTAAATAATGAGAACATTTGACTGAGAAAAATTTTAATTTAATAAATTCGTTCAAAAGTATTATTATTTACAGTCTTGATCTATAATAACGAGTTACGGTTATAATTCATTTGTAGCTGGTAGCTCGTTTTAGTTACAACAACATTTATAAACAATTAAAACATCTTTTTTTTCATGTATGCATGAAATTGAAGATATTTTTCAGAATTTAAATCAAAAAATTATGGCAGTAACATTGCAAGAAATTACAAAACTTCGTACTATGACTGGTGCAGGTCTTATGGATTGTAAGAATGCGCTGATAGAAGCAAACAACGATCTGGAAAAAGCAATAGAAATTATCAGAAAAAAAGGTCAGGCAATCGCAGCCAAGCGCAGCGGAAGAGAAGCATCAGAAGGTTGTGTGCTTGCCGCAGCCAAAGATGGCTTTGCAGCAGTACTTGCCCTGAAATGCGAAACCGACTTCGTTGCCAAAAATGCTGACTTTATGGCTTTAACTCAATCCATTCTGGATGTGGCAATGGATAAAAAACCGGCAACACTTGATGAATTAAAAGCTTTTACTATTAACGGTCGTACCATTGCCGACTTGGTTGTGGACGAATCGGCTATTACCGGCGAAAAAGTTGAATTGGATGACTATAATTTTGTAAAGGGCGGTACAACAGCCGCTTATATTCATCAAGGAAATAAGCTGGCAACTATTGTTGCCTTCAAAGAAGAAAATGTAGATCATCAGGTTGCACGCGACATTGCCATGCAAATAGCAGCAATGAATCCAATAGCTATCGACCGTGCTTCGGTTCCGGCTCATATCATTGAAACAGAACTCGAAATAGGGCGCGAAAAAGCTCGTGAAGAAGGCAAACCTGAAAATATTATCGACAAAATTGCTGAAGGCAGACTCAACAAATTTTTTCAGGAATCGGTTTTATTGGAACAAACATCCGTTAAAGACAGTAAAATTACAATCGGAGAATATCTGAAAGCTCATCATGCAACTATAATCGATTTTAAGAGAGTCAGTCTGAATCTTGATTAAAAATTTTTTATATATGAAAAGACAAAAACGGGAGAAAATGATTTTTCTTCCGTTTTTTTCAAAATCAAAAAAGTTAAAATGGTAGAATTTCGCTGCTCTTTTTCAGGATTGCACCAATTGAAGAATTTCCTCATGCAGCAATTTGGTACGTTGCAGTATCAGCGAATTTTTTACTTGCAATTTATGGTAACGAAATTTAACTTTAAGTTTTCTGAATTTTTTATGCCATAGAAAAGCACATTTTCCCAGATAATATTGCAAGGGTAAAAATACAGCCACTGCCCAAAGTGAATCCTTCACCTTTTTGTAGAACAATACCGATTGCAAAATGTAAAACAGAGGAAAGGTTACCATGCCTAATCCAAAACGCAAGGAGCCTTTTCCACCGGGAAAATTGATATGAAAAGCCTTCATGATAATGTCGGGAGAAAAAAATGGCAATGCATTCAAAACGAGACCAATGAGAAAAAATGGGAAAGTGATTACGAGCAATAAACTTTCGAGTAAAAGAGAAGAAACTTTCAAATTTTTATCCAGCAACCAGGATGGTACGTTCAACTTGCGCAAGTTTTCCCTGTATTCCTTGCAAATTACATTCAATTTGTCGATAGTCTCCGGTTTGTTCTTTTCCATTTCAAGCAATTGGCGAGCTGTTTTTTGGCGGGCAAGAAAACGATATTTTTCTGTATTGGGAAGTTTCATCTTTTCAACCATTGCTGCACTTGCTGCTATGGTGGCCGTTTCAAAGCATTCGTAGTTCTTTTCGGTGGCAATATCCAAAGTAACTTCACTCAAACCGTCGCGCAGCCTGTCGCGAAGTTGATTAATGGCAGCAGGCTGGTTTTCTTCATATTCATTCATGTATTCGCAAACTTCTATCGGTTTGCCAACATTTATTATAATGTGTTCACCGTACTTGTCGATATTTCCCCAATCCAAACCAACGGGAACGATTTTAACTCCGGGTTGATTGCCATATTTTTGTTGTGCCATGAAGGCAATTCGAAAAATTCCTTTTGCCAGCGGACGCAATTTTCGTTTACTTCCCTGATTTCCCTCTGGCATGATGCCAATGGCCTGATTATGATTCAGAACATCAACGCAAGCCTCAAAAATTTCATTGTTTTTGTCGACGTTTTCTAAACCTTCGCGCATGCGGAATGCCGGTAAAATTTTACAAAAATGCAGAAATCTGGCAATCACTTTATTATTGAAATAATCGGAACGTGCCAAAAAGACTACCGGCATTTTATGAGGAACTACCGAAATAACGGCCAGCGCATCCATAAGTGCGTTTAAATGATTGGGCGCAAAAATCACCGGCCCGGTTTCAGGAATATTTTCTTTTCCCATAACAATGTATCGGCTGAAAAATTTTTTGAAGGCAAACATCACATAACTTCTGAATAAGCTATAAGATAATGTAAAATCATAAATTTTTGACATTGTATATCTTTTATATTGGTTGTTAATTAATTGCAGCTAAAATTTTCTCGAAAAATTTTTAAAATTGCCGTGTCAATCGAATTCCGGGAAAGAGGTTTAAAGTAAATCATCCATGTTTCATATAAAAAATTATTCGCTGTAAACCTCATTCAGAAAAAAATGAATTTGAGAACAAAATCTAAATTTTCCTGCAAAAATTGTTCCTTTCTTCAAAAAGTTTTTTTGCTCACCTCAACAATCAGTTTTTGAATTAATTTCTCAATTCTATTCAGAAAGATTGCATATCGTACAACCGTTTGTAATAGCCGTTTAAAGCAATCAACTCATCATGTTTTCCGCGTTCCACAATTTTTCCTTCGGACATCACACAAATTTCGTCAGCCCGTTTAATGGTGGACAAGCGATGTGCAATGACCAGTGTTGTTCGGTTCATCATTAGTTTTTCTATCGCTTCCTGCACCATTTTTTCCGATTCGGTGTCGAGAGCAGAAGTTGCCTCGTCCAAAATCAGAATTGGAGGGTTTTTTAGAATAGCGCGTGCAATGCTGATGCGTTGGCGCTGACCCCCCGAAAGCTTGCTGCCACGGTCGCCGATAGTTGTCTGGTAACCATTTTCGGAAGCCATAATGAAATCGTGAGCGTTGGCTATTTTTGCAGCTTCCATCACTTGTTCCAATGTGACATTTTCAACGCCAAAAGCAATGTTGTTGAAAAAAGTATCGTTAAACAGGATGGCTTCCTGATTTACATTTCCCATCAATGAGCGGATGTCTTTTGTGTTCAGATCTTTGATATTGATGCCGTCGATCAGAATTTCTCCTTCCGTTACATCGTAAAAACGAGGCAACAGATCGACCAAAGTAGATTTTCCTGCACCGGACTGGCCAACCAAAGCAACGGTTTTTCCTTTCGGTATGGTCAGATTGATGTCTTGCAACACCCAATCGCTTTGATAGCGAAAGTTAACGTTTTTGAATTCGATGCGATCGTTAAAAGAATTAATTTTTTTCGATTCGGTAGGCTCGGGAAGTGTATTTTCGGCTTTCAGAATTTTATCGACGCGTTCAAGCGAAGCCAAACCTTTTTGAACGCTGTAACCTGCTTTAGACAAATCCTTTGCCGGGTTTATGATACTGTAAAAAATTACCAAATAGTAAATAAATTCGGCAGCATTGATGGAACTGTGGTTTTCCAAAATCAGTACACCTCCAAACCAAAGTAAAATGGCAATAACTACGGTTCCGAGCAGCTCACTGAGTGGATGTGCCAACGTGTAGCGCCGGTTGATTCGATTGAGTGTACGGCGAAGTTTTTCGTTTAAAGCTGCAAATCTTTTTTCCAGTTTTTTTTCGGCATTGAAAGCTTTAATCACTCTCAGTCCGCTTAAAGTTTCTTCTATTTGCGAAAGCAATTCGCCGGTTTGCTGCTGACCCAATGTAGAGCGCTGTTTCAACGATTTGCCGATCATCCCGATCAACCAACCGCTGAGAGGCAAAAGTATCAATACAAAAAATGTCAGTTTCCAGCTCATGGCAAACATTACGGTCAAGTATATCAGAATAATGATGGGATTTTTGAAAATCATTTCCAAAGAACTGATGATGGAGGTTTCAATTTCGGTAACATCGCTGGTCATGCGCGACATTATGTCGCCCTTGCGTTCTTCGGTAAAAAATCCGATGGGAAGGCTGAGAATTTTTTTATAAAGTTGATTTCTCAAATCGCGCAACACACCTGTACGTATGGGAATAATGTAATACGACGACAGATAGGAAGTGCCGGTTTTGAAAACTGTCATGACAATCAGAAAAAGGCCCAGATAAAGCAAAGTCATCGAAGGACCGGCAGTAGTCATCATTTGTTCAAGATAGTAAAAAATATTGTTTTTCAGCGCTGAAATAATTTGATTCCATCCATCGCCCCAAGTCCATGCCTGATAACTCAGATTCGACTGCTGCAAACCAAAGAGAATCTGCAAAACAGGAATAATGGCAGCAAAAGAGAAAAGACTGAAAACTGTCGACAATAAATTGAACAACAGATTGAGGAAAACATATTTTTTGTAAGGAGGAATGAAACGCTTGAGCAGTTCAAAAAATTTAAACATTGAATTTAATATATCTTTTTGTAAAACAATACAATAATCAGATTCCCGTATAAGAGAAAGGGGAAATTTTTCTTAATTCGTTTTTCACTTCTTCACTGACTTGCAACGAATCGATAAAGTCATGGATAGTTTGCTCTGTAATGACTTCGTTGGTGCGGGTCAAAGCTTTTAAGGTTTCGTAGGGAGCGGGATAACCTTCACGTCGAAGAATAGTTTGAATTGCTTCGGCTACAACTGCCCAGTTGTTTTCAAGGTCGCGTCGAATGGCCGATTCGTTCAAAACCAGTTTATTCAACCCTTTCATCAAACTTTGCGTGGCTATCAGAATATAAGAAAAAGGTAAACCAATATTTCTAATCACAGTGCTGTCGGTCAAATCTCTCTGCAAACGAGAAATAGGAAGTTTGGCCGATAGGAAATCGAGTACGGCATTGGCCATGCCCAAATTTCCTTCTGCATTTTCGAAATCGATAGGATTCACTTTGTGTGGCATGGCAGACGAACCCACTTCTCCTGGTTTTATTTTCTGCTTGAAATATTCCATCGAAACATAAGTCCATACATCCCGACAAAAGTCGATTAAAATGGTATCGATTCGTTTCAGGCTATCCAACAAAGCTGCCAGATGATCGTAATTCGAAATTTGGGTAGTCCATTCTTCACGTTGAATGCCAAGTTTTTCGGCAAGAAATTTATCGGCAAAATTTTTCCATTCTACCAAAGGATACGCTACCGAATGTGCATTGAAATTGCCGGTGGCGCCTCCAAATTTTCCGGAAATAGGAACCGCACGAAGCAGAGAAAGCTGTTTATCGAGCCGATAGACAAAAACCATTATTTCTTTTCCCAATCGCGTGGGAGAAGCTGGCTGACCGTGAGTTCTGGCCAGCATGGGAATATCTTTCCATTCTTCGGCCAACTCGCGCATTTTTTTCAATAGATTTTCCATTTCGGGGTAGTAAACATCTTCCAGAGCTTTCTTTATCGAAACGGGAACTGCCGTGTTGTTTATATCCTGAGAAGTCAATCCGAAATGAATAAATTCCTTGTAATCGCTCAAACCAAGCAGGTCAAATTGCTGTTTCAAAAAATATTCCACAGCCTTGACATCATGATTGGTAGTTTGTTCGATTTCCTTGATTTTTTCGGCATCCGATTCCTGAAAATGAATATAAACTGCCCTCAGCTTATCGAAACAATCTTTCGGGACCAATTGAAGTTGTTTTAAAGGAATTTCGCAAAGTGAAATAAAATATTCTACTTCAACCATCACACGAAAACGAATTAAAGCAAATTCAGAAAAATATTCGGCATATTTTTCTGTTTTTGAACGATAACGCCCATCAACAGGCGATATGGCAGTAAGTGGTGAAAGATTCATAAAAATTTTAAAATAAGAATGAGCGGTTTGTCGGTAAATAAAATTAGTTTTTTGTGAAAAATCAGTACAAATTTAATCATTTTCGGCATATTATTGAAAGTTTATATCGTACCTTGTAGCAACAAAGTATTTTAAGTAAATTTGCAAACTGAGTTCTCTTCGTTCAAAATATCCCGACAGGGTTACTTTCAGGCAGTTGTCTAAAATTGTATTTTTAAACAAAAAGAGAAATTTTTTTTGTTGTACTATTTTCAATCGACCAGAGAAATCTCATAAATCATTTTTAAACAGATGAAAAAAAGTATCAGAATACATAAAGAAGGTTGGTTTATTTTGACAGGATTGTTGCTATTGCTGTTTGCTGTCAATTTGATTATTTACATGGAATTTCCTGGTCCGGCAATGGCCATCAATACAGTTCTTTCTGCAATTATTCTCTGTTTTTTTGTTTTTTTCTTCCGCAATCCGAAAAGAATTGTGGAAATTGATGATCCGAGTTTTGTCATTGCACCGGCCGATGGAACAGTTGTAGTGGTTGAGAAAACTTTGGAACCCGAATATTTTGGCGACGAACGTATTCAGGTTTCCATTTTCATGTCGATATTTAATGTTCATGCCAACTGGTATCCTGTTTCGGGAACGGTTGTAAAAACCGAACACCATAACGGACGGCATTTGGCCGCTTATTTGCCCAAGTCGAGCAGAGAAAATGAGCGTTCTACTGTTGTGATAGAAACTCCCGGAAAAACGCAAATTCTGGTCAGACAAATTGCCGGCGCTTTGGCACAGCGCATTGTAACCTATGCTCATCCGGGAAAAGAATGTCATGTAAATGAACATCTGGGATTTATCAAGTTTGGATCTCGGGTAGATTTGTTTCTGCCGTTGGACAGTGAAATTTTTGTTCAGGTGGGAGAAAAAACTACCGGCAACGAAACCATTATTGCACGACTTAACGAATAATTTCTGTTGTCATGACTCTGCAGGAAGCTCAGCAAATAGTTGATAATTGGATCAAGACTTACGGGGTACGTTATTTTGGTGAATTGACCAACATGGCCATTCTTACGGAGGAAGTGGGAGAATTGGCGCGAGTGATGGCACGAACTTATGGCGAACAGTCGTACAAGGCAGAAGATGAAAAGTATGATTTAGCTGACGAAATGGCTGATGTTCTCTGGGTTTTGCTTTGCTTGGCCAATCAAACAGGCGTTGATTTGACAGATGCTTTCAGCAAAAATATCGAAAAGAAAACCCTTCGCGATGCACAACGCCACATACAAAATAAAAAGCTGTATTAATCATTTTTTAAATTCACAACATTATGAAAGACAGATATGAAGAGTTGTTAGAACTTTACCAGTGCGAATCAGTTGACGACGAAGCCATAAAAATAGATATAGACAATATTCTTGCAGAACATTTTGCCGAAAATGCATCAAAGGATGTGTATGCCAAATGTTTGAATTTGATTGATTTAACTTCGCTCAATAGTACCGATACCGAAGGAGAAATCGTTTCAATGGTTGAAAAAGTCAATCATTTCAGAGGGACTTTTCCTCATTTGTCCAATGTGGCAGCCATTTGTGTTTATCCGGCCCTGATTCCGGCCGTAAAGTCGCATCTGACCGAAGAAAATGTCGGGATTGCTTCCGTAGCAGCAGGATTTCCTTCTTCTCAAACTTTTATTGAAGTTAAAATTGCCGAAACTTCTATGGTGGTCAATGAAGGAGCATCGGAAGTAGATGTGGTTATTTCCGTTGGGAAATTTCTGGAAGGCAATTACGGCGAAGTTTACGAAGAACTGTCGGAAATCAAGGCTGCCTGCCGCAATGCACATTTGAAAGTTATTCTTGAAACCGGCGCTTTGAAAAATAGTGTGAATATCAAGAAAGCTGCTATTCTGGCGATGTCGGCGGGAGCCGATTTCGTTAAAACTTCTACCGGCAAAATTCAGGTTTCCGCCACCCTCGAAGCAACGTATATTATTTCCCATGCCATAAAGGAATGGTATGAAAAAACAGGCCAAAAAATTGGATACAAACCGGCAGGTGGAATTTCTACCACAGAAGAAGCCGTGAAACATTATACGCTTGTGAAACACATTTTGGGCGAAGAATGGCTCAACAATCGGTTGTTCCGTTTTGGTGCCAGCCGATTGGCCAATCATCTGCTCAGTTCGATAGAAGGAAAAGAAATCAAATATTTCTAATGCTTTAATAATCGCGGTTCGACATAAATTCCGCAAAGAGAATCATGGACTGTTTCAGTTCACCATCAGCAAAGCCGTTGAGTTCTTCAATGGCTTTGTTTTTATATTCTTCCATCTTTTGCAAGGTGTACTCCAAGCCACCGTTTTCCTGAACAAATTGTACAATTTTTTCGATATGCAAGTCGGAAAAATCACTGTTTTCAATCCATTGCTCAATTTCGTGCTTTTGGTGGTTAGTGGCGTTTTTTAATGCGTAAATGAGTGGTAGTGTAATTTTACCGTCTTTTATGTCGTTTCGGGTTGGTTTGCCAATCTCATTGTTTTCCGAATAGTCGAGAAGGTCGTCTTTCATCTGGAAACATATTCCTGCATATTCACCAAAGTGATATAAATGCTTCAAAGTATTTTTGTCGGCTTTTACCGAAAGGCCTCCGATAAGAGCACACGAAGAAAAAAGCAGGGCGGTTTTTTTTTGTATGATTTCTAAATAATCCTCCTCGGAGATTTGAGCATGTTGAACTTTGTCCAATTGTAGCAGTTCTCCGTCCGTGAGATTCATTCCTACGTTGGCAATTGTTTCCAGAATTTTTATATTATCGGCTTTTATTCCAGAACTCAATGATTTTGAAAGTATATGATCGCCAACAAGTATAGCTACTTTGTTGTTCCACTGAGCGTTGATGGATGGTTGACCTCTTCGCTGGAAAGTATTGTCCACCACATCGTCGTGAATTAAGCTGGCTGTATGTATCAATTCTAATGAAATTGCTCCGTAAATGGTACTTTCGGTAACTTCGCCGCACAACTTTGCCGACAATATCACCAAGATAGGCCGAAGTTGCTTGCCTTTTCCCAACTGAAGATAATTGCTGATATTCTTTAACAGTGGATTTTCGGTTTGTAATTCCTCTGTCATCGATTTTTCAAACTGTTCAATTTCTTTCTCTATGGGCTTTCTAATCTTTTCTATCAGGTTCATAAGAACAGAAGTAAATGAAATAATCTGCAAAAGTAATCAAATTTAAACGTTCGTTGGTCATAAGCTATCCAATTATGCCTTTTTTTTAATTACTTTTACACTCAAATAAAAAACGATTTTTTTCTCCATTTGTTTGGAAAATCTTTCTTCTTTGCATTTTTTAATTTTCAGTTAGAGAAATTGCAATAAAGAATTTTTCGTTTTTTTCTAATTGACTACAACTCACTTTTTTGGGTGTAAAATTCAAAAACCTATGAAAAAACTTTTTTTAATCGATGCACACGGACTTATCTATCGTTCCTATTATGCATTTATTCGCAGCCCGCGCATCAATTCTAAAGGACTGAACACTTCCGCTATTTTTGGTTTTGTAAATACGCTGGAAGAAGTTTTAAAGAACGAACAGCCTACACATTTGGCCGTTGTTTTCGATCCCGAAGGAAAAACTTTTCGGCACGAAGCTTACGAACAGTACAAGGCACAGCGTGAAAAAACGCCCGAAGATATACGGAAAGCGTTACCCATCATAAAAGAGCTGGTTGCTGCTTATAACATTCCTGCCATAGAAGTTACCGGTTACGAAGCGGATGATGTGATTGGTACACTTGCCAAGCAAGCCGAAAAGAAAGGATTTGAAGTTTATTTGCTGACTTCCGACAAAGATTTGGGACAATTGGTTTCCGACCATATTTTTATGTTTCGTCCCCATCACAACGGTGGCTTTGAAGTACTGGGCCCTGATCAGATTAAGGAAAAATACCAACTCGAAAATCAACAACAGGTGATTGATTTATTGGGATTGATGGGCGACAGTTCGGACAATATTCCAGGTTGCCCCGGCATAGGCGAGAAAACGGCAGTGAAATTGCTTCAGGAATTTGGCAGCATTGACAATTTGCTACAAAACACCGACAAATTGAAGGGCTCGCTTAAAACGAAAATTGAAGAAAACAAAGACTTGATTAATTTTTCCCGATTTCTGGCTACCATTAAAACCGATGTGCCGGTCGCTTTGGATGAGGAGGCACTCAAAGTTGAACCTGCCGACAGTGAAAAACTGCGCGCTCTGTTTCAGGAATTGGAATTTCGTACCTTATTGAACAACAAATTTGGCAATACGTTTTCTTCTTTTCCGCCCGATTATCCGTTACTTCAAACCCCTTCAGGGAATAAAAAATCTTCCAAAGCCGAACAAATGAATCTTTTCGGAGAAACCAATAGGCCTCAAAAAACTGAACCCGAAAAGGAAAAAATACTGTCGAAACCTGAAGAAAATATTGAAGAAATTTCACCAGTTGCTTCCAACGGATTTCTGGCTTTGCAAAATATTCCGCATCGCTATCAGTTGATCGACGATAAAGTGAAGCGTTCCTACCTTGTTTCGCAACTTTTTCTACAAAAATCGGTTTGTTTCGATACCGAAACTACTGGACTTGACGTTTTTTCGGCCGATTTGGTTGGCCTTTCGTTCTGTTTCAGAGAAGGAGAAGCCTATTTTGTAACGTTACCCGACAACAGGGAAGAAGCAACAAAAATTCTGAACGAATTCAAAGCGTTTTTTGTGAGTGAACAAATCGAAAAAATTGGTCACAACATGAAGTTTGACCTTCTGATGCTCTCCAACTATGGCATTGATGTGAAGGGAAAACTTTTCGATACCATGATTGCCCATTATCTGTTGCAACCCGAATTGAGGCATGGCATGGATTATCTGGCCGAAATTTATCTCCACTACCATACCATTCATTACGAAGATCTGGTAGGAGCAAAAGGGAAAAATCAGTTGGATATTAGAAACGTGGAAATTTCCAAACTCACGGAATATGCTGCAGAAGATGCCGATGTTACGTTTCGCCTGAAACAGATATTGGAAAAGGAATTGGCGGCCAACGAGCTCGAAAAACTGTTTTATGAAATCGAAATGCCGCTCATGAAAGTATTGGTAGTAATGGAAAAAACAGGTGTACGCATCGACAGTGAAGCTTTGCGTCAAAGTTCGGAAATTCTAACGGAAAATATGTTGAAACTCGAAAGGGAAATTTATGAAATGGCGGGCGGTGAGTTCAATATCAATTCGCCGGTACAGGTGGGAGAAGTATTGTTTGATCGGTTGCATTTGGATGACAAAGCCAAGAAAACAAAGACCGGACAGTATTCTACTTCGGAAGATGTGCTGGAAAAACTTCGACACAAACATCCGATTGTAGATAAAATATTGGAATACAGAGGATTGAAAAAATTGTTGAGTACCTACATTGATGCGCTTCCTCAACTGATTCATCCGAAAACGGGGAAAATACATACATCTTACAACCAAACCAACACCGCCACCGGTCGATTGAGTTCGAGCAATCCCAATTTGCAGAATATTCCCATTCGCGACGAATTGGGAAAAGAAATCAGAAAAGCCTTTATCCCGGAGGAAAACAGCCTGTTTCTCAGTGCCGACTATTCGCAGATTGAACTTCGTGTGATGGCTCATTTGAGCAACGACCAAAATATGATAGAGGCTTTCAGAAACGGTTTGGATATACATGCCGCTACAGCAGCCAAAATTTACAAAGTTCCGCTGGAACAAGTAACTTCCGAAATGCGTCGTCAAGCCAAAACAGCCAATTTCGGAATTATTTACGGAATTTCGGCTTTTGGTCTGGCGGAACGGCTCGGTATTTCACGCACAGAAGCCAAAACTCTGATTGATGAGTATTTTCTAGCCTATCCGCAGATAAAAACTTACATCGAAAGTGCCATCAAAAAAGCCAAAGAAAACGGTTATGTGGAGACGCTGCTCGGAAGAAAACGCTTTTTGCCCGATATCAATTCACAAAACAGCGTGGTGAGAGGTTTTGCGGAACGAAATGCGGTTAATGCACCGATTCAGGGCTCGGCAGCCGATATTATAAAAATTGCGATGGTCAACATTCAGCGAAAATTGGAAAAAGAAAATTTGCAGGCAAAAATGATTTTGCAGGTGCACGACGAATTGAATTTTACCGTTCCTGTAAACGAATTGGAAACGGTGCGTGAACTTGTTGTTTACGAAATGGAACATGCTTTTCCTCTCAATGTTCCGTTAATTGTAGATTGTGGCGTTGGCAACAACTGGCTCGAGGCACATTAATTTTTCTTGTTGATTAACATTAATAACTTTTACTGATTTCAATTCTTTCGCCGCAATGGTATCGAGGGGGCGAGAAAATAGTATTTTTTCAGGATTGTGTCCAAAATTTGTAATCCGACTTGTTTCTCTATTTCCTTTCTTTTGTTACAAATTTGGAAAATTGTTTTTTACATTTTTTCTCTTTTCAAGTCTATACCTCTGCAAAAAGGAAAATTATTTTATTTTACTAATTGCCCTTGACAAGTTCTTTTTTCAGTGATGATTTGATATAAATAAACACCTGCCGCAAGTTTTTCGAGATTAACTTTAATAATTTTTTTTGTTTTGTTTTGAATTTTTTAAAATTGTTTTGTAAGTTTGTGAGGTGAAAATTCCTGTAAATCATAACAAAGAAAGGGTGAAATACATAGAAGTAAATTTGATATGAGTTTATTCACCAAAATAAATAGTATTTTGTATTTTTATCATTTATATAAACGAGTTCTGGAACAGAAAAAACATGTATTTGACATGTATTCAAAAAATAAACAGATAAGTTATTACATTATAAAACTTTAACAACAAAAAATTTATGATTATGAAAAAGTATCTATTTTTGGCAATATTAATTTTTGCCTGTTTTAATTTAATTGCTCAGACAGCAGAAACAAAAAAAGAGATTAGTAGTGACCCTCTTGATATTTCAATACAAATAGAACAAATTGAAAAATACGGTGTTCCAACAATAAAAACTATAGATGAAATGAAAAGTAAAGCAGATTCGCTTTATGATTCCAAATCTTGGGAACAAGCTGCCACTGCATATGAAGTTTATGCAAAACATGTTAACTGGTTAGCTAATTTGCTTTCTCAATGTGTTGAACCTTATTATTCTGCCAGTTATGATGATAGAAAAGCTACTGCATATACCACATTGAAACCTTTTATTCCTTTTGAATCCAAAGCCAATGAATGTAAAAAAAATAGAAATGAAGCTTACGTAAAAATTGGACTTTGTTACAAAAATTTGGGAAATATTAAAAATGCTGTAGCATATCTATATAAAGGACTTGATCTTTTAAGTGTAGATGAAGTTGTGTATTGGACATTAGCAAAAGAAGCAATGGCTGAGATCTTAGAGTTTAAAACAAAATAAAATCTGCCCATAACATATGGTTATAAAATATGCCGGTTTAGTGATTTATCAAACGGTTTGTCCCACAGTAGAATTTGTCTCTGTTGGTAAAAAAGCGGTTCCGAATTTAAGTACGACACCACACCGGCAAACCGTTGTACTTAATTTAATAAAACTGCTGTACCATTATTATGATAAAATACTTTCGAATTAAAGGACGAATAAATAGAATTGAGTTTTTTGTATTAACGATAATTATCTTGATTGTTGAATTTATATCATATATCATTTGGGGTAAAAATTCTCATACATTATTAGCAATTTCATTTTTTTTGTTCATTATCTACCTAATGCAATGTGCTAAACGCTATCATGACATTAACAAGTGGGGAATAAATGGATTTGTTTGGTGGATAATTCCAATATTAAATTTATTTTATTTTTTTCAACTCTATTTTTTTAAGGGGACTGACATGTAAATAAATATGGTACTCCATCTAATTTCAGTATTAGAAGATTAATAAAGCTTAAAAAAAAATACGCATGAATATTGTGAAGAGGAAGATAATTTAGAAAGTGAACAAGTTATACAAGATAATTTAGAAAGCAAACAAACTATGCAAGATAATTTAGGTGAGTTTTCTGTTAATGACTTTCCACTTGAAGACAGAAATAAAGACTTTTATTTTTATAAATATTGTAAGCCAGATGGAGAGTGGATTGAAAAAGATGAACCAATTTGTGAAATAAGAATTGGTGAATATAACGAATATATTTTTAAAAGTGGAACTTTAATAGCGAGAAAGGCTGGAATTCTTGAATGGACAGTTGAAAAAGACTGCAAGCTTGAAGAAAATATGGTTTTATATAAACTACATGATAAAGGCGTTTATGAAAAAGAAAATTCAATTGATAAAAATGAATATAAACATTTTTTTACTTTAAATGAACATAATTACTCTATTGATTCTTGGTTGGTGTCTGATGGTAGTTTCGTAAAGAAAGGAGATGAAATATACATATACATGGATTCGAAATTTAATAGATTAATTCACAAAGCAGAAAAAGATGGTTACATACATATAATTGACCCAAGAAAGATTTTTTCAATTAAAAAAAATGAACTCCTTTATTATATAAGAAACAAAGATGATCAAAGGGTAATTGAAAAATACCAAAATATACCAAAGATTATTGTCGACGATTTTACACAAAGTAAAAGTATAATTTGGGATTTTGTTAGTTCAAAAAATAGTAAGGCATATGGAGTAATTACTAAATCTGATGATGGTTTAGTTGATTTGATTTTCACTTTCAACTATTTACAAAATGGGGACAAAATAGTTTTTTATTTTAATCCAAAGCAGATTAGACCAAGACAGAATGATAAGATTTCATTCTTATTTGAAAGTGGGGAAGTTATCGAATTTAGATTAATTTCTAATCCCGTTATAATTCAAAAAAAGAATGACGATATAGTTTTGGAATATAAATCCTCAATAACAAAATCTGAGTTAGAACTATTTGCCAATAAGGAATTTAAAAAATGGAAAATAAACTTAGTAAATGAAAATTGTGAAATTCTTGGTGGAGAAAATGGTGGTATAATTGACTATGAATCAAAATCTAATTTAATTACAGTCATTAAAAAGTTTGGAGCTGACTATATATCAACAGTTCTTTCAAATATTTCTGATTATCAGCCAATTGAAACCAGAGATTCAAATTTAAGAACAGATAAAAAAGATGATATCTGCTTTGTTTATCTAATGCATGATACAGCAAATGGATATTATAAGATTGGTATTTCAAACAAACCTTATTACAGAGAGAGAACATTGCAAAGTGAAAAACCTGCTATTGAATTGATTGCTTCAAAGAAATTCCCAGTTAGAAAAATTGCAGAAAGTTTTGAAAAATCATTACATAATGTTTATGACGATAAAAGATTGAGGGGAGAATGGTTTGAACTTGACGAAAATGATGTAAAAAATATTATTGAAAGCTTGAAATAATAAAACAATCCACCATAAGCAGTATAACAAATTACCAGAACAGTGTCTTTTTCAAGGGTTGTTTCCACTCAAATTTTTGTGTAACTTGGCAGGAGATCTCCAGTATTCTTCAACTTCATATCGTCCCTGTTAGTTCAGGTATTTACCTGTGTCGTAACTATCCAGAATAAAAAGCAAACAACATTTTTGACAATTTTCCTTCCCGTGTTTTTGTTTTTAGAAATCCTTTGTCGGAATACTTTTTTAAGGAGAATGGAGTTTTTTCATTGATAAAGTGGCATCAATTTATATTATTACTTCCCGAAAGGAATTATCCCAAATTGTCCATTAGAAAATACTGACTAAAAAAATAATCCTAATATCTTATTGTTCTAATGGACAATTTGGGATCATATTTTCGACAAAAAATTTTATCATCTTGCCGTTTACAGCCATTTTTTCCTTTTGAAAAATACCAAGACTCCTACCGTGAAGGAAATCATCAATAAAATGGAAAAAGGATACCCAAATTTCCAATCGAGCTCGGGCATGTATTTAAAATTCATGCCATACATGCTTGCAATAAGCGTAGGAGGAAGGAATATAACGGAAACTACCGTGAAAATTTTAATAATGTTGTTTTGCTGCAAATTTACCAACCCGAGAAATGTATCCTGCAAATAATCCAGTCGATCGAAATCAAAACGGGTATATTCAAACAAAGAATTAATGTCTTTTAGAATGATGTTAAGACGCGGTATTAAATCTTCAGGGAAAAAATTGCATTTCAGCATGTTGGAAACCACACGCTGCTTATCCACAATATTTTGTCTGATAATCATTACCTTTTCCTGTAATTCCTTTATTTGCAGTAAAATGTCTTGATCGAGATCGGATTCCGTATTCAAATTCTTACTTAAATTGGTGATTTGGTCGGTAACATCTTCTATCATGTCGGCATCGTATTCTACTCGCGTTTCAAAGAGAGAAACCATCACATGATAGCCTGAAGGAAAATTACTGGTATTGACAAAGATTTTTTTTACGGTTTCGTTAAAGGATTTCAGCTCGGTATTGCGAACCGAAACCAAAATTCCGTTTTTTATGATAAACGAAACCGGCTGCATAACATAATTGTCCTGCAAAAAATTGGAATTCGCCACAATGCTGTCATCGGTCTGAATGTAGCGGGAACTCATCTCAATTTCTTCAATTTCTTCATCTTCCTGAATGTAAATTTTAAGAAATTGCTCGAGTTCTGATTCTATATTTTCGGAAACATCATTCATGTCAATCCAAATAATATCTTTAAGGTTGATCTTTTTGAGCGTATCGATACTCTTGGAAATTTTCAGTTTCCCATCATTTTCGTGGTAAAAAATTCTTAATTCCGACATAATTTTGCTCCTTTCTTTTTTTCTGCTGTTTCGAAGCAGCAGTGGTGGCTATTTTGTCACCGGATAAACGAATTATTGTTTTTCTTTCAAAGCCGAACCAATTTTATTGGTCAACTCAACAAATGTTTTAACATCCAACTGTTCAGGCCGCAAATCGAAAAGAGGATCTGCATTCATGGGATGAAAGGGAATGATTGATTTCAATGAATTACGCAACGTTTTTCTTCTTTGATTGAAAGCCGTTTTCACAACTCGCCTGAATAGTTGTTCGTCATAGTCCACTTCGGGATTTTCTTTG
The DNA here is from genome assembly GCA_018433525.1 of Paludibacteraceae bacterium. Lineage (GTDB taxonomy): Bacteria > Bacteroidota > Bacteroidia > Bacteroidales > Paludibacteraceae > MVYY01. The sequence goes on from JAHDRA010000012.1 coordinate 44,754, forward strand.
CGCTTGAGGCTGATGACAGCCGATTTTACTTTAGGTGGAGGGTAAAAAACAGTTTCGTCTACAGTGAAAAGATAGTTGATATCGTAATTTGCCTGCAGCAAAACACTTAGTATTCCGTACGTCTTATTGCCGGGTGGAGAAGCCAACCGTTCGGCCACTTCTTTCTGAACCATACCCACAACAGAAGGAATTAAATCTTTGTTATCGAGAACTTTAAAGAAAATCTGACTGGAAATATTGTAGGGAAAATTTCCTATTATGCTGAAAGGATGAGAAAAAATCTGATTTAAGTCAAGTTGAAGAAAATCTTTTTCTAAAATTTGAAGCTGGGGGAAGTGTTGCTGCAGGTAAACAACCGATTCGTGGTCAATTTCTACAACTTTAAGATCAATTTGTGGCTGCTGAAGCAAAAACTGAGTAAGCATACCCATGCCCGGCCCTATTTCCAATACTGAAGCAGGACTGCCGACGGGTAAACTGCCGGCTATACGACGGGCAACATCCATGCTTTTCAGGAAATGTTGACCCAAGTATTTTTTTGGTCTTACTAAAGTCATTACTGTGATAATCGTCAGACATATGAGTATTTAACTGAATAAATAAAAATGAGAAAAACTAAAAAATGGAATTTAAATTAATTCGTATCTTTGTAGAAATTTTTTCGCCACAAAATTAATCAAAAATTGTTTGATAATTTTATTTATAAAAAAAAATTGCCCGAATTGAACATTTAATTGTTGTTAATGAGAAAATTTTTTCGAAACACAGGAAGCTCGATTACAAAATTAATCGATTTTTTTTACCCGCCTTTCCGTAAATTCATGCCTTTACAGTTTTTTCGCTATGGAGTATCCGGAGCTGCAAACATGGTTTTCGACTGGGTATTGTATTTTGTAGTTTACAATTTCGTACTTCGCCATCAAATGCTTCACTTGGGTTTTATAACCATGAGTTCGCATATTGCGGCACTTGCTCTGACATTTCCTGTTTCGTTCATGACGGGTTTCCTTTTGCAAAAATACGTAACTTTTTCTGCTTCCTATCTGCGAGGTCATGTTCAGCTTCGCCGGTATTTGTTGGTCGTCATTATAAATCTGGGCTTGAATTATGCCGGTTTGAAGTTTTTTGTCGAAATTGCCCATTTCTACCCTACTCCTTCTAAAATGCTTACCACAATTATAACAACACTTTTCAGCTATTTTGCGCAGAAGAAATTCACTTTCAAAACCGCTTCTCTCTCTTTGAACAAAGAGTCGAATCATTAAAACAACATTTTCTTGTTTCAACCTATGAAAAACATGGCTGTAACCACTAAAATGACAACCGACAAATCGAAGTTGTGGAACATTTTCAAGTGGAGTTGCCTGACGGCAGCATTCCTTTTTTTGGGTTACCGGCTGATTTGCTTTCAACATTACGGGCGATTGCTTTCTCAATTCAAAGAAATATCATTTTGGAAAACTTGGTATTTGTGGGGTGTAATTTTGTTGTTGCCTGCCAATTGGCTATTGGAATCGGTAAAATGGCAACGGTTAGTGAGAAATTCGGAAAAAATAAATATGGCTTTGGCTTTTCAGAGTGTTATGGCGGGATTTCTTACTGCCTTCTTCACCCCGAATCGTGTGGGAGAACTGGCCGGCAGAATTGCCTACCTGCAGCCCGAAAACAGGAAAGCAGGAATAACATTAAGTTTTGTTAACAGTATTACGCAAAACATCATAATGGCTATTTGCGGTATTCCGGCGGCCATTTTATTTTTTTTGAGTAATAAAAACTCTGAATTTGCAGGAGAGAATAATTTTTTCGGATATTTTCTGATAGTTTGCGGAATTTTGTTGTTATTGAGTGGAATTTATTTTTCTCTGCCCCCATTGGTTGGGCGAATAAAACAAAAAAAGTTGTCAGCAAAATGGATAAATTTTATTGCTTGTCTGGCCGATTATTCTCTTGCCGATTTATTAAAAATTCTGCTACTTTCTTTTTTAAGATATTTGGTTTTCTCTTTTCAGTTTTATCTGATGTTGCGATTTTTTGGCGTAGAAATCAACGGTTTGGCTGCGGCAATAGCTATTCCCACTACTTACTTGTTTGTAACTTTTACTCCTTCTATGGCTTTTTCAGAAGCTGCCATCCGAAGCTCCTATTCGGTTTTGGTTATCGGCGCCTTCTCAGGTCAAACGGTTCAAATTATTCTGGCAAGTACTTTTATATGGGTCATTAATTTTGTAATTCCCATGTTTGTAGGGTCTTTCGTAATGATGCAAACGCATCCGCTGAGATCGAACAAATAAATTTTTACGTCATTTTTTCTCGAGTTCCAAATCTATTCTTCCCAGATAAAGTCCGCTTTTCCCCATCTGTGCCAATACAACAGGTTTACCGGCTGCATTTTTTAAGTTGGTTTGAGTAATAATTTGATGAGAATGACCTCCAATCATCACATCAATATACCTGGTTTTACGTATTATATCGTAGTCGGTCAGGGTTTGCTTCAGCGTGTCGGCACCCAAATGCGACAGGCAAATAATCAAATCGCACTTTTCGCTTCTTTTTAAAAAGTTGGAGATATTGATAGCCGTTTCCACAGGATCGATGTAATTCATTTTCTTGTAGTTATTCGTGAAAATCAGACCTTTTGGATTGACATTCAAAGCCATTACTCCGATTTTCAAACCAGCTTTGCGAATAATGAGGTAAGGTTTTACCAAAGTTGCCATTGCAGTGCTGTCCATCTGATAATTGGAAGTTAATATGGGAAATTGAGCGTTTTTCAACACCGTTGCCATAGTGTCCAACCCATTGTCGAATTCGTGATTCCCCAAAGTTACAGCATCGTATTTCATTTTGTTCATCCCATCCACCTCTATTCTGCCATTGTAAAAATTAAAATAAGGCGTTCCCTGCCAAAAATCGCCGGCATCGAACAACAACACATTTTTATTTTGTTGCCGGATTTGTTCAATTATTCCCATTCGACGAGCATAACCGCCTTTATCGGAAACAGGAAGATTTGATTTTTCCGTCGGCTCTATCTGACTGTGGGTGTCGTTTGTGTGGAGAATGGTCAACTTTATTCTTTCTCCTCCATAAAGAATACTGTTGAACGCCAACAAAAAAACAAGAATCGCAGTATTTTGGATAGTTTTCATAAAAAATAGTTTTTAGTTTTCCATACTTATTCTGCCATCAATTTTGGATTGTATAACATGTCCCTTCAAAGTTTCATTCCGAATGAAATCGATAAGGACATTTCGAAGTTTTAATCCGGTACCTGAAATTTTTTCATATTCTGATAAAGCCGTCATTTGGTCATTCCCTTCGGCGAGATAATCACTGGTAGCTACGGTATAAATTTTTTCCGGGTCAATCGGATGTGTACCGACCAGAATTTGGGTGGCTTTGCCGTTTTTTATTTTCATCGAGATACCGGAAACTCCCTCTCCTCCGACAGAAGCAAAAAATTGGAAAAGTTGAATTAACTTATCTCCTCTGACCCAAAGAATTACCAACTCATTTTCAAAAGGCATTAATTCGTAGATATTGCGAATGGTAATATTACCGGCAGGAATTTCAGTTCGTAATCCGCCAAGATTTACCACAGACACATCTACCTCTTGATGTAAAAAATCCGAAGCTGCACGACGAAACACATCGGCACAAAAATTTGAAAGTGGACTTTCTGGTGCAAAACTTCTCATATTTTCTGCTGAATAGCCAATTACAACAGCCATTTCAGCATCAATTCTCTCTTTCACCGGTTGAAGAGCAGCCTCATATTCTTTGTCGGCAAACTTTTCAGTAGTACTGTCGATAGGTATTTTTACTGATGTTGCTTCCACTACCTGCCACGTTTTGGGGCTGCAAGAGTAAAACAAGATATTAAACAGCACAAATAAAGTACAAAAATTAACTTTCATCAGAATATAATTTATTTTTTAAAGGTCTGATGAAACCCACCTGTATGAATATTATATTCATTCGTAGTTGTGTACGCAATACATGGGGGTTTCATAATAATAGATTGATTTCAAAATCTCTTTTCTCTCGTGTTTTTGCATGCAAATTATAAATTTTATTCCAATTTTGCTCTTAAATATTGTTGTGGCCATTTTGAGTTTTCTTTTACATGCCGAGCACAATGAAGAGCAAAATAGGGATTTCGCAGTAATTCTCTTCCCAAAAGCACTATATCGGCTTTTTCGGTTCGTAGAATATCTTGTATTTCTTCAGGCTTGGTAATTAATCCAACTGCTGCCGTAAGAATGCCTGTTTTACGGATTTGTTCCGAAAATGGGACCTGATAACAAGGAGCTAAGGGAATATGCACATTTGGTAAAATTCCGCCCGACGAACAATCAATTAAGTCTACTCCTTCCAGATAAAGAATTTTAGCCAACTCAACCGTATCTTCCAAACGCCATCCTTGATCAGTCCAATCGGTAGCTGAAAGCCTCACAAAAAGGGGCAATCTTTCAGGCCAAACGGTTTGAACGGCGGAAACAATTTCCTGTAACAAACGTATGCGTCCTTTAAAAGAACCGCCGTATTCATCTTTCCTAAAATTACTGATTGGCGAAAGAAATTCATGAATAAGGTACCCATGTGCAGCATGAATTTCAAGAACATCGAATCCAGCTTGAAACGCCCTCAGTGCTGCATCTTTGAACTGATTAACTACCTTTTTTATTTCAGACTTGGTCAATTCATGTGGAGGAATTTCTTCAGGACGAAAAGGAATAGCAGAAGGAGCAATCGTTTGCCAGCCGCCCTCTTCATTGGTGAGCTGTTTTTCACCTTTGAAAGGAGAAGAACGAGAGCCTTTTCTTCCGGCATGGGCAATTTGAATCCCTGCTTTTGAATCCTGTTGATGAATAAAATCAACTATTTTCTTCAATGGTTCGATTTGTTCATCTTTCCACAATCCCAAATCTTCGGGCGAAATACGGCCAACAGGACTAACTCCCGTTGCTTCAAAAATTATTAAAGCTATTCCTCCTACACCTCTCGTTCCATAATGAACCAGATGCCAATCGTTTGCCAATCCATCTTGCGCAGAAAATTGGCACATGGGTGACATGCCCAGACGATTTTTTAAAGTTATATCCTTTATGCGAAATGGTTGAAAAATTTGCAACATAACACAAATAATTATATCTTAGTTTGCTTTTTGAATAGGAAACAGTAAAAGATTAACAATTGTTTTATACAAAACAACAAAAAAACATCGAATTGGTAAAAAAATTCGTATTTTTTATATATCGTATCAGAAAAACTTTTCGAAATATTTAGCAAAAATTACAAAGACAAAAAACACTCCATAAAAACTAAATTTACAAAAAACATTTATCTTTGCATAAACTCAATCATTATTTCAATGCTTAAACAACAATTACAACAAAAACTTCAACAAAAACTTTCACCGGCACAAATTCAAGTAATAAAAATGCTTGAGATTCCTACTTTGGAACTTGAAGAACGTATTCGTCAGGAATTGGAAGAAAATCCAGTTTTGGAAATAGGCTTAGAACCCGAAGAAGAAAAAAAGGAATTGGATGACTTTGGTGAAGATTACGAAGAAACAGGAAATGACGAGGGAGAAAGCAACGATGAAATTGATTTTGAAGAATATATGTCGGATGATGACATACCCGATTACAAGTTAAAGGCAAACAACACTTCAAAAGACGACAAATACGAAGAAATTCCTTTCTCCGCCGGGTCCACTTTTCATGATTTCTTAATGGAACAGTTGAATCTTGTTCCGCTTTCGGAAAGGGACAGGGCTTTGGCAGAGTTTGTCATAGGCAATATTGATGAAGAAGGTTATTTGCGTAGAACACCTGAAGCATTGGCAGATGATGTAGCCTTTCAGGCCAATATGGACACTAATGTAAAGGAAATAGAAAAAATCGTTAAAATTATTCAACAGTTTGATCCTCCGGGCGTAGGAGCTTCCTCTTTACAGGAATGTCTGTTACTACAGTTGGAAAAGAAAAGAAACGAGAAGGAAATTGAAATACCAAAACGCATAATTCAAGACTATTTTGAAGAATTTTCAAAAAAGCATTACGATAAAATTATAAACGGCCTCGAAATTGACGGTAATACACTAAAGAATGCCATAAACGAAATTATTCGTCTGAATCCGAAACCCGGCAATGCATGGAGCGGAAACATCTTGGAAAAAAACATGTCGATTATTGTACCTGACTTTATTGTGGAAAATAACGATGGTGAACTAACCGTACATTTAAACAACAGCAATATTCCCTATTTGCGAGTCAATGCTGCTTATTCCGAAATGTTTCAGGATTATACTTCCAACAAGGAAAATCAGACACCTCAGATGAAAGAAGCTATTCTGTTTGTCAAACAAAAAATCGATTCTGCACGTTGGTTTATTGATGCCATAAAACAGAGGCAGCAGACATTATTGACTACCATGACTGCCATTGTCGAATTTCAAAAAGATTTTTTCATCGAAGGAGATGAAATTTATCTAAAACCAATGATACTTAAAAATATAGCCGACAGAACCGGCTATGACATTTCTACTATTTCCAGAGTAAGCAACAATAAATATGTGCAAACAGAATTTGGAGTTTTTCCTCTGAAATATTTCTTTTCTGAAGCCATGACCAACGATGCCGGAGAAGAAATTTCGACTCGAGAAATAAAAAAAATTCTTCAGGAATGCGTTGATAACGAAGATAAACGACATCCATTAAATGATGAAATGCTGGCTGAAGTATTAAAACAAAAGGGCTACTTAATAGCCCGGCGTACGGTTGCTAAATATCGTGAGCAACTAAATATTCCGGTGGCTCGATTAAGAAAAGAAATATGAATTTAAAGATTTGTCGTTTTTAAAAAAATATAACATTTATGAAAATCCTCTATAAAATTATTTCGATTATTTTACAGCCTATATTGTTGCCAACTTATGGCATATTGCTGCTGATACAAATTCCCGTTTTTGCAAACCTTCCGATGCAGTGGAAAGCCATTGCTGTTGGAGGAACATTTTTGTTCACCGCTTTGTTGCCGTCTATACCTGTTGTTATAATGTACTTTAGGAAGGAAGTGAGCGATTTGTTTATTTCCAATCGCGAAGAAAGAACCCTACCTTATCTGTTTTCCTTTTTGGCTTATGTGTTCTGGACGCTTTTCCTGGTACGTACCATGCACTTGCCAATGTTTATTGGCGGATTGGGCATTGGGTCTTCCATATCCATTCTTCTTATTACTTTTATCAATGTCAAGTGGAAAATCAGTGCTCATCTGGCAAGTTTGGGAGGTTTGGCCGGAGGAATATTCGGAATTTGTTACCGATATTCCATAAATCCTCTTTGGCTTTTTATTCTTATACTGCTTTTGGCAGCGCTTTCTGCAATTTCACGTGTTGCTCTCAAGGCTCACACTCCAATGCAAACCATAGCCGGTTTTGCTTTGGGTTTTTTATGCGTTTTTTTACCTGTTTTACTGCTTTAAAAAAATCTTCTTTGCAGGTTAACTAAAATTCTATCGCAACAATAGATCTGAAAGAACGTCCCGGCATGGGAAAACCTCGAACAATTTCATAATTTTTGTCGAGAAAATTGTTTATTTCCAGCTTGAAGAAGCAGGAATAAGATGATTTTTTAAAACTTCGTGAAAGCGACAAATTATGATCGGCATAACCCGGCAAACGGTTGGAAGCATAATTTTGAAACAAGGTATACCGATGCCCTAACCAGATAAATGAATAAGAAAGATTAACCCAAGGCATTTCCAAAGCAGCTTTTCCGGAACCGGAAATTCTTGGCGTATACGGAATTTGATGCAGGTAATCTTCGGCGTTAGGATCAGTAACATTCAGTGCTTGCTGGTAAGTATACGATCCTCCAAATACCAGTCCAATATTCCTTGTTATCGAAATTCCGCTTTCCATTGCCACATCCAACCCATTGATAGAGACTTTACCACAATTTTTCATCGTCCAGTTAAAAATATCCTTGTTAGGAAATGCAACAATTTTATCTCTAATGGCATTGTGAAAGGCATCTAATGTTACTGAAAGCAATGAAATACTTTCCGATGAAAAAGACCAAGTAATGCCGGCATTGAATTGTTGCGCATTTTCGGGCTCCAAATTTCTGTTGCCCACGTATGAATAATAAAGATCGTTGAAAGTTGGCATTCTGAAAACATTTTTATAAAAACTGCGTATCCTGAAGTCATACTGTTCAAAAGGTTTAACAGACAAACTGAAAAAAGGTGAAAAATGCTTTTTGTCGTTGGGAGATGATCCAAATTTAACTTTTTCATTCACAAATGTTTGCAGACCACCAGCAGTAGCCAAAAATTGATTGGATACATATTTGGCGTTTAAAACCATCAATACGGTGTTTCTTTTCGGAAAGGCAAATTCCGGCAAGTTGGCATTCAGCGTATTCAACGAATAATCAGTTGATGCTGAAAAAGATAAATTTTCGAAAGCCTTGTAAAGGAACGAAGCAGAAAAGTAAAATTCCTGTTGTGAATATGTATTGTCTATTTTTCCTCCCGAATTGTTATAATTTGGATCGACATAATGCAAATAACCATTTTGATATTTGGTGTTGGCTTGAAAAGACAACAAGGAAGAAAAGCTACTTTCATAATGTGCCTGAGTAAAAAAAGTTTGATCTTTGCTTCGCTGATGGTTGGTATTTTCGTTCATGTAATAAATAACTGCGCCCGGCAAGCCTCTTTCTGATTCATAAAAATAGGTTTTCAGATAGCCTGAACCACGATGAAAAAAATTGGCAAAAATTGTTCCTTCCAATCGCAAGGTTTCAACATCGGTATTTTTTCTTGTTTCTATTGAAGAACTGTCCCCTGTCTGCGTACCATAAATCAGCAGATAAGGATACTCACCCTCAGCAGTAAGCCATTCACCACTAAAAACGGCAGAAATTTTTCTGCTCATTTGCTGTCGTATAAAAAGAGAAGGATTAATAAGACCAAAAGAACCTACTTTGCAGGTAATTTTTCCGTGTATCGATTTTTCCTCTTCAAATCGTGGTGGTAAGGTGCGAATATTTAACACGGAAGACGAAGCAAAAGAACGAGCGGGAAGAAAAATGTTGTCGCTTTGTCCATTATTTAATGAGACCATATCCACATTGTCAAGCGAAAAACGCCCAAGATCAATTTGCCCCGTCTGATAATCGGTTAGCATTATCCCATCATAACTCACTGCTGTATGTTCAGCACCCAGACTTCGAACTGAGACAGTTTTCAAACCGCCAATACCTCCATAATCTTTTACGTTGACACCCGCAAAATATTTTATAGCATCAGAAAGTTGCAATACATTCAGATTTTCTAATTTTTTTGCCGAAAGAATCTGCAATGGCATAGCTGAACGAATTTCGCTGTTTTGAAATTTTTCAACAACTACTATTTCGGGAATGGAATATGTTTTTGCCGTATCCATACCCATATCTTGAAATAATATCTCTGCTCTTACAGGAATAAAAAAAAACAGAAAAAGAATTTCAATCAGATAAAAGAAAAAATTTTTGTGCATAACCGGTTTGTAATCATTTACAAAAACAGCCTCAATAGAAAAAGAGAATCAACATAAATAAAAATGTGTAGATGGTTAAAGCTCTTTCCTCGAAAGCTTTTTAACTGAATAAAAGCATGGCAGGTCTTCTGGCTTGCTCTTTTTTTTGAACGCCTTCCCGTAATGGGAAATTGAAAAAAAGATATATTATTTTTTTCGACAACCCCTGAACAGTGGCAACAGTATTGTTCAAAAAAACTACAAGAGCTTACAGCAGCGGGACTGCAGCCGATTGACACGGCTTTCCCTTTTCATCAATTAACCGGATATGGTTGATTGAAACCAATGCTTCTGCAAAGATACATGAAAATTTCAAATCGACGCACAGACAAATATTAGTTAATTCAGATGGAAAAGAGCTAACAAGTCAAACCATCAACATGCAGAAATCCGCTAAAATAAACATACATAAGAATTTATTTTACAGTTAAATACATGAATTTTTCGGTTTGTAAAAAATACATTTTTAAGAAAAATTGTTTGCTACATATGGTCAACTCCAATTATTTGAATTAAAAAACACAAAATATGGGTTGCTTTCAGGTTGGGTTTTTTTGATACCTGTGTCAAACACGACTCATCCCTTTTCCCGTTATTCCTCTCATCGATCCATCAGACTGTGATTGTCCGTTTTCATCAGAATATAATTTATTTTTTAAAGGTCTGATGGAATCCACATGCCTGAATATTATATTCATTCGTGTTTGTGTATGCAATACATGTGGGTTTCTTAGATAAAAAAATCCTTTTGAACTTACGGTACTAAATTAGTTCCAACAAATTAATTTTTTTCATACTTTTGTATTTATTAAAATTTGCATTGAAATTAACATTAAATGCCTTATACTAACAAATCATAAACCCAAAACTGATACATTCCAATAAAGTGGAAAAGTTTGGTCTTGTCGGGCAAAGTGTTTTTGAATATTTTTTTCATGACTAACTACGAAAAATCATAATACTCCAAACGCAAGTACATCCAATCGATTATCATTTAATTTTCAAATAAAAACAAGTATCGATTTTTTTCATACAAATTTAACCAAGCTTATGAAGATTACACCATTTACGCATTTTCACATCGCTCTTGGAGCAAAAATGACCGAGTTTGCAGGTTTTTACATGCCGATTGAATATACAGGCATCAACGAAGAACATTTGACTGTCAGACGGGCTGCCGGCGTTTTTGACGTGTCCCACATGGGCGAATTTCTGGTGAAAGGGCCTCATGCATTGGCTTTTCTTCAAAAAATGACTACCAACGATGTGGCTGCCCTCCCGTTGGGAAAAGCGCAATATTCCTGTTTCCCGAACGGGAGAGGTGGAATTGTGGACGATTTGCTGGTGTATCGCCTCGATAAGGAAAATTATTTGCTGGTGGTAAATGCAGCCAATATCGAAAAAGATTGGAATTGGTGCATGCAGAACAATACGGAAAATGCAGAGCTGGTAAATATTTCGGAACAGGTGGCTCAATTGGCCGTGCAAGGTCCCAAAGCTACGCAAATTCTTCAGAAACTCACGCCTGTTCGGCTTTCCGAAATTCCTTATTACTCATTTGCTATAGGAAAGTTTGCCGGTGTGGAGCCGGTGTTGCTGTCCAATACCGGTTATACGGGAGCCGGCGGATTTGAACTTTATTTCCGTCCCGATTGTGCCGATACGGTATGGAATGCCATTTTTGAAGCCGGAGCAGACGAAGGCATTCGCCCCATTGGACTGGGAGCCCGAGATACTTTGCGGCTCGAAATGGGTTATTGTCTTTACGGGAACGATATTGACGATACCACTTCTCCAATAGAAGCCGGTTTGGGATGGATTACCAAATTTGTGGAAGGAAAGAATTTCATCGACCGTCCATTGCTCGAAAAGCAGAAAAGAGAAGGTGTAACGCGAAAACTGGTACGTTTTGAACTTACCGAACGAGGTATTCCGCGTCATGGCTACCCAATTGTAAACAATGAAAACAAACCCGTTGGACAGGTTACTTCGGGCACCATGCTGCCCGATAGCAAAAAGGGAATCGGGATGGGATATGTGGCAACGGAATATGCACAACCCGGTACGAAAATTTATATTCAAATCCGAAACAAGAATTTGGAAGCGATAGTGCGGAAATAAACACATTGTTAAGTACAGGAATGAAAAAGGCTGCGGTTTTCCGCAGCCTTTTCAATAATTAATCGACAGCATGTTTATTGCTGCATGTATTCTTCGTAGGAAGTTTCACGATGACCGGCTAATTGGTAAATTGTTCCCGGATCATCTTCAAACTCTAGTTCCATAGTTATGCTGTCCTTGTTGATTACCCGACCATTAGAAACTTTGATTACAATGGGATAACCTGCAATAGCATTAATTGAGCCTTCTGTTTGAAACGTAAGTGTCTTCATATCTACGGCCGCCTTCACTTTGAATGACCAAAAATGTCCATTTGTTGCGGTGGTAGCATAATCGTGAATCCAGATGGAATCTTGACCAAACGAAGTATTATAAGTCATAATTTCAAATGGCCCATATATTTCTGTTCCATCCAAATAGGCTTTTACCATCCAATCGCCACAAACAGGATAAGCCCAATTATATTCCTTTTCATACTTTGGCTCGCAGGAAAAAAGAGCCAATGATAAAATAGATAGGATAAAAAATTTATTTATACGCATAGTTATATCTCCTTTAGTTTAATGGTTGTGGATTAGTTAATGTTACCGTAAACAACATTTTTGGGGTATCTTCCATTCTTGTATTAAGCACTATGGTTTTTGTAGAAGGATCATAAGTGGATACTGTATTTTCAGTTAAAATACATGGATATCCCCAAGCTAGACGTTCAGCGGATACAATTTCAAAAGTATTATCACTATTCAACTTAATGATGCCTGGGCCTGCATAAGCCGGACCATATCCTGAACCATAATTATACCACCCGCCTAATAGATCTTCTATCCAATATTGATCATTACCTACTCCAAAAACAAGGATAGTAAATGGACCACGATTAGCTATAGTTCCATTATTATTTCGCCTTATACGAGACTGATAATACCCATTTAAAGGGGCACTTGGCTCATATACATACACTGTTCGCGATGTTTGAGCGTAAAAGCCATCAGAATTTTTAACTTTATAGGTAATGGAATATTTACCTCCTTTTGTTGCATTTACATTTGAAATAACCTCTATATTTCCTGAAATGTCAGTTGTTCCTTCAAAAGCTTTACATCCCGGATCTACAAAGGTGGAATTTAAAGGCCAAAACAATTCTTCAGGCCCATTCAATTCCATAGTAGCATAAGTTGTAACTCTTGAAACACCAAGCGACTCTTTTTCACAGGAAGTAAAAACAAAAGCCACAAATGCCAAAGTCATTAATATTATTTTTTTCATAACGAATTAATTTTAATTGTTAATTGTTTTACTTAGCCCACCATACAGGTTCTGTAAGATCCACTCTTGCAGGAGTATAGGGGTTCGAATTGACTTCTCTGCTGGGGAAGTACAAGCGTTTAGGTCTTTCATCTCCATTCAAAACAGAAGTAAGTGAACGAGTGAAGAAATTGGGATATCCCGTACGATTGTAATCGAAAAATGCTTCTATTCCGTTTTTATTGGCTTGTGCGATCCATTTTTGCTCAATTATCGACCGAATTCCATTATAGGGATAGGTTGCATCTATGTCGATGGCGTCTGCTGCTAAACCGAGACTTGTCAAGGAAGCCCGTATGGCAGTTTTATAGGTGCTCTCAGCATCAGAAGCCGTCCCATAACGAGCTTGAGCTTCAGCAATCAAAAAGAGTACTTCTTCCTTTGAGAAAAAATAAACGGGACTTGTACCCTTAATAGCTGGAGTCGCATAATTTTTACTGGTTTCAGTGGGGTGATTTTTATTATCACCTGCAGCAATACCATTATATAAGCTACCGGTAACCGAAGGATTAAAAATTTTTGCCATTCGTGGATCGTTCTTATCTTTTAGCAAGTCAATAAAAGTTTTATTGGCTACAACATTACCTGACAATCGATCAACAAAAGTATTGTAGAAAGGATTATATCCGGTTTGTTCCTCTTTAAAGGCAGTAAACTTGGCATCTTTTGTCAAAAACTTATTTTCGGCCAACAAAGCTTCAATCTCTGTTCTATATGTGTTTGGATTAACATTCACATATCGTAAATACATTTTTAATTTCAATGTATTGGCAAATGCTTTCCAATCATCTATATTTCCGCCAAAAATAAGATCAGAAGAGCCGGGATTTTCAACTGTGCTTCCGGTAAAATCTTTAGACATTGCATAATCAATCCGTGCAAGTAGGCTATCATAAACCAGCTGGCCATTATCATAATGAGGTATAACATTCCCCTTTAAAGCCTCTCTAAATGGAATTTGATCATACAAATCAGCCAATACCTGAAAAGTATATGCCTGCATTAAGGTAGCGATGGCATAGAATTTCCAGTTCCCAGTCTCGGCAGTATTTTTACGAACATATTCGTAATCATTTAATCCGCCTGCATATAAAAGTGTAAATTGACGATCAAAGTCCACATTTGTCAAATTGTAGGATTCCCAATCAGCCCATTGAGACGCTGCAGGAGCCTGAGCATATTGTTGTGTCCAGAAACTTCCCAAAGCATGATAATAACCACCCATTACATAGGCCGAATTAGCCAAAGCACTTGGAAGTACTAATCCCGGAGTTGCTTCGGATGGATTGTTTGGGTCATGATTTATGTCAAAAAAGCTTTCGCTGCAACTGCTTAAGAATAGCAAGCCAATAAAAGCAGCTATATTATAAAATTTTAATCGTTTCATATATAATTCGTTTTTATGTTTTTTAGAAACTCAATTTAATATTAAATCCCAAACTTCTTGTTGATGGAGTTGCCCCGAATTCACCATAATCGGCAGCCAAATCGTTCCCAAAAGTAGTTAATTCAGGATCCGTGTACAAATTTGAGTCTGGAGTCCACAAGAACAGGTTATTTCCCACCAAAGATAAATCAACTGAATTGATAAAAGCATTCTTCAAAACCGATTTCGGGAAAGAATAGGAAATGCTGAGTTCTCTCAGTTTAAAGAATGTTTTGTCAATTAACGCATAAGCATCCCCAATTCCTGCCTTGTAAGTTTGATTGTAATACAAATTCAAGTTGTTAGTAAAACCTGCGATAGGAGTGGTGTTTTCAATATATTGTCCTCCAACTAACTGTACAGAATTCGGAATAATAAATGGTTGTCTGTCGTTGTAGGTAGTAGGTTGTGCATTACCAGTAAAGTAAGCAATTTCTGCTGTGCGGGAATACATTTTTCCTCCATTTCTATAATCAAATGCAGCATGTACCCTGAAATTTTTAATTTTCAAAGAAGTTCCGCCACCCAGTCGGTATTTATTTTGAGAAGACCCAATAATTTCCTGTTCGGCTTTGAAAACAGGTAATCCTTGTGCATTTACAACAATACGTCCTTGTGGATCGGTCTCAGGAACATTGCCTTTAAAAAGTCCCAATTCATAGCCCGGACGAGCCACAAACGGGAAGCCTCCTGTTCCTCCCAACACAATTTCATCCAAACCAGAAATTAAAGATTTAAGTAAATTGTTGTTTTTGGAATAATTGGCAAAAATCTCCCATTCTATATTTTTTCTTCGTATAGGTGTTACACTTAAACTCAGTTCAACTCCCTTATTGGTAATTTCTCCCAGGTTTTGAGTTTGTGAAGTATAACCGGTAGAAGATGGAAGTGTTGCAGTCCAAATTAAAGCAGTGATTTTTTTGTTGTACCATGTGAAATCTATATCCAATAAATTTTTGAAAAGTTTCAAATTGGTACCTATTTCAAAGTCTTGAGATATTTCGGGTTGTAATTGGTCGTTACCAATAACGTTGGAAATGGTAAAACCATTCACAGGACCAGCCAAAGGAAAATCCAAGGAACGATAGCCATCCGTAATACTGGTTTGAAGCAGTACAGGATAAATTAAATATGGGTCAGCATCTTTACCGGTACGAGCAAAGCTGGCTCTAAGTTTTCCATAAGAAAGTACATCTTTGTTTTGAATCAATTCAGAAAACAAAAAGCTTCCGCTTATGCTTGGATAAAAGAATGAACGATTATTTGCTGGTAAAGTAGATGACCAGTCATTTCTACCGGTTATGTTCAAAAACAACATATCCTTAAAGCTCACATCCAAATTGCCATAAACGCCAATTAATCTACGTTGAGACAAAGTTCCATAAATAGAAGGAGTAGCAGAACTGTTTGACAAATTATAGAATTTGGGAATATCGAGTCCAATTACTTCAGAACCTTGAGATTGAGCATCGCGCTGATTAAAATTATGGCCCACAATGACACTAATCGCAAAATCATTATTTAATTTTGGATTGAAATTTAAAAAGAAATCGGTATTCAATTCGGAGGAGTAATAAGCATTTTCTCCTACTCTACCCACTTCATCGTTGTAATCAGCTCTTGCACTGTTGGTTATGGCTCTCCATGTTTTCAATGTGCTGTTGGCCACATCATCGCCCAATCTGAAGGTGGCACTCAATGATGGGGTTATCTGTGCATCGAGGCTGATATTTCCAAAAATGCGGTTTTCCTGAAATTTATTGCCATGTTCATTCAATATATAGTAAGGATTTTGGGCATAGATTGTGTAATAATTATCTACATTGTTGAATTTGTTGTTGTAATCTTTTAAATCAACAATACTGATATCGCGTGGCGATTGCCAAAGTCCATCCAATGCAGCCTGATCCTGTCCGGTTTCTGTGAATCTCATATCCTTTCGAACATAATTCAACGAACCGGAAATGTTAAAAATTTTCAGGAACTTTGCTGAACCGCGCATGGAAACTGTATTACGATTATAATAATCAGCATCGGTTGGCATAATTCCATCAGCTGTTACATTCCCGTAAGAAATATAATAGCTTTTATCAGCATCGCCATTTGAAACAGAAACCGTATTATTATAATTGGTACCGATGTCGAAGAAATCTTTTATATTGGTTGGTAAAGCCACATAAGGTTTTATTTGTTGTTGGTTGTCAACTACAAAGCCCCATGGGCGAATCTTGCCATCAAAGCGGGGTCCCCAGCTTCCATTTTCCATCAAATCTTGTTCTCCGCCACCTCTATCGTACCAACCCTGACCAAATTCGTTCTGAAAATAGGGCAAACGAAGTGGAGAGTCGAAAGTAGAAGTTGAAGAAACTTCAACTTTAGGTTTATTTTTTAATCCTTCACCTTTTTTGGTAGTTATCAAAATAACACCCGAAGCTGCACGAGATCCATACAATGCAGTAGCCGAACCGCCTTTAAGTATAGTCATCGATTCAATATCTTCCGGATTAATATCATTGGCACGGTTACCAAAATCCAATCCTCCATTTATGCTTGTCGAGCCAATTTGTCCATTGCTGATGGGAACTCCATCAACAACATACAAAGGTTGATTGCTTCCTCCCAATGAAGAGTAACCACGCATGATAACGCGAGTAGAAGATCCGGGAGCTCCAGAAGCGGAAGTAATTTCGACGCCCGCTACCTTACCTTGCAATGCATTTAATGCACTTCTGTTTCCGGTCATGGTAATGTCTTGTGAGCTCACTGCCGAAGCGGAATATCCCAAAGCTTTTTCTGAGCGTTTGATGCCGATTGCCGTAACCACAACTTCGTCAATTTCCAACGTTTGAGGTTGAAGCCTTACTACCATCCCGTTTTCAGCTGGAACTTCCACTGATTTCATTCCAATGTAGGAAACAACCAGTGTTCGGTTGCCAACCGGCACAGTAATGGAAAAACTTCCATCAGTCCCGGTAATTGTGCCAGTAGTGGTACCTTTTACCAGTACAGAGGCGCCAATAACAGGTTGCCCATCTTCATCCGAAATCACCTTTCCTTTGACTGTCAGAGATTGGGCGTTGACCAAACCAACTCCTATCATAAATAGGCAGGCAAATAAGAATGTTAGTTTTCTCATAAATTTTACATTTTTGTTTATTAATCTTATTATTTATTATTTTCACCTATAGCAGGGAAAACGTGCTGGCAAAAATAAAATATTAAAAAATAAAAAACAAGTGTTTTTGATGACAAATAGAAAAAATATTCAATTTTTCCCTTTCATTTTGCAGTTTATTGCCAAAATTCGTATCCCTTTTTAAGTACCATCGATAATTTTACAAATAAAAATATCTTTGCAAATACCTGTGAATAAATGTCTTACTTATTTCTTAAAATTTTCTGTTAAAAAAATATTGCCATAAGTAAACAAATTTCATTCAACAAAAAATTTTTTGTTAAAATCAAATATTTAACATTTTACTCAGCAAAAAAATGACAGTTGATACAAAAATCACTACATTTTATGTTAATTTTTAATCAATAAAATTGAAAGTATATCTAACAGTTGGCTCGAAAACGTTAGAAAATAAATTTTATAACACTTCTTTATGTTTTTTTCCTTAGGACATAACAAAAAAATTGTAAAAACGTTTATATTTTTTATTTTCAGATATTTAATAACGGGGCTTTCACCAAACCTCACTTACTTTTTTGTGAGGTCATTTAAAAACAGACCATTGCTTAAATCGTAATTTTTACAAAGGAATTACAGGCGATAAAATGTAATGCTTCCAGCAGCTGCATGTATCTTCAAAAGAATGATGAATAAATGGGAATTATCTACTTGGCTCGAATTTAAAATACAAATTGTTGACTTGATAAACCCTATGTTTTACCAAGCCAACAATATTTTAAGACAAAAATGGGGTCTTTAAGGATCGACGTTTTAACAAAAAACTTCTTTTATGAATATCCAATAGATGTTCAAAGGGTTTTTCGTTGTTGTAGTAGGTTTCTCTGAAGTTACTCAGAAATGGTTGTTGGAGAATTTGATACGCAAATCTAAGCAAAACCCATTTGTTTATAAAAGCTGCTAAGATTTGGATTCTTTCTGATTAGATTCTTTAAACCATACAGTAAAATCGAAACGGATTTCTAATGTGAAATTTAATAGGTTGTTCTAAATTTATCAATCTGAATTTTTTGTTTTACTCTTGTATCGGCCTTGAATTCGAAATGCAACATTCCATTTTTTTTATCAAAAGTGAAATTTGTTAATTTCTTATTGTTGAGTTTTATACTTTTACATTCAGCGGAGACGGGAATTTCTATAATCCATGTACGTTCTGTAATCTTATTTTCAAATTCTCCCTGCATTGCGTCAATATTAATTGTAAGTTGATGATTGCACAACCAACTGGTTATGTTTGTAATTCCAAATTCTCCTTTTTGATAATTTTTGGTTTTGTTGTCATCTTCGTATATTTCAAACTTAGCTGTTTTATCAGGATAAATACGTAAAGTAAGTGTGTCATCGGGTTCTTCAGCGCGCATTTTATTTTTAGCTAATGGAATTATAGAACCGGCTTTAACAAAAACCGGAATAATGTCAAGTGGAGCGTTATAATCGATAGTTTGTCCTCCCCTATAAGTTTTATTACTCCAGAAATCAATCCATGTTTGGTTTTCTGAAGGCAAGTAAACCTGTTGATTGGTTTTACCTTCGTCAAGTACAGGAGCTACAAGCATTTCTTTGCCAAACATATATTGATAATCCTGTTTACGAGCTAAGGAGTCTGAAAATTCAAAAAATAACGGACGGATTAGAGTTTCGCCTTTTTTGTAGGTCTTGTATGAATACGAATACATATACGGTATTAACCGATATCTCAGGTGTAAATATTTTGTTGTTATACTTTCGGTCAGACTGTCGAATGCAAAAACTTCACAAAACTGTTCTTCACCACTGTGTGGACGTAACATTGGCGAAAATACACCATGTTGAAACCAACGTATGTACAATTCAGGTTCGGTTTTCATTCGTCCATCAACAATATTTGTAAAAATGGTATTGCCATCACGCCTGTCGTGGGCAAAGGTAAATCCACCTATATCGCTGGAAAAATAAGGTATCCCTGAAAGCACAGTACCTGTCATCATGGGTATTTGTAACTTAAGAGCAAACCAGGTTTTAGATGCATCGCCACTCCAGCACAATGCTCCATAACGTTGAATGCCGCCAAACCCTGCCCTGCTTAAATTTGTGATTCTTTTGTTTGGAAAATCAGTTGAAAAACCATCATAAATGTTTTTTGCCCACAATAAACTATAAATGTTATGTACTTTTCTCCAGTCGCCCAAATAAAATTGTCCGTCAACAACAGGACTTTCGGGTTCAACGAGGTCGCTCCAAAGTCCATCGGCACCGAATTCAACTTCCGCTTTCAGTTGTTGCCAAAGCCATTTTTGGGCATCGGGGTGAGTTATATCAAAAAGTGAAACATCGCCTGCCCAAAACGGACTAAAAACATAAGGTTCGGATTGATTTTTTTTTGAAACGAGCCATCCTTTTTCCTTGAGAAATTTATAATTATATGAATCGATGTTGATATATGGCTCATTTATTAAAATCGTCTTGACATTTTTTCCACGTAATGTATTTATATATTTGATTGGATCGGGAAAATTTTGTAGGTTCCACGAAAAATTACCCATAAAATGTGGCGAAGTTGGTTTGAGCCCGCCAAACCATGGTATATCAAGTACAATAGCATCGACAGGCAGTTTTTTCTGCTCAAATTTCTGAAGCGTATTATAAACCATTGTGTCATTTTCGTACGAACATTTGCTCTGAATCAAACCATAAATCCATTTAGGCTGCAAGGGTGGATATCCGGTGAGATCAAAATAACTTTTCAGCAGTGATTGTTCATTAGGTGCGGCTAACAGATAGTATGTGAAAGAACCGTTTTCGACCTCATAATACCATTCTGTCGGATTAGTTTTGCCTAAATCAAATCTGGCTGGATACTGATTGTCAAAATAAACTCCAAATCCGGTTGTAGAATATATATATGGAATATTTATCTGCATGGTACCATAAGGCTTAGTATAGCCACCAATATGCTGATTAAAAACTTCGAAAGCCTCGCCACGACGATCGACGGCGATGCTCTTCTGTCCCATTCCATAAAAATGATCTGTTTCCCGTATTTTAAACGAAGCCTTTTTGGAACTACCATCACATTCAAAAGCACCAGCTGACTGGAGCAATATAGACCCGTCAGGCTTGTAAAAGCTAATATTAAATGGTATTTTGGTAATTTTCGCAACAATCAGTCTGCCTTTGATAATAAGTTCATTGTGTTTCTCTTTCACAGAAAATTTGACTTCGGGCGCCTGATTTAAAATAACTGAATGCGATGAATCTATCTCTATATTATGCATGTCGGGAAACCACGAAATGCGAAATATATTATCGCACCAGGCTTCCACTTTGATAATTGAGTTATCATTTTGGACTACGACTGTATTTTTTGAACAGGAGTATGAAAACAAGCTGTCGTTGAACTGTGAATAACCTGTGTGTAAAAGGATTGATAAAAAAAAGCTAAAAAAAAATCTTTTCATTTGGATTAAATTTATTCTTGTCTGACGGATGAATCAGTTGGGTCTACAAATATATAACTTTAAATTTTCAGAGAATAATACTATTCTAACAATTTATGTACATTTTCTGGCCCTGAAGATATTTATGTAAAATTGAATCCCCTCATAAAACTTAATTTTTCTAAAGGCAGAAAAAATCAAGTTTTATGAGGGGCTGAAGTAATGTATAATCAAGTAGGTAGGGGAATCGCCCCTCTCTCACATCAATGTGCATGCTCTCGCACACGGCGGTTTCTTTTAACTGTTTAACCTCTCGTAATTTAATGTGAGATTTTACAAACCTCCCATCAAATCGTGAATTAAGGCTCGTTCCTGTTCGCCTGCTTCTTTTACTTGCAACGCCTTTATCGCCTGAGCTCCGCTTACGGCTTCACTCCCTGCGAAAGAACGAATAACATCCTGACCCTTTGAATCAAACAGGTCGTATTGGTACGTTATTGCTTGCTGCTGCTCCATAAAACAAATTTTGAACTAACTGCTCCTTAAATTAAAAGATTCAGACCTTCTTCTGTTTTTCAACAGAATACTATGTCCTCTGCTGACTTCTTGTATGGCCTAAAATACATCGCTGCTTTCCTTACACTGTTGGTGTACCCTACAAGACCTCTCGGGATAAGATATTAAACTTTCGCTGCGTCTTGCCTGATTTACTCCATTTGAGTTACGATTAAATTTCGGGCGTTCCCAATCCATTGCTCGGTTACCCTCTCATTAGAGCCTTCTATCAGATTTCTGTTCATCAAAACGTCAGCTTTGCTGATGGCTTCTTTCAGATTTGCAGTCACCCGCAACACCCTTGCCATTCGCTAATGTTTCCTATCAACTCGGCACATACAGGAACCCGCATCCTGCAAGCTTAATGCCATGTCAGCAATATTCTTAAAAGCGCTCTCTGTTTTTTCTGAATACTATCAAATCAGTATGCCGATTCGAATTGTCGCAGGAAACGGATGTCATTTTCAGAGAACATGCGCAAATCCTTAACCTGATATTTTAAATTGGTAATTCGTTCAACTCCCATTCCAAAGGCATAACCGGAATAAATTTTTGAATCGATACCGCAATTTTCGAGTACATTGGGATCTACCATTCCGCAACCCAATATTTCTACCCAGCCTGTATATTTGCAAAACGGACAACCTTTTCCGCCACAAAGATTGCACGAAATATCCATTTCGGCGCTTGGTTCGGTAAAAGGGAAGTAGGAAGGACGCAGCCGGATTTGTGTATCCATGCCAAACATTTCTTTTGCAAAATAAATGAGTGCCTGTTTCAAATCGGCAAACGACACATTTTTATCGATATACAAACCTTCTACCTGATGAAAGAAACAATGTGCGCGATACGAGATAGCTTCATTTCTGTAAACACGTCCCGGAAAAATCATTCTGATGGGCGGTTTTTGCTGTGTCATCACACGGGTTTGAACCGAAGAAGTATGAGTGCGCAAGAGAATATCTGGATTTTTTTCGATAAAAAATGTATCCTGCATGTCTCTGGCGGGATGATCGGCAGGAAAGTTCAAGGCTTCAAAAACATGCCAGTCGTCTTCAATTTCCGGTCCTTCGGCAATGGTGAACCCGATACCTGAAAAAATCGTCGCAATTTCGTTTCTGACAATGGAAAGAGGATGACGTGTTCCTATCTGAATCGGTTCAGCGGTGCGCGTCAAATCAATCTTTTCCACATTTCCCCGATTGGCTTCCAATTTTTCCTTGAGCTGGTTGATTTGATCGTGTGCATTGTTTTTCAGTTCGTTGAGCAATTGCCCGATTTCCCGTTTCTCTTCATTACTTACATTTCTGAAATCGTTGAAAAGCTGTGAAATTTCTCCCTTTTTGCTCAGATACTTGATTCTTAAAGCTTCAACTTCTTCGAGCGTTTGGGCTGTAAGATGGCTGATTTCTTCCTGCAATTGTAGAATTCGGTCTTTCATTTTTTATATTGGAATTTGCAAAAAAATTGAATAAGTCCTGAGAACAGAAATAACCTGTTATTATTTTTTTAAATTAACTGCAAAAGTAATTATTTTTTACCAAAATAGGAGGAATTTATACCGGAAAAAGGAATTACTTCAAAAAAATGAGGATAAATGGCAAAGATTAAATAAATTTTACATTATATTTGTCGTGCTTAAAATATAAATTATGACCATACAAAAAATACTCGATTTTCTGAGTGTTTTGAGCAAAAACAATAACCGTGAGTGGTTTGCTCAAAATAAAAGTTGGTATGATGAGGTGCGTAGCGGTTATTTGGATATGAGTAATTCACTGATAATGAAAATAGCCGAATTTGATCCCGAAATCAAGCATGTTGACATAAAAGATTGCATTTTCCGAATTTACAGGGATATACGTTTTTCTCCCGATAAATCGCCATACAAAACTCATTTTGGTGCTTACATTGCTGCAGGCGGTGGTAGAAAAAGTCAGCGGGGTGGTTATTATTTCCATTTACAACCGGAAAGTTCTTTTGTTTCAGTGGGAATTTGGAGCCCTGAGCCCAATGTGCTGAAAGCGTTACGAAAAAGTGTGTACGAAAATATCGACGAATTTAACGATATTCTGTCTCAACCGAATTTCAAACGTTTTTTTGGCGGTTTTTTCGAAGATGGAAAATTAAAAAAAGTACCGGCAGGTTTTCCTGGTGATTTTCCGCAGGCCGACTTGCTCAAATTAAAGCATTATGCAACTTCCTCACCATTGGACGGATCCATTTTAACGGATGAAAATCCTGTTCCGCATATTGCAGAGATTTTGGAAGCCGGCTATCCGCTCAACAGGTTTTTAAATTTTACTTTGGACGAATTATTTTAAACACATAAAGCCATGATACTCGATACCTTAAAAAATGCCGAATTATACGAATCGGCACATCCACTTTTCAAAAAAGCTTTCGATTTTCTGAAAACAACCGACTTGAAAAA
This sequence comes from Paludibacteraceae bacterium, assembly GCA_018433525.1. Taxonomy (GTDB): domain Bacteria; phylum Bacteroidota; class Bacteroidia; order Bacteroidales; family Paludibacteraceae; genus MVYY01. The sequence goes on from JAHDRA010000012.1 coordinate 68,796, forward strand.
TTTGCCTCTCGGAAAAATTGAGTTGGAGGGCAGTGATTTGGTTGTCAGCGTGGTGGATATTTCCGGGAAAACGGTTCAGGATGCCCGCATGGAAATACATCGGAAGTTTATCGACATTCAGCTTCCACTTGATGGTGAAGAAATAATGGGCTGGATTCCTGCCGAAAAGTTGACAAAAGTTTTACAACCTTACGATGCTGAAAAAGATATTGCTTTTTTTGCCGATGAGGCAGAAAATCTCCTTAAAGTGAGAGCGATGGAATTTGCTGTTTTTTTCCCTTCCGATGGTCATCAACCGGGAATTGGCTTTGGAAACCACAAAAAAATTATAGTTAAAGTTCGTGTTTAGGAGTACAATTTTATTTCCAACCAGAAAATTTATTTTGTTTTGCACAAAACCACATTAAGCTAAAAAATTATGGAAATTCTTCCAATTGTTAAAATTGATCCGTGGCTCGAACCTTATGCGGGTTCTATTTATGGAAGATATGAATATTTTCTTCAGACTGAAAAAAAACTGACGGGAGGCAAACAGAGTTTGTCCGATTTTGCAACAGGATATTTATATTTTGGACTTCATAGAGTGGCGGATGGTTGGGTTTTTCGAGAATGGGCACCCAATGCTACGGCCATTTTTTTAATTGGCGATTTCAATAATTGGCAACGTCATCCCGACTATCAGTTAAAGAAGTTGCAAAACGGAATTTGGGAAATACATTTGCCTGAATACGCAATGGGCCATACACAACTTTACAAACTTTTGGTAGAATGGGAGGGCGGAAGCGGCGAAAGAATTCCGGCTTGGGCTCAGCGTGTGGTACAGGATACGCAAACCAAAATTTTCAGTGCGCAGGTGTGGAATCCTTTCCAACCCTATGAGTTCAAAAATCGACATTTCAAACCACAAAGAGACCCGCTGTTGATTTACGAATGCCATATCGGCATGTCGAGCCAGGAAGAAAAAATTGCTACTTATGACGAATTTCGCCGGAATGTACTTCCTCGCATTGCTGCGCTGGGTTACAATGCCATTCAAATTATGGCTATTCAGGAGCATCCTTATTACGGTTCGTTCGGCTATCATGTTTCCAGCTTTTTTGCTCCTTCATCGCGTTTTGGTACGCCTGAAGAACTCAAACAACTGATTGATGAAGCTCATGGAATGGGAATTGCCGTTATCATGGATATTGTTCATTCTCATGCAGTGAGAAATGAAGTGGAAGGATTGGGCAGATTTGACGGAACGCCTTATCAGTATTTTCACGGGGGCCCGCGACGTGAACATCCTGCTTGGGATTCTTTGTGTTTCGACTACGGCAAACCCGAAGTTTTACATTTTCTTTTGTCCAATTGCAAATACTGGCTGGATGTTTTTCATTTCGACGGTTTCCGTTTCGATGGCGTAACATCGATGATTTATCTCAGTCATGGGCTTGGTGAAGATTTTACCAGTTACGATTGTTATTATAATCTGAATCAGGATGGCGATGCCATTTGTTATCTTACACTGGCCAACAAACTGGTTCATCAAGTAAATCCCAATGCCATCTCCATTGCGGAAGAAGTGAGTGGAATGCCGGGATTGGCTGCAAAAATTGATGATGGCGGAATTGGCTTCGATTACCGAATGGCCATGAATATTCCCGATTTCTGGATTAAAATTATCAAGGAAGAAAAAGATGAAGACTGGAAAGTTGGACGGATTTTTTGGGAAATGACCAATCATCGTGCCGAGGAAATGACCATCAGTTATGCCGAATCGCACGATCAGGCTTTGGTTGGCGACAAAACGATTATTTTCAGATTGATAGATGCCGATATGTATTGGCACATGCGACGTGGCGACAACACTTTGACTGTCGATCGCGGAGTGGCGCTGCACAAAATGATTCGTCTGGTTACGGCTTCAACCATGAATGGTGGTTATCTGAATTTTATGGGGAACGAGTTCGGACATCCTGAATGGATCGATTTTCCGCGCGAAGGCAACGGTTGGTCATACAAGTATGCCCGGCGTCAGTGGGATTTGGTGGACAACAAGAATTATCTCTATTATTGTTTGAACGAATTTGACAGAGCCATGATTATGCTGATTCGTTCCGTGCCAAGATTTAATAAACTTCCCATTGACCAGTTATGGATAAAAGAAGACGATCAGGTGCTGGTTTTTCAAAGGGGAAAATTGGTATTCGTATTTAATTTTAATCCTTCAAAATCGTTTACCGACTACGGTATTTTGGCGGAAAAAGGTGCTTACAGAACCGTTTTAAATTCCGACAATTCCTTATTTGGAGGTTATGATCTGATTGATGAAAGTATTGTGCATGTTACCTTGCCCGAGCCAACAGATCCCGACGGAAAAGAATGGTTGAAATTATATCTCCCCGCCCGAACAGCTTTTGTTCTGAAAAAAGATTGAAAAGTTTTTTGATTTGGAGCTACTCCATTTGAATACGACACCCCAAAAGCTTCGAGTAACTTTTGGGGTGTTGCATGTAAAGTTGGAACAAGGAAACTCACTCCAAATATTTTCGGATAGAAGCTGCAATTTTGTCCATTTCTTCGGATGACAATTCCAATTTCGGGTTTCTGAAATTCATGTCGTTCTCCTGTTGAATGGGAATAAGATGAACGTGAGCATGAGGCACTTCCAGTCCAATTACTGCCATTCCTATCCGTTTGCAGGGAATGGCTTTTTCGATGGCAAGGGCAATTTTTTTTGCAAAAAGCATCAATCCCTGATAGCTTTCATCGTCCAAGCGAAAAATGTAATCTTCTTCTTTTTTGGGAATCACCAAAGTATGTCCTTTTGTCAAAGGATGAATGTCGAGGAAAGCAAAATAAAGGTCGTTTTCCGCAATTTTATAACTGGGAATTTCTCCGGCTGCAATTTTACTGAAAATGGTTGCCATGATTTTAAAAGTTTAACTTTCCGTTATTATAGTGAAATATCGAGAATTTCAAATTCCTGTACTCCATTGGGTACTGAAATGGAAGTTTTTTCGCCCACTTTTTTACCCAGCAAACCTTTGGCTATCGGAGTTGTAACCGATAATTTGCCTGCTCTGATATTGGCCTCACTCTCTGAAACGATGGTGTAGGTCATTACCTGATTGGTTTTGGTATTTTTTATGGTTACTTTGGTTAAAATCTGCACTTCACTGGTATCGATTTTTGATTCGTCAATCAAACGTGCCGATGCAATGGTGTCCTTGAGAATGGCAATTTTCATTTCGAGCATTCCCTGAGCTTCTTTTGCTGCATCGTATTCGGCATTTTCCGACAAATCGCCTTTGTCGCGAGCTTCAGCTATTTGCCTCGAGATGGCCGGACGCTGGACGTTTTCCATTTGATGAAGTTCATCCACCAGTTTCTTATAACCTTCAGCAGTCATGTATGTTACTGTTGCCATAGTTTTATTTTTTTAATTTGAATAAAAATATAAAAACAAAAAGAATTCCGAATCATGTAAAGATCGGAACTCTCTCTGTTATGTTTTTCGATGTTTATTTGACTACAAATATAGTATTTTTTATGATAACAAAAAAATTTTGATTTTAATATTTTCTTTCAAAAATTACCGAGTAAATAAAAGCTTTTTTTGCAGCTTCCGGTGAATCCAATTCCAAAGGAATTGAGCTGGATTCTTCGTAGCGATCCTCCTCTATGAGATGATGGTTATTTTCAATGGAAACTTTGACGGGTTTTTTGATTCGGAGTTCTGAAATATCGTTGCCGACGGTATCGTATGTTGCATAAGTATTTTCCATGTACTCTTCAACCGGCTTGCTGGTATGCGCTTTTACCACCTTTTCAAACTCCCTTCTTTCAACTACGGGCTTAAGCTCTTGCCAAGTCGCTTGCTCGTAATGTTTTTTTTCTTCCGGTTTCGGTGTATCGCTTTTTTTCTTCTTCTTCATATTGCTCAGTAGCACCACGACTACGAAAATAAGAAATATGTAATTGCCAAAGTCTTCCATAATTTATTGTTGATGTTATTGAAAAGCAAATTTACAGTAAATCTTTGAATATTTTAAAAAAAATAGAGAAAAAATCGATTTATTTAAAACATCAATTTCATCAGAATATAATTTATTTTTTTAAAGGTCTGATGGAGCGCACATGTCTGAATATTATATTCATTCGTGTTTGTGTATGTAATACCTGTGGGTTTCATAATTAATTATCAAAAAACTATTTTCTCGGTATAGGGTCATGAACAATTTTCGTAAAAATACGTTTTTATGAGCAATTGATAATTCAAAATTTAAAGTGTCCTATTTAATTTTTTTTGAACCAAAGCCGCTAAAAGTAAACGCACAGCTTTGATTAATTAAACCAAAATATATTATGAAGTACGGATTTTTTGTTGTTGTTTTTTCTATTTTTGCGTTTTTTTTTGGATATGTCGGTTTTCGTGGTTGGCAATCGCTGGCCTTGTATCCATCAGCACGACCTACCTATATAGTCAGTTTTCTTTTGTTGTTTATTTGTTCAATGGCTGGCATGATTTTCGGCGATGACATGCCGGCATCAATTGCCAAAGTTTTAACATTTACTGGATATTCGTTTCTTCTGATTTTTGCTTATTTATTCATTGTTTTTTTGTTGGTTGATGTGGTTCGAATAGCCAATCATTTTTTTCATTTTGCTCAAAGCAATATGGTTTCTTTCAGATTCTGGAGCTCAATTGTTGGTTTATCGGTAATTATAATAGCCATGATTATAGGGAATTACAAGTTTAACCATCCTGAAGTAGTTCAACTCGAATTGCAAAGTAATAAACCTTTTCAAAATAAAAAAATCAGAATTGTGGCTGCCAGTGATATACATTTGGGCACTTATATCGATAAAAATTATCTAAAAAAATATGTTCAATTCATCAATGATCAGCGACCGAATATAATTTTGTTGGCAGGCGATATTTGTGATCGCTCCCTCAAACCTTTGATTCATCAAAAAATGTACGAAGAATTGCACCAACTGAAAGCTCCTTTAGGTGTCTATGCCATTCTGGGCAACCACGAGTATTATTCTCAGAATTTGCAAAATACGGTTTTATTTTATAAAGATGCCGGAATTGTAGTACTCGCCGATAGCATTTCATTTGTCAACAATGATTTTTATCTTGTAGGACGAAAGGACAGAACCGATAAAAACAGGCAACCCCTTTCAACATTGTTGACAACGCTTGAACAAGATAAGCCGATAATCTTACTTGATCATCAGCCGTTGCATTTAGTAGAAGCAGCAAAAAACAATGTTGATTTGCAAATTTCGGGACATACTCACGAAGGACAGGTTTTCCCTGCCAATTTGCTTGTAAAATCTTTATTTGAAAACGGCTATGGATATTTGAAAAAAGGAAACACTCATATTTATGTTTCGTCTGGACTTGGTTTATGGGGGCCGCAATATCGAATTGGGACAAAATCGGAAATTGTAGTGATAGATTTTAAATTCTGAAAGATAAGTCTATAGGCCATATTTTTTATGTTTTGCAAAAAGAAAAAGTATTTTCCAAATGTCAATAAATTCGGTAAAAGATTGAATAACATTGATGGATAATGATTTGAACTTCACGACAGAAATGTTGAAAGCTGTCTTTCTTTTCTAAAAAAATCTATTTGTATTTTTCTACAGAAACGATTTTTTAACCTTTTCGTTTTTCTGAAGCTGCTTTTATGCTTGAAAAATACATGCCAAAAGACCGATACAGGAAATGAGACCATTTTCCAAATGGAACAATAATTATAGCCCATTGAGCCAAAACGGTTAAATGAACGATATACATCCATACATTATTGTCTATCATATGGGTATCGATAAATAAACGTACAAGGAAAGCTGTAAGCCCCATAAGCATAAGCCATATAACAAACAGCCAGTCGGAAGGCTGCGAAAATTTGTTCAGTGCCTTTGCTTTCCTAATTCGACTTGAAACAAAATCGGCAGTAATGACAAATACAAAAAAACTTTCCACATAACCCAACACTACTACAAAGAAACTTTTTGTGCCAAACCAGTCTAAAAATACGGTTGTGAAAAGCAGCGAAAGATAAGCCAAAACCAGAATAAAATGCTCCAGCCACCGAAAATTATCTTCTTTATCACAATCTCGGGCGCGTTTTTGAGTGAACATGTGAACAAACAGATCCGGTAATGATTTTATGTAAATTTTTAGATTTGCTTTTACTTTTGGTCTTAAAATGGTAAAATTCCACATCCTGGCTATATTGGGGATAAAAATTATTGCGAGCACTGCAAAAACCACATACATTTCAAAAAGATGTCCATAATGCATCATTTCTGCCAATTGAAATGACATGGCATTACCCAAAACAAGTACGGCAATAAATACCATTATCAGAGCAGAAATAGTAAATGTAACGGAACGATAAAGCAAACCCGAAAGTCCCGTCCAGTCATAAACTGAAGTTAACCATCGTCGCAAGGACATCATGAGTTCTCCCGGATTGGCTGTTTGAGGACAATTTTCGGTACATTCACCACAATAATAGCATTCCCATGGTTTTAAAGAAGATTTAATATCATTTTCAAGTCCAAGACTGCTAAGTCTTACCATTTCGCGAGGAAAAGATTCTTCCGGTGTGGACAGTGAACATACGGCAGTACAGGTACCGCAATTGTAACAGGCGTTGAAATTTACTGCTCCGTATTTCTTCAATTTATCCTGAAATGCAGGATTAATTTTTGATGCCATCATTTGTTCAATTTATAGGTAAAATATTCGTCATTGTCATCAATTTCTCCCACTGCAACGTCGCCATATTTAATCAGCGTCATCAAATAAAATGTAACATCCTCTTTTGACATGGATAGTTTTTCCGATAGTTGGGGAATGGTCATTTCTCCATTTTTCAGGGCATCAATGAGTGCTTTTTTAATCCTGACAAATTCTTTAAGATTTTCTTTTGCCTTTTCGGGAATACCTTGTTTGTCCCTTAAATATTTGGCCGTTTTTCCTATTTCTGCTTCCATTATTTTTTTTATTGAACCAGTGCATCTATCATACTAAAAATCTCCTTATCGGAATAGCCAATCAAATCAATAGCATTGGGTACGCATACAGGAGCGCACATACCGCAACCCTTGCATACCGATTTGTTGACTACAGCAATTATTTTCCCATCAATTTCTTTTTGTTCAATTGCTTCAAAAGGACAAGCTTTTAAACATTCACCGCACCAAACACATGAATTACCGTTAATTTCAGCAACTATCGGCTCCGTTTCTACCAATCCGTTACTGATGGATGAAAAGGCCTTTGTGGCAGCAGACAAGGCCGAATTGACCGATTCGCTGATATTTTTTGGCCCTTGGCAAGTTCCGGCCAGTGTTATTCCATCAATCACCGTTTCCACCGGACGCAATTTCATGTGAATCTCGTTGTAGAAATTATCTCTGCCTTTTGGCAGTTTAAAAAGTTGACCGATCGACTGATCAATTCTGGGTAACATTCCGGTTACCAACACCACTAAATCGGCATCCAGAAGAAGTTCTTTATCGGAAAACAGTAAATCTTTAACTTTCAGGGAAGTTTTTTTATTCTTGAAACTGACTTCAGGAGGAAAATCATCATGAAACTGGATAAAAATATCCCCATTCTGTAAAGCTTCGTCATAAAGTAATTCCTGTTTGCCGTAAGTGCGAATACCCCGATGAAGATGAAAATTGCGTATCCCCTTGAATTTCTTTTTTGTTTCGATAGCAGTATGAATTGTCGAAATACAGCAGAAACGCGAACAGTATTTATTCTCACCTTCGGATTGACGACTTCCCACGCAATAGATATAAGCAATGTCGTGAATTTCTTTTCCGTTGTATAAAAGTGTTTTACCTGTCGATTGATCTGTCAGTTTTTTAAAATCGGGCAAAGAAATTACATTCTCGTTATTGAGATAGGAAAATTCGCCTCGTTGCGGAATATAATGATCAAAACCTGTAGCAATCACTACAGAACCTACGTTAATTTCCATAGTTTCTCTAAGATTGTCAACAGGCTGATGTTTTTTTTGAAGAGTCAGCGTGAAATTTCCAATGCTGCCTTTTGAAGAAACGACTTCGGTACCTGTGAGAATAGAAATATTTTCGTGTTGCAGCAAATCGTTATGAATACGTTGAACAAGCTCCGAACCCTTTTCATTTGTCATGAAAAGCGATCCCCATTCAGCCACATGCCCTCCAACGGTATTTTCTTTTTCAATAAGCACTACAGACATATTTTTTTCGGCAATGGAAAGAGCTGCTTTCATTCCCGCCATTCCTGCTCCGATGACTGCAATTGCTTTCTCTGCTTCAAACTTATTGGGGTACAAAGCTTCTGCGTAACGCGATTTTGAAATGGCTGCCCTTACCAGTCGAATCGCTTTTTCGGTAGCTCCTTCTTTATCGTCCGAGTGTGCCCAAGAAGCCTGCTCACGAATATTGGCATGAACGTAGGTATATTTGTTCAAACCGGCTGTTTCAGTTACATTTCTAAAAGTAACCAAATGCAGTTTTGGAGAGCAGGATGCCACTATGACTCCATCCAACTGATATTGATGAATATCTTCCACCATTTCCTTCTGATTGCTATCCGAACATGCAAACATGGTGGTTTTAGCTAAAACGACACCCTCTTCATGTTCAATTGCCTGACGTACTTTTTCTACGTCGACATAATCGGAAATATTTCCACCACAATGACAGATATAAACGCCTAAATTCTTTTTCATCAATCTTATTAATGTTGAATTAAGTAACTGATTGCTTCGGACGAAGCCGAACCGGCAGATAGAATGGAATCGGGAATATCCATTGGACCGGATGCCGTACCGGCAACGAAAACTCCATCTATATTTGTTTTAGCCGGACTTCCCAGTAAGTCGCTCTGCCAAATGAAATTCAAAGAATCAAATTGCAACATTTCGCCATCAAAAATTTGATGAACTGACTGATTGGACAACATTCCTACCGACAATACCACCATATCGTGTTCGGCTTCTTTCACTATTCCTTCCTGAATATCTTCATAACGCAGTATTAAATTCCCATTTTCTTTTTCGGAAATTTTTCCAATTTTTCCTTTTACAAAATTGACACCCATATCTTTGGCTTGCTGGTAGAATTCTTCAAAGCCTTTGCCGAAAGAACGAATATCAATGTAATAAATGGTAATGTCTGCCATTGGAAGCGCACCCATTAACAATTGTGCCTGCTTCATGGAATACATGCAACATACTTGTGAGCAAACAGGATTACCAACGCTGTCGTCGCGCGAGCCGGTACAAAGAACATAAGCAATCTGATCGGGTATTTTTCCGTCGCCCGGTCTCAGAATAGTGTGATAAGGTCTGGTAGGAGCTATTTCTCTTTCCATTTGCATGGAAGTAACCACATTTTTGTATTTTCCATAGCCGAATCGTGGAATTTTAAGCGGATCAAACAGTTGAAAACCTGTAGCCAGTACGACTGTCTTTACCTGTAATTCAAAACATTCCGTTTCCATAGTAAAGTCGATGCAGTGAGTAGGGCAAACCCTTTCGCATGCGCCGCACAAAGTACATTGTTCAAGGTCGATAACAGCAGCTTTGGGATTGGCTATGCTGAAAGGAATGTAGGCAGCTTTTCGACCGACCAGACCAAACTGATATTCATCCCGAACACTAACGGGACAAGCTTTTTCACACAATTGGCAAGCCGTACAGTCTTCCACATGAACGTAACGCGGATTCTTTGTAATCTTTGCTATAAATAACGATTCGGTTTTTTTTACAATACTTGTAACTTCACTTTCAGTAAAAACTGTAATATTGGGATGACGGGCAATTTCAGAAACTTTGGGTGTGGTAATACAGGCAGCACAATCCAATGTTGGAAAAACTTTGCTCAACAAAATCATTTTACCACCAATAGAATGATCTTTTTCTACCAATAGCACCTTATAACCGTTGTTTGCAATATTCAGGGCAGTTTCGCCGCCGGCAATACCCGCACCAATAACCAGCGCATCGAATTCTATTTTTTTTCTTCTCTCCTCCATTGTTTATTTCTCCGAATAACGGGTTTTAATCAAATATTCATTCAGACTGCGCACTTGCCTGACAAAAGCATCGCTACAAACGGAGCAAAGAGCAGCCATTCTCAAGCGGGCGGGATCCAAATTGTTCTGTTTCATTTTTTCGTGGGTCATTGCTACTACTTTACCGGTTTTTTCGGTGCAGCTTTCGCCAAAAACGCAATCGGTACCATCTGCAGCAATGAAAACGCCATCGAAGCCTTTTTCGAAAGCATGCAGGATCCAATTGGGCTTTATTCCGCTTGAACATGGAACAGTTATGGTATAAACGGTTGGCGGATAATGCAGTTTAAGCAGCCCGGCCATATCAATAGCCGGATCTGAAATTTTCTCGGTAGAAAATACCAGAATTTTTGCATTTTTCTTTACGAAGCTCGTCATGGAGGAAAAAATTATTTCTTTTTCAGATACAATTTATAATATCCGTTTTCCTCTACCATGCCAAGAAACTCGTTTCCTTGCTTGTTGCACCATTTTGGCAAATCATTCTTTGTGCCTTCATCGGCCGACAAAACTTCCAAAATTTCTCCCGATTGTATGGTTCCAATTGCTTTTTTAGCTTCCAAAAGTGGGCCAGGGCAGGCAGTTCCGCGTGCATCTACCGATTTGGCTACGGTAAGATTTTTCAATTCTTCGGTGGTCATAATTCTATAATTTTTAATGTTTGTTTATGGGTTATTACTTATATCATCCATTGCATGGCGCTTTCGCCGGCATCTGCCACAAAAGTTGCTGCTCCTGCAATTCGGAAATGTGGATAATCGATAAATTCTTCTTTTTTGAAGCCCATCAAATTCATGGTCATTTCGCAAGCCGTAATTTCTATTCCCAATTCGGCGGCTTCCTTAAACATTTCGTCCAATGAAAGTACATGCTGTTTTTTCATCAAATTTTTCATCATCATGGGTCCCATACCACACATATTGTGTTTGGACAATTTCAGTTTCCCATATCCTTTGGGCAACATGCATCCGAACATTTTGGAAACAAAGTTTTTCCCTTTCACAGTTTTCTTGGGATCACGTAATGCTGCCAATCCCCAGAATGAGAAGAACAGTTTTACCTTTGTATCCATAGCTGCCGCCGCCAGCGATATAATCATTCCTGCCATAATTTTGTCCATGTCGCCTGAGATAATTGCTATCGACAATTGGTCTTTTTTGGCTGAATTTTCCAATTGCGTTGTTTTGGCTTTCAAGTTTTCCAGTTCAGCCAAAAGTTTTTCCATGGTTATTTCATTTGATTTTTCCATAATAATAGTATTTTTAAATTGATTTCTGCACAAATTAACGAAAAAATTTATGAATCTGCTATATCTTACAGGAATATTTATTCGGAAAAATTCAAAATAAATCGGATAAACAACTTTTGAAGAAGGTTGTCGGAAATAGCTTTTTTGTATCCGCAAAAAAAAAATTAAAAAGTCAATAATTCCCATATTGACAAACGCCATTAATCAAAAAGAGTTTTCAGCACCTCCAGCGAATGAATCTCGGGAAAATCGGGAAGATGAAAACGATAATAACTCACTATATCCTCCAATAATTTTTCTCGCTGCTGACGTGAAAGTTTGATTTCGGTCATGTGCTCATAGTCGGTTTGCAACAACTGAGCCATTTTCCCGGCTTCTTCGGCAAAGAGATAATGCCGATGAGCAGGCGGAGAGGACAAAAAAACACCGTTTACCAAATCGAAAAAAAGTGTCGTCTGTCCATCGATATTGGGTTCAAAGCCCAAGTATCGCGAAAGTTTAAGTAAAAATACCAGATGAAAATTCGCCGTTTTTTGCTTACTGTTATCCAAAAACTCCAATGATTGCCGCAGAAAAAGGTAGAGTGATTCATCGGCTTCGCTTTGAGAAAGCACTTTCAAAAGCACTTCGGCGATAAACATGGCAATAGAACGCTTGAGAGGATCGATGGTCAGGCTCTGGTAAGGCACAAGCACCCTTACATCCTTCATTTGCTGAATATTCTTTCGCATATCGTGCGAAACTTCCAGCTCTACTATCGACAAAGGTTGAAAAAAAGCAGGTTTCCACGAAGACTTTCTTTTCCCTCTGCCATAAATCATGTAAGCAACTCGTCCAAAACGACGGGTAAAAATGGTTACTATCGCAGAATTGTCCGAGTACTTTAGTGAATGAAAAACTATACCTTCGGTTTTGACTTGCACAGCTCGCTCCTTTTTTTGAAAACAAAATTACGGGAAAAATCTCGTTTTTTACCTGATTCGATGAAGAAACCAATGCAAAACTTAATGCTAAATTCTCACTTTTAAGTTGAACTTAGCATCCGTCCTTCCCCAAAAACAAAAAAAATTCGTTTCAAAACGACATTTAAAATCAAGCAACAACCCATATCGCTGAAAAATTAAAAAATTTAAAACAAAGTCTTTGATATTTCAAAAATCTGCCGTATATTTGCACCCGCAATTGTGCAAAACAGTTGAAGTTTTCATAACATTTTTGGCCCATTCGTCTATCGGTTAGGACGCAAGATTTTCATTCTTGAAAGAGCAGTTCGATTCTGCTATGGGCTACCATATTACAACACTTTAATATCTCAAAAAACAATGGCTAACAATAATTCAGCTATTAAAAGAATTCGTCAGGCAAACAAAAAAAGGCTTCACAACCGCTATTACATCAAATCAACACGTACGGCAATTAAAAGATTGCGTACAACTACCGATAAAGAAAAAGCCGCAGAATTGTTGCCACAAGTTTCTTCCATGCTCGACAAGCTGGCTAAACGCAATATGATTCACAAGAACAAAGCCAACAACTTAAAATCGAAATTGGCTATTCATGTGAACAAGCTGGCGTGAACCGATAAAAAATGAATTTTTAAAGCTCTTCATCGACAGGTGAAGAGCTTTTTTATTTACAGTTTCTCGCCAAAAGCCAAATCTCCGGCATCCCCCAAACCAGGAATGATGTAAGAATGACTGTTTATTTCGGGATCGATGGCAGCAGCCCAGATAGTGGTTATATTTTCAGGGAAATGGGTAGTGAGATAATTTATCGCATGGCGGCTGGCAATAACCGTAGCGATATGAATTTTAGAGGGAAATCCTTTGGTGGTTAGCGCTGAAAAAGTCTGCTCCATCGAGCTTCCGGTAGCCAGCATGGGATCAGTGAGAATCAACGTTTTTCCTTCCAAACCGGGAGAAGCAATGTATTCTACAAAAATTTCAAAATTTTCCGCATTCCTGTATTTTCTGTAAGCTGAGACAAAAGCATTTTCCGAGCCATCGAAATAATTTAAAAAACCTTGATGGAAAGGAAGGCCGGCACGAAGAATAGTAGAAATTACCACTTTTTCGTCGATAACTTTCACGGGAGCAATCCCTAAAGGAGTCTGAACTTTTTCCTCCACATAATCCATAGCTTTGCTGATTTCATAAGCCATGATTTCCCCAATTCTCTCCATATTCCGCCTGAAACGCATGGAATCTTTCTGAATTTCTACCGACCGGATTTCTTTTATAAACTGATTTAAAATTGAATTGTTATCGGACAGATTTATAATTTTCATATATCGACAAACATCAAATAATTATTTTCTCTTCTCTCTCTCCATCAAAACAACAGTTTTTTTACTGTTTATCCTTTTCTCTTATTTCCACACGGCGAATTTTTCCGCTGATGGTTTTGGGCAGTTCGTCCACAAATTCGATAATACGGGGATATTTATAGGGAGCGGTAACTTTTTTCACATGATTTTGAAGTTCTTTTACAAGCTCCTCTCCTGCTTTATCCTTGTATTCTTTGGCAAGTATTACCGTTGCTTTCACTACTTGACCGCGCAATTCGTCGGGTACTCCGGTAATGGCACATTCAACAACTGCAGGGTGAGTCATCAGTGCACTTTCCACTTCGAAAGGCCCGATACGGTAACCGGAACTTTTGATCACATCATCCGTTCTACCAACAAACCAGAAATAACCCTCTTCATCTTTCCAAGCCATATCGCCGGTATGATAAACATTTCCCCTGAAAGCTTCACGTGTCAGTTCTTCGTTCCGATAATAACCTTTGAACAAACCCACAGGATAATTTTTGTGCAGCTTGATTACAATTTCCCCTTGTTCACCCACTTCAGCCGATCGTCCATCCGGCATTTGAATATCCACATCGTAATGAGGTCCCGGCAATCCCATCGAACCGGGTTTTGGTTCAATCCAAGGAGTGGTATATACACAAACTGTCGTTTCACTTTGCCCGTAACCCTCGTGCAGTTTAATGCCTGTCAACTCGTAAAGTTTTTCGTAAACGGAAGCATTCAGGGCTTCTCCTGCCGTTGTAGCATATTCCAGAGAAGACAAATCATACTTGCTAATGTCTTCCCTGATCAGAAAACGGAAAATGGTTGGAGGCGCACAAAGAGAAGTTACATGATATTTCTCGATCATTTCGAGCATATTTGCGGGAGTAAATTTTTCGTGGTCATATACAAATACACAAGCACCCACAATCCACTGTCCATAAATTTTCCCCCAAAGTGCTTTCAACCATCCGGTATCGGCTATCGTCAGATGAATACTGTTTTCATGCAGATTGTGCCAGTATTTGGCTGTAATAATATGTCCCAACGGATAAAGACAATCAAGCAACACCATTTTTGGATTACCTGTAGTTCCGGACGTAAAACTGATAATCAACGGATCGGTATTTTCATTCACATGATGAATGGGTGTAAAGGGAGTCGCCTCATCAATTCCCTTGTGAAAATCGAGCCAATTTTCCGGCACGATAGGCCCAATGGAAATCAGCATTTCAACAGTAGGGGATTCAGCCATTGAATCGTTAATGTGGCTTACAATCGGTTCTTCTCCAACTGCAACTATTGCCTTAATATCAGCAGCATTGTTTCGGTAGATCAAGTCTTTCGGCGTAAGCAAATGCGTGTCTGGAATAGTAATAGCGCCCAATTTATGTAAAGCCAGAATAGTAAACCAGAACTCATATCGACGTTTGAGTATGGCCATCACCACATCGCCTTTTCCTATACCCAAACTTTGGAAATAAGAAGCAGTCTGGTCACTGTATTTTTTCATTTCAGCAAAAGAAAATTTTCTGCATTCTCCCTGATCATTGGTCCAAATCATGGCGAGTTTGTCCGGCTCTTTGGCAGCCCACTCGTCTATCACGTCGTAAGCAAAATTAAAATGCTCGGGAACGATCAATTGATAATTAGCCTTAAAATCATCAAAATCCTTAAATTCAGTTTGTTTTAAATATTTTTCCAACATATTTTGAATAGAATAAATTACTAACGATAAGTTCAATTAATAAAATTTGCTACGTCTTTTAAAATTATTTTTTATCCGAAAAAAGCTTTCTTTCGAGACTATTAATTAAATGATAACAGCCAGAAATTTGACTCTTTTCCCGTTCAAAGCTTTCATTCCGTGTGGGCGTGTTGCATCAAAGTAAATGCTGTCGCCTTCGTTCAGAATAAGGTCGTTGCCGGCGATGCGCAATAGCAAAGTGCCTTCCAGCACATAATTAAACTCCTGATTGAAATGGGTATTCAATGTAAGCGGATTGTCGTTGGGTTCTACGGTAACCTCAAAAGGTTCTGCCTTGGGATGACGAAAACCGTAAGCAAGTGCCTGATATTTGTAAGCTTTTGTTCTTTCTACGCTTGCTCCCGTTCCCTTACGGGTAACGAAAAAAACCTGTGCGTGAGGATCATCGCCAACAAGAAGAGCAGTAGTTGCAACGCCGAAAGAATCGGCAGCCTGACAGATAAAACTCATCGGTATATCGTAATCGCCCGATTCGTATTGTTGATATTCTTCTGTTGTAGCACCACATTTTTCTGCAGCCTGTTCGGGAGTCAGCTCAAGTGATTCGCGCAATGCACGTAATCTTTCGGCAATTTGTTTGATTTGAATATTCATGGATGTAAAACTTAAAAAAAATTGTTTTTTGCAGAATCTATTTTTTCATTTGGAATAAGATGCTTTCAACCCTTTGATAACAGCATTTGAAAATCCATTGGCTTCCATTTCGTTCAAACCTTTGATGGTAAAGCCTCCGGGCGTAGTAACCTTATCTATTTCCGTTTCTGGATGAGACTGATGGAGTTCAAGCAAATCCACAGCACCTCTTACGGTTTGAATAACCGCTTCCTGAGCCATCTGAGGCGAAATGCCCATTTCAACAGCTCCGGCTACCGAAGCCCGCACATACCGAAAAGCATAAGCAATGCCACATGAAGTTAATGCCATAAAAGCATCCATTTGATTTTCGGACACGAAAAATGTTTTCCCTAAAACATTAAAAATTTCCAGTAATAACTGTTGGTGTTCTTTGCAGGCATTGAACGATGAAACAACAGAAACACCCTGTCCTATTTCGACCGCTACATTGGGAATAACACGGAAAAACACTCCATTAGAATCAAAAAAATGCGTCAGGGTTTCAAAACTAACGCCTGCCGCAATGGAAATGATTACTTGCTTTTTATAATCGATGTACTTGCTTATTTCTTTGGCAACCGCTTCGACCAGCCAAGGCTTGATAGCAAGCAAAACAATATCGGCCTGCCTGATGATTTCCCTATTAGAAGTACTTACGGTAAAATGTGGATTAAAAGCAGTCAATTGATCCAACTTTTCTTGAGAAATATCGCTAATGGCGATATTTTCAGCACTTAAAATGTCTGATTTTGACCAGCCGCGTGCCAATGCTCCACCCATATTTCCGGCTCCAATAATGGCAATTTTTAAATTTTTGATTTCCATAAGCTCATTAAAATGATAAATATCCGAGAACTTCGTGAACCAAATGCAAACTTACACAAAATTTTGGACTTATTTTCTGCAGCGAAACAAAAAGTATTGGTTCAACTGCAATTCTTTTTAGCAGCAAGAAAACTTTAAATTGTTTCAATTTAAACAATTATTCTAACTTGCTGATTTTTATTTAATTGTTCTAAACATTTTAAAATATCTATCAAAAACATTCCAAAAAAATATTTTCACAAGATTTGGTAATGAAAATTTAAACATAAGGGCTCGAATATTTGTTTTAAAAGTAAAATCAAATCTCAAACTTATGAAAACAAATGTAGGCTCGACCGACAAAGTAGTACGCTTAGCATTGGCTATCGTGCTGATTGTTCTGTTTTACAAGGGTATTTTCTCCGTCATTCTGGGAATTGTTGCTCTTATTGTCGCTTTTGTACTTACTCTAACCTCGCTGATTGGGTTCTGCCCGCTTTACACACTTTTTGGAATAAATACAGCAAAGAAAAAAGAGCAGAGTGAAAACGCTGAACAACCCACTAAAAAACGACAACCCAAGAACTGAGGACATCGATGACGTCAGGAATCGGAATTTTCGGTACACGAAATTGAGTTATCTCCATGCATTTCATTCGACAAAGGATACAAATGCTTGTAAAAGGGAAAGGGAGAAAAAAATCTTCCAATTACTTAAAAATTTCTTTAATTAAACAACCTGTTCCTTTGAAAATCGGACAAAAATTCGTAAATTTGTGCGGTTTTTTAAGTAACTAATCTCTAAACTTAAATAAAATGATTAAAGTAGGTATTAATGGTTTTGGCCGCATTGGACGTTTGGTTTTCCGTGCAGCCCAGGAAAGAAACGATATTGAAGTCGTTGCTGTGAACGATCCTTTTTTGGATAAGGATTATCTGATCTACATGTTGAAATTTGACAGCGTACATGGCAAATTTCAGGGAACAGCCGAAAATAAGGATGGAAAATTAATTATCAACGGAAAAGAAGTTCTTTTCTTTGCAGAAAAAGATCCTGCAAACATTGGCTGGGGAGCTGCCGGTGCTGAATATGTAGTAGAATCAACCGGTGTATTCACCACTGTTGAAAAAGCTTCTGCTCACCTGAAAGCCGGTGCAAAGAAAGTTGTTATTTCTGCTCCATCGAATGATGCTCCCATGTTTGTGTGCGGTGTAAACCTTGACGCATACACCAAAGAGATGGATATCGTTTCCAATGCTTCATGTACTACCAACTGCTTGGCTCCACTTGCCAAAGTTATTCACGACAATTTCGGAATTGTTGAAGGGTTAATGACAACCATTCATGCCGCTACCAACACTCAAAAAACTGTTGATGCTCCTTCAAATAAAGACTGGAGAGGTGGCCGTTCTATTTTGAACAACATTATTCCTTCTTCTACGGGAGCTGCAAAAGCTGTTGGAAAAGTTATTCCTTCACTGAACGGGAAACTGACAGGTATGTCAATGCGCGTTCCGACTGCTGATGTTTCGGTAGTTGACCTTACCGTTCGTTTGGAAAAAGCTGCTACCTACGAAGAAATTAAAGCTGCCGTAAAAGCTGCTTCTGAAAACGAAATGAAAGGTATTTTGGGTTACACCGAAGATGCTGTGGTTTCAACCGATTTCATTCACGATCCCAGAACGTCAATTTTCGATGCCAATGCCGGTATTGCATTGAACAGCAATTTCGTTAAACTGATAAGCTGGTACGACAACGAATGGGGTTATTCAAATAAGGTTCTCGACTTAATCTGCCACATGGACAGCGTTAAATAAAGAGCTTTAACAGAAAAAAAAGAATAGTTTTTTTGAACTCTCTCAAAATTAATTTTTGAGGGAGTTTTTTATTCAATTACTCCCAACAAAAAAGGGAACAGCTTGCGTGGTCCCCTTTTTAATATGATTAACAAAAAATCTTCAATTTTATTCTTCTGTCGTTGGTGCCTGATTTTCGGCAGGTGCCTGTTCAACAGGTTTAGGAGCCGAAACTTCCGAAGTGGCAGGTGCTGCCTGAACTTCAGTTTCTGCTTTCTTTCTAGAAGAAGAACGACGTGTACGAGTTGTTTTCTTGGTAGTTTTATCCTTGAGCATGTTTTCGTTGTAATCAACAAGCTCAATAATGCACATTTCTGCATTATCTCCCAAGCGGAAACCCGTCCGGAGAATACGCGTATAACCACCCGGACGATTTGCAATTTTCACCGAAATATTTTGAAACAATTCGGTTACAGCTTCCTTGTTCTGCAAATAACTGAAAACCAAACGTCTTGATTGAGTCGTATCTTCCTTGGCTCTGGTCAAAAGAGGTTCAACGTAAACTCTTAAAGCTTTAGCTTTAGGAAGTGTAGTGGAGATTCTTTTGTGCAAAATCAACGATGAAGCCATATTGGACAATAAAGCTTTCCTGTGAGAAGACGTACGACTTAAATGGTTGAATTTCTTATTATGTCTCATTTCATTTAATCTTTATCTAATTTATACTTTGAAACATCCATCCCGAAGGAAAGATTTAAACTAATCAATTTTTCTTCCAGTTCGGCGAGCGATTTTTTGCCGAAATTACGGAACTTCAACAGGTCGTTGCGTTGAAAACTGCAAAGTTGTCCCAATGTTTCAATATCGGCAGCTTTCAAACAATTCAATGCTCTGACTGAAAGTTCCAAATCGGTAAGTTTGGTTTTTAACAACTGACGCATGTGAAGAACCTCTTCGTCAAATTCGCTTGTTGTTTCACCTTCTACTGTTTCAACTTCTATTTTCTCATCAGAGAACAACATGAAATGCTGAATCAGAATTTTTGCTGCCTCTTTCAATGCTTCCTTAGGAGGAATAGAACCATCGGTTAAAATTTCAATTACTAATTTTTCGTAATCTGTAACCTGTTCCACACGATAATTTTCGATGGCATATTTCACGTTACGGATAGGTGTAAAAATTGAATCGATGGGAATAACGCCAATTTCGAGATTGGAAGTTCTGTTTTCTTCAGCCGGTACATATCCACGTCCCTTGTTGATGGCAATGTCAATCTGAAAACTTCCTTTCGGATCAAGTTCGCAAATAATAAGCTCCGGATTGAGAACTTCAAAACCGGTAAGATGTTTACCAATATCTCCGGCTTTAAAAACTGCTGTATCCGAAACGGTAATCGAAACTTTTTCGTTATCAACACCTTCTACCACTTGTTTGAAACGCACTTTTTTCAGGTTGAGAATGATATTGGTTACATCATCAATCACTCCCGGAATGGTAGAATATTCATGATCTATTCCTTCGATTTTGATAGAAGTGATGGCAAAACCTTCCAAAGAAGACAAGAGAATACGGCGCAATGCATTGCCGATAGTAATGCCATAGCCGGGTTCCAGAGGGCGAAATTCAAATTTTCCATGAAAATCGTCTGCCTCCAGCATAATAACCTTTTCGGGTTTTTGAAATGCTAATATAGACATGAATTTACAAATTATTTAGAGTATAACTCAACGATTAAATGTTCTTTGATATTTTCAGGGATATCCTCTCTTTCGGGGATATGCAGATAAGTTCCTGAAAGCGTTGAAGCATTCCATTCAATCCACGGATATTTGCTGTGGTTGAAACCGCTCAACGAATTCTGAATCACTTCCATTGATTTGTCTTTTTCGCGTACACCCACCACCTGACCAGGTTTAACCTGATAGGAAGGAATGTTAACTACCTTACCATCCACTGTGATGTGTTTGTGGTTTACCAACTGACGGGCAGCAGCACGTGTAGGTGCAATTCCCATTCTGAAAACCAAATTATCAAGACGCGATTCCAGCATTTGCAACAAAATTACGCCTGTTACGCCGGAAGCACGACGTGCACGTTCATAAATGATATGAAACTGCTTTTCAAGAACTCCGTAGGTATATTTAGCCTTTTGTTTTTCGCGCAGCTGAATACCGTATTCAGAAGTTTTCTTTCTTCGGTTGTTCCCGTGCTGTCCGGGAGGATAGTTCTTTTTGCTCAATACTTTATCGGGTCCAAAAATAGCTTCGCCAAACTTACGTGCTATTTTTGTTTTAGGTCCAATATATCTTGCCATTTTTTCTAAAATTGATTGTTATAATTAATTTATTCGGGTATCCACATTGTAAAAACTGCTTCAGCCGCCATTGCAGAGAGGAAAAAACTTGCAATGAATTTTTTAAATTTTTACCTGTCGGCATTACCCTTTTTGATTCATACAAAAAGTGGAAAATTGATATTATACTCTTCTCCTTTTGGGTGGACGACAACCATTATGTGGAAGAGGTGTAACATCAACAATCTCAGTTATTTCGATACCTATTCCGTTAACGGTTCGGATAGCTGATTCGCGTCCATTTCCCGGCCCTTTGACATAGGCTTTTACCTTACGTAAACCCAAGTCGAAAGCTATTTTTGCACAATCCTGAGCTGCCATTTGCGCAGCATAGGGAGTGTTTTTCTTTGAACCTCTGAATCCCATTTTTCCGGCAGAGGACCAAGAAATAACTTCACCATTTTCGTTGGTAAGAGAAATAATAATGTTGTTGAAAGATGAATGAACGTGCAATTGACCTGCGGCATCCACTTTCACTACTCTTTTTTTGGCTGCAACTGTTTTCTTTGCCATAATTATTTATATCTTCTTTTTCTGATGATTATAATTTCCAGTTATCTGTTATTTGGTTGCTTTTTTCTTGTTTGCAACAGTTTTCTTCTTCCCTTTTCGAGTGCGGGCATTGTTTTTGGTGCTTTGACCTCTAACAGGTAAACCGAGACGATGACGGATGCCGCGGTAGCAACCTATATCCATCAATCGTTTAATGTTTAACTGAACTTCTGAGCGCAAATCTCCTTCTACCTTGTATTCGGAAGAAATTATCTCCCTGATTTTTGCGGCTTGTTCATCTGTCCAGTCTTTCACTTTTATGTCTCTGTCAACACCGGCCTTACTTAAAATTTTATTTGCGCTGCTGCGACCAATTCCGAAAATATAAGTCAACGCAATTTCACCTCGCTTGTTTTGAGGTAAGTCTACTCCAACAATTCTTATTGCCATATTAAAATTTTTTTCATGTAAATTAATTAACCCTGACGTTGTTTGAATCGGGGATTCTTTTTATTAATCACGTAAAGACGACCTTTTCGGCGAACGATTTTACAATCTTCAGAACGTTTTTTTATGGATGCTCTCACTTTCATCTCTGATAGTATTTTTTTATTTGTATCTAAATGTAATTCTTCCTTTGGTCAAATCATAAGGCGATATTTCAACTTTCACCTTATCTCCCGGTAAAATTTTTATGTAATTCATCCTCATTTTGCCGGAAATATGGGCTGTAATAATGTGACCGTTTTCAAGTTCAACACGAAACATGGCATTCGATAATGCTTCTATTATCGTACCATCCTGTTCTATTGCTGTTTGTTTGGCCATAAAAATTAAATTGCTCTTTCTCCTAAAACTTGTTCAATGTATTCAAAACTTGATAGTATATCTGCTTTTCCCTGACGAATGGCTACGGCGTGTTCAAAATGTGCCGAAGGCTTTCTGTCCAGCGTTCGGGTAGTCCATCCATCTCTTTCAAAAACAATATGTCGTGTTCCCATATTAATCATGGGCTCTATGCAAATCACCATTCCGTATTTCAGCATTACGCCGTTGCCTTTTCTTCCATAATTCGGTACCTCAGGTGCTTCGTGTATCTCTCTACCCAGACCATGACCAACCATTTCACGCACTACGGAATAGCCGCGTTGTTCACAATAACTCTGTACAGCATAACCAATATCACCAGTACGATGTCCTTCCTGAGCCTGCTCAATACCTTTATAAAGTGATTCTTTGGTTGTTTTCAGCAGATTGACAATCTGTTGATCTACTTCTCCAACACAGAAGGTATAAGCAGAATCGCCATGAAAACCGTTGATATAAGCACCACAGTCAATCGAAATTATATCGCCTTCCTTTAAAAAAACTTTATCAGAAGGAATTCCATGTACTATCTGTTCGTTTACCGAAGTACAGATGGAATTAGGATATCCGTTATAATCAAGAAAACTCGGCACTGCACCATGATCACGAATAAATTCATCGGCTATTCGATCAAGTTCCAACGTACTGATTCCGGGTGTAATATGTTTTGCGAGTTCAGCTAACGTTTTAGCTACCAATTGATTACTGATTCTAAGTAATTCTATCTCTTCTTCCGATTTGAGATAAATCATTTTTAATGTTATCTTATTTAATAAGCAGAAACTCCACTTGTTCGTCCTTTGATACGTCCTGACTTCAATAATCCGTCGTAATGTCGCATCAACAAATGACTTTCAATTTGTTGCAAAGTATCCAACGTAACACCAACTAAAATTAACAGGGAGGTGCCTCCAAAAAATTGTGCAAAGGCATGGTTTACACCGAAAATACTGGCAAACGCAGGCATAATGGCAATGATAGCCAGAAATATTGAACCGGGCAATGTAATTCTGGACATAATCATATCAAGATATTCAGCCGTCTTTTTCCCAGGTTTTACACCTGGAATAAATCCATTATTACGTTTCATCTCTTCTGCCATCTGCGTTGGATTAATAGTGATAGCCGTATAGAAATACGTAAACAAAATAATCAGGATGGCAAAAACAAAGTTGTACCAGAAACCTGTATTATCCATAAAAGCACCAACAAATCCCTGCATTGACTCGGATTTTGAAAATCCAACAATTGTAATGGGAATAAACATGATAGCTTGAGCAAAAATTATCGGCATAACTCCGGCTGCATTAATTTTCAGCGGGATATACTGCCTTACGCCACCATACTGTTTATTTCCTACCACACGTTTTGCATATTGAACAGGAACTTTACGTGTTCCCTGAACCAGCATTATAGAAGCTCCGATAACCAGTAAAAGGAAAAGAATTTCTATAATAAACATGATCAGACCTCCGCCCACATCGGTCAATCGAGAGGCAAATTCCCTTACAATAGCTTGCGGCAGACGGGCAATAATACCGACTAAAATAATAAACGATATTCCGTTTCCAATTCCTCTGTCTGTAATTCGTTCACCAAGCCACATAACAAACATACTACCTGCACAGAGAATAATGGTAGAAGTTGCCTGAAAGAAAAAACCTGATGGAAGTGCGGAACCAGCCTGCCTTAACTGAACACTTAAATTAATTAAATAAGAAGGTCCTTGCAAGAGAAGAATTCCTACTGTAAGATAACGCGTTATCTGATTCATTTTTCTTCTGCCACTTTCACCTTCACGTTGCATTTTTTGAAAATATGGTACTGCTATAGTCAGCAACTGAATAACGATAGAAGCCGAAATATACGGCATAATTCCCAACGCAAAAATGGACGCATTGGCAAACGCTCCACCTGAAAACATATCCAATAAAGCAAGTAGTCCTCCGCTTGTTTGAGCTTTAAGAGCTGTTAATGCTCCTGCATCAATACCCGGAAGCACAACATAAGAACCAAAGCGATAAATCATGACAAACAATAATGTTGTCAATAACCTGTTGCGCAAGTCCTCTATCTTCCAAATATTTTTAAGTGTCTCAATGAGTTTATTCATCTTATGAAATTTTTACTGCCGTTCCACCGGCTCCAACAATTGCATTTTCGGCAGATTTTGAAAAAGCATGAGCTTCAACATCTAATTTTACGGTCAATTTTCCGCGTCCTAAGATTTTTACCAACTGATTTTTAGATATAAATCCGGCTTGACGAAGATCATCGATCCCAATTTTAGATAATTGATTTTCTTGAGCTAAAATTTCTAAAGTATCGATATTGATTGCTTTATATTCAATTTTATTTATATTCTTAAAACCAAACTTGGGTAAACGTCTTTGAATTGGCATCTGCCCACCTTCAAAACCGATTTTGTGCGCATACCCCGAGCGAGATTTTGCCCCTTTATGTCCACGTGTAGATGTGCCCCCCATTCCAGATCCAGAACCTCTACCTTTTCTTTTATTTGATTTTACCGAGCCTGCAGCTGGGGTTAAATTATGTAAATCCATATCTCCTTTTTATTAAAGATTAAAATTTTTTAATCGACTATCTTTACCAAATGTTTAACTTTCTCAACCATTCCCAAAATTTGTGGAGTCGCTTCATGTTCAACAACATCATTGATTTTATGTAATCCAAGTGCTTCTAAAGTCAATTTTTGAACTTTAGGAGATTTTATTTTACTTTTAACTTGTTTAATTTTAATAGTTGCCATGATTATCTGAAATTATCCATTAAAAACCTTATCCAAAGAAACCTTTCTGTTCTGAGCGACAGTGTATGCATCGCGGAGTTCGGAGAGGGCAGCAATCGTGGCTTTCACCAGGTTGTGAGGATTGGATGAACCCTTTGATTTTGCTAACACATCCGTAATACCTACACTTTCGAGCACTGCACGCATTGCACCGCCTGCAGTTACTCCGGTACCTGAAGAAGCTGGTTTGATAAAAACGCGCGCACCACCAAATTTTGCTTCCTGTTCGTGAGGAATAGTCCCATTCAGCACCGGCACTTTGATTAGATTTTTCTTGGCTACTTCTGTTCCTTTAGCAATTGCTGCGGTAACTTCGCTTGCTTTTCCAAGTCCCCAGCCTACGATCCCATCTTCATTTCCTACCACCACAATAGCTGAGAAGCTAAAAGTTCGTCCTCCTTTGGTAACTTTGGTTACCCGATTGACAGCTACTAATCTGTCTTTTAATTCTAAATCCGTTGTTGTTTTTACTCTATTCATCATTTTTGCCATACATTCTTAAAATTTAAGACCGCCTTCACGAGCAGCATCGGCCAATTGTTTAACTCTACCGTGATATAAATAACCATTGCGGTCGAACACTACTTCAGTGATACCGGCTTCCTTAGCAGCCTGAGCAATTAGAGCACCCACCTTACCGGCTTGCTCTTGCTTGGTTATTTTTTCCTTAATAGCTAATGACGAAGCTGAAGCCAATGTTATTCCCTTTTCATCATCAATTAGCTGAACATAAATTTGAGCGTTGCTTCTAAATACGGTCATTCGGGGTCGCTGAGCAGTTCCAAAAATTTTTTTCCGTATATGAGCCTTTATTTTTTGTCTTCTGTCTAATTTTGTCATAACTTCACAAATTTACGTATATTATTTACCGGCTGATTTTCCTGCTTTTCTTCGCAGTACTTCACCCTGGAATTTAATTCCTTTTCCTTTATACGGTTCAGGTTTACGGAAAGAACGTATTTTTGCACAAACCTGTCCCAAAAGCTGCTTATCGCAACTTTCCAAAATAATCAGCGGATTCTGATTACGTTCCGACTTTGTTTCTACCTTAACTTCGGGCGGTACTTTTAAAAAAATACTGTGCGAATATCCTAAAGCAAATTCCAAAACCTGACCCTGAGCAGAAACACGATAGCCTACACCTACCAACTCCATAGTCTTTTTAAAGCCATTAGACACTCCTTCAACCATATTGTTGATCAAAGAACGATACAGCCCGTGCATGGCACGATTTTCTTTCTCATCATCGATGCGGGTTAAAGTACAAAAACCATCTTTTACTTCAACTGAAATATTTGGATGAATTTGCTGACTTAAAGTTCCCTTAGGCCCGCTTACTGAAACCAAATTGTTTTTTATCGTAACGTTGACTCCAGCCGGAATTTTTATGGGTAATTTTCCTATTCTTGACATATCATTTTCCTCCGCCTCTTAATAAACATAACATAAAACTTCGCCGCCAATTTTCAATTTGGCTGCTTCCTTATTGGTCATAACGCCACTGGATGTTGAAAGGATAGCTATACCCAATCCATTTAACACGCGAGGTATATCCTGGTATCCAACATATTTCCGAAGACCGGGTTTAGATACTCTGATTAATTTCTTTATTGAATTTACTTTGTTAACAGGGTCATATTTCAACGCAATTTTGATTGTTCCCTGTGGACCATCTTCAACAACCTTGTAATTCAGGATATAGCCTTGTTCAAATAAAATACGCGTAATTTCACGCTTTAAATTTGAAGCAGGAATTTCTACAACCCGATGGTTTGCTTTAATTGCATTTCGCAACCGAGTTAAATAATCTGCTATTGGATCTGTCATAAATGTTTAAACTTTAAATTAATCTCGACTGCCGAGAGAATATTTAATATATGGTAAAATTCTAAATGTAATTTTTATAAACCGAAAAATCACTAATCCAGGATATTTTTGAAGGGAAACTTACCAGCTCGCCTTCTTTACGCCGGGAATAAGTCCTTTTGAAGCCATTTCACGAAATACAATACGAGATACACCAAACTGACGGATATATCCTTTTGGACGTCCGGTAAGCTGACATCTGTTGTGCAAACGTACGGGAGAAGCATTCTTGGGTATGGATTGAAGCGCTTCATAATTTCCTTCGGCCAGCAACAGACTTCGCTTGGCCTCGTATTTTGCCACCATTTTGTTTCTCTTTACCTCTCGGGCTTTCATTGATTCTTTTGCCATTTTTATTCCTTTTTTAATTTTTTTTGAATGGTAAACCAAACTCTTTTAAAAGAGCAAATCCTTCTTCATCAGTTTTTGCGGTAGTAACAAAAGTTATGTTCATTCCCAGTAATCGACTAATGGAATCGATATTGATTTCAGGGAAGATAATTTGCTCCGTAATTCCCAATGTGTAATTTCCACGACCATCGAGTTTGTTTTCTATTCCCTTAAAGTCACGAATACGGGGAAGGGCAACTCGAATCAGACGTTCCAAAAACTCATACATTCTGTCCCCACGCAAGGTTACTCGAACGCCAATGGGCATTTTTTTTCGAACCTTGAAATTTGAAATATCTTTTTTGGAAACGGTTGCTACGGCTTTTTGTCCAGTAATGGTCGTCATCTCATTGATTGCGGTATCAATAATCTTCCTGTCGGCAACGGCAATACCCAACCCTTGATTAAGAACAATTTTTTCCAACCTGGGAACCTGCATCACCGATTTGTAAGCAAATTCCTTCATTAAAGCCGGAACAATTCGTTCTTTGTATTCCTGTTTTAAACTTGCTGTATTCATTCTTAAATTTCCTCTC
This sequence comes from Paludibacteraceae bacterium, assembly GCA_018433525.1. GTDB lineage: Bacteria > Bacteroidota > Bacteroidia > Bacteroidales > Paludibacteraceae > MVYY01. Next base: position 96,722 of record JAHDRA010000012.1, read on the forward strand.
CTGTCTTTTTTGAAATTCGAACTAATTTACCTTCATTATTCAGTTTTCGACCAACACGCACCGGTCGACCATTTTCTACCGGATTTAAATTGGAAATATGAATGGGCGCTTCTTGTTTAACAATACCACCTTGTGGATATTTGGCATTGGGTTTCATGTTTTTTGACACCAAATTAATGCCTTCGACAATAGCACGTTGTTCCTTAACAAGCACTTCCAATACGCGTCCGGTTTTACCTTTGTCTACTCCCGTATTTACGTAAACTATATCGCCTTTTTTAATATGTAACTTCGTCATCTCTATATAAATTTTTCTTATGTTAAAGCACTTCCGGTGCCAAAGAAATGATTTTCATATTGGTGGCACGCAACTCACGAGCTACCGGTCCAAAAATACGACTCCCACGAAGTTCACCAGCATTGTTTAACAATACACACGCATTGTCATCAAAGCGTATATATGAACCATCAACACGTCGAACTTCTTTTTTTGTTCGAACTACTACTGCTTTTGATACCATTCCTTTTTTAATGTCTGATGAAGGTATTACACTTTTTATTGAAACGACAATGGTATCCCCTACTGTTGCATATCGCTTGCCGGTTCCGCCTAAAACTCGGATGCACAAAGCCTCTTTGGCTCCGCTATTGTCGGCAACGAGAAGTCTTGTTTCTTGCTGTATCATAATTATTTGGCTCTTTCTATTATTTCAGTCAATCTCCATCTTTTTAACTTACTCAGCGGACGAGTTTCCATAATGCTGACGGTATCACCTATATTGCATTCGTTTTTTTCGTCGTGAGCATAATACTTTTTGGTTTTATTTACAAATTTACCGTAAATAGGGTGTTTTTCTTTCCACCTTACAGCTACAGTTATGGTTTTATCCATTTTGTTGCTGGTAACTACACCAATTCTTTCTTTTCTTAAATTTCTTGTTTCCATCGGGTGTACTTAATTTATTGATTAATTTCTCGCAGACGCAATTCTGTAGCAATACGTGCAATATTTCTACGAACAACTTTTATTTGCATTGGATTGTCCAATGGACTGATCGAATGATTTAGTTTTAAACGAACTAAATTTTCTTTTTCAGTTTCTAATCGTTCCAATAGTTCTTTGGTGCTAAGTTCTCTGATTTCTCGCGTTTTCATTTTTTACAAATTTTGATCTGTGAGATCATAATCTCTTCTTACTACAAATTTTGTTATAATGGGCAATTTTTGAGCACCTAAACGTAATGCTTCTTTTGCAACGGCATAGGGTACTCCATCCACTTCTATAATTATCCTGCCAGGCGTTATTGGAGCAACAAAACCTTCGGGAGAACCTTTACCTTTTCCCATACGTACTTCTGCAGGTTTTTTGGTTATAGGTTTATCGGGAAAAACACGAATCCAAACCTGACCCTGACGTTGCATATAACGAGTTACAGCAATACGTGCAGCTTCTATTTGTTGTCCGGTCAACCAAACTGTATCCATAGATTTGATACCAAATGATCCGAAAGCCAGTTGATTCCCGCGCTGCGCATTTCCTTTCATGCGCCCTTTCTGCTGTCTTCTGTATTTTGTTTTTTTAGGTTGTAACATGATGCCTTATATCAAATTATATTTTTATTTTTTCTTTCTTCTGGAAGAATTTTTATTTCCATGATCGCCTCCCGAGTGGTGGTCTCCCGAACGACGTTCGGTACGTGAGCCTTCTTTTTGTCCTGTAACATAGGAAGGAGCCAAATCGCGCTTACCGTAAACTTCGCCTCTGCAAATCCACACTTTTATGCCTATCAAACCTACTTTTGTCAAAGCTTCGGCGCAAGCATAATCAATATCGGCTCTGAAAGTATGCAACGGTGTTCTGCCTTCCTTGTACATTTCCGAACGTGCCATTTCAGCACCGTTCAAACGACCGGAAACCTGAACTTTGATTCCTTCTGCTCCCATTCGCATGGTAGAAGCAATAGCCATTTTTACGGCTCTTCGGTATGCAATTTTTCCTTCCAGCTGATGAGCAATGTTACTGGCAACTATCACTGCATCAAGTTCTGGGCGCTTGATTTTGAAAATATTGATTTGAATTTCCTTATCGGTAATTTTCTTCAATTCTTCCTTTAACTTATCTACTTCCTGTCCTCCTTTACCGATAATGATACCGGGACGAGCCGTGCAAACTGTTATGGTTACAAGCTTAAGGGTTCGTTCGATAATGATTCGGGATACACTTGCTTTGGATAGGCGGACATTTAAATATTTTCTTATCTTACTGTCTTCGAGCAAGGTGTCGCCATATTTTTTCCCACCGTACCAATTTGAATCCCAACCACGTATAATTCCCAAGCGATTGCTTATTGGATTAGTTTTTTGTCCCATTGAGCTATTTAAATTTGATTTGTATCGTTATTATTTCTTGAATCCACATATAAAGTAACGTGATTGGAACGTTTGCGAATACGATAACCGCGTCCTTGCGGAGCCGTACGTAATCTTTTTAACGTAGTTCCTTCATTCACATATACTTTGCTTACAAACAAATTAGCATTATCGGCTTTTTGTTCGGTCTTGATTTCCCAATTGCTGATGGCCGATTTAAGTAATTTCTCCATTCTGCGAGAAGCTTCCTTTGATGAAAATTTCAACACACTTAAAGCCTTATTTACTTCCATTCCTCTGATCATGTCGGCAACAAGCCTCATTTTGCGCGGAGAAGTAGGAACGTCATTCAACTTAGCGAAATAGAGCGTTTGACGAGCTTCTTTTCTTCTATCAGCAGATATTTTTTTTCTAGCACCCATTTTTACCAATTTTTTTAATTTTCTAACTTACTGCTTCAATGGTTTATTTTTTCTTTCCTGCATGTCCACGGAAAGTACGCGTCAGTGCAAATTCACCCAGTTTGTGTCCAACCATGTTTTCGGTGATATACACCGGAATAAATTTGTTTCCATTGTGAACAGCAATAGTATGACCTACAAAATCAGGCGAAATCATGGAAGCACGTGCCCATGTCTTGACAACGGTTTTCTTTCCGCTTTCATTCATGTCAAGTATTTTCTTTTCAAGTTTCAGACTGATATAAGGTCCTTTTTTTAATGAACGGCTCATATTGATTTACTTCATTATTGAATTATTTTTTCCTTCTTTCAATTATGTACTTGCTGGACTGCTTTTTGGGATGACGTGTTTTGTACCCTTTAGCCAAAAGTCCTTTGCGCGAACGAGGATGACCACCGGAAGCACGGCCTTCTCCACCACCCATTGGGTGATCTACAGGATTCATTACAACACCTCTCACGCGAGGACGTCTACCCAACCAACGGGAGCGACCTGCCTTACCCGATTTTTCCAGCGCATGGTCTGAATTTCCTACACTTCCTACAGTGGCTTTGCATGCACCAAGAATTTTTCTGACTTCTCCCGAAGGCAATTTTATAATGACATATTTATCTTCACGGGAAACCAACTGAGCAAATGTACCTGCTGAACGGGCTATTGCGGCTCCCTGACCGGGACGAAGTTCTATATTGTGAACTATCGTTCCGAGCGGAATGTTTTCCAAAGGAAGTGCATTACCCACTTCAGGTGCTACATTGCTGCCCGAAATAATTTTCTGACCTACCTGCAAACCGTTGGGAGCTAAAATGTATGATTTTTCTCCATCTGCATAATAAAGCAGTGCGATGCGTGCCGAACGGTTGGGATCATATTCAATAGCCTTCACTGTAGCCGGGATTCCATCTTTTTTTCTGGTAAAATCGATAACTCTGAATTTCTTTTTATGACCACCACCAATATAACGCATGGTCATCTTACCATTATTATTTCTTCCACCGGTCTTACGTTTTCCGTAAACCAGGGATTTTTCCGGTTCTCTTTTCGTAATAGTGTCAAACTTGCTAATAATTTTATTTCTCTGCCCCGGTGTTGTGGGCAATAATTTACGTACAGCCATTTTAGTTTTTTAAATATTGCTAAAAAAATCGATTTCTTCTCCTTTTTTTACAGTAACAATAGCTTTTTTATAAGCCGGTCTTTTCCCTGATATTACTCCACTCTTTGTATAGCGGCTCCGTTTTTTGGAAGGAACAATCATTGTGTTGACATCAACTACCGTTACGTTGTACATGGTTTCAACAGCCTGCTTAATTTGCAGTTTATTGGCATCCTTCTGTACCTTAAAGCCATAGCGATTGAACTTGTCGCCAAGCTTTGTCAATTTTTCTGTTACCAATGGTTTTAATATGACTCCCATTTCTATATTCCTCCTTATTCTACTTTAAAAATTTGCTCCAAAATAGTAACCGATCCTTCCGTCAATACAAGAGTTTTTGCATTGAGTACATTGTAAGTGTTTAGTTCAGAAGTCGTTATTACATTTATTGAAGGTAAATTACGAGCCGACAAATATACGTTTTTATTTGCACTTGATAAAACAATTAAAGGCTTTTTATCAGCAACTTGTAAATTTTTAGCCAATTCGAGCATTTTTTTTGTTTTCGGAGCTTCAAATTCAAAATTTTCAACTACGGTAATTGCTCCATTTTTGGCTTTATAAGAAAGAGCAGATTTGCGAGCCAACTGTTTAACTTTTTTATTCAACTTGAAGCTGTAATCGCGTGGAACCGGACCAAAAACACGTCCGCCACCAACTCTGAGAGGAGATTTAATATCGCCCGGACGAGCACCGCCTCCGCCTTTTTGTCTTCCCAATTTACGGGTGCTGCCCGAAATTTCGCTGCGGGCTTTAGCTTTATGCGTTCCCTGACGTCGGTTGGCCAAAAATTGTTTTACATCCAAATAAATAGCATGGTCGTTCGGTTCAATGCCGAAAATAGCATCATTCAACGACACTTTTCTGCCGGTGTCTTCTCCTTTGATATTTAATACACTTAATTCCATGATTATTTATTGATGATTACGATTGAACCTTTAGCTCCGGGAACAGAACCTTTGACCAGCAATAAATTATGTTCCGGAATAATTTTTAATACCTGCAAATTTTGAACGGTTACTTTATCGCCTCCCATGCGTCCACCCATTCTCATACCTTTAAATACACGCGACGGAAAAGAAGAAGCTCCTAAAGAACCGGGCGCTCTCTGTCGGTTGTGCTGACCGTGAGTTGTCTCTCCAACTCCCGAAAATTTATGTCTTTTTACAACGCCTTGATACCCTTTTCCTTTTGAAGTACCTACTACATCGACAAAAGTACTTCCGTCAAAGATTTCAACTGTGATAACATCACCCAATTTAAAATCTCCTTCAAATCCCTTGAACTCAACCAAGTGTCTTTGTGGCGCTACTCCTGCAACTTTAAAATGTCCTGCTTCCGGCTTGTTGGTATGTTTTGGTTTCTTTTCTTCAAAACCTACCTGAACAGCTTCATAACCGTCGGTTTCAATGCTTTTAATTTGAGTAACAACACAAGGACCAGCTTCGATAACAGTGCATGGAACATTTTTTCCATCAGCACTGAAAACGGATGTCATTCCGATTTTTTTCCCTATTAATCCTGGCATTTCAATTGTTTGTTTTTTTCTGTCTTTCGTAAACGAGAGACAGAAAGTTGATAGCTTATTTTATAATTAAATATTTTTCAAATTTCCTGATCTTTGAGGTTTATAACCCTCAAATTTTGTCAGACTTTAATTTCAACTTCAACTCCGCTGGGTAATTCCAACTTCATCAGTGCATCTACCGTTTTGCTGGTGGAACTGTAAATATCGATCAACCTTTTGTAGGATGACAATTCAAACTGTTCGCGCGACTTTTTGTTGACAAAGGTGGAACGATTTACCGTAAAAATTCTTTTATGGGTGGGAAGCGGAATTGGACCACTTACTACTGCACCTGTTGCCTTCACCGTTTTTACGATTTTTTCGGCTGACTTGTCAACCAGATTGTAATCGTATGATTTCAATTTAATTCTAATTTTTTGACTCATCGCTGATGATTTTGTTTTAGTGTGTTTAATTTTTAATTAAGAGTCATTTACTAATTAAAAATGTATTCATTAATAATGTAATAATTCAACTTTTCCTTTTGCTTCAGCCACTACTTCCCTTGCTAACGAATTGGAGACTTCCGCATAATGTGAAAATTCCATTGAAGAAGTTGCACGACCGGATGTTATGGTTCGAAGTGCGGTAACATAACCGAACATTTCTGCCAAAGGAACTTTTGCCTTTATAATACGTGCTCCGGTTCGGCTCGATTCCATGCCTTCAACCTGTCCTCTCCGCTTATTCAAGTCGGCAATTACGTCGCCCATGCTTTCTTCTGGAGTAACCACTTCAATTTTCATGATAGGTTCCAATAAAACCGGTTTGGCTTTCGTGCAGGCATTCTTAAATGCAATCTGAGCACAAATTTCAAACGAAAGTTGATCAGAATCGACAGGATGGAACGAGCCATCCAATACCGTAACCTTTAAGCGGTCGACAGGGAATCCTGCTAAAACTCCATTTTTCATAGCCGACTGGAAACCTTTCTGGATGGAAGGAATATATTCTTTGGGAATATTTCCGCCCTTTACCATATCTATAAATTGCAAACTTCCTTCAAAATCGTTATCGGCAGGCTCCACGCGAACAATAATATCGGCAAATTTACCGCGTCCACCGGTCTGCTTTTTATACACTTCGCGTATTTCTACAGGCTGTGTAATGGCTTCCTTGTAGGCAACCTGTGGCCTTCCCTGATTGCATTCAACCTTAAACTCACGTCGCAATCGGTCGATAATAATTTCCAAATGAAGTTCACCCATTCCACTAATAATGGTCTGACCTGATTGCTCATCGGTATGTACAGTGAACGTTGGATCTTCTTCTGCCAATTTTGACAATCCTACGCCAAGCTTATCGAGATCTTTTTGTGTTTTCGGTTCAATGCTGATTCCGATAACTGGTTCGGGGAAATCCATCGATTCCAGCACAATGGGATGGTTTTCATCGCAAAGGGTATCTCCTGTTTTAATATCCTTAAATCCGACACCGGCTCCAATATCTCCTGCGGAAATCATATCTACAGGATTCTGTTTGTTGGAATGCATTTGGAAAATACGGGAAATTCTTTCCTTTTTATCTGTTCGCGGATTGTATACGTAAGAACCCGACTCAAGTTTTCCAGAATAAACACGGAAATAGCACAAACGTCCCACATAAGGGTCGGTGGCAATTTTGAAAGCCAATGCACACAGAGGTTCATTGGGGTCGGGATGACGAACCACTGTTTTATCTTCGTAACGCGGATCTTTTCCAACGATTTCGGGATTGTCGAGTGGACTCGGAAGGTAAGCACAAACTGCATCAAGCATGGTTTGTATTCCCTTATTTTTAAATGCAGAACCGCAAATAACCGGATTAATTTCCTTTGCTAATGTTCCTTTACGAATAGCTGCCTTAATTTCATCTTCAGTTATTTTAGAAGGATCATCAAAGAATTTCTCCATCACTGCATCATCATATTCAGCTACAATTTCCAGCATTTTTTCTCGCCATTCGCGGGCATCATTCACCAAATCGGCTGGAATTTCTTCTTCCGAATATTCAGCTCCCATTGTTTCGTCGTGCCAGAAAATGGCTTTCATTTTTATCAAGTCCACCACACCTTTGAATTTCTCTTCAGCGCCTATGGGGATTTGAATTGGGCAGGGTTTAGCACCCAAGACTTCTCTGATTTGGCGAACCACTTCAAAGAAATCGGCTCCCGAGCGATCCATTTTATTGACAAAACATAAACGAGGAACATTATATTTGTCGGCTTGCCGCCAAACTGTTTCCGATTGTGGTTCAACACCACCAACGGCACAAAAAGTTGCAACGGCTCCGTCGAGAATTCGAAGCGAACGTTCTACTTCAACAGTGAAGTCAACGTGCCCCGGAGTGTCAATCAAATTTATTTTATATTGATGCTGATTGTAATTCCAATAAGTAGTAGTTGCAGCGGATGTAATGGTAATGCCTCGTTCCTGTTCCTGTTCCATCCAGTCCATAGTGGCAGCGCCATCATGAACTTCTCCGATTTTATGTGTTAAACCGGTGTAAAACAAGATTCGTTCGGAGGTAGTGGTTTTCCCGGCATCGATGTGAGCCATGATGCCAATATTTCTTGTATAACTTAAATCTACTTTCGCCATTTTAAAAAAATTCCTTCAATTAAAATTTAAAGTGTGCAAACGCACGATTAGCTTCCGCCATACGATGAATATCTTCTTTGCGTTTATAAGCTCCACCCTGACTGTTGAAAGCATCCACGATTTCGGCAGCCAGCTTGTCGGACATGGAATGCCCTCCTCGTTTACGAGCATATAGAATTAAATTTTTCATCGAAATGGATTCTTTCCGTTCAGGACGGATTTCTGTGGGAACCTGGAAAGTAGCTCCACCAACACGGCGAGACCTAACTTCGACCAAAGGTGTTACATTTTCAAGTGCTTTTTTCCAGATTTCAAGAGAGGATTTCTCTTCGTTGGGGAGTTTGTTTTTTACATTCTCGAGTGCAGAATAAAAAATATCGAAAGCAATGGATTTTTTGCCATCGAACATAAGATGGTTGACAAATTTTGTTACCATCGGATCATTGAAAATCGGATCAGGTAATACGACCCTTCTTTTAGGTTTCGATTTTCTCATTTTTTATTAAAAATTTCCGTTTTTGTTTTTAGTTGCTTTCTTAGTATGCTTCAACGACTTCTTTAAGTCATTTACTCAACTATCATCTGCTTCCTGAAAAACTCAAACAAGTGTTTAAACTTGAATTGATTTTATATATTCAAAAAAATATAACCTTATTATTTAAAAAACTTCACTTCTGAAGTTTAATTTTATTTTTTCTTGCCTGTTGATGCAGCTGCGGGTTGTCCTTTTTTAGGACGTTTGGCTCCGTATTTTGAACGACGCTGCAGACGACCATTCACTCCCGCCGTGTCGAGCGTACCTCTAACAATGTGATAACGAACACCCGGCAAATCTTTTACACGACCTCCGCGAACCAGTACAATAGAGTGTTCCTGCAAATTGTGTCCCTCGCCCGGTATATAGGCATTTACTTCCTTCTGATTTGTCAGACGCACACGAGCAACCTTGCGCAAAGCAGAATTTGGTTTCTTGGGCGTAGTAGTGTAAACACGGATACATACTCCTCTGCGTTGTGGACATGAATCCAAAGCAGGTGATTTACTTTTATCAACGAGTTCTGTCCTTCCTTTTCTAACTAATTGTTGAATTGTAGGCATTTTATTATTAGTTGTATAAATATTTTTGAGTTCTTGATTTCTTATTCAAACGGGTTGCAAAGTTAGGAATTATTTTTTTATTTACAATGCAATCCTCAATATTTTTTTAAAAATTCATTATCTATTTGCTTTTCTGCCTCTTAAAAGCATTCGACCCGAAAAGAATTTGGCTTAGTGAGTCCGGAATTTCCGCAAAAAAACCTTCTTGCGGCAAAAAAGAGAATCGGTTTTTCAATTGTTTATAACAAAAACGATGATTTTAGAAATGAGAAATTATTTCAGCACGTGAAAAAATTTTTTCTGTTACATTCTTTCCGGAACTTCTATACCCAGCAATGCCATACCATCCTTAATCACGTCAGCAATAGCCGAAGAAAGAACCAATCTGAAATTGCGCAAATCGGTATTTTCTTCTTTCAAAATGGAATAATCGTGATAAAACTGATTGTATTCTTTTACTAACTCATAAAGGAAATTGGCTATCAGGGCAGGATTAAATTCATCACCTGCTTCCTTCACCATTAGAGGAAATTCGGTAAGAAGTTGAACAAGATAGCGTTCCTTTTGAGAGATGGAAAGGTTCAAGTTATTCAATTTACCAAAAGAAATTGACTGTTCTTGAGCTTTTCGCAAAACCGAACGAATCCGTGCATGGGTATATTGAATGAAAGGCCCTGTATTTCCATTGAAATCTATCGATTCTTTTGGATTAAAAGTCATGTTCTTTCGTGGATCCACTTTCAATATAAAATATTTTAAGGCACCCAATGCTACCATACGAACGATATTTTCAACTTCTTCGGGAGAACAACCATCAAGTTTTCCCAGTTCTTCAGAAGTTTCACGCGCTGTTCGAAGCATTTCATCAATTAAATCATCTGCATCTACCACCGTACCTTCACGACTTTTCATTTTTCCGTTCGGCAATTCAACCATACCGTAGGAAAAATGTACCAGACTTTTTCCCCATTCAAATCCCAACTTGTCGAGCAAAATGGAAAGAACCTGAAAATGATAATTTTGTTCATTCCCTACCACATAAACCATTTTCTTGATAGGAAAATCATCATAACGAACTTTTGCCGTGCCAATGTCCTGAGTCATATACACTGAAGTGCCATCAGCTCTCAGCAGTAATTTTTCGTCCAGACCGTCATCCCTTAAATCAGCCCAAACCGAACCATCGGGACGACGATAAAAAATGCCTTTGCCCAAGCCCTCTTCAACTATTTTTTTCCCAACAAGATAGGTTTCGGATTCGTAATAAATTTTATCAAAATCAATTCCCAATTTACGATAGGTTTCATTAAAACCTTCATAGACCCAACCATTCATTGTTTCCCAAAGTTTACGAACTTCAGGATCGTTGTTTTCCCATGCCAAAAGCATTTTCTGAGCTTCCTGCATCAACGGAGCCGATTTTTTGGCTTCCTCTTCGCTCCATCCTTCTTCGACGAGTTCCCTGACTTGTTGCTTATACGCCTGATCGAACAACACATAATATTTCCCCACCAGATGATCACCCTTTAAACCTGAACTTTGAGGCGTTTCGCCATTACCAAACAATTTCCAAGCAAGCATGGACTTACAAATGTGAATGCCTCGATCGTTTACCAAGTTTGTTTTAACAACTTTCCATCCATTGGCTTCCTGAATTTGAGCAATACTCCATCCCAGCAAATTGTTGCGTACATGTCCCAGATGCAAGGGCTTGTTGGTGTTGGGTGAAGAATATTCAATCATCATCAAGTCGGCATTTTCTTTCAGCTTAACTTTCCAAAAATCCTTCTGTAGAAATATCTCATTCAACCTTTCGAGCCAATATGAAACACTAATTTTCAGATTCAGATAACCTTTCACCACATTATAATCTTCAATCACGGATGAACTCTTCAACAAATTATCGCCAATTTCTTTCCCTATCTGTTCAGGAGACTTGCGTAATAACTTGATGAACGGAAAAAGCACAACCGTCATATCGCCTTCAAATTCCTTTCGCGTTTTCTGAACTTGAAGAGGATTTTGACCGATTTCCAACCCATATAATTGTTGTAAAGCTTGTTCAACCAGCTGTTGAATGGTGTGTTCTAAATTCATTTCCAATTGTTTTGAAATTTGGGGCACAAAGTTACAAAAAAAAATGCATGTTAAGATGGCGTTAGACTAATGAAGCAAGATAAAAAGCTTTTACCAAAATGATGAAAAAAACTATTTCAACATGAGAAAAAATGAAAAACAAGCAAACTTCCATTTAAAGATATTCAAAAAGCTTACTCAAATAAAAAACGCACAAACAAATGCAACAATTTGCATAAATTTGTGCGATTCCTAATAAAGTAATTGAAAATTAATGAATTTTGTGGAGCTGGAGGGAGTTGAACCCTCGTCCAAACATGGAAACAATATGCTTTCTACATGCTTAGCTTCGCTTGGTTTTTCGTGTACAGGCAAGGCCGAAGCTACCAACCTGTACCTTATCCTCTATGGTTTTCATTGCATTTACGAGGCTAAATGCAACTATCCTCGATTTTGCTGCACCTCCGTATCAAGCTGCCTCGAGGAGAGGGCGCTTGGAAGATGTCTCGTCCCCGCACCTTGTGCAGGGATAAAGCTTAATCTACTATACTTCGATCAAGCAGCGAGAGCGTAATTAGTTTCGCCAGTTAATTTTTTGAGATTCGGGATTAACGAGCCGTAAACTCAGCGCTCGACATGCTTACATACCTTTTCTACATGTTGTCAAATCCATGCAGCCCCATAATTTCAAAGATCCTTACTTGGCATAGCTTACTGCTCTTGTTTCTCTGATAACAGTAATTTTAACCTGACCGGGATATGTCATTTCATCCTGTATGCGTTTTGCTATATCGAATGAAAGCAATTCTGCTTCCTTATCATCTATTTTATCGGCACCGACAATCACCCGCAATTCTCTTCCTGCCTGAATGGCATAAGTTTTCAGAACGCCCGGATAAGAAAGTGCCAAATCTTCCAAATCCTTCAATCGCTTTATGTAAGCTTCTACAATTTCGCGACGAGCTCCGGGACGAGCGCCCGATATGGCATCGCATACCTGAACGATAGGAGCTATGAGCGATTCCATTTCGATTTCGTCGTGATGGGCTCCAATGGCGTTGCAGATATCGGGTTTTTCCTTGTATTTTTCAGCAAGTTTCATGCCAAGTATTGCATGTGGCAATTCCGGCTCATCGTCCGGAACTTTACCTATGTCATGCAGCAATCCGGCTCTTTTCGCTTTTTTTACATTCAAGCCCAACTCGGCAGCCATTGTTGCACACAAATTGGCTGTTTCTCGTGAATGTTGCAACAAATTTTGACCATAGGAAAAACGATATTTCATTTTTCCCACCAAACGAATCAGTTCAGGATGAAGTCCATGAATCCCCAAATCGATGGTGGTACGTTTCCCTACTTCAATAATTTCTTCTTCCAGCTGCTTACGCACCTTGTTGACCACTTCTTCAATGCGTGCCGGATGAATACGTCCATCGGTAACCAACTGATGAAGAGAAAGCCGTGCAATCTCGCGTCGAACGGGATCAAAAGCCGACAGCACAATGGCTTCGGGCGTATCGTCCACAATGATTTCAACTCCGGTGGCAGCTTCAAGTGCACGAATATTTCTTCCCTCGCGCCCAATAATGCGACCTTTGATTTCATCGGACTCTATATGGAACACCGTAACGGAATTTTCGATGGCCGTTTCAGTAGCCAACCGTTGAATGCTCTGAATGACAATTCTTTTGGCTTCCTTGTTGGCAGTCATCTTGGCTTCATCCATAATATCGTTGACATAAGCCATAGCTTCCGTTTTGGCTTCTTCTTTCAGCGATTCGATAAGCCGTTCTTTAGCCTGCTCGGAAGAAAGACCAGAAACAGTTTCCAATTGTTCCTGAGCCTGACGGATCAAATGTTCGAGTTCCTTTTTCTTGTTTTCGACAGTTAAAAACTGACTTTCCAAGTTCTCTTTCATCACATCCACTTCATTCATTTTTCGCTGCAATTCTCCCTGTTTTTGGTTGAGTTGCATTTCTCGCTGTTGAATTCGGGTCTCGGCTGCCTGAATTTTGGCATTTCTTTGCTGTACCTGTTGTTCGTGTTCGGCTTTCAGCGCAATAAACTTTTCCTTTACTTCAATCAGGTTGTTCTTTTTGATCAACTCCGCTTCGGCTTCGAGTTCTTTCAAAGCTTTTTTATGATTGCGTTTGAAGTAAATGAAACTACCGCCTACACCAACACCAAAAGATATTATAATGGCAATAATTAGATTCATTTCGTATATATATTTATTTGATAAACAATTAATTACAATTTCAATTTGATAATAAAAAAACGCATTAACGTTGACAACTTCGGGTTAAAATTTTTTTAACCAACTAAACAACGTAATGCGAGAAAAATTGTTTGAAGAACGATTCTTCGAAAATTACTTTTCAGCCAATAATTTTTCCAGTTCCTGATTCAGAGAAGACACTTTTTCTGCCAGAGGCGCAGTATCCTGCTGCATCATTTTTCTGACAAGCATTACTGCAAGCTCGTAGGCAACAAAAATAAAAACTTCTTCTGCCGACCGGTGACTGTATTTCTTTTGATAAACTTCCAGATATTTTCCCAAAACTTTTTCTGCCAATCGATACAACTCTTCTTCTTTGCGTTCAATTCTCAATGGCAACCTGTAACCGCCTATCTGTACATTTATTAAAAAAGTATCGTTTTCGTTCATAACCGCTCTAATCATTTAACAAAAGAGCCAAACACTTATCAATTTCCCGCACCAGTTTGTTGATTTGCTGCTTTGACTTGATCCGATCTTCATCAGAAAGGGACAAAGTTTTAGCAATTCGCAAATGGTCATAATTTTTTTGAAGCTCGGAAAACTTGACTTTTAAGAGTTCAATATCTTGTTCTTTATTGCTCAACTGCGCTCTTAACAACGAATTTTCCTCCTGCAATGACTTGAAATCCTCCATCAGCTTTCGCAGATTGGATTCAAAAGTTGCGACCAAATCATCATAAGAATGCGTCATTTTATCAAAAAAATCTATACAAAAATACATTTTTCAGTCGAAATTCATATACGAAATTACCTTTTTTTTCGTATATTGATAATAATTATTGTTTTTAAATTATTTTTAATAAATGTATTTGTGCTCTAAATTGTTTAAATAACAGGATTCGAGAATAAATAATCCGTATTTTTGCAAAAAATTTCGTAACATCATGTGGAAAATAGATCCTTTCAATTATCAGCGTCGCCCCAGCACCGAAGTCCGCATCGGCCAACTTTTGATGGGAGGCACTCAACCGATCAGAATTCAATCGATGACCAATACCGACACAAATAACATAGAAGCATCGTTAGAGCAATGCATCCGACTGATTCGTGCCGGCAGTGAACTGGTTCGCTTTACCACTCAAGGAAACAGAGAAGCGGAAAGTTTAAAAAAAATTCACGATTTATTGCGTGATAAAGGGTATCAAACTCCGTTGTCGGCCGATGTGCATTTTAACGCCAATGTGGCCGATGTGGTGGCTCAATATGTAGAAAAAGTCCGTATCAATCCCGGTAATTATCTGGGAAGCAACAGAGGAAACATTACTTCCGATTATAGTGATGAAGAATATAAAGCTGAATATGAAAGGATAAGAAAACGCTTTAAACAGTTACTGAATATTTGTAATAAACATCAAACGGCGCTTCGTATTGGTGTCAATCATGGTTCTTTGAGCGAAAGAATTATGAATCGGTATGGAGATACGGCTGAAGGCATGGTAGAATCATGCATGGAATTTCTTCGGATTTGCAGAGAAGAAAATTTTCACAACGTGGTGATTTCCATGAAAGCATCCAACACCCTTACCATGATTCATTCGGTTAGAATGCTGGTGGAAAGGATGGAAGCTGAAAATTTTCATTTCCCTTTGCATTTGGGCGTTACGGAAGCAGGCAATGAAGAGGAAGGCCGAATCAAATCGGCAGTGGGAATTGGCACCCTTCTTTCCGAAGGAATTGGAGATACCATAAGGGTTTCGCTGAGCGAAGACCCGGAAGCAGAAATTCCTGTAGCTCGAAAACTGATTTCTTATATTGACGCAAAAAAAAATCACGAACCAATAATTGCCGAGAAAAACTTCCAACATTCTCCTTTCAATTATCATCGACGGACAACACATGCCGTAGAAAATATAGGAGGAAATAATGTTCCTGTGGTTATAGCTCACACAAAAGAAAATTTTGAGATTACTCCCGATTATTATTTCGCCGAAAATCAGATAATAAACATCCACAATGAAGTTTTTCCCATTTTTGACATCGATGAAAAAGAAAAAATAATAAAACATTCCTCCCGCATCAAGTTCCTAAAAATGTCGTTCCCCGAACTGACAAAAGAAAATGTGCATTTTCTTAAAAACACGGCCGATACAGTGGTTATTCTCGAAAGCCATCATAAAAATGCACCGGCTGAACAAAAAGCTTTTTTTCATTCACTTATGAATGCCGGTTGCACAGTTCCCGTAATCGTTACGCAAAGCTATAAAGAAAACATAGAGGAAGACTTGGAAATCAAAGCCGGGGTTGATTTTGGTATGTTATTTGTTGAGGGATTCGGCGATGGAATTTTTTTAAAAAATGAAGGAACCATCCCGTCCGAAAAACTTAATTCCATAGCGTTTGGAATTTTGCAGGCAACAAGGGCAAGAATCTCAAAAACCGAATTTATTTCCTGTCCCGGTTGCGGTAGAACAATGTTCGACCTTCAAACCGTTGTTTCCCGAATAAAGTCAAAAACTTCTCACTTAAAAGGATTAAAAATCGGCATTATGGGTTGCATTGTCAATGGAATAGGAGAAATGGCCGATGCCGATTACGGATACGTTGGAGCAGGGCGAGGTAAAGTTAGTTTATACAAGAAAAAGATTTGTGTTGAAAAAAATATTCCTGAAGAAGAAGCGGTGGAAAAATTGATCGAACTCATTAAAATAAATGGCGACTGGACAGAACCTATTTCTTAATTCTGTGCTTCGCAATTTTTTCTGTATTTATTATCAACCAAAAAATGAAAAATATGAAAGAAAAATTAATTGTTTTGTTACTTGCTTCGGCATCTTTTATGGGATTAAATGCTCAGGTCAGAGGTCAGGCGCTTGGTGTGAGACTGGGATACGGAGGGGAAGTTTCCTATCAGCATCCCTTGAACAGTCAGAACAGAATTGAAGGTGATTTGGGATTTTACTACGATCACGGATTCAATTTGGCAGGAGTTTATCAATGGGTTTTTGACTTGTCGGAACTTTCTCCCGGTTTTAACTGGTATGTTGGCCTGGGACCGCAAATTGGCAGTTGGTCAAAACATAACAATAAAGACTATGATGGACTGGCATTGGGAATTGTTGGACAAATCGGTATTGAATTCAATTTCAATATTCCCTTGCAACTTTCATTGGATTATCGTCCCGGCTGGTACGTACTGCCTTCCAGTTACGGAGGAGCATGGGAAGGTATTGCGCTGGGGGTGAGATATAATTTCTAATCAAACGATTCATAAAAAAGAAAGACAGATGGGAAAAGTTTCCTGTCTGTCTTTTTTGTTTCATGATCGATAAAAAAGCACATCGAATATTCAACGTGCTTTCCAAAATTAAGTTGACTATTTTTTCTAATTATTTTGCAGGTACAACAGGTAATTTTTGAGGAGCCTTCTGCTGATTTCCGTTATTTTGCTGGCCGCCATTATTGTCTTGCTGATTGTTACCTGCTCCTTGAGTTTCACCAAAATCGGGAGCTACAACGCCCGGTAATTCTTCCTGGGCTTTTTGATACTGTTCTTTGATTTCGGAATCGCTTCCTCCGGATTTCTGATTGGCGTGAATGCCGGTGGCACCAATGGAAAGCACCACAATGAAAGCAATTAATCCCCATGTAGCTTTTTCCAGAAAATCGGCTGTTTTGCGAACTCCCATGTATTGATTGGAAGAAGAAAAACCCGCTGCCAGTCCACCTCCTTTTGAATTTTGTACCAACACAATAAGTATCAGGAGAATGGAGGCAATTATAATTAAAATAGTAAACAAAAGGTACATAAAAGTATATTATTTAAATTTTCAAGTTTTCTATTACTTTTTCCAAGAAACGAATTTGGTCTGCAAAGTAAACACTTTTTTTCGGATTATTCAAATTTAATTTTTTTAAAATTTCCAATGCTTCAGTGTATTTTCTGTTCTTAATTAACCTTTTAACCGATTCTTCTGAAATTTCAAGCTCAGGAATGATTTCTTCCGCAAAATATTCCGATTGGAGTGCGGACGATTTTGTAGACCCTTTCTTCTTAATGGGTTCTTCTTCATCTGGTGCCGGTGGATTTTCCATCACCATAGCTCGCGCTTTTTTCAACTGATCGGCCAAATTTTTCAAAGTCTGACCTGAATCTCCTCCTTCCTTTTCAACTACATCCAATAAGTCGAAATAAGAACCTGTAAGTTTTCCTTTTTCGGGACGACGATAAACTTCCTTTGCAAAAACTTCCGGATAAAGAAAATGATAGAGCCAGCGACGTTGAGAAGTATAGACAACTGCAGTTTTAATGGTTTTTTCAAAATGAATACTACCCGACACTTGAAGAGCTTTCAGATAAAGCATCCTTGCCTGCGAAAAATAGGGATAATGCTCTACCAAATCTTTTAGATCAGGAGTATGTTCCGATGTAATGCTTTCGGGATGCTGCAAAAGTGTTAAAAATTCTGCCTGTGTCATTATTCCTAAATGCTCAAAAAAACCAGAAAAAACATTTCCTTACCATTTAGCAACAGTGTCGTTATAAATATTTTCAGTAATCTCGGTAATAATCGCCTTCACCAACTCTTCCTGCACATCATTCAACATTTTTGAGCTGTCGAAAACCTGAAAAGCCGAATAGGTTTTTTCAAAATCATCTGCCGGATTCACCTTATTGGTAAAACGAACCTTAACGGTTACCGTCAGTTTGGTTTCGGAAGCATAGGTGTCGGCACTAATGGACATGGGCGTAAGCTGATAGCCGACAATCTCGCCTTCCAAATTCAAATCTCCATTTTGACGGACAAGCCGAAGTTGGGTCTGCTTGGTGTAAATATCGCGGAGCGCTTCGGAAAACTGCTGCGACAAAGGCGGATAAACCAACTCCGAAACATTTGGAAAGTCGGCAATGGAAATAGTTTTGATTTTAGTGTAATCGATAGAAGCTCCATTGAATTTGTATGAAACGGTACAGGAAGCCAAAAGAAGAAAAGTTCCACAAAAAATTGCCGATAATAGTTTGACCGATTTCGTGTTTCTTCCAAAAAATGAGTTTCTCGGTTTTCTATTCAATTCCATATTCTTTTATTTTGCGGTACAGGGTTCGTTCTGAAATTTTCAATTCTTCAGCAGCTGCTTTTCTTTTGCCCTTATGCTTTTCGAGCGTCTTCTTTATCATTTGGCGTTCCATATCTTCGAGCGTCATTGGTTCTTGTATATCTTCAATCTCTTGGAATTCAGCAGCTTCTTCAAAAGAATTTTGTTTGTTTGTATTGGGAAACTGATTTACTTCGCGCCCCAAATTATTGACAGGTTTCATCACGTCCACCGGCACCGGTGTAGCCGGAACAAAAGTCTCATGCGGAGCAACATAAGAAGACGATAAAGGGAAGTCTTTTTGTAGCAGTTCCTGATTGCCCTGAGCATTCATTAAATTGTAAACCAGTTTTTTCAGTTCTATCATATCCTGTTTCATGTCGAAAAGCACCTGATAAAGGATTTCTCTCTCGGAAGTGAAAGTTTTCTGATCGCTTCGATGATTGGACAACAAAACAGGAAAACGCTCCAATTCATCCTTCGGCAGATATTGTTTCAAAATTTCTGCTGTAATTTCCCGTTGCTGCTCAATGACAGAAATTTGTTCGGTAATATTTTTAAGTTGCCGAACATTACCATTCCAATAATATTCGGTGAGCAGTTTTTTTGCATCTTCCGTAAGTTTAATGGGTGGCATGTGGTATTTTTCGGCAAAATCGGCTGCAAATTTTCTGAACAACAGAACAATATCTTCTTTTCTTTCCCTCAAAGGCGGGACATAAATGGGAACGGTATTTAAACGATAATACAAATCTTCCCGAAAACGTCCGTCCCTAACTGCCTGCGTCATGTTCAAATTGGTGGCAGCAATAACACGAACATTGGTTTTCTGAATTTTTGAAGAACCAACCTTGATAAATTCACCTGTTTCGAGCACACGCAATAAGCGAACCTGAGTGGAAAGCGGTAACTCACCCACTTCATCCAAAAAAATAGTACCTCCGTCTGCTACTTCAAAATAGCCCTTTCGGTCGGCCATAGCTCCGGTGAATGAACCTTTTTCGTGCCCAAACAGTTCCGAATCAATCGTTCCTTCAGGTATGGCGCCACAATTGACGGCAATATAAGGTCCGTGTTTGCGATGACTGTAATAATGAATAATTTGAGGAAAATTTTCCTTGCCAACGCCGCTTTCGCCGGTAATCAATACCGATAAATCCGTTGGCGCCACCTGAACGGCCACGTCGATAGCCCGATTTAACAATTCAGAATTTCCAATAATTCCAAAACGTTGTTTTACAGCTTGTATTTCTGATGGTTGCATGTTTCTAACAATAATTTACTGCAATAATGACATAATTGTCTGACAAAATTAGTGAAAATAAAAGGATTTTGTTTATTCCACATCATGAAAAAGTCTAATAAAAGAATTTATTTCCCAATTTTTGATTGCCGAATTTGAAAAATGTTGTTTTTTGGAATTGAGAAAAAGAAATTTAAAACGAAGAAAACAAATTATTGGAAAAAATTTTGAAGGTAAAAAAATTTGTGTAATTTTGGTCAACCAATTAAACGGGTTAAAAAATAATTTTAAAATTTTTCCTTTTTTTCGGCAGATAAATATTCGGAACAAATAAGTCAACAGAAAAAACTACAAATATTATGATGGAAGATAATTTTATCCGATTGATGAAAGCCCAGCAAAAATCGCCTGCAGATGAAGTAATCAATAAAATTAAAGAATTAATTGAGTCAGGTGAATTAAAACCCGGAGATCGATTGCCTGCCGAAAGGAAATTGGCAAGCGACTTTGGTTTTGGGCGGACACACATTCGCGAAGCATTACAAAAACTCGAATTTTATGGCATCGTAAAAACACTTCCACAGAGTGGAACTATTCTCAATGGGCTGGATATAAATTCATTAAACGGCTTGCTTTCTGATGTTTTAAATCTTCAGAGTTACGATTTTTATTCGTTGGTTGAAACCAGATGCATCCTCGAAATGAATGCCATTCGGCTATGTGCCGAAAGACGTACCGAAGAAGACATTGAGGCAATGGAAAAATCTCATCAGAATTTTATCAAATTCCATAATGATGAAATTTTACGTGTCAGTTACGACTTTGCTTTTCACCGCAACATAGCAGAAGGCAGTCACAATCCGGTCATCAAATCCATGCTTATGACCATTATTCCGGATATTCTCATCATCTACAATAAAGAAAGGGTATGTAATACCGACCCTTTTGTAGTAATTAAAGAACACGCCGAAATGATCAATGCAGTGAAAATGCAAAATGGAGAATTGGCCTCATCCTTGCTTTACCAACATGTGCAAGGCGTTATGACTCTCGCTCGCACGAAACTTGAAAACTTAAAAGTGAAAAGTTTGAGTATGGCTTGAGATATCTAAACTGAATCGTTAAGACTTCCTTAGACTCAACTTAAATGGAATAAAGCTGCTCTCAAATTGTTAAAAAGGCAGTTTTTTTATTCTCAACAAGTCTGAAAATATGTTTTGCAACATATTTCGTAAAATAACCTGAAAAAAATTTTTTTTTATTATAAAAACACCGTATTTTTGGTCGACCAATAATTGGTTGACCAATTTTTTTGTCTTATAAAGAATGAAATCAAAACAATAATAATTTACTCATTTTCAATAAAAATACAAAGATTTATAGTAAAACAGATTCGTATAAAACCATAAAAACATGAAAAGAACAAAAAAACCAAAATTCTTAAAGAGAGAAGTTCTTGTATTAATAGCATTATTTATTAGTACAATCAGTGCATTTTCTCAAATTAAAGTTACTGGAACAGTGTTGGACACTAAAAGAGAACCATTAATTGGTGTCAATATTACTGTAAAAGGCTCCAGGACGGGGACAATTTCAGATTTCAATGGCAAATTCAACATTGACGTCCCCGATAGACAATCAGTACTGGTTTTTTCTTATATTGGCTACAAAACAATAGAAAGAACAATACCTGCCAGTGGACAACTTACTGTTATTTTGGAAGAAGAAACCCAAACCATTGACGAAGTTGTTGTTGTAGCTTATGGCACTCAAAAAAAATCTCACTTGACAGGAGCTGTCTCTTCTTTAAAAAACGAGAAAATGGATGAAATTCCGGTTTCCAGAGTAGATCAGGCGTTACAAGGTAAAATTGCCGGCGTTCAAATCAATAATGTAAATCCAGAAGCCGGTGCAGCTCCAAAAATTCGTGTTCGTGGCTTGGGTTCCATCAGTGCAAGCAGTGATCCATTGATAGTAATAGATGGATTTCCAGTTCCCGATGGCTTATCGATGGTTAGCATGGCAGATGTTCAGTCTGTTGAAGTGTTGAAAGATGCTTCCTCTGCAGCATTGTACGGTTCAAGAGCCGCAGGAGGAGTCATACTGATCACCACAAAAAGTGGAGAAATTAACAAACCCAAATACAATTTCAAAATGTATTCAGGTTTTCGGAATCCATTGAAACTTCCAGACATGTTAAGTACTGAAGAATATGTGGCTCTTTTGTATCGTGAAGCTGACATGAGAAAGCTGGATCCTGCCGTTAATGGAATAGCCACCGAGACAATGGCATTTAATAAAATAACAGAACCTGAAAAGGCAGGCTACCTGATTATGAAATATTTGGATGATCAACCTACCGATTGGCTCAATGAAGGGTTGAGAGATCGTGGAACCATGCAGAATTACCAACTGAGTGCTTCAGGAGGTGATAAAAATTTGAAATATTTTGTTTCGGGAAACTACGTAAATGAAGATGGGATCATGTTGAACAGTACTTATGACAAATTTACTTTTAGAGCCAAATTGGATGCCAAGTTATCTAAAGCAGCCACTTTAGGAGTAAATCTTTCACCTACTTATAGCCGACAAGAACGACCTGCTGTGGATTTAACTGATTATATGCGATTCCCGTCTTGGCTGCCAATCAGGCATAACGAAGCCACCGCTGCCTTAACCGGTAAAGTTGCTGGAGATTATGCTCAGCCAAGCGACTTTAATGGCATTAATATTAGCGGTATAGGCTACAACAATGAGGTTTGGAGCTTGCCGGGAGTTACGGTTTGGAATTCAAGTAATCAGAATCCTGTCTCCATCAGGGAACGAACCAGTATCTTTACTGACGACTACAGATTTCAGGGTAATATTTATTTGACTTTAAATCTATTACCCGGATTACAATTCAAAACTTCCAATGGAGCATATCTTTTATTTAGAGAATACAACAAAAAAGAACAAACCTCTGCCAACAAGGCAGGAAATCCAAATTCCCTTACCCGACAACTGACTACGCATAGGGAATTACTTTCTGAAAATACCCTGAACTACAATAAGAAAATCAGCAATCACGAATTTGATGCCTTATTGGGTTTCACCATGCAACAAACCAATGACAATTATAACAGGATTGTAGGTACCAATTTCCCCGACGAACAAATTCTTTCTTTCAATCTTGCTTCTCAAATTCTATTGGACAGTCCTTCTATTGATGGAACAACTTCTTTTTATTATACCGAATCGCTGGTTTCTCTCTTAGGCCGTCTTAATTATGCTTATCTTGGCAAATACATGATGTCAGCCAGTTTTAGAGCAGATGGGAGCTCAAAGTTTTACAAAGGTAATAAATGGGGTACATTCCCCGCATTTTCAGCAGGGTGGCGTGCTTCTGAAGAGAAATTCATGAAGAATTTTGAATGGCTATCCAATTTAAAATTACGCGTCAGTTATGGGTTAACAGGAAATAACAACATTCCTCAATATGCTTACATGAACAGTATCAACACCAGCAACTATGTGCTGGGTTCAGGAAATGGAACGTTGGTACAAGGAATGGTTTCTAACAGTTCTTCGTTAGGGAATCCCGATATTACTTGGGAACAAACATCCGAAGCCAATTACGGAATAGATTTTGGCTTTTTGAACAGCAGACTGAACTTTTCGATAGAATATTATAATTCCAATACGATTCAATTATTACTACAACAACCTGCCATGTATATTACCGGGCATCAATCTTATTGGAACAATATTGGGAAGGTAAACAACAAAGGAATAGAAATAGAGCTCAATACGACCAATATCGCTAATAAAAAATTTACATGGAAAACTTCAGCGAATTTTTCCACCAACAAAAATAAGCTCTTAAATTACGGAGACAAGGAATATGAAGATAATTTCGGAGAAAGGAGTGAAGTATATCGTGCCATAGTGGGAGAGCCGGCCATTCAGTATTACGGTTATAAAACCGATGGCGTATATACAACTTTTGAAGAAGTAGCAGCAGCAAAGGCCTTAAAAGATAAAAACGGCAATCCGTTTACTTACACCAAATTTGCACCTATTGTAGGAGGAATTAAAGTAGTGAATATCAATGGCGACAATAAAATTGATACCGAAGACCGTACTGTTTTAGGAGATCCATTCCCTGATTTTACATGGGGAATAACCAATACTTTTACTTATAAAAACTTTGATTTAAGTTTTTTGATTCAAGGCGTTCAAGGCATTGACATTATCAATGGCAATGTAAATTATAATGAACAACTGCGCTACAACAAGGCTTACACCAACAATCGATATGTGAGTCCCATGTTTCCAGGAGATGGAAAAACCGTTTATTCCAATACTACTTCTGGTAGCGATTTGATGTTGACTGACTACTGCATAGAAGATGGTTCTTATGGCGCAATTCGTGATTTCACTTTAGGATATACTTTACCTCAAAACTTATTGAAATCATTGAAATTAAGAAATTTAAGAGTATATTTTTCTGCCGAGAATTTGGTTTATATCATGGCACCGAGTTATAGAGGTATTAATCCTGAAGCAAGGAGAACAGCTAGCAATTACACTAGCCCATTGGTAGACGGTTATCAACGTGGTGCTTTCCCTTTGAACAGAACTTTTACGGCAGGATTGGATATTAATTTTTAATTAAGGAGCTTTTTATTATGACCATACTAAATAAAAATACAAATATGAAAAATAAAATATTTATTACAGCAATTTCGCTGTGTGGATTCTTTTTGACAAGTTGTGAAGACTTCCTTACGGACAAGCCTGAGTCAGTACTTACACAGGTTGATTTCTATACAACCCCTATACGAATCAATCAGGGAGTAATCGGCTGCTATGCTGGCCTCGCAAATATACAGAAAGATGAATGGATGTATACCGAACTCAGGAGCGACAATTCATGTCAAAGTGAAACAGGCTCGAGTGCAACAATCAGAATTGATCAAACCGATATAGCTTCTTTTAGGCTTTCTCCAAGTTTACCTGCTTTGCGCGATTACTGGTATAAAATTTTCCAGAATATTTCCAATATTAACGCAGTGCTACCTTCTGTAAGAGACAATAGTTATGTTGCAAATGAATCACTCAGAGCACAATATGAAGGTGAACTTTTGTTTTTGAGAGCTTATCATTATTACACGCTGGTCAATTTGTTTGGCGATATGTTTAAAATAACCAAAGTTATCGGGCCAAATGAAGCAAAAAAAATTCCTCGTTCGCCGGTTTCTGAAATCTATAATGAAATAATTATTCCCGATTTGAAAAAGGCAGTTGAAGAATTACCTTCCACCTACTCAGCAACAGACTTGGGAAGAGCCACCAAGTGGGCAGCCAAAGGAATGTTGGCCAAGGCTTACATGATGTTGGGCGGAAAGGATAATTTATCATTGGCTAAAAAAGAATTGGAAGACATTCTAACACTATCGCCACATGGTTTGTTAACTGGTACAGGTGCTTATGCAAATATTTTCAGTATTAGCAACGAAATGAACAAGGAAATAATTTTTGCCGTACGATACAAAGGCGGTAGTTCCGGCATTGGTTCACCATTCTGGGGCACTTTTGCACCTTTGGGTTCTGCAAACTTATTCTTAAAAATCGGAACACCGCTTGGTTATAATAATCCCACTTATGAGTTGATGAACTTGTTCAATGCAAATCCAAATGATACTCGTAAGGATGCTTGTTTCAAAGTATGGAATAAATCGTCAACTGTTTCAGTGCCTTATATTTCCAAATATATGGATGCATCTATGACCCAACCGCTTCAAAGTGAAAATGACTGGATTATTTTACGTTTTGCCGACATAAAATTGCTTTATGCCGAAATTTTGGCTCAGGACGGGAATTTTGCAAATGCGCACAATCCGCTTAATGATGTCAGAGCAAGAGCCGGACTAGATGGAATTGGTCCTTTTGGTTCAAAAGAAGAAGCTTTAGATGCTGTATATGCCGAAAGACGCTTGGAGCTTGCATTTGAGAATCAGCGCTGGTTTGATTTGCTTCGCATGGCTAAATCGTATGACAATCCGGACAAACCGATGGAGATTTTAAGGAGACATACCTTTGAAACAGATTGGGCAGTGCTTTATTCAAAATACAATCCCATGCAACCGCCTGAAGAAAGATTTTATATCAAGGAAAGGTTGTTGCTCCCGATTCCACAAGCTGAAATCGACACCAATAATGAAATGGTAATTCCTCAAAATCCAACCTATTAAAAATTTTCAAACAAAAATTTTATCGTCATGAAAAATATAAAGAAATTTTCCTTATTCTTTTTATTCATCGGATTAATTGGAGCATCGTGTTCAACCGACGAAGAAAACACAGTAGTTCCAAAAACATTGGAACAATACAAACAGGATTTCAGTCAATTTGTGTCGGCAGAAAAAACTAAAGTTCAAAATTGTAAAATGGGTTACAATAAAGGAGATTTTAAATACTCGAGCGATTCAACAAATTTCAAAACATATTGTGCAGATTATTTGAATGTCTTGATTGCTGCAGAAGCAGTTTTAGCAAAATCAGATTTAACTATAGCTGATATTGTTAAGGCAAATGGAACTTTAGCATCGCCAGGTAAATTATTTAACAGCAGTTTATGGATCTCTGACAGACGTCCTCTGAATGATGCAATAATTGCAGCTCAAGAGTTATTAGCTGCTACACCTGAAGGTACTGATCCCGGACAAGCACCAGCAGAAGCAAGAACAGCTTTTACCAATGCCATTACAGCAGCCAAAAAAGTTAGAGATTCGTCTTATACAATTGAGCGACAAGTACAAGAGGCGGTTCAAAAATTGGAAGAAGCTAAAAATGCCTTTTTGGCAGCCATTATTCATTAATTTTCCATCATAACTATTTAAATTTAATGAAAAAAACATTCGGCATTTTATTATTCATGTTTCTCCCATTTTCGGTGATATTGGGAACAAGTTATAAAGTAATGAACTTGGATCAATTTAATGAAAAATCCAAATTGCTACTACCCGGCGACAGCATCATTTTGAGCAATGGAGTTTGGAAAGATGCTCAATTGGTATTCAAGGGAAATGGGGAGAAAAACAAATACATTTATCTTCTGGCTGAAAATTCGGGGAAAGTCAGTTTGGAAGGAGAATCGTGCTTGAGAATGTCGGGAAACTGGTTGTATGTTTCCGGTCTTGTATTTCGAAATGGACACACTCCAAGAAAGACGGTAATTGAGTTTAGAACTGGCTCCAAAGAATATGCCTTTAATTCAGTTTTAGCCGAATGTGTCGTTGACCAATTCAACCAAAAAGTGAAAGATTCAACCGACCATTGGATTGCCCTTTATGGACAAAAAAACACGATAAGAAATTGTTATTTTGCCGGCAAAACAAATCTGGGAACCACTTTAATCGTTTGTCCCGATGACGAAAACTCCATCAACAATCAACATTTGATTTATAGAAATTACTTCGGTTTTCGACCTCGTCTCGGTTCCAATGGTGGAGAAACCATTCGTATTGGTACCAGTGAAGTTTGCACCAACAGTTCAGAGACAATAGTAAAAGGGAATTATTTTGAACATTGCAGTGGAGAAACGGAAATTATATCCAACAAATCTACAGATAATTCATTCCTTAATAATACTTTTTACGAATGCGAAGGTAGTTTAGTGCTTCGTCACGGAAACAATGCTACAGTAGCAGGTAATTGGTTTATTGGTAATGGTAAAGCTTTTACCGGAGGAATAAGGGTTATCAATGAAGGACATAAAATTTTCAATAATTATTTTTATCGTTTGGCTGGAGATGATTTCCGTTCGAGTTTGGCTATTATGAATGGCATTCCTAATTCACCAGCCAATGGTTATGCTCCTGTAAAAAATGTAATAGTTGCCAATAATACGTATTATGATTGTACATCTCCTTGGTCATTTGGAGTAGGATTTGGATTTCGAAACCGCATTGCAAAACCTGAAAATACCTTGTTATTGAATAATTTGGTTTATTGCCCAAATACCGATGAACTGATTAAATATTACGACCAGATGGACGGTATCATGTTGGACAACAATATTTTGGTGAATAGCAAGGGGAACCTGGAAATGAAAGGAACGGTAAAAGGTGAAATTTTTCAATCAAAAATGAACGATTTAGAGATTGTATATACCAATACAACAGCTAAAAGACTTGCTTTTATTAAAGAAGACATTTTGGGACAAGTTAGAACAACTCCTGTTATCGGCGCTTTTCAGAACAATATCGTAAATCCGACTATAGCAATGGCAACAAAACATAATTGTGGTCCTGAATGGTATAGAAATAAGATAACCGAAACTACAAAAACAGAAAAACGTTTTGGGAAAGCCACAGTTGTAGAAGCAGGACTTGATTTACTTTCCAAAGCTGTAAAAAATGCCGGCGATAACGATACCTTGTTACTGATGCCAGGAGAACATGTAGTTACAAAAAAAATGGCTATTAACCAAAATTTGGTTATTCGCTCAGCTGACAATAAGGTAAAACCAATCATAATTATGAAAGCCGACAAGGAAAATGCTTACATGTTCGAAATCTCAAATAATGTAAAGCTACAACTTGAAGGTGTGAAGATTGATGGTAACAGTGAATCGAATTTCCCAACCAAATACGCCTTTATTTCTTCTCGTGAAGGTGCTGCGCATTTTTCTTTAATAGTGAATCAATGCGAAATTTCTGGTTTTAACGTAAAAACTGGTAGCATTTATCGCGCTTACAAAGGTTCATATGCTGACTCAATAGTGGTAACCAATACAGTGATGAAAGACTGTTTTCGTGGTTTTAGTCTGAGCGAAGAAAAAGATGATAAAGGGACATACAATGCAGAAATAGTAAAATTTGAAAATTCGGTTTTCGACAATTTTACCCAACACGCTTTGGACTATTACAGGGGAGGGAATGACGAATCTACTTTGGGAGGTTTTCTTTTTGTAAATCATTGTGTTTTTAACAATATCGGCCAAGACGAAAAACAGTCCATGCTAAAGCTAAACGGTATTGTGAATGTTTCCATTGCCAATTCTATTTTTTCCAACTCAATGGCAAAGACAAGTGTCAAACTTTCAGGTAATAAAAACATAATTCAGAACTGCTGTTTTTATAATTGTCCGGCACCAAAAGTAGAAAACGGAGCTGTCTCACAAAATCTTTATTTCGACAATCCCCGATTTGAGAAAAAAAGTTTTCTCCTTTCAAAGAAATCTCCTTTAATAGGGAAAGCTACTGACGGAGGAAATATTGGTTTGAGATAAATTTTTGTTATTTCAGGAGAAATATTCATTATGATAAAAGCTAAACGAGTTTCGATTTTTTTCTTAATATTCATTTTTTTGTATCCCATTTCTCTTTCAGCGAAAAATCCGCTGAAAGAGAAATGGGTGCAAACCGCAATTCAAAGATCCGAAGAACAATTGTCGGCTGCTATTGTACAATTCAGGGATTCCAATAAAACACCCAGAACATTCGAAAACGGGAAAATAGTTTTAGTGTCCTACAAAGACTGGACAAGTGGTTTTTTCCCTGGAAGTTTATGGTATATTTACGAACTTACTGGTAACAAAAAATTTGAAAAAACTGCTGAGCATTTTACCACTTTACTTAACAAAGCACAGTATCGTACTGATACCCACGACTTGGGATTCATTTTAAATTGCAGCTATGGAAATGCCTATAGAATTACAAAAAACACGGATTATAAAACGGTTCTTATCAACGGAGCAAATTCATTAATGAAACGTTATCATCCTAAAGTTGGTTGCATCAAATCATGGGATTTTGGCAACTGGCAATATCCAGTAATTATAGATAATATGATGAATTTGGAGTTTCTGATGAATGTTGGGAAAATGACAGATAACCAGCCAATGATAAATGCAGCAATTTCTCATGCGGATAAAACGATGAAAAATCATTTTCGTTCAGATTTTAGCTGTTTTCATGTAGTGGATTATGACACCTTAACAGGGAAAGTGATTAAAAAACAAACTCATCAAGGATTTAATGACAGTTCATCATGGGCAAGAGGACAATCTTGGGCGCTATATGGTTTTACCATGATGTTTCGTGAAACAGGGAAAGTTGAGTATTTACATCAAGCAGAAAAAATTGCTTCTTTTTTATTAAATCATCCTCGATTACCCAAAGACAAAATACCGTATTGGGATTTCGATGCACCCAATATCCCCTTTGAACCACGCGATGCTTCCGCTGCTGCCATTATGGCATCTGCTTTGATTGAACTTAGTACTTTTGTAAAAGACAAACCCGAATATTTTAAAACAGCTACTATCATTCTTAAAAATTTGTCATCAGATAAATATCTATCTAAAAAGGGGAAAAATGGTTTTTTTATTCTTAAACATTCTACAGGAAACTATCCTGCAAAAAGTGAAATTGATGTTCCTCTCTCGTATGCTGACTATTATTTTTTAGAAGCTTTGCAGCGATACCTTGAATACAAGAAATAACTTAGGAAGTTATCGAAAATTTTTTGTTATCAAATTGATTAACAAAATATTAATGTTAAATTTTGAATTAATCTTAAAAATCAAAAGAACAAAATGAAAAACAAATATCTCATCATTCCAACGATAATTATATTTACTTCCTTCACTCTAAAGTCTCAAACTTTATTGGAAGCTAACGGACCGGGGAATACCTATGAATTGATTAACAGCATTTTTGCTCCAAATGGCGGTAATGTAGTAGAAACGCCCGATTGTGCTCATCCGGAATTTGGTCGTCATATTGCGGAAGTTTGGGATGAAGATTTACAAAAATATGTCTTTGAATTTTATATTCATGTAACCCCTGATAATGACCGTTGTATAAATTTTGACCGGCAAAGGGTAGAAATTAAAACGTATGAACCATCACCGGAAAATTTAAAAGGAACAAGTGGAGAAACAGTGGTTTACAAGTGGTTTTTTAAAATTCCTACTGGATTTCAACCTTCCTCCAATTTCACTCATCTTCATCAGATAAAGCCTGTGGGAGGAGATGAAGATACGCCAATCTTTGCTTTAACTGCCCGAAAGGGGAATCCAAACAGATTGGAACTAAATTATTACGAAAGTTCCAATCAAAGTGCAATCAAATTAAAAACTATTTACCTCTCATGGTTAGAAAATTCTTGGGTGGAAGTTACAGAACGAATAAAAATCGATCCTGAAAATGGGAATTATGCCATCACCATCAAAAGGATTAATGATGGTATTGTTTTATTGGATTACGAAAATCAACATTTACTAACTATCCGACCTGATAATAATTTTATTCGTCCCAAATGGGGAATTTATCGAAGTCTTTTGTCCAGCCAGGATTTAAGGGATGAATCCGTACGCTTTGCCGATTTTTCGATTGAAGAAGTAAATTCAACAGCTTTAAATAAAACCATTTTGGAAAATTCCAATTTTTCTTTTTTTAACGATTCAAAGAACAAAAAATTAAAAGTCAATTTTACCTTAAACCAGCCTTCGGACGTAGCATTTAGTTGCATGTTACTTAATGGCCAACGGGCAAAAGAGTTTTCCTCCTATAAAAATTTACCGGTTGGAGAGCACCAAGCATATTTAGACTTTGGAAATATGTTGCCAGGTATTTATCTTTTAAGCATGAAAACCTCTTACGGAGTGATATCGAAAAAAATGCTTATTCAGCCTTAGAAATTCAGAGGCAATAATATAATTTTTTTGATGTCTGAAAGTCAGTAGAAAACACAATTTTTTTTTAAAAACTTTTGGAAGAAAATCAACATTTGAATTTTCATCAACTTACCGCTTATTATGGAAAGTATTACAAGAAGAGAATTCTTAAAAAGAAGTTTGTTGACAGTCGGGACCCTGCCGCTGTTAGGTTTAAACGAAAAATTGTGGGCAATGAGCAGTAGTCAGGAAAAACTTCCGGTTTGCATTTTTTCCAAACATCTTCAATTTCTCGATTGGAGGTCGTTGGGTGAAAAAGTAACCGAAATGGGATTTGCTGGCATCGATTTGACCGTTCGTAAGGATGGACATGTCGAACCGGCTGCTGTTGAAACGGATTTGCCAAAAGCTGTGGACGAGATTAAAAAGGGAGGCTCAACTTGTGTAATGTTATCAACAACAATAGAGAATGTTCATAACGAACAGGACAGAAATGTGATAGAAAGTGCAGCAAAATGTAACATTCCATTCTATCGAACGAACTGGTTCAAATATCCTGCCGATAAATCGCAACCCGAAGCTTTGGAAATGTATGCTTCCAATTTGAAAGAAATGAGTGAATTGAATCGAAAACTGGGAATCGTGGGTTGTTATCAAAACCATGCCGGAACGCTTGTAGGCGCTTCTCTTTGGGAAGTTTACAAAATGCTCGAAAAAGTGGATAAGGATTATTTCGGCGTACAGTACGACATTCGTCATGCAATGGTGGAAGGTGCCAATTCGTGGATCAATGGTTTTGAATTGATTCGATCACAAATAAAAACCATTGTACTGAAAGATTATAAATGGGGACAGGTAAATGGCAAGTGGAAAGTTGTCAATACTCCGATTGGTGAAGGAATGGTTGATTTTAAAAATTATTTCAAGCTTTTGAAAAAATATCATATCAACGTTCCTATTTCCATGCATTGCGAATATGATTTGGGTGGTGCCGAAAAAGGAAATCGAAAAATATCGGTTTATCCGCAAGTAGTATTTGACGCCATGACAAAGGATTTAAGAACCATTCAACAACTTTGGGAAGAAGCATAAACGATTTAACGTTGATTTGAAAAATAAAACTCAAACAAATGAATTACAATCAGTTGAAAATTTTAATTTCCGCCATTTGCTTATTTTGTGGATCATTCCTTTTCGGTCAGCAACGAATTCCAGCTAATGCGGTTATTTCTACAGAACATTTAGCTCAATATCTGAATGACAGTGTAAAAAACAAACTGACGAAAAATGGGAAAATCACTGAAACTGACTTAGCCGAATATTTTCGACAAAAGTTTGCCGAACGTTTCTTTTATGACTGGCACACTGTACCTGCACGTTTTGAGCAGTACAATCAATTGTACGACAGCAAATCAGGTCATTTAAGTCGTGCCAGGGAACTGATGACCGACTTTTTAGCAACAACTCCCTGGCTTTTACCGTTCAATCATCCCAACGGCGAAGCGGTAAAACCACATCCTTTTCAACATCTTGCCCGTCAGCATAAAATGGTAGATGTTGGATTTGCCTATTTTTACGATAAGAAAAATCCGGTGTATTTTCAATATTTTCTCAATCAGCGAAATTCACTGATTGATGCATTGCAAACCGGAAAATATGAAAAAGTGGAAGGCGGCAATGGAGTTTTTGAGGTTTTTATTACCGGCTATCGGGTATTAAACTGGTTGACGGTTCACAATTTGTTTTTGGGAGAAAAAATTTACAGCGATCATGATCAGCTTGTTACGATTGCCACCTTATTACAACACGGCGAAAATCTTTATGAAAACAATCCAAAATACCGACCAGGGAACCACCAAACGCGTGGCATGTCCGCATTGGCAATGCTATCCATTCTTTTACGCGATTTCAAGGGAACAGATTTATGGTATCAGCGTTCAATGAGCATTTTGGAAGAACATTTGACAAGGGAAGTAAATCCGGATGGTTTCCAGTTTGAACGTTCGGTTCATTATCACATGGGTGATATTGAAAATTATTTTTATGTATATCAACTCGCACAAATCAGTCAAATTCAAGTGAGTCAAGTGTGGAAAAACAAATTACAATCACTTTTTACGACACTTGCCAAAATTGCATATCCCGATAAATCCGCTCCGGTTTTGCAGGATTGCACTGATAGAACATGGGCAGAATCCGAAGATATTTCTGAAACCATGACACTTGGGTATTTACTTTTTAAAAATCCTGAAATGGGCTATTTTGCTCAAAATCGGGTAGATGCAGGAATGTTTTGGTTCCTACAGGATACACAATTAAATCTGTTGAATGCCATTGAAAAGAAAAAACCTTCGTTTGGTTCCCTTTCATTTCCGGACTCACGCTATTATGTGATGCGGCAAGGCTGGAGCAAAAACGACAAAATGATGATTATTAGTGCCGGATTGGATCCAAACAAACCAGACCATCAACATGGTGATATACTCGGCGTACAAGCCATGGCAAATAGTAAAATCATTTTACCTAATTATCAGGTTTTTTATAAATTATCCGATTTGGAATTATTTAAAAATTCATTAACGAAAAATGTTGCCTTGGTAGACAATGAACTTCAGGGTAAAGAATGGATTCCCAACAAAGGTAAAACCGGTTTTGGCAAGTTTGGAATATTGCCCAAACCTCAGACCCTTCTTTGGCAAAGCAATAAAGACTATGATGTTTTTGTTGGCAGCCATGATGGTTTTAAAAATATCGAAGTCGATTATTCGCGTCAGGTTATTTTCGTAAAAAACGATTTTTGGATTGTAAAAGACAATTTTACTTCAGAAAAGCCACATACTTACAAACAGGTTTGGCAAGGACATTATACAATAGAAAAAAGGCCTGAATTAATACGTTCCGTTTTTCCGGATGCAATGGGCTGTGATATTTTCCAATTGCTTCCGGTGAGTCAGGTTTCTCAATCGGGTGCAAGAGGTAAACAATGGAGCATTGTTGAAAAAGAGAATGAAAAAGATTTCAATTTTGTTACAATCGTTTATCCTTTCAATGGCTACGGCAATCGAATCAACGAACTGGATGCTCAACCGGATTTAAAGGGCTGGAAAGTCAATCAACTTTCGTATGTGGCCGAAGGAACCCGATTCTGTTCATTAACCAATCAGCAGAATGCTTATTTACTGAATGTCAAAAAAATAAAGCTTAAAAACTTGATAATTACCTTCTTAAAAGAAACCGATCTTTTTGTTCAGGAAAAAGACAATGCAGTAACGATTTCGGCTTTGGGTTGTCAGCAAGTGCTGGTGAATATTTCGGGATGTAACTCCATCAGTATCAATGATAAAACCATTGTAAATTCAGCTACCTTGCATCCTGGCGATAAGCTGATTTGTAAATTGAAATAAGCAATTAAATGCGATTCAAATACTATTTAAAAATGAAAAAAATTCTTCTATCCGCTTTATTATTATCCACGTTTGTCATTGGAATTTTAGCACAAGAAAATTCTAATGAATCAGTCAAAAAAGTTCAGTTTCCGGAAAATTATCAATCGAAATTGGATGTAGTTTATACCCGTGTAAACGGTTGGGACGGTCGTATGGACATTTATTTCAATCCGGCAAGCGAACAGCCCACACCTGCGGTTATTCATATTCACGGCGGTGGTTGGAATCACGGAACAAAGGAAAGTCAGACCGGTTTCGGTTCATGGTTCAAAGCCGGATTTGCCGTTATCAATGTTGAATATCGGCTGGTTCAGGTTGCTCCGGCTCCTGCTGCAATCGAAGATGTGCGTTGTGCGCTGACTTATGTGAAAACACATGCCAAAGAATTGAATATCAATCCTGATAAAATTGTAATTGACGGAAATTCTGCTGGAGCTCATTTGGCACTTATGGCCGGTTTACTGGAAAACGATCGCAGATTCGATACCCATTGTCCCAGTAATATCGACATGAGGGTGGCTGCCATCATTAGCAATTATGCTCCAACTGATTTTTCGGGCAACAATATTGATGCAAAAAAATGGAAATCACTGGCAAATTGGTTGGGAGATAAAGTAGATGACAAATCTTTTCGCGAAGCAGTTTCTCCTTTGAGTTACGTTAAAAAAACAAGTCCTCCCGTTTTCATTGTTCATGGCAATGCCGACCCAATCATTCCTTATCAGCAATCGGTTGCTTTGCATGAGAAACTTGACCAATCGGGTGTTTACAATGTATTTATTACCGTCGATGGTGGCGGACATGGTGGCTTTGACAAGGATAAGAAAGCTGAAATCAGCCTTGCGTTGAAGGAATTTCTTTCAAAAACCATTTTTTCTGAAATAAATGAAAAATAAGCGTAATCTTTGGTCAACCAATTCCATGTTTTACAACATATTTTGAAAAATAACTGCTAAAATATTTGTATTTGAAACAAAAACGCATTATTTTTGGTCGACCAATAATTGGTTGACCAATTGAAAGGGATTAAAATGGATATTCACACCCAACTAAATTCCCAAACAAATGAATGTTCTAACAAAAAAAGAATTAAAACAGTAATCGGATTTATTATTCTGATGAATTTCATGCTATTCCTAAGCAAACCGCTAAGTGCTCAAATTGTGCTGAATACTTCTTTTGAAAATTCCGAAAATTTTATTTTAGGGAATGTCAATAATCAAAATAATTGGAAAGTAACCTCAGGGATGGGTGCAATCACCAATGATGTGAATTATGTAAAAACAGGTGTGCAAGCATTGCACCTTTACTCTGCCGGCACTACGCTTCAAACGGATTTTATTCCTTATACTTCGACTGCTACAGGATTAAGTGGGGATGTTTATATTGATTTCTGGATAAATATTAAATCACTACCTACTGCCAATTTTAGCATTACAGGGTACGATTTGGGCACATACACCAGTCGCAATTTTATGTTGGAATTTCTTCCGTCGGGGAAAATAAAATTGTACGACGGTAGTTCTGGCTGGTCGACACAGCCACTTTATGCTACCAATACATGGAAAAGAATTTCGATAAAAATCGACAATACAGGCACCAAATGTCAATATGCCATTGATGGAGTTGTTCAGAATAAACTGTTTGCATTCAGAGAAATAAAGGGAGACGCTACCTCGTTTGATTTCCATTCCATTCGATTCTCAATGAATGCAGGGACGGCTGATATTGCTGTGGAAGATATATATATTGGCACAACACCGATAGCGGATGTAACTTTTCAGAGCTCTTCAACCGATAGAACCATCAGCATTACTCAACCCTCATATGGAACGATTTCGCTAATGCCTTCAAAATCGGTTTATCAATTAAACGAGCAGGTTACAGCTTCCATATCGATCCCTGAACACTATCTTTTCACAGGTTGGACGGGAGATTTAAGCGGTGCGAATAATCCGATTTCTTTTATAGTCGATAAAAATTATTCCATTGGCGCAACAGTAATTATTGATCCGTCCAATCCACCTGCTCAATATCCTGTCAATATTACGCAACCAACTGGGGCAACGATAGTATTATCACCTCAACAATCGAATTATTATGAAGGAACTAGTGTCAAAGCAACGATAACTTTGCAATCAGGATATCAATTCAACGGATGGACGGGAGATTTAAGCGATACAACCAATCCCATTACTTTTGTTGTATCAGGACCAATAAACATTGGTGCATTAGTTTCAGAAATTCAAGTTTCTTCCATAACACGCACAGTATCTACCGTTGCACAATTCAAAGATGCATTAGCTAATATGAATCCTGGTGATACTATTTTGGTGTTGGATGGAACTTATAATCTCGGTGGCATTAAAATAACACGTGGAGGCTCAGCTTTAAAACCAATTTTAATAAAATCGAAAAATCTTTTCGGAGCAAAAATTACTGGTGCTTCTTATTTCAATCCACAGGGACAAAGCTATGTAACTTACGAGGGTTTTAAATTTGAACTCAGTCCAGTAAGCACTATTTTCAAAATGGAAGGTTGCAGTTATGTGCGTATTACTAGAAACTGGTTTACCATGAATTCTGATGCTACAAAAAACTCGAAATGGATAACAATAGGCGAAATATGGGAGAATGAAATTTGCAGAAGCCATCACAACAGAATTGATCATAATCTTTTTGAAGGCAAACATGATATAGGAGCGTTACTTGTCATTGATGGTAGTCATGGAACAGTTCCTGCTATTTCACAACACGACAAGATTGATCATAATATTTTTAGAGATAATACGCCTCGCGTGGATAATGAAAAAGAAACAATCCGTATCGGTGTAAGCGATTTGAGCAACCTCAATGCTTATACGGTAGTGGAATATAATTTATTTGAAAATTGCGATGGAGATCCTGAAATTATTTCGATAAAAAGCAATTGTGATACCATTCGGCACAATACTTTTCGACGTTGCCTTGGGACCATTTGTTTACGTCAAGGCCGAGGTAGTGTAGTGGAGGGTAATTTCATGTTTGGAGAAAATAAAACCGCACTTTTCAATGGAGGAATTATTGGATGTGGTGGTGTAAGGATGTATGGATTAAACCACAAAATCTTCAACAATTATTTTGAAGAACTTACTGGTGACAAATGGGATGCAGCCTTAACAATTACTAATGGAGATGTAACCAATTCATCTACCAGTCTGTCCAGTCATTTTTTACCTGAAAATATTATCATTACCAACAATACATTAATCAACAATGTATCGAATATAGAAATTGGTTTCGATAACAACGGTTCTTATAGAAAACCTCCTATAAACTGTATGATTGCCAACAATATTATTACGGCCATAGCCAATCCATTGGTAAAATATTATAGTTCAGCTTCACTGGCAGGCGTATCTTTTGTAAACAACATTTTGTATCCGACTGAAACTGCTACCATTGGCTTAACAAGTTACAACGATACACAAGTAAAAAATATTGATCCACAAATGATTGTTACTGATTGTAGAGCTTTCGATCAGGATTGTGAAAATAAATTACCTTTCTCGCTTTATAAATTGACTGTTTCTAGTCCTGCTGTAAATGCTTCTACTGCTTATGATTTTGTTACGACTGATTTTGAAGGACAACCGGCAATTGGAATAAGAGACATTGGAGCAGACGAATACAATATTGCTTTCCCGGTCGTTAACGGTCCAATGGATGAAACAAGTGCAGGACCAGAAGCACCTGAAAATTATACCTATGAGCTAAATGAAATTGTAGGATGGAAAAACATTGTAAATAATGAAATTTCTGTAATGCCAAATCCTTTCAATGGTACTACACAATTGACAATTCACAATACCAAAGCCGGGAAAATAAGTGTAAATCTATACAATACTCTGGGTGAACAAATTCAACAAAATGAAATAGAAGCAAACGAAGGAATGGTGCAAATGAAAATTTCAACAAAACAAAAAGGTTTGCTGTTTTGCCTTATCCAGTTACCGAATAAAACATTTAGTCTAAAATTTATTTCTAAATAAGAATTCACTTTACAAATTCACAATTTAAAATCTAACAATTATGAAAAAAATTACATTACTTATCACAATGATTGCCTTGACATTTATGGCAAATGGAACCGTTTATCTAGATGAAACATTTAACTATCCAGAGGGTAGTAAACTAAAAGATAATTCAGGTTGGACAACGTATGGAACAATTGGTGGTTGGCCAGACGATTTTGTTATTGGAAGCTCTACTTTAACTTACTCTAATTCAGGTGGCAGCTATATTCTATCTGGTCAGGGGAAAGCTATGGTATGTAATTATTTGGCAAATTATTCTCCCAATTCCACTAATTATTGCGTTTATAGAAATTTTAATTCATCAGCGTTAACTACTGGAACTGTTTATGCTGCTTTTTTGTACACTCCTAATTCAGTTTCTCAATCACAAAGTCAATCCCCTATTATTAGTTTAAGTACTCCAAGCTCAAATACTGGTGTTCAAGTTTGGGTAGGGAAAGGAGCAGTTAATACTTCATATTTTCGATTTGGTACAACAAGAGGAAGTACAAGTAGTGGAGACATCAAATGGTCTACTACAGAATATTCTGATGTAAGCGCCACCTATTTTATTGTTCTTAAATATGATTTAGACAATAAAGTATCGTATATTTATATCAATCCTACCATTGGGTCTGCATCAGAACCAATTGCTGATGCAAGTGACGCAATTTCCACAAGCAGTACAAAAACCTCATTACAGACATTGCAATTTAAAGTACAAGGTGCAAGTAAGGAAATATACAAATTAGGTAATGTTAGAATTTGTTCAACTTGGTCAGAAGCAGTAGCAGCGCAATCAACAGCCAACCCACTTCCTGCCCCATCGGTTGGTACTCCTTCCGATGCCACAGCTAATGGGTTTACGGCTAATTGGTCGCCGGTTGAAAACGCAATAGGATATGATGTAAAAGTTTATTTGGGGCCTAATTTAATTAGCACCATTATTGTTAGCGGGCAGTCTACTTCAAGTGTTGAGATAACGGGCTTAATGTCAGGAATGACTTACACTTATCAAGTTGTTGCCAAAGGAGACGGTGTAGCTTATAGCGATTCTGATCCTTCAGCTTCTTCTTCTGAAATTACAACCCTCGATCCTTATGCCACCGATGCTATTCATACCGATTTCGATGATGGCACATGGGGAGAAATTGCAAGTAGTACCCCGTCTTCAGGTTCTTATCCAACCTATTCGGTAAATGGATTTAATCTAACGGCTGCTACCTTGTGTGTAGGTTCAATGAGAGGAATCAAAGGAGAATCGCATGTCAATAGGATCGCAATCGATAAATTGGCTAATGGTGGGAATGTAGCTCTTCCAACGGTCAATGCTTTCAAACAAATTGAAATTCACGCTACGGCTGGTACTGCAGGAAACGGCTTCCAGTTAAAAGAATTCAATCCAAGTACCAATTCGTGGTCGGCTATTGGTTCTCCTTACGTTTATGATGCCAATTCGAAAGCTGCAGGCACCGATTCCATTTATATTATTTCTTTGGAAAAAACTTCACCGACTAAACTCAGAATTGAAAATCCCACCAATGGAGTGATTTATATTTGGCAAATTATTACTCGCAATACCAATCCCGTTTTGTTGGCTAAACCGGTTGTTTTGGATGCATCCAATGTTACCTCGTCAGGAGCTACAGCTAATTGGACTCCGGTAGAAAATGCAACAGGCTATAAAATTTATGTTTATCAAGGATCAACGTTAATTGAAGGAGCGCCATTCAGTGTTAGTGGGCAAACCATTAACAGTTTTGATATAACCAATTTGTCTGCATCCACAGCATATTCTTACAAGGTTCAAGCCATCGGGGATGGGGATATAAATTATTCTGATTCATTCCTTTCTTCTGCTATTGAATTTACAACGTTGATTACTGGAATGGATAATTTAAAAAATAATCCGAATATCACTGTAGTAAATAAAAAAATTGTTTGTCCCGAAACGGGCGATATACGTATTTTCAATATGCAGGGAGGCTTGATAGAATCGGTAAGAAATGTCAAAACTGTTCAGACTGACCTGCCTTCAGGAATTTATATTGTTAAATTCAACAATCAAAATGGTGAAACCAAATTCCAAAAAATCGCTATTCAATAACTTATTAACCAAGCAATCATGTCTGCATGAAAAAATGCAGATATGAAACTTGGAACATAAAGCTTATGAAAAAAACGGTCAGTGTATTTCTCTTTATTCTATTTGGTGTTTTCATATTGAATGCCACAGAATATCAATTTCAGGAAGGATTTTCTCTATCCACACCTTCAGGTTGGATTCGGCAGTGTAATTCTACCAGTTCGCTTAATCATACCGGATTAACTTTTTCCGGTATGTATGCAGCCAAGTTTGATACTACAGGCTCGGGAAGATACAATAAAAATCTGATTAGTCCTGAAGTTTCGGGTGCTGATACGCTTTCATTTTATGTTTCGAAGAATGCAAATGCTACTTATATGACTTTGTACGTAGGAAAAGTAATAGGTAATGACACCACTATTCTTCAGACCTATGATTCTTTCACTTTTCCAAATAAATCGGCTACACCCGGTTTTTCAAAAATAACTTTACCAATCAATGATGCCGGAACATTTAAGATTATATTTTATGCTACCGCTTCTACAGATCCAAATTATGTAAATGCCGGCTGGTTTGTGGTCGACGACATTGAACTTACGAAATATACCGGTGAAGTAATTCCTCCAGTTGATCCGACTGTGGATAAAATTCTGACCGAATTTGGAGATGGAACTTGGGGCATTGTTACAACAACTCCGTACACTTCAGGGAGTTATCCAAGTTCGACCATAAAAGGCTTTAATTTGGTGAAAGCATACCTGTATACTGGTTCGGTAACTTGCGCTACGGGAGACAAACATGTGAATCGTATTTTGCTGGATAAAAGTTCACAAGGTGCAGCCGTTGAATTTCCTACCTTAAACACAGTCGGAGAATTGGAAATTCATGCGGCCACTGGAACAGATGCCATGAGTTTTCGACTGGAGGAACAAGTGAATAGTCAATGGCAAGTAATAGGTATTTACACTACGCGTAAATCGCCTGAC
This sequence comes from Paludibacteraceae bacterium, assembly GCA_018433525.1. GTDB lineage: Bacteria > Bacteroidota > Bacteroidia > Bacteroidales > Paludibacteraceae > MVYY01. Next base: position 138,829 of record JAHDRA010000012.1, read on the forward strand.
AGCATTTATGTCATTCCGCTTTTGAGAAACAGTGCTACCAAACTGAGAATAGCTAATAATACAGGTAGCGGATTGTATATTTATAAAATTATATCCCGAACTTATCAGGAAGCTACAGAATTGACCTTACGCAGTTCTTCTCCTGTCGAAGGTGAAGTAGTTTATTCCAATCTGAAGAAGAATATAATTCTGACTTTCAATAAAAATGTACATATTGGTATGGGAACTATTCTATTAAATGGCGTTTCAATTCCTTTGGAATATTGCCAAATCGTTGACAACGTAGTTACCATTCCTGTCACATTTACTACCACACCTGGAGTTAATAAAGATTATACGTTGATTATATCGACGGGTTTATTTGTTGAAGTGGGAAATGCTGCAAATCAATCGAAAACTATTACAATACATTTTCAAACTTTGAAATCAGTGGCTTATCCTTCCAACTATAATGGATTGACCGATGTTGTTTATAAAAACGTAAACAGCGAAAATACCCGTATGGATATCTATTATCCGTTAAATCCTCAAGCACCCGTTCCGGTTGTAATAAATATGCATGGAGGCGGATGGAATCACGGGTACAAAGAAGATCAGGGAGGTTTTAATCTCTATTTCAATAGGAGTTACGCAGTAGCCAATGTAGAGTATCGAATGACGGGCGAAGCAACTGCACCTGCGGCAGTGGAAGATGTTCGCGGAGCGATGATGTATTTATTGAATCATGCAAAGGAATTGAATATCGACCCAATGAAAATTATATTTCAGGGTGGTTCCGCCGGCGGTCATTTAGCCTTGATAAGCGGTTACCTTGAAAACAATCCGTTATACGATAACGATTGTGTGCTTCATGGAGGAAATTATAAAATAATGGCTGTAATCGATAAATATGGACCCGCCGATTTGAATAATTTCATGTTTTATACTTCGTTGGTCAATTGGTTAGGCCCGCATTCCACGGATCAAAATTTTATCAATTCCATTTCGCCGATTAATTATGTGAATGCAAACACACCGCCGACTTACATTATTCACGGTGATGCCGATCCTACGGTTCCTTACAGTCAGTCGGTTACATTGCATAACGCTTTGGATGCAGCGGGAGTAAAGAATCAGTTTACAACAGTTCCGGGTGGAGGCCATGGAGGTTTTCCGGATGCTTACCATACTCAAATGGAAAATGAGATTAAGGCATTTCTAACTGAAGTTGAAAATAATCAAACAAATGGAGTGAAAAATATTGACGGAAACAAAAATACTGTTTTTTCTATTTCAGGCAGAAATTTATCTATTCTTATTGAAGCAAAAACATTGACAAATGTGTACGATTTTATGGGGAAAAATATCATAAAAACGGAAGATAAAAATATAACATTGCATAGCCAAGGCATTTATTTGTTAACAGTTGAAAATAAAAACGAAAAATTTGTTTCTAAAATAATAGTTAAATGAAAAAGTTATTTCCTTGTTTGATAGGATTGCTGATTTTGCTTTCAGTATTGAATTTACAGGCTCAGCCAAGAATATGGAATTTGAATCAGATAGACCATGCAAAAAACTCTAACTCTGAAGTAGTGAAAGCCGTGATTCGGGAAGCCGATAAAAATTTGTCGGCAACGATTGCTACGGTGATGGATAAACCTTTGACACCGGCAAGTGGAGATAAGCATGATTATATGAGCATGGGGCGTTACTGGTGGCCTAATCCGAATACGAAAGATGGATTGCCATATATCCGAAAAGACGGTGTTTCTAATCCTGAACTCGAAAAATTTGATCGAAATCCGCTTTCCAAAATGACTCGAAGTGTCATTATCTTGTCGCTTGCCTATCATTTGACCAATAATGAGCAATATGCCCAAAAAGCAGTGGAGAATTTAAAAAAATGGTTTCTCGATAAAAAAACAAGAATGAATCCGAACATGGAATTTGGGCAAACCATTCCGGGACGCAACAATGGAAAGGGGCGCGGAGAAGGTGTCTTGGACAGTTATTCATTTGTCGAAATGCTCGATGCGGTTGAATTGCTGAAATCTTCCAAAAAGTTTCCGAAGGAAGATCAAACAGCTTTGAAAGATTGGTTTTCGTCGTACTTGAACTGGATGTTGACTTCCGAAATCGGTCAGGAAGAATATAATGCCAAAAACAATCATGGAACTGCTTTTGACGTGCAAGTAGTGAGATATGCTTTATTTACAGAAAATAACGAAGTTGCGGACAAATTTGTAAAAACTTTTCCGGAAAGAAGGATTTTCTCCCAAATAGAGCCCAATGGTGCACAACCCTTAGAATTACAACGAACAAAAGCATTTGGTTATTCGGTATATAATCTGACCCATTTTATGGATATGGCTTTCATAGCAAAATCCATGAATCAAGATATTTTTCATGCTATTTCTAACGATGGAAGAAGTATCACAAAGGCAATAGAATTTTTGCTCCCTTATTTAGGAAAATCTCCTACTGAATTTCCCTATCAGCAAATTGAAGAGTGGGATAAAGTTCAAATAGACTTTTGCTGGGTATTGAAAAGAGTCGATATTCCGATGGGAACAGATAATTATAAAAATTTTTATTCTAAATATTTGCCGGATAATGGAAAAGACTTGAATTTTTTGATTTATTAAATAATAATGTTTCACTTTTAAATTTATTCATTATGAAAAAGTTAATTTTACTACTTTCGCTCTGTGTTGCCATTTTTACGGCAAATGCACAAATCTTTACGGAGTATTTTCAAACTGCACCTATTGGTGGTAATTTGGAAGGGTATAATGATTGGCATGTTTCTCCTAAATCTTCAGAAGCTTACGGTGTGAGTCCCAAAATTGCTGAGGGGGCTTTGTTTTACACCGGTTATGCAGGTTCTAATATTGGTAATGTAGCAGTATTGGATTCTGCAGTGGGTGCAACAAGCGCTACACAAAGAATCTCTACAAAAATTGTAAAATTTGGGAGCGATACTTTGAAAGCTGTAGTTGGAGAAAAAATCTACACGGCATTTTTGGTCAATATTTCCAGCCACAGCTATCGCTCTTACCGCGATTTTTTTACTTATGAAGGTTCAAAAACTTCCTCCAGTATGACACGTGGAAGAGTTTTTGCAAAAGTAAGTGCAGATGGCTCAGAACTTTTTGTAGCTGTTACAAAGAATTCTTCTACTGCTGCTGATTATGTAGAGTCTACTTCTATTCCGGGATTAACTTTGTATCCCGATGTTAATCATTTATTTGTTTTAGTTTATGAAACAATCGCAGGTGATAGCAATGACAAAATTACGCTGTACATCAATCCGGATTTAACAAAATCGGAAGCCGAACAAACCAACAAGTTGGTTGCTATAGATACTCAAACAGATTATAGTGCCACTGCCGGTTTGGGAATCAATCTGCGCCAGCGAGGAATTAGTGCTCAAATTGGTGGCATACGGGTTGGAAAATCATGGGATAAAGTTCTTGTGGAAGGCGCCAATGCTGTCAATACACCCAAAAATAGTAGCGCTGCCATTTGGACCAGCGGTAAAAATATTCTGACCAACACAAGAGGAACAATAAAAATATTCAATCTTGCCGGAGCAGAATTAATTTCAGCCCAAACGGATGGGTGCTTGACGACCAACCTGTCAAAAGGTTTATATATCGCTCAGTTTAACGGTATTGATGGACATACAGCTGTATCAAAAATTTCTTTGAATTGAGTTTAATTCAATGATATTTAATTTATTTTTCATTGCTTAAGCATTCTATCAGGGAAAACAGAAAAAAACAATCTGTTTTCCCTACTTAAAAAAATTTTATGATTTTAACTTCATCGAACCCAAGCGGCAGACTATTTTTACTAATAACTTTCTTTATGAGTTTTACCATCGTAAATGCTCGACAAACGACGGTTACTTCAGCTTCGGAAATCAACAATGGCAGTTGGTCGGCGGGAGACACGATTGTTATGAAAAACGGCACATGGACCAATCAATCCATATCTTTCAGAGGTACCGGGAATGAATCGCAACCAATTGTACTGATGGCAGAAACTCCTGGTAACGTAATTTTGAATGGAACTTCAAAACTCCAATTTTCCGGTAAATACATAGTTGTCAGCGGACTTTATTTCAAAGATGGAAACTTGAGTGGTTCGGATGTTATTTCATTCAGAACCTCTTCTTCTCAACTTGCCGAAAATTGCAGACTAACGAATACAGCCATAGAAAATTATAATCCTTTAGACAGTACCGTTGACAGCAAATGGGTTTCTATTTATGGAAAAAACAATAAAGTGGATCATTGTTCATTTGTAAATAAGACCAATTCCGGAACTTTAATGGTAGTTTGGCTTACCAGTGGAATAACAGTGAATCATGAAATTTCAGAGAATTATTTTGGGTATCGAAATGCCAATCTCGATGCGAATGGCAACGAACTGAACGGACAGGAAATCATTCGCATAGGCGATAGCTCTACCTCAATGACAATCGCCGCAGTAACAGTCAAGAATAATTTTTTTGAACATTGTAATGGCGAAATTGAAACGATTTCGAATAAATCGTGCGGAAATACGTATTATAACAATCTTTTTTACGAATGCAAAGGTATGCTTACATTACGTCATGGGAATGGATGTACCGTGAAAGGAAATTACTTTTTTGGCAATGGAATTTCTAATACCGGAGGGGTAAGAATTATTGGAGAAAATCACAACGTTTATAATAATTATTTTGAAAATTTGCGTGGTACAAATTATCGGGCAGCACTTTGCATTGTTCGTGGAAAAGAAAATTCGGCACTGAACGAATATTTTCAAGTAAAAAATGCAACCGTAGTTTTCAATACTTTCGTCAACTGCTCACAGGCTTTCAGAATCAATTACAACAGCAGCTCATCACTGACTATGCCTCCAATCGGAACGGTCATTGCCAACAACCACGTTTATAATACCTCTTCATCGTATTACAACGTAAGCATTGATTTGACAAATGCAACTGGAATGGATGTAACTTGGTCAAACAATTTGATGAATATTGGACGATACACAAATTTTACTTATGACGAAAATCAAGTAATAACAGGTAAAGATGCAAAAATGATTCCTGTAAGTACTCCTATTCCCATGTATGAGCCATCAATAGGTTCGGAATTGGTAAATTATGTAACGGCCGATTACCCAGAAATCATCAACGATATAAGAGGCAGAGAAAGAAACAGCACCGCAAAATTGCCGGGTGCAAGCGAAATAAATGGTACAGTTTCTTCATCCATGCCAGTTAAAACTTTAGTAGGTGCTTCTTTTTATAATAACCCAAACACCGGTATAAAAAATACCAATACTTCATTCAAGCCATTTACATGGCTTATCCAACAACATCAGATAATTTTCAATAGTTTTGAGACTGGAAATCTATATTTGGTCGATATGTCGGGAAAAGTACTGTTAAATTGGTTGGTTCCACTTAACACACAACTTATTACCAAAACCTTAGAAAAAGGGATTTACTTGATGGTGTTTAAAACTCCGAACAAACAATACACCGAAAAAATTATTTTTTGAAGAAGTAAAACACAAGAGGAATTAAAATATTTAAAAAAATTTGGATACTGCAATTAAAACAGTAATTTTGTCGACACTAATTGGTCGACCAATCTATTTCGTTATGAAAAAAAACAACAAAACAGCTAAAAAAATTTTTTCTTCATTGATATTCATTGGTCTATCTGCTTTAATATCAGCTTCGGGTCAACATCCGAATCTGCTGCTGACTAAGCAGGGAGTAAAAGAAATACAAGCATCACTGGGAAAATATGCCAACTTTGACAAGTCGGTAAACGAATTAAAAGCGATCGCCGATAAAGCATTGAATTCCGAAATTATTGTTCCGTTGCCATTGAATGAAGGTGGTGGATATACACACGAAAAGCACAAGAATAATTACTATGAAATGAATGCAGCCGGAACGATGTACCAAATTTCGGGTAAAAGCGAATATGCTGAATTTGTTCGGAAAATGCTGATGAAATATGCAGAATTATATCCTACTTTAGGATTGCATCCATCCAAAAGATCAGAAACACCGGGTAAAATATTCTGGCAATTGCTGAACGATTGTGTCTGGCTATTCCATACTGCTCTCGCTTACGATTGCATTTACGATTATCTAAATTCCTCTCAAAAGACAAACCTTGAAAAAAATCTCTTTCGCCCTATGGCAGAATTTATCTCGAACGGGAGTCCGGCCAACAATGAGGTTTTCAACAAAATGCACAACCACGGCACATGGGCTACAGCTTCGGTAGGTATGATCGGATATGTTATGGGTGATAAAAATCTGGTTGAAAAAGCCCTTTATGGTTCTAACAAAGACAATAAATCAGGATTTATACGTCAGTTGGATGTATTATTTTCGCCAGATGGCTATTATACAGAAGGACCTTATTATCAACGTTATGCTATTTGGCCATTTATGGTTTTTGCTCAAGTGATTGAAAACAATCAGCCCGAATTGAAAATTTTTAGTTATAGAGACAGTGTTTTGTTAAAAGCAACCAATACTTTGATTCAGTGTGCTTATAATGGAAATATTTTCTATTTGAACGATGCTTTAAAAAAAAATTATAAAACACAAGAAATAGTTTACGCAGTCGATATTGCCTATAAAAATAATCCAAAAAATACTTTTCTACTTGATATTGCACAACAGCAAAAATCATTCATCGTATCGGATGCGGGCATTGCTACAGCAAAGTCGCTGAATATTGTGAAATATGAACCTTTACAGTTTCACTCAGTTCTTTTGCGAGATGGAGCTAATGGCGATGAAGGAGCATTAGGCATTATCAGAGCAGGGAAAAAAGATAAAACACAAATGTGTCTTACCTTCAAAGCAACTTCTCATGGATTATCACATGGTCATTACGATAAACTGTCCATTTCTATGTATGATGGAGGAAATTTCGTTTTAACCGATTATGGCGCTGTCCGCTTTCTGAATATAGAACCGAAAAGCGGTGGAAATTATGCAAAAGAAAATCATTCCTGGGCTGCACAAACCATTGCCCATAATACCGTAACAGTAGATGAAACAAGTAATTTTAATGGCAATATTAAAGTTTCCTCTCTTCATCATTCAGATATTCAATATTATGACTTTTCAAGTAATCAAATACAAATCATTTCCGGCTGCGAAAACAATGCCTATAAAAATGTGAAAATGCAGCGAACTGTAGCTGTAATCGAGAACAAAACATTTTCGTATCCAATTGTCATAGATATTTTTAGAATCATCTCCGACTCTACACATACACTTGATTTCCCTTTTTACTATAGAGGTCAAATGATTTCTACCAATATTCAATATCAAAAATTTACTGCTCAATTAAATCCATTGGGAACGAAAAATGGTTATCAACATCTTTGGGTTGAGGCAATCGGGAAAAACGAAAAACCGGTTACTCAGTTTACGTGGGTTGAAGGAAATAGATTTTATACGATTACGACATTAGGTAATTCAAACACAGAATATCTGATGACACGTACAGGAGCTGGTGACCCAAATTTTAATCTCAGAAATGAAACTGCATTTATGATGCGCCAACCTATGGTAAAAAAACACACATTTGTCTCAGTAGTTGAGCCACATGGGTTTTATGATGAAAACAAGGAAATTACAGAAAATTTTGAAACCTCAATAAAAAATGCTGAACTTTATGCTGATAATGACGAATATTCGGCAGTAAAAATATCAACTGTTGAAAACAATACATTTCTTCTGATTGCGCTGAATAAAGATTTTAATAAAGACAGGGAGCATTCAATAAAAATAGATAACCAAACAGTTGAATTCAGAGGCAATTATTACTTCACAGAATTAACAAAATAAATTACACAGATATGAAAACAAGAAGTTTAAATTTTTTACATGCGTCGCAAATTAAACCGGAAATCACTGGTGAAGGTATTTCAAGACAAATTTTGGGATACGATGGTCAAATCATGATGGTAAAAGTCCATTTTAAAAAAGGAGCGGTCGGTTATATTCATGAGCACTTTCATTCACAAACTACTTATGTAGCCAGTGGCAAATTTGAAGTTTCGATAAATGGCGAAAAACAGATTTTGGAGGCTGGAGACGGCTTTTATATCGAACCCGACGCTCCACACGGAGCAATATGTCTGGAAGATGGAATTTTGATCGATGTTTTCAGCCCAATGAGGATGGATTTCTTAAAAATATAAATATATGAAAATCAAAGGATTGCGTTGGTGGATTATTGGATTAATTATGGTCATAACCATCATTAACTATCTGGATAGAGGTACATTGAATTACATGTGGGTAACGAATGTCGAATATTCCATAGTTGATCAGTTTTCAACCAACACTAAAAATTACGAAGCCGTTTTTTTGAAAGAAAAAAACAGTTATTTGCTGAAAAACAAAAAGGGAGAAACAGCAGAAGTGATTTCATCTCACTTATTGGAGAAAAAAGATAAAAAAGTAGTGGTGAACAGAGAAGGGATAGCTTATGATTTAGGCATCATCGATAAAAATACCACACCTGATGAAGCATCAAAGAAAGCTAAAGGAATTTTAGGAACTATTACCATATTTTTTATGATTGCCTATGGTATTAGCCAGTTGTTTTCGGGTAAAATGTACGACAAAATTGGTACGCGAAAGGGCTTTGTCATATCAGCTGCTATCTGGGGAATGGCAGATGCGCTAACTTCTTTGGCAAAAGGAAAATTTTCACTTACCGCTTTCAGAATGATGCTTGGATTGGGGGAAGCTGGCCCGTGGCCCGGGGCAGTAAAAAGCAATGCCGAGTGGTTCCCTCAAAAAGAAAGAGCTTTTGCACAGGGACTTTTTAATGCAGCAGCTTCAGCCGGTTCAATCCTTGCTCCTATCATAATTTTAATGCTTTACTTGTTGCTGGGATGGAGACTTACTTTCCTGATTGTTGGTTCTTTAGGACTTATCTGGATTATTCCCTGGCTGATAATCAACAAAAAAGGACCAAAAGATCATCCCTGGATTACGGAAAAAGAACGTGAATACATTCTTACCGGCCAGCCCGAAGCTCAACACGTAAACGAAAAAGGGAAAAGTTGGAAAGAATTACTATCAAATAAAAAGAATTATTCTGTTATTTTAGGTCGTTTTTTTCTCGATCCCATCTGGTGGATGTTTGTAACGTATCTTCCACTTTATTTGGTTGAACAATTCAATCTGAATATCACGGAACTGGCTTTTTCTGCATGGGTGCCCTATTTTGGAGCCATGATAGGAAGTCTAACCGGTGGTTGGTTCTCAGGTTACCTAATTCGCAGCGGAAAAACCGTTGACAAGGCCAGAAAAATAGCAATGATAGTTGGAGGATTAATAATTATTCCTTCCGTAATAGCTTCTGTATTGGCTTCCAATGCAATATTGGCAGTCGTTTTAATGGCATTTGTATTGGGTGGCTTCCAATTTACAATGACCAACATTCAAACTATTCCAAGTGATTTACACAGTGGGCCATCAGTTGGTTCTTTAGCAGGATTGGGTGGAGCAGCAGCCGTACTCGGAACCATTTTGGCCATTTTATTTTCTGCACAAATTACCAGTTGGCCATTACTTTTTGGTTTGCTGGCGGCGTTGGTACCGTTGTCGTTAGGATCAATATTTTTAACGGTAGGAAAAATAGAACACATAAAATAATCAATTAAAAATATTATAATTATGAAATTAAAAGGAAAAGTTGCCATCATAACTGGTGGAGCTAGGGATCTAGGAAGAGCAGTATCAATTAAATTGGCTTCTGAAGGAGCAAAAGTTGTTGTCAATTATTTTGACAATCTCGAAGATGCTAAAGAAACTTTGAAAATGATACAGGAAAATGGTGGTGAAGGTATTATCGTTCAAGGCGACATGACAAAAGCAGAGGAAGTAAAAAAATTATTTGATGCCGGTATAGCTGCTTTTGGAAATAGAATTGACATACTGGTCAACGTAGTTGGCGGTATTTGTGGAAGAAAAGAAATCACCGAGCAAGATGAAGCATGGTATAATCTTTTAATGGATGTGAACATGAAAAGTTGCTGGCTTTGTACCCGCGAAGTTGTTCCCCATATGACAAATGGCGGCGCGATTGTGAATTTTTCGTCACTCGCAGCCAGAGACGGTGGCGGACAAGGAGCTTCCATGTATGCCTCGGCAAAAGGTGCTGTCATGACTTTCACTCGTTCCATGGCTAAGGAATTGGGACCAAAAGGTATTCGTGTGAATGCTGTTGCTCCGGGTACAATAGCTACTTCTTTCCATGACAGATTTAATACACCGGAAAACAGGGAAAAAATGAAAGCAATATATCCGCTTCGACGGGAAGGCGATGCCGGAGACATTGCCGACCTTGTATTATTTCTTGTTTCGGATGATTCCGATTATATCACAGGAACTAACATTGATATTAATGGAGGAATCTTTTTCTCTTAAGATAGAATATAGTTAGATTGTGTTATAAAAAGCTCCTGTTGAAGTAGTGCTATCAATAGGAGCTTTTTTCATTACGTAAAAATTATTCCTCCAACAAATCGGGACGACGTCGCCGCGTTCGTTCTACCGACTGTGCGTGTAGCCATTGTCGGATATTGGCTTCATGACCCGATAGCAAAACATCCGGAACTTTCCAACCTTTATAATCTGCCGGACGAGTATAAACCGGCGGCGCCAACAAGTTGTCCTGAAACGAATCAAGCAAAGCCGAAGTTTCATCTCCAATAGCACCCGGCAACAGACGGACAATAGCATCAGTCATGATGGCTGCAGGAAGTTCACCCCCTGTGAGCACATAATCTCCCACACTGATTTCGCGTGTAATCAAATGATCGCGCACCCGCTGATCAACACCCTTATAATGACCGCAAAGAATGATGATATTTTCACATAGAGAAAGCTGATTGGCAATTTTTTGATTAAACATTTCTCCATCAGGCGAAGTGTAAATAATTTCATCATAATTTCTTTCTTGCTTGAGTTTTGAAATTACTCGATCGATAGGTTCAATTCTCAATACCATTCCGGCACTGAAACCAAAGGCATAGTCGTCAACATTTCGTCGTTTATCGTAACTGTAATCGTGCAAATTGTGTACGAAAATCTCCACCAAATGCTTTTCCTGTGCTCTTTTTACAATGGAATGATTCAATGGACTTTCCAACAATTGTGGAACAGCAGAAATAATATCAATTCGCATTTTTCCCATAAATCGATAATCATTTTACATTCGAGCTTTCCCTTTATATTTCATACACGCCCATATCCTGCCCTGCAATAACCTGTTGAAAAACGGAAGCAGCTTCATTCAAAAGCACAGACTGGTCAGCATAACGCGCTGAATAATGTCCGATAATCAATTTCCCCACTTCGGCTTTTTTTGCAATTTCGGCTGCCTGAAGTGCTGTGGAATGAAGCGTCTTATCTGCCCTCACTATATCTTCTTCCAAAAAAGTAGCTTCATGATACAGACAATCTACCTGACGAATAATGGGCACAATACTTTCGTCGTAAGCCGTATCAGAACAATAGGCAAAACGCTTGGGAGGGACATTTTCATAAGTTAGTCGCTTATTCGGAACAACTTCCCCATCTTCGGTAACAAAATCCTCTCCCTGCTTGATTTTATGCAACTGCGAAACAGGGATACGGTAGAAATCGATCATTTCTCGTATCAAATGTCTTTCGAGCGGTTTTTCTTCAAACAGAAAACCACAAGTTGGCACCTTGTGTTTCAGCGGGATGGTCGAAACTTTTACCGTACGATCCTCATAAATCAGTTCGTTCACTTGTGGATTGAATGGATGGAAAAACAATTGAAAGGGGGTTTCAGCAGAAAAATAGTGCAAAGGAACGTCCATTATTTTTTCCAAGTCGGGATGAGCATGTATATGTAGATCGGCTGTACGATGTAACATGGAAAAAGAAGAAATCAGTCCCAACAAACCCAGACAATGATCACCATGTAGATGAGAAATAAAAATGTGCCCCAAGCGATTGGTTTTCAGTCCCATTTGTCGAAGTCTGATTTGAGCACCTTCTCCGCAATCAATCAAAAACTGCTTTTCGCGCAAGTCGAGTAAAAAAGAACTTGGAAAATTTTTTTTGGTAGGCAAAGCCGAACCACAACCCAGAATAGTAAACGTTGCTTTTGGCATGATTGATTTTTCAAAAAAAGAAAAAACCTTTTGGCATGTTTTGCTTTAACGCTTGAACCAGAAAATTTAAACTTTTGTTTTCTTTTTCAATTCAAAATCGCGTCCCAGATATTTTTCACGGACAATCGGATTTTCGGACAATTCAAGAGCAGAACCCTGAAACATGATTCGCCCATCGAAAAGCATATAGGCACGATCGGTGATGGCCAATGTTTCATCTACATTGTGGTCGGTTATCAGAATACCTATGTTTTTATCCTTCAATTTCCAAACAATATCCTGAATATCCTGAACAGCAATAGGATCAACTCCGGCAAACGGCTCGTCAAGCAAAATAAAACGCGGTTCGATAGCCAAACAGCGTGCTATTTCGGTTCTTCTCCGCTCCCCACCCGACAAACGGTCACCAATGTTTTTTCTCACATGTTCCAGATTAAATTCTTCTATCAATGTTTCCAATTTTTTTTTCTGATATTCTTTAGTGAATTTTGTCATTTCCAGCACCGATTTAATATTGTCTTCTACCGTCATTTTTCTGAAAACGGAAGGTTCTTGGGCCAAATATCCGATACCGCTTTGTGCACGTTTATAAACAGGATATTTTGTTATATCGATGTCGTTTAAGAAAATTTTACCGGCGTTAGGCGTTACCAATCCCACAACCATGTAAAAAGTAGTCGTTTTGCCGGCACCATTCGGTCCCAACAAACCTACAATTTCACCTTGCCGAACTTCAATGGAAACATCATCTACTACGGTTCTTTTGCCGTAACGTTTTACCAAATGTTCGGTGCGCAGCACCATTTCATCATTGCTCATAACTATTTTTTGAAGTTGCAAATTTACACTTTTTTATCTTGACAATCAAACGAATTTTTTTCGATTGCAGCAATCCTTTGTTGGATGCTGTACCTAAATTGTGGTAGATAAAATACATTTTCAATGGTATTTACGTGCAGTTGAAAGAGAAGTAATTTTGCTGTACAAATTCTAATAAAAAAACATCATGAAAGTTGAAATATTTTGCCCGATTACAAATAAAATCACTGATGAGAGCGTCGCCCGATTGAATGCCGGGTTTACAGTTGTGTTATTACTGTCTTATTTTGTAACTTCAAATATTGTCCCGGTAGTTTTCCTGTTGCTTGATTTCACTGCTCGAGCTATAGAACGACCCGAATGGAGTATTTTATCAAAGACGTCAAAATGGATATTAAAAAAGTTGCAAGTCGAATCAAAATTAATCAATGCCGGACCAAAAATTTTTGCAGCACGCATTGGCAGCTTTTTCAGCCTCATCACGATTCTGTTTTTCTTGCTGAAGTTACCATCCATCAGCATTGCCCTTGCAGCCGTATTTTTTGTCTTTGCTTTGTTGGAATCGGCATTTAATTACTGTGTAGCCTGCAGAATTTATCCTTTCATTTATCATGCTCTACAAGCAAAAGATAAAGAGAAATGAAAAAAATATCAGGAATGAAGAAACTTTTCTAAAACTCCTTGTCTACACCCAGTTTCTTGAATGTTTCTTTCATGATTTCGTCATTATCGGCAATCAACAGTACCGTATCTCCGATTTCCAGTTTGGTATTTCCTCGAGGAACAAAAAAATGATCGTTCCGCTTAATCATTACTGCCAGCGTTTGATCGGGCAAGGTGATATCCATCAGTTTACGACCTTTTTGCAACATTTCTTCGGTAACAGTGATTTCGCTTATGGCCGATTTAATATCCTCAGGCAAATCTATGTCAAATTCCTTCAACTTGGGTTTATCTTTGGAAGGCATGGATAATTTCAGCAGACGTGCAACAAAAGGAATGGTAGAACCTTGAAGCACCAACGAAAGAATTGTGATGAAAAAAACTATGTTGAACATCATTCTGGCTTGCGGTATTCCGCTCATCAAGGGATAAGTAGCAAAAATTATCGGTACAGCGCCTCTCAACCCGACCCATGAAACAAAAAGTTTACTTTTAAAATTAATTTTTCTGAAAGGAGAAAGGAGAATAAAAACCGAAATGGGACGCGAAATTACAATCATGGACAATCCAATCAATATCCCTGCTCCAGCTATGGGAAGAAGTTCATGAGGATTGACCAAAAGCCCAAGCGTTAGGAACATAATTATTTGAAACAGCCATGTTAGTCCATCAAAAAATTTAAGGCTGCTTTTTTTGTGGACAAATCGCTGATTGCCAATAAAAAGCCCTCCAATATATACAGCCAGATAACCGTTTCCGCCCAAAATAGAAGTAAAACTGTAAAGAAAAAACAGAAACGAAAGTAAGAGTACAGAATATAATCCTTCATAATCCAATCGAATCCGATTGATAATGAAAATGACCATTTTCGATAAGATATACCCACAAATCGCGCCAATGATAAATTGACGAAAGAAAAAGGCTACTACTTCACCTGAACTAATATCGGAAGATTGTAAAAGTTGTATGAAAATAATCATCAACAGATAAGCAATAGGGTCATTGCTACCGCTTTCCAATTCAAGCAAAGGACGCAAGTTGTGTTTGATGGACAATTTTTTGGAACGCAGAATAGAAAAAACCGAAGCTGAATCGGTAGAAGACATGATGCTGCCCAAGAGCATCGACTCCAATAAGCTGAAAGTAATGGCAGTGAAAAGATGATTTGTCAACCAGTAGATGAAACATCCTGTAATAAATGCAGTCAGCAATACGCCAAAAGTGGACAGAATGATGCCTTGCCAAAGAACTGGTTTTATTTCCGAAAAACGGGTATCCATACCGCCGGAAAATAAAATAATATTCAAAGCCACCACCCCAACCAGCTGAGCTTGTTTGGGAGAATTAAACTCTATCCCCAATCCATCGCTTCCGGCAAGAATACCTATAAGCAAAAAAAGCAACAACGCCGGGACTCCAAAACGATAACCCGTTTTACCGGCTACAATACTTAAAATAAGAAGAACAGAAGCAACCAGAAAATAAAATTCAACTGCAAGTTCCATTTCATAATTCGTTGATGTTCTAACAAACTTAAGATTTTTTTCAAAGAATTAAAGTCGTCTATCAAACAAGTTGGTTTGTGTACCAAAAACCTACTAAATACAAATGGGGTTCATCGATTTTAAAAAAATATGGAAAAAACTTTTCTTCAAGATTTTACTACCTTATCGTGGCTTTTGTGTAGAAAAACAAATAATTTTTTAAGAAACCCACATGTATTACATACACAAACACGAAGGAATATAATTTCAGACATGTGAGTTCCTCAGAACATAAAAATAAATTATATTCTGATGGAATTAACCTTTAATCCGTTTTTACAGTTGTTTCAAGAGTTTTTTCATACTGCCTTTTTCGTTCAGAATAGCAGATAATGCTTCGATTTTTACACGTTCCTGTTTCATGGAATCCCGATAACGAATGGTAACAGTTTCATCTTCAAGCGTTTGATGATCGACTGTAATACAGAATGGTGTCCCAATTGCATCCTGACGACGATATCGCTTTCCAATGGAATCTTTGTCGTCATAAAAACATTTAAAATCGAATTTCAAATCTTCAAAAATTTTATGTGCCACCTCAGGCAGTCCATCTTTTTTAATTAACGGAAAAATTCCGATTTTTACGGGAGCCAATACCGGCGGAAGTTTTAATACCACACGCGTTTCACCATCTTCGAGTTTTTCCTCTGTATAAGCAGAAGCCATAATGGAAAGAAATGTTCTGTCCACTCCGATAGAGGTTTCAATCACGTAGGGAGTATAAGATTCTTTCAATTCCGCATCGTAGTATTTCAAATTTTTCCCCGAATATTTTTCGTGATTTTTCAAATCGAAATCGGTACGGGAATGAATCCCTTCAATTTCTTTAAAACCAAAAGGCAATTCAAATTCAATATCGGTAGCAGCATTGGCGTAATGTGCCAGCTTGTCGTGGTCGTGAAAACGATATTTGTGATCGCCCAAGCCCAAAGCTTTGTGCCATTTCATTCGATATGCTTTCCAATATTCGAACCATTTCATTTCCTCACCCGGCCGAACAAAAAACTGCATTTCCATTTGCTCGAATTCCCGCATTCGGAAAATAAACTGACGCGCCACAATTTCATTTCGGAAGGCTTTTCCTATTTGTGCAATACCAAAGGGAATTTTCATCCTTCCGGTTTTCTGGACATTCAGAAAATTAACAAAAATTCCTTGTGCCGTTTCTGGACGTAAATAAATTTTCATGGCACTGTCGGCATTGGAACCCATTTCGGTAGTGAACATCAAATTAAACTGGCGCACTTCCGTCCAGTTTTTTGTTCCACTTACCGGACAAACAATTTCATTGTCGATAATAATTGCTCGCAATTCTGCCAAATCGTTATCGTTTAAAGCTTTAACATATCGACGATGGATTTCATCACGTTTTGCCTGATGCTCCTTCACCCGCTCATTGGTAGCCCGAAAGAGGTTTTCATCGAAATTTTCGCCAAAACGTTTGGCTGCTTTTTCCACTTCCTTTTCGAGTTTTTCATCATATTTGGCTATCAATTCCTCTATGAGCACATCGGCACGATAGCGCTTTTTACTGTCTTTGTTGTCAATCAGCGGATCATTGAAAGCATCCACATGTCCCGAAGCTTTCCACGTCGTGGGATGCATAAAAATAGCCGCATCGATACCCACTACATTTTCATGAAGCAAGACCATACTGTCCCACCAATATTTTTTGATATTGTTTTTAAGTTCTACACCATTTTGTCCATAGTCATAAACAGCACTCAATCCGTCGTAAATTTCACTCGACGGAAAAACAAAACCATATTCCTTGCAATGAGCAATCAGTTTTTTGAAAACATCTTCTTGTGAAAGCATATCAACATTATTTTAGTTATCATTCCATCAAATCGTAATTCGATTTTTTTTATCCAATACCTTTTTTCGGTGAAAAAAATTTCAAGGATAAAAGTTTCCCTGAAAGAAATGCAAAATTACAGCTTTTTTTATATTTTTGTTGATTCAAGCCGATAAAAAAGTTTATTAATTCGCTAAATTCATTCTGAAAATCAACGAAACAGATATTTATCAACCCACATGATACAAAATACAGGTATTTCCCTCAAACAAAAAAATATGATTAAACACTCATCATGTAGATTCGGCTTAATAAAGCCTTCTCTAATTGCTGGAATTTTAATTATTGTCTGTTTTTCGATAAATGCACAAAGTTCAAATCAATCCGAAAAAGCGTTAACAACTTCCACTAACACCTTTGGATTTTCTACCATCAACATGTTGGATTCGTACCTTTCGCCATTGAAATACAGCGGATCCGGATTTCGTTACGAAAACGACAACAGAAAATTTGTTTCTCCGGAAAATATCAGTCTTTCAAAAGAAAACCATTTCAAGATGAATTTTGGTTTGACGGAAAACCCTGCTCAAACGAGCGAAATGTGGTATTTGGGAATGAATTTTTCTTGGGGAATGCATCATCATTTTTATATCAATGAAAATCTTTTATTGCTTGCCGGATGTCTTTGGGATCTCGACTTTATGGGAAAAACCAATAGCCGCAATCAGAATAATCCGTTCAATATTGATCTTGGTACCAACCTGAATCTTTCAGGGGAAGCTGTTTATCGCATCAGAACACCGAAACGCATGCTCCGTTTGGGATTTTCCATGCAGGCGCCTTTTATCGGAGTGATGTTTGTACCTGAACAGGGAGCTTCGTATTATGAAATTTTTGAATTGCAAAATTTTTCTAATACATTGCATTTCACCTCATTACACAACAAACTGTCGCTCACTGAAAATCTATCGCTGGATATTCCTTTCAATCACACTACTTTACGTTTTGGTTTTAGAAACGAAAATTTAAAGTTTGAAGCCAATCAAATGATATTTAAAAGAAACGATTTAAGTTTTCATGTCGGATACATTTACGATTTTTACAAGTTTGAAGGAACAAAAAATCGGGCGCCTTCTGGTTTCAACAGCACTTATAACTACTAATCAACAAGTTTTTTCATGAAAAAACATATCATTTTGCTTTCATTCTTGGGAATGCTTTTTCATTCGTGTATGGATGAACCTGTTATTCAACCCAATAGTTATGAGGGAAATTTTAATGCTTTATGGGAAATTATCGACTCCAAATACTGTTATCTCGATTACAAAAATATTGACTGGGATTCCATCTACACTGCTTATCATCAAAGGATTCCGTACATAAAAACAGATTTGGATTTTTTTGATTTTCTTGGCAAAATGCTGGAAGAATTAAAGGATGGACACGTAAACCTTTATTCCGGTTTTGACGTCAGCCGTTACTGGAAATGGTACACCGATTATCCTGAAAATTTCAGTTCGGATATTATTTATTCAGATCGTTATTTAGGTGAAAACTATAGAATTGCCGGCGGAATGCGTTATCAGAAAATCGATAATGGAAATATCGGGTACATTTATTATGGAGATTTCACCAGCGATTTCAGCGGCACCAACATTGGCTACATTTTCAAATATTTTTCCAATTGCAAGGGAATTATTCTGGACGTACGAAACAATGGTGGCGGATACATGAGCGGAGCTGAACAATTGGCTTCCTACTTTTTTACTGAAAAAACGCTCACCGGTTATCTTTGCCATAAAACCGGTCCGGGGCATACCGATTTTTCTACGCCCATCAAATTGTTTACTCCTGCCAACAAAAATGTTCAATGGTTGAGACCGGTTGTGATTCTTACCAACCGCATGACCTACAGTGCTACCAACGATTTCGTCAACAGAATGAGAAAAGCGCCTTATGCCATTATTTTAGGCGACAAAACAGGCGGCGGCGGCGGAATGCCGCTTTCAAGCGAAATTCCCAACGGTTGGATGGTCAGAGTGCCTACTTCGCCCATGTTCGACGCTAACATGCAACATATTGAATGGGGTATTGACCCTGATATAAATATAGCCTTAAAGCCGGAAGATGCCGCAAGAGGCTACGATACACTGATTGAGAGAGCTGTAGCGTTGATTAAATTTTTATGAAAAATCGAAAATTGAAATAAATAATCGAAAATAAAATTTTTGTTTGAGAAAATGCAAAAGCTGAAAGTTACGGAAATGAATCGCTTGACGGTAGAGGAATTCAAAAAAAAAGAAAAAACGCCGCTGATTGTTGTTCTCGATAATGTTCGCAGTCTTCACAATGTAGGTTCAATTTTCCGCACAGCAGATGCTTTTCTGGTACAGGCGGTCTATTTATGCGGAATAACCAGCACGCCCCCTAACGCCGAATTACACAAAACGGCATTGGGAGCAGAAAATTCCGTAGAATGGAAATATTTCGAAGAAACGCATAAGGCCTTGGAAGAACTGCGAATAATGGGATATACAATTTTTGCCATAGAACAGGCACGTGAAAGTTTGCCATTAAATTCCATTGAATTGAATCCGGCAAATAAATATGCCATTGTATTGGGGAATGAAGTGAAAGGCGTTCAACAAACGGTAGTTGATGCCTGCGATGGTTGCATTGAAATACCACAATACGGCACCAAACATTCCCTCAACGTAAGCATTGCCGGGGGCATTGTAGTTTGGGAGTTTTTTAAAAAATTGATGGAAGAAAGAAATTAATTCCCTTTCGGTTTCTTAAACGGGAGTTTAACTTACTCCAAAGATCTTTCGAAATTAGTTGGTTTTAGAACGAGGGTATAAAATGAATGAGGAAAATCGCTGATAGTAACAAGAAATGAAGAAACCTGTGCCCAAACACCGCAACATGGATTGGCTCATATTTAGAGAGTCCATTGAAAAGCACTACCAAATATCATACAAAAAGGCTCAAATTTATAATTTGCGACTTTATAGGTCAAGATTTGAGAAAAATACTTCGCGCATTTAAAAAACACATCAAAGATTATTTTGATAGTTGAGAATGAGTATCACCACGCAAGGCTTCTGAAAAAAATTTTTGAACTCAAACAAAAAATTTACATTTTTTTGTTTCGATACTTACTCCATCCAATTTCAATTCAAAAAGCCCGGTGATTCATAAGAAAATCGATAATTCACATTATGCCTTTAGAATCGCTGAAGTTGAGTAAAGCAAAGCTTAATCAGAATAGCTACTCATTTTCAAATTCCAAACGAAGAATTATTGACTATTTGTGCAATTTATTATTAAACTAAATATTAAAAAGCAAAAGAGGCAAAACCGATTTTTGATTTCACCTCTTCCGAAAAACAAAATAAAACTAATATTTATCTGATTGTCAACTCATAAGGCAAACGAGCCTGAAGTGCATCCATTTTATCGAGCTGCTCAATCATTTTAAACATTTGATAATGTTCTCCTAATTTTAGTTTCTCGATGCGTGTTTCCGTTCCATCCGACAATTCTTTCAGTAGTTTTTCGCTGAAAGTCTCAATTTTAGGAAATTCCTTAATTTGGTAGGAAGTCAGCTTTGCTTTTTTCACTGCCATAGAAATGGCATCGTTTATTGTTCCCAATTTGTCGACCAGTCCGATTTCCATTGCATCTTTTCCTGTCCAAACGCGTCCTTCAGCAATGGCTTTAATTTGTTCAACCGACATTTTTCTTCCATCAGCACAACGTTTTACAAACAATTCGTAGCCCCGATTCACATAATTCTGCATCAAATCTCTTTCTTCTGGCCTGAAGGGACGGTTAATACTTATTGCATCGCTCATTTTATTGGTTTTTACACCGTCAAAAGTTAATCCTATTTTCTTGTCTAACCCTTCAATATTGGGGATAAGCCCAAAAATACCAATAGAACCCGTAATGGTATTTGGCTGGGCTACAATGCTGTCGGCTATGCAGGAAATATAATAACCACCTGAAGCGGCATAATCGCCCATTGAAACGATCAATGGTTTCTTTTGCTTCAACTGACTTAAGGCATGCCAAATTTGTTCGGAGCCGTAAGCACTTCCTCCCGGAGAATTTACCCTGAAAACAACTGCCTTTACTGAATTATCTTTTGCTATTTCGTTGATGGTTTTTACCAGTTTTTTTGACTTAATTCCATCAGAACCATTGTCAATAGCGCCGGCTGCATAAAGAACTGCAATTTTGTTTCGATCATATTTGGAAGCATCGGGAACTTTACACATGGCTTCATGCCCAACATAATTTATGTTGGCAGTTGAATCCTTTAAAAAACCTTTGACAATGAAGTCGATTTCATCCTGATATACGAGTGAATCGACCAAAGCATACTGCTTGGCTTTTTCTGTAGGTTGAAAAGTCAGCATTTCATCCGCATAGACATTTAATTTTTCAAAAGGAATTTTACGACTGTCGGAAACTTCCGAGAGCAATGTATTCCAAATGGAATTGAGATAAACGGTAACCTGTTCGCGGTTAGCATCGCTCATTTTGGTGTTAACATAAGGTTCAACGGCCGATTTAAAAGTTCCAACTTTCACTACTTGCATTTCGATGCCCAGCTTGTCAAGCGTATTTTTATAAAAAGTTATCTCGGAGGCCAAGCCTTTCCAATCGAGCATACCCTGTGGATTCAGAAAAATTTTGTCGGCAACCGAAGCGAGGTAATATTCGTGTTGCAGATAATTGTCGGCATAAGCCACAACAAATTTTCCGGATTTCTTAAAATCTTTCAGCGCATCCCGTATTTCCTTCATGGAAGCATATCCGGCAGATAAAGTACCGAAATTGAGGTAAATACCGGCAATATTTTCATCTGTTTTGGCTTTTTGAATATTACTGAGAATATCGTTCAAACCAATGGTGAGGTTGTCTTCATTTCCCATCGCTTGTGCCAAGACAATGGAGAAAGGGTCTTCTTCCGAACGTTCTACCAAAACTCCATTCAATTTAAGTTCATAAACGGAATTAGGTTTTAATTTTGTTGGAGCACTTTTTTGTCCGGCTATTCCACCGGCAATTCCAAACAGAATGGCTACCAAAATAATACCGGCCAAAATTACACCCAAAATAGTGGCAAGTGTGTACTTAAAAAATTGCTTCATAAATAATGATTGTTTTGATATTAATATGGCTAAGAAACAATTGATAAAAAAGGAGAAAAATCACTGACAAAAATAGAGTTTAAAGAAAAAATACAAGCTATTTCTCAATGCCGAATACGAGTAAATTAACAAGTTCATAAAAAACTTTACAAAGGAAATCAATAATTTTCTCATTTCAAACGATTGAATTCAAATTTTTTTGAAGCAGCAAAATTTTCTACCCTTTCAGCAAAATGAAAAAGAGAAGCCTTCTTTTAACAAAAAGGTTCCTCTTCTCAAAAAAATTATGATAAAATCTCTCGAAATCAATTATTTGAAGTCGTCCCAGTTGGTTCCCAACATGCTTCCCGTTTTTTCGAGCTGAATGTGCATGCCGAAACAGGCTTTCAAATTGTTGGGCGTGTGACTTGATCCGGAAATGGCAAGATAATCGCGCAGCATTTGCTTATATTCAGGTGCAACACAGTTTTTGATAATGATTTCAGCTCGCTCTTTGGGCGTTGTTCCACGTAAATCGGCAATCCCATATTCCGTAATCAGCACATTCACAGAATGTTCGGTATGATCCACATGAGATACCATCGGAACAATGCTGCTGATATTTCCGTTTTTGGCAGTGGAAGGAGTGGTAAATATTGAAATAAACGAGTTACGTGTAAAATCCCCAGAACCGCCAATCCCATTCATCATTTTAGTGCCAAGAACGTGCGTGCTGTTGACATTTCCGAAAATATCGGCTTCAAGCGCTGTATTGATTGTAATCAAACCCAACCGACGCACCATTTCTGGATTATTGGAAATTTCCTGTGGACGCAGCACCAATTTATCCCGGAAAAAATCAATATTTTGATAAATTTTTTGCAATACCGCATCGGTAACTGTCAACGAGCAACCACTGGCAAATTTTATGTTGCCTTCCAGCATCAATTCAATGACGGCATCCTGTATTACTTCCGTGTACATTTCGAAGGGCGGTATCTCTTCATTTTTACCCAAAGAAAACAGTAAAGCATTGGCAATGTTACCTACTCCGGACTGAATAGGTAAAAAATCATGGGGTAGCCTTCCGGCACGAATTTCACCGGCCAGAAAAGTAGCCACATTGTTGCCAATTTGCTGGGTAACCTCATCCAATGGCGCAAAATCGGAAACTTCATCAGGTAAATTGGTTTCAACAATACAAAGAATTTTCGCTGGATCAACTTTCAAAATTTCCGAACCAATTCTGTCGGATGGTTTGTAAATGGGAATTTCTCTGCGATAAGGCGGATCCTGAGGTTGATAAATATCATGAAACCCTTTCAACTCTTTGGGATGATAATGATTCCATTCCAGAATAATATGATCAGCCATTTCGGCAATAGTGGGTGAAATGCCTACAGCAGCTGTTAAAACCAGTTCCCCGTTTTCATTCCAGTCGCAGACTTCCAAAATGGCAAATTTTGGCTTTGGCAAAAATCCAAAACGCAATTCCTGAGCCATTGTGGACAAGTGCAGGTCAAAATAGGGAGCTTTCCCAGCATTGATGGCGTTGCGCATGTCCTTATTCGACTGATAAGGAGTTCTGAACAACACAGCATCTGCTTTTGCCAATGCCCCATCTACCGATACTCCTGTTGAAGCGCCTGTATACATGCCTATTTTAAATTCTTTTCCTTCTGCATGAAAAGTTTCTGCGCGCCTGGCTATAGCTACGGGAACAGCTTTGGGGCAGCCCGCAGGCGTAAATCCGCTAAATCCTACTACATCGCCGTGTTGAACATAAGTTGCAGCTTCTTCTGCACTGACAAACTTAAATTTATTTTGCATAAAAATTGGTTTATTTAATCTTGAAAATTCGCCGTAAAATTAACAAATATTTCTCAATCCTTCAAGAATTTCAGTGTCATGGGCACTAAGTTTACTTTTTTATAATTTCTCTAAGCGCATGACAAAATTTTAAAATATCGATATTGATTGTCGAAACTTCCATTTCGTTCTGTCAATAGCACTCGAGTACGGTGGATCATGCAGTAGAAGCACAAATATCAACTGAGCAATTAAGTCTTAAAGCTTGTAATCAGCCATAAAAGCCGTATTCGCCGCAATGAAAAATTGCTGTCGCAGCTGTTTTGAAGCCAAAGGCGAGCTTTTCAAAACAAACGGCCTGAAACCTTACAAACGGCGCAAATAAAGAGGCTAATAAACTTTATTCGGGCTAAGTTTATACCCTTACCGAAGTGTTGAACCAAAACTGAAGTTAAATCATTACTTTTGGAAGAGACCAAAGACTTTATAATAAAAAAGTGTCCTTTGAGGACACCATCTGGTCATTTAAATCAATACAAGATTATTTTTTATTTACGCGGAAACGTTCATCTCCTGTTTTGAAGAACGACACAATTTGCTTTGCGGCAGCAATGCCGGCATTAATGTTGGCTTCGGCAGTCTGAGCACCCATTTTCTTGGGTGTCGAAAAATAACGTACGGGAAATTTTTCGGCAAAAACTGCATGCTGATCAGGCATAATGTCGGTAACATATTTAATATCATTACGCAACTCCATGCAATTTATCAAATCTTCTTCGTTAATCACTTCCTTGCGGGCCGTATTGACTATGACTGCACCTTTTGGCAACTTCTGAAGCAAAGAAGCATTGATGGATTTTTTTGTTTCGGGAGTTGCGGGGATATGAATGGAAACCATATCGCATGAAGCATACAACTCTTCAACAGAAGTGAGTGGAGTAACGCCATCATTTTTAATAACTTCAGCGGGACAATAAGCATCATATGCAAAAATTTGCATATCGAAACCTTTTGCTATTCTGGCCACATTTCTGCCAACATTTCCGTAAGCATGAATACCAAGTTTTTTCCCTTTCAACTCTGTTCCTGAAGACCCGTTATAAAAATTACGCACAGCATAAATCAACAGTCCGAAAACCAACTCGGCAACTGCATTAGAATTTTGCCCCGGCGTATTCATGACACAAATATTTGCCTGGGTAGCCGCATCAAGGTCAATATTATCATAACCGGCTCCGGCCCGAACAACAATTTTTAATTTCTTGGCTGCCTTTATCACTTCAGCATCTACAATATCACTGCGAACAATCAAAGCATCGGCATCGGCCACGGCATCAAGCAACTGTTGCTTTTCGGTATATTTTTCGAGCAGGGCAAGTTCGTATCCTGCGGCTTCCACTTCTGCCCGAATCCCATCCACTGCCACTTTGGCAAATGGTTTATCGGTAGCTACAAGTATTTTCATAAGCAAACTTTTTTCTCTCCTTTTTCAATAAAGAAGAATTATTTATGTTAATGGTTAAAATTGTAAACAGCTGTTGCTACCAAAAGCATCAATGCAATTTTTCAAATTCCTGCATACAGTCAATCAATGCCTGAACGCTTTCGATAGGAAGTGCATTGTAAATGGAAGCGCGGAAACCGCCAACAGAACGATGTCCTTTAATTCCTACCATGCCGCGATCGGAAGCAAATTTAAGAAATTCGGCTTCCAGCTCCTGATATTCAGGATTCATAACGAAACAAACATTCATGCGTGAACGATCCTCTTTGGCTGCTGTTCCAACAAACAATTTATTGCGGTCGATTTCATTGTAGAGCAATTCGGCTTTTGCAATATTTTTCTTTTCCATTGCTGCCAAACCACCATTTGCCTTCAACCAGCGCAACGTCTCGAGTGCCGAGTAAATGGGAAGAACCGGCGGCGTATTGAACATCGAACCATTTTCTATATGAATTCTGTAATCGAGCATAGTGGGGATATGACGAGAAACTTTGCCCAGAAGTTCTTCTTTTACAATGGCAAAAGCCAAACCTGCAGGTCCCAGATTTTTCTGTGCACCTCCATAAATAACGCCATATTTTGAAACATCTACAGGACGTGAAAAAATATCGGACGACATATCGGCAACCAAAGGCACCGGAGAATCGATGTCGGTTAAAATTTCTGTTCCGAAAATTGTATTATTGGTTGTAATATGAAAATAATCGACGTCTGAGGGGATCACATAATTTTTTGGAATATAGCTGAAATTGGCATCTTTAGAAGAAGCAACTTCTATTACTTCTCCGAAACCTTTAGCTTCCTTGTAAGCCTTGCTTGCCCAAGTACCGGTAAGCAAATAAGCAGCTTTCTTTTCAAGCAGGTTGAAGGGAACCATGCAAAATTGCAAACTTGCGCCTCCACCCAAAAAAACTACCGAATAACCCGAAGGAATTTCCAACAATTCTTTAAAAAGAGCAATGGCTTCATCCATTACTGCCTGAAAATCCTTAGAACGATGGCTAATTTCCAAAATCGACAATCCGGAACCATTGAAATCCAATACCGCTTGTGCTGTTTTCTCAATCACTTCACGAGGTAATATCGATGGCCCCGCATTAAAATTATGCTTTTTCATCATTTCATTAAAAAATTTTTTTGGTTTATAAGTTTCTCCCTTTGAATTTAAAGCACAAAAGTACACAAATTTTAAATTCTTTCATTTCTTATGGAAAAATTTTTTAGTTTCAATTTTAAATTTTCATATAGGAGTCTCCTCTGAAAAGTTACTCAAAGAGAATTAGTTTTTTAAAGACATTGAGATAAAAAAGGGTAAAAAATATTCAAAAAAGTTCTTTGAAATTTGCATATATTGTTATATTTCAGTATCTTAGGAGGTTGAAATATGATAAAAAGAGATAAATGTTCAGGAAAACAGAAAACGAAATACAATTAGATTTATTTTTTTCGCCCGAAGAACTTATCCCACATTACAGGTACTTATCTCCATAATACCTGCAATGTGGATTATATTGCAAATTATTTAAAATATCGAAACAAAAAAAAATAATCAATAAGAATTCCCCGATGCTTGCGTCGGGGTAGCTTTTGTTTTTATTTTTTTGGAAATTTCAGTGGCGAAGCCATAAAATTGGCTTAATACCTCGCCGCAAGCAGCGAGGTATTAAGCCAATTTTATAGAATTTCTTTATTTCTCTTTTTTGAAGAAAATCGGGTTTTAAGTGGGGGATTCTTGCTTTATAAATTTCAATGTTTTTGTTCCATTAAGTGTTGAAATACGAAGCAAATACATACCAGGTTTTAGACTTTTGATATTCAACACTTGCTCATTGCCGGTTATGGCCTGTCGGATATGTATTTTTCCACTCAAATCTAGAACAAAAAACTGTCCAGCCTGACTTTGGGGCATGGTCACCCGTAAATAATCTTTGGCCGGATTAGGATGCATTTCCACAATTTCAGCTTCGAAACTGTCGAGAGCTGAAGGTCCCTGATTGGAAATAACAATACTGACAGTGTCGGCTTTTCCTGATAAATCGGTAGCCGCACATACCACTCTAATGGTTCCGTTTCCGGAGCTTACGCCTGAACCATAAAGCATTATACCACTTCCACTTTCAACGAAATAAGCTTTAACAGTTTCATTATCAAGTAATGTCCATTTTACTATCTTGCTAAATGCATCCTCAGGTAAAACTAAAGCACTAAGTGCCAATTTTCCCCTTTTAGTATCAATATAATACTTGTTTTCAGCTTGTGTAATTTTTACAGATGTTACCTTTTTGTAGCTCTGATATACAGCAGGTGGGGTAAAGTGCTGATCGTTACCTTCAAAATGGACAATAACAACACTGTATTTAGGCACAGTAATAATAAGACTGTCGGCAAAGTCTGAAATTATTTGTTCCTCAACTATTGCTTCTCTGTCATCAAAGTTAGTTCCCGAAATTCGTATCATTTTGCAAATGGAAGAATTTCCAATAAAGTCTGGAATATCCACCTGAACCTGATAATCATTTTCAAAATCGCGACTGAAAAGTGCAATCGAATAACTTGTACTATCGGTATAAGCCCTTGCACCTACCGGTTCGATGGTCAGATCAATCCCCTTTTCATCTTTAATTTTATAGGAAGTAGTGAATTCAGTTTCGAGCATGGAACCAGTACAGTACTTATTAATATACTTTCCGATGGTAAATAATGGAAGAGGTTTCAGAGAAATACGGTCTTCGATAATTCGCCATTGTCCACTCTCGAAGGAAAATACTGACACATCGGGCACACCATACAATGGTACCGTAGTATAATAGTCGGCAAATGTAACAGCTTGACCCAACGACCCGTTGTATGAATCAGTAGTCATATTTCCCTCATACATGTACATTGGAAGTAGTCTATTGCAGGTAGCCAGCATTTCGCGCCATTCACTTTTAAGACCTTCCAGATTGGTTTGTAACATTTTAATGGAAGCCTTGTGGTAGTCTAACAGGGATGATTTAAGCGGAATAGTAGGATCCAGATTAAGATTTCCTCCCATATAACCACTAATTGCAAGTACGTCTCCCTCACCTTTATCTTCGGAAAGCAGAATTTTATGCAATCCGTAATTTTGACCCGGATAGCGGCCACTGTATGCCACTTTTATTTTATTGGGGTCAAAACCGGCTGTCGACTTCATGGTAGTTGCTGCTGAGCGTGCCCAGGTTCCGTAAGCAGTATAATCGTTGAAATTACCTGCCTGATGAGCAGCTCCACCCCAAACTTCGTTACCTAGTTCAATTATCAATCCTTTGTTTTTTGAAAGTAAGTTGCCGTAACCTTCTGCAGTCCGTAATATACCTCCGGCAGTAGTTGCATCTCCGGCTATATATTCCACAAATTTTTTGAACGTGGCAGCAGGCGACAGGTAAAAATCAGTTTTCGGTCCAACACCAACTGTTATAAATGCTTTAGCATTAAGCTCGTTGGCTAATTCAATCCAGTCGGCATACGAAAAATTAGCACCGGTACCAATCCCCGAAGTAAATTTGAAATTTTCCGAATTAGCTTCTATAGCTCCCCAGCGAACATGGGCAGGTTTAAAGTCACGAAGCAAATCCATAGCCCGTTTCGAAAATTTACTACCTTGAACATATGATCCCTTTTCGACAAACTGAATATTATCAAGATAATACGTTCCATTAGAAGTGGATGTAAAATCTAGGTACCAGGTAGATTCAGCTCCTTCGAATGTAGTGGTGAGTTCGACTTCATACATCTGCCAACTCGTAGTCGGAGTGACCGCCACTTTATTGGTAGTACCTGAAAACATTCCTTTGAGGTCGACATTTATAACTCCTGTAAACGAGGCATCCTTCTTCATTGCGAAACGAACCAGATAAGTATATCGTTTGTCGATACTTGTTTTGATTATACAACGGAAATATCCACCTGCAATGGGGCTCAGTTTGGCAGCGACTTTTCCCTCGTAAGGTGTAGTTAAATCCTTTACAAAACCAGTATTGAATACTTGTTTATCATAGTACTTCAGATTGTTTACATTCATTGTGTCGGTTTGTGAACCTTCAAAATCGCCAAAAGTAATTAAATTGGCACTAAGCAAACCAGTTTTTCGGTAATTCAGATTTATGCCAAAACCTTCGAACTTAGTGAGAGGATTAAGTTTTATACTCACTCGTCCTTTTCGGATACCATCACGTGTTTCATTGGGATCAAAAGCCACTGTTGACACATTATATGCAGCACTTTTAGGTGATTTATTATAATTTGCATCCACAGCTTCCACTGTAAAACTGTAATTGCTTTTTTCAGTTAATCCTATCACTAACACAGTAGTATCTTTAACTAATTCATTAACAAGGACATTATTTTGATAAATATTGTAGCCGCGCACTTCGGTTTCGGCATCAGTAGATTTGTTCCATTTTAGCTTCACCGAAAATGCTGTAACAAATTCGCTGCTGAGATTTGTAGGAACAGTAGGTGGGATATCATCAGCGATGTAGGTTTTAAAAGTCAAAACTTGGGAAGGATACGAATTATTTTCAGAATCATCTACCGAAACCACATGCACATTGTATGTCCTGCCGGGTGTAAGTCCCTGTATTTTGTACGATGTTTCTTTTACGGGACTAATGTTAACCAACTCTCCATCAATAAACACATTATATCCCTGAAGGTTGTTGCGGTTATCGGTTGAAGGGCTCCAACTAACAAGTACATCTGATAAACCGATGCTTTGAATACTAAAATTTTGCGGAACAGTTGGTTTTACAATATCGTAAAACGGTGCCAGATTTTCGTTAGAAATGAAACTGAGGGGCGTGCTGGCACTGGTCCACTTTAACCAAAGTGGCTGAGTGTTTACAATATCGCGCCCATATACTTCGAAATAATACGGTTTACCTTCTTCGAGCAAATAAGCTTCTGAAGTCCATATGCTGGTAGCTCCTTCTACCAGCGAAGTTAGTTTTGACCAATCACTTTCAGGCCCGCCGTTCAGGTTCATAAACATATCAAAACCCTCGTTGGAAAATCCCTGAAAATTATAGTACTCTGTTTTTGATGGAATAATATAACCATACATTTTCATCCAAAAAAAGTCACGAGCCTTGTCTTCTATCGGAGAGTTAGTTGTACAAATTTTCTGATACGAACCTGGTGTGGGAAAATCGTTTTGCGAAGGGCGTGGTTGCCAGTGTTGAGTATCATATTCCACAAAGTTTGCGCAAGGATTTTTGAATGCCTGAATATCAATCTGCTCATTAAACACAGCTTTATCTTTTCCTCCTCCGGCAGTGCCACCATCGTCAGTAATAGTAATCTCTATACTCGCTTTGCCTATTTTTCCCTGATCCTTAACATATACAAATGCCACTTTATTACCTTGTTTGTAACTCACTGAGTCGATGGTTAGTAATTCAGGCGTTGTTGAAACAACTGAAATTGTAACAGTTTGTTTTTTGTCTATTTCACCATCGCTAATTTGTGGTAAAGTGATAATTTGCTGACCACGATTAGCATACAGTTTTGACATAATCTGACCCATACTTGGTTCGTTATTAAGAACAGGGTCAATATATTTTTGTACAATTAACGGTGCGCTTGCCTCCGAAACATTATTTGGCATTGCACCATCTTTTGCCTTAATTGTTACAATAAAAGTGTTGCCTGAGAGTCCGGTTACAGAGTAACTAGTATTTTGGGTAGTTCCTCTTAGTTTTCCATCCACGTAAATTTCATAAGTTACAAAACCAACTCCGCCTTCATTATCAACCGATGGAGACCATGTCAGGTCAAAGGAGCGGGAAGTTACATTCGATGCAACTATATTTGTTGGTACTGCCGGAGGTTGATTATCTATTAACTGTGCAGGAATCGGAAACTCTACAGTTTTCTCTGTTAAACCACTGCCAAAAGTTGAAGCTTTATCGTAATTTTGTTTGTCAAGGAGTAAATACCAGTTAATATTGTCATTTGAGCCATAGCAGGAAAATCCCGCGAACCAGCAATCGGGACGGATGGTTATTTTTATACTTGTTGGTACTATCGGAGTAGTATTATCAAGGGTTGCCCATATTGGAAATGGTCTTTCCCGAAGATATGCCCATGGCTTAGTAATTTCTCCATCGTACATATTTCTACCTGATGTGCCCCATTCGCCCGTAGTCGAAGAAGTTACCAGCGTAGTGTTGGTTGTGAATTTTGTTATCGGATATGCCGTAGTGCCAACCATCCATTCCACTTCACCAACTTCTAAATAATTAATTGTCGATGTACCTGCCTTATCTACCTGAAATTTCAGATACCTGAATGCTGTATTATTTGTTGGTGGAATTTGCTGGGCTTGTAATGCAGTTACAAGCACGATAAACATTGACTGAAAATAAAAGCGTAATCTTCTCATACTATTAATTCTTTTAATTCTTTAGTTAGTTGAAGCAAAGATAATTTTAAATCCTCAAAAAAAACAATACTTTTTTATCCATAAATGATAGTTAGTTTATATCACTATCAGAACATGGATATAAGTTTTACATTCAAACCTATAATTTATCCCCTGTGCCTGTTAAGCAAGTAAGTTTTAATTTATAGGAAGCTAATCTGCCTCGTGGTTCAATTTTTACCGGGACACCGGCAGGAGCACTGTATCTAAGAAAAAGTATATCGCCCTGAATCTGCCAATGCACAGTTACCAATCCTTTTGGGTGTGGTACCGATCCCTTAGCCCACAATACGGATTCACTTTGTGGACGTATGTATATGGTATCGGGTGATAAATAACCCGGAAATCCCAGATCGACACCTAATACCTGCGAGCTCATGTAATAAGTTGGTGAGCTTGACCATGCGTGGCTAATTGTTGATTTCCCGTCGCGATTGAAATCTTCCCAAGTTAAATCGTTGCCTTCTATCACCATTTTACCCCAGTGTTTGCGAATAAATTTTTCGGCTGTACAAACATTGCCAGCCTGATAAAGAGATGCTAACACATAAAAACCGCCATAAGACGTGGTTAGCTGTTTCGAGTTTACCGGTTCGCCGATATTGATAACCGCGTCATTAAACCACTTTTGAATTTGCTCTTCTTGCCTCATGGAAGGTATTTTCCATACTGATGCCAAAGAACTTGAGATGACATGTCTTGTAGGAAGCACCTTATTGTTTTTAAAACCATCCACAAAATTGCCCGACTTTTCGTCCCAGCATTTAGTCAGTATAATTTCTTTTATTTCATTCGAAATAGATTTGAATTCAGAAGCATCGGCAGGCTGTCCAAGCATATTTGCTATATGGGATAAGTTGTCGGAGGCAGCATAAACATAGGATTGTATAGCCGTTAAGTCAGCCGATTTGTCAATGTTTATCCATTCCAAAAAAACATGATCCAGACGATAGAAATCATCTTTTTGCCTGCTCTTATGCAATTTTCTCAGGTAGTTGGCGTAAATGGGATAAACTTCACGGGCAAAATCCAAATCGTTGAACTGACGAATATACCAACAGGCAATGATAATATTCAGAACCGTATAGTCAGAGTGAATCGTAGGTGCCAAATCCGAATAAGTTTTACTGTATTGCTGATTAAACATGCGTATAGATTGTTTTGCTAATCGAGGATCGCCACTCACTGCTAAAGTTGTTGCTAATTCGGGGAACAAATCGCCTACATAATGACCACGTTCGCGAAATGGTGTATCGATATACGTATCTTCGGCACAAACACGCAGGGTACGCCATCCCATTTCCCATATATCATTCATTAGAGGATCGGAACAGCTAAAACTTCCTGTCTTTTCAAAATCGTAAATCTGACTTTTCAGGCCTGCACTTTTTAGAATTACAGGCTGTGAATGATTGCTTACACCTACTTGTAAATACCTCATCCCGAAAGGACGGAAAGTTTCGAAATACGAACTTCCATCTGAGATAAAACGGGCAATTGCATTAATTTCGAATCGGTTATATAAAGTTACAAGAGAGTCTTTATTTAAATCTTCGCTCCAAACTAAATCGAAAACTGTACCTGCGGGAGCTTCTACATTGAGAAATATTCGCCCCAGATGAATTGACCCAAAATCGTAAGTAACAGCTTGATGTGTGTTGGCAGGAATAATAATATTTTCAGTTTCGAGTACAGCTATGGGTAATTTTTTCTTGTTTAACCAGGCTATTGCTTTGGCAGGATTCAACATAGGAGCTGTACCAGATGTATGCAGCCATTTTAATTTCAGCTTTTCGGGATTTTCGGGACACTTATCGTTGGGAACAAAAGTATTAATTTTTTCCTTTTCGATGGGTTCTGTCAATGCAAAACGTATAGTATCGTTAAGTTTGCGTCGAATCGAAAATTGTAAATCTGCATCGGGAGGGACTGCAAGCATACCATCCAGATTCGACCAGATAATTTCCTGTACTGAAAAGTAACTGTTCCAACCTTTTTTTAAACGCACTTTTGCATTACTTCTGAACGGTTTTTCAGGCTGTTTTACACCTTCGATAAGCTGTCCATTTATCCAATACTTACCCCAACTGAATCCAAAGTTCACATCTTTTTCTTCGTTAGAATAAATATAAGAATAACATAAAATTGCACGCAAATCGGAAGGGTTTTCGGTGTTTTCGTAATACGAAGATATATTATAGACACATTCGTCGGAGCTTAGGTTAAGTCTGTTCACCACAAATTTCGGCAAAATTGCATCATTAGTTAATAACGGAATTGTACGGGGACGTAATTTTCCAAAATAGCTTTGATTCTTTAATAATACGGGTTTCATCCATTTATCAGGTTTTATTTTTTCAGCTTTAAAATTATCAGGTTCAGCCAAGTTATCTAAAATTTCAACCGGTCCCTGTGCAAAGGAAAAACGAGGTGAAAAAGGGTTGTAACCTAATGCTTTCCTACAAATCCAATTACCTGATGTTGCCAGCGAAACTGTATTGCTTTTATCCTGAATATTGCCCCAGGCAATGAAACCTGCTGTACCCATAGGAATCTGATAGGTATGAATGCCGATACTATGAACTTTTACAGCAATTACATTTTGTCCTGTTTTTAAATATGGCGCAATATTTATGCTATCGTAGTATGGCTGTGTTTCGTAACTACGAATTGGCCCGAAATTAACAAAAGTGCCATTCACAAAAAGATTGTAAAGTGATTTTGCATACAGATAAATGATTGCATTCTGTGGCACTTCTATCAATTGGAATTCATTCCGGAAATAGGCATATACATTTCGGCCTTCACCTGTTTGATCAATCCATACATAAGAAGGTTCAACTGTTTGAATTTTGCTCATGGGAAACAACGTATTAAGTTGAGCCAAAAAAAGAAGTAATATTAAAATTCTGGTTTGCATTCTGATTTCTATTTGTTTTTTTAAATTCTTTAATATGCTTTATTTAAAATACATTTTGTTCCTTAATAAGTCTCAAACAAGTTTCATTTTTATCAATGTCAATTATCCGTATTACATATATATTATCGAAACTGCAATTTTCGATAACACAGGCATTATTGATACTCAGCTCGTGGTCGGTTTGGTGCCGGAAAACCACATTTCAAATGGTTAATACATTTAGCTACAAACCATAACTGAGCTCTGCACCTTCGATAAGGTATTGATTTGTTGCGCTTACCGGCGGTATAACATAAACTTTCCCTTCGAATAAATCTATTCGCCGATTGTATATAATTCTTCGAATGTATTATCGATATAAAATTTCCAACCATCTGCTGAATATTCAGCAACAGACGCTGGAATTTTTAGCTTGTCGGGAGAAAAGGATGCTGTAATTGTTGGTGTTTCGAACCACCAGCTCCATCTGCGCCAGCGCATAGTGGACTCTTTCCAGTAATTATCGGCTATTGCACTGTGAGCTGCAAGTTTTGAACAACTGAGTGTAAGGCTTCCGTTTAGCTCAGTGATGCTGTCAATATTCATCCATCCACTATTGGGCCAACGGGCAACCAACATCAGCTTTCCGTTTACAAACAAATTGGAAGACTTTGATATATTGCCCGATATCAGGATATTATTCTTGTAAGTACTCCAGCCTGTATTGACATTACTTCCACTCACAACAGGTTTTGGTAGGTTCTGAACGCCAAAAGCATCGAAAATAAGATTCGATGATGAACCATTGCTATTGTCGCCTGATGAAGGTATGTAAATAGTTTTTGGATAAAGCGCAAAAGCATTTATCAACATTACCAAAAATAAAAATACTTTTTTGTGCATTCGATTTAAATTAAAATAGATTATTTTTTTTACCACACAGAATACTGTAATTTGCATTTTATATCAGCTTTAGATAAAAATGAGACAGAAAGAACAGCAAAGCAAATAGTGGATTTCTTATTCATCGTTGTGCTCGTAATAAAATTAATTTCGGTAAGTACAAAAATACGTGAAAAAGTAGAGTTTTAATAATCTTTTTTTGACCAATATTGATATTTAAGTTCCATTTACCCATAAAACTCATTGAAATATATAAATTTATGTATGAAAAGTATTAACCTATTCGTAACAATGTGCTTAATTTTGTTTGCTGCATCAAAATTTTTTATTTTTATTTCATCCCAAAGACGTCTTGTTGGATTAACTTCATGACTATAAGTTAATTGCTGTATGAAATGTATATTTCCGAACACTCTTAAACCTTTTGCTTTGTACCATCCTGCTCCATCTATCTGCATGATAATTTCAAATTCCTTAAATTCATTGGATACATTTTCTAAAAATAAACTCATCATTTCGGTATTTGCATACAGTAATATTAAAGAACTAATGTGGCCTAACTTCAAACATATTCCTGCATAAACATAAAAACTTTCTCTTACCACTTGTTTTGCTACCAGAGGACGAACCTGCTTGGGTGCCCAACAACTCCTTGAATTATTTACTCTTCTAAATCATCTTTTTGGTTTGAATTTAAGATACAAATTGTTGACTTGATAAACGCTATGTTTTACCAAGTCAACAATAATTTAATACAAAAATGGTTTTTTAAAGCTCGACTAATTAACAATTATAGATTACAAATTCATTGATTAACAAGGCTTTGCATTAGAAACCCTCGCTTCGATGGAAGCAGATGCCACACATGCAACAGTTACACGTCATTACGAACTTCAACAACAAGGAAAAAAAACTTCTACTAATCCTATTACTTCCATTTTTGCTTGGACGCGCCGACTGGTAAAGGGCAGAAAACTGGAAAGATAAATAAAAAAATTAACTCTTTCCGAAACATTCTGTTCATATCAATTTTCAAATAATGAAATATTCGCGTAACCAATTGATAACATTACCCTCTTACTTTTGCCATAGAATTAAAAACAAATTACTAACTAAAAAATTACATTTAAATGAAAACAAATTGGCATCATTTAATTTTCGTTGCATTGTTGTGCATAGCAGCAAGTGTATTTTCAGTGAAAGCACAAGGAAAATATACTGCAACAGATTTCCATCAACATACTACTTATTCTGATGGAAGTTATACGTTTGGCTACATGATGGAAAAGAACAATCATTTTGGATTGGATTGGTGGGTGAACAGTGAACACGGAGGTGGATTTGACAGATGGGGATTTGCATCCGGAGCCGATTTAGGTACGGAAGTAAGCTGGTCGGAAGCAGGTATCGAAAAGTTGGGGAAAGCAAACGGAGAAAAGATGTGGAGATGGCAATCGTTGCGCGACTGGTCGTTCAGAGATGTAATGCTTTACAGAAAAGTATATCCAAACAAAACGATTATTCAGGGTTTTGAATGGAATGCACCCGGACATGAACATGTAGATGTTTGTATTATTAACAACCAGTTTGATGAAAACCTAGAGAATTGTCTTCCTATTGCCGAATTTGAATACAAATTTGACAACAATGATTCAGATAATTCAAATCCCAATGGTTGGACAAAAGGTACAAATACAGGAAAAGCTAAAACATTGGAAGCCATTCAATGGTTGCAAACGAATTATCCGAATACTTCATGGGTTATTCCTACACACCCCGAAAGAGCCAATGCTTTCAAAATTGAAGATTTTCGTAATATGAACAATGCTGGTCCTTCCGTATGTTTTGGTTTTGACAGTCAGCCCGGCCATCAGAAAGAACCTAATCGCGGCGGTTATAGAACTACTTCTTATGGAGCTAATGGTGTAGGAGCTACATGGGGAGGAACCGGATACTTTGCTGCTAAAGTAGGAGGTGTATGGGATGCTCTGTTGAGTGAAGGACGCAAATGGTGGTTGTTTGCCAACTCTGATTGTCATTTTAATGATAATGATTTCTTCCCAGGTGAATATCAGAAAACAAAAGTATTTGTAAGCAATCCTAAAAATCCACAATCGCTCGTTGATGGCCTTCGTTCGGGTAACTCTTATGTGGTAATGGGAGATTTAATCGATTCATTAAGTTTTACTGTTGGTTCGGCAAAAATGGGTGAAACTTTTGTTACTGCGGATAACAATGTGGTTGTTAATATTATTGTGCATGATCCTCAAGTTAATAACATTCATAATACCTATTCTGCTTTAAAAAATCCTGAACTGGATCACATAGACTTGATAGCTGGGAAAGTAACTTCACTTATTGACCCACAAAGTCCTGATTACAAAGTCGATAGTGTAACAACAACTACTGTAATCGCACGATTTGGCAAATCAGTTCATACTGATGCCAATGGTATCACGACAATTCCGTGGGAAGATCTTGGAAATGGATATTTTAAAATTACTTACACGGTAAATTTAAATAATCAAAACATGTATTTCCGTTTGCGTGGAACGCATCACGCTTTCGGAGATCCCAATGCCGAGATAGACGACAAGGGAAATCCTCTGGTTGATCCGTTTGGCCAAAATACTGCCGAAGAAGCTTTTAACGACCTCTGGTTTTACAGCAATCCTATTTTTGTAACAAAAAGTAATCAAGCCCGAATTTCTTCTCCTAAATTAGAAAATATCCACATTTATCCCAACCCTACAAAAGATATGCTTTTAATTCAGTTTACTGAACCTCAAACAGGCCTCATAAAGTTTGTAGATATGTCAGGTAAATGTGTTCTGCAATCAGAAATCAAAAATTCGGTTCAAGAACAAATTTCTTGCAGTTCTTTGCCAAAGGGATTGTATTTTGTAAAAATCAACAACTTAATACAGAAAGTAATATTGGAATAATTAATGATTAATTGATTTATATCAAACCCTCATGTATTGCATACACAAATACGAATGAATATGATATTCAGACATGAGGGTTCTATCAGACCTTTAAAAAATAAATTATATTCTGATGAAAGATTAAATTGTTAAAATTTTTAATAATCTTATTATCAAATATATATAACACTTACGATCAAAAGAGGGTGTCCCAAAAGGGCACTTTCTTTTTCTCTACTCAAAAATTTAAAGTAAATTA
Source organism: Paludibacteraceae bacterium (assembly GCA_018433525.1). Taxonomy (GTDB): domain Bacteria; phylum Bacteroidota; class Bacteroidia; order Bacteroidales; family Paludibacteraceae; genus MVYY01. Next base: position 177,723 of record JAHDRA010000012.1, read on the forward strand.
ACCCCACACGGTCAATTTCTTGCAGAAAAACGGTCTGTTTCAGTAGAAAAGTATCTAAATTTTGATTATTATTAACAATCAGGGAACGGATTCTCTGCAATGTGGGTTAATTTAAAAGATTCGGACCTTCTTCTGTTTTTCAACAGAATACTATGTCCTCTGTTGACTTCTTGTAAGGCCTAAAATACATCGTTGCATTTCTTGCACTGCTGATGCACCCTACAAGACCTCTCGGGATATAAGATATTAAACTTTCACTGCGTTCTGCCTGATTTACTCTTCTTGAGTTACGGTTGAATTTCGGGCGTTCCCAATCCATAGCTCGGTTACCCTCTCTTTAGAGCCTTCTATCAGATTTCTGTTCGTCAAAACGTCAGCTTTGCTAATGGCTTCTTTCAGATTTGAGGTCGCCCGCATCACCCTTGCCATTCGCTAATGTTTCCTATCAACTCGGCACATACCGGAACTCGCATCCTGCAAGCTTAATACCATGCCCGACATACAAAATTGTTGACTTGATTAACGCTACGTTTTACCAAGTCAACAATTCTTTAATACAAAAATGGGCTTTTTAAGGTTCGACTAATTATTAAATTCCTCATATGTATAAACATAATTTTCATACCAATCACTACCCGAGCGGATTACTTTTTTCACCCTTCCATCATCATAAAATTCAAAAGAAATTGCAGTAAAGTTTTCACTGTTTGACCATTGAACTTTAGTATTCAGGTTCTTACATGCTTTTCCGAATAAACCTGTATGGGCTTGCCAATCAGCGATATAAGTGTCATTAAAAACCTGGTAAATCTTGCCAATATTTTCACCTGTTGAAAATGTAAAATTTTTGACTCTATCACCACGTGTAAAAGATGTTATATTACCATTAATAATCGTAAATAAAGATTTTAGCTCTGGGGTTCCATAATCTTCATATATTTTGGACATTAATCCGTTGTTATCATATTCAAAGATTACATCACCACCGTCTCCCCAGATATTTTCAATTTTTGAAACATAACCGGCAGCATTCAGAATCCAGGTTCTGTTTTTGTTGGCTTCCTCACGGATAAGATTTACTTTTCCGGGCTGACTCCAATCCAGGTTAAACTCTTCAGTCCAATCTTCTCCCGTTTCCACAACTTTTGTTACGCGACCCTGAGCATCGTAGGTGTAAGCGTAACTGGTACTGCCTGGACCACTTCCCCAATCATACTCAAATGTCATCGTTTTAATACGCATTTCTTTTGTTTCGTCCGGATCATCAATCGGATCTTTCGGATCACAAGAAGTAAAACTAATTAAACTAACACAGGCCATGATAAACAGCCAATAAAAATTCTTTTTCATGATTTCAAATTATTTAAAGTTCAACAATAGAGATATTTATAATTAAAATTAATTTCCACCTGATATAATGATAAATGCAAGTCCTGAAATAAACAACAGAAACATCAATGCTAACAAGACATTCGTTTGTTTATTAGAACCTTTAAATTCCTTCCACACGAAAACACCCCAGATTGCAGCTATCATAGGAGCTCCCTGTCCCAATGCATACGAGATAGCCGCTCCGGCTTTACCTGCTGCAATATAGCTCAATGCTGTACCCAGCGCCCAGATCAGACCTCCCAACACACCAACCAAATGGGTTTTCATGTTACCGTTGAAATAGGCTTTATAGGTCACAGGTTCTCCCTGGAAAGGTTTTTTCATCACCAGTGTATTAAATAAAAAGTTGCTGATAAAAATACCTATCGAGAAAATAAAGAATGCTGAATAAGGAGTCATCATGCCTCCTGCCGGTGATTCGAAATTATTCAAATCCATCGCAGCAGCGACAAAACGATAGAAGAAAGCCATCAACACACCGGCTAACACCGCCAGCCAGATACCTTTTCTGTTTGATTTTGCCGCGTCATCCTTTTTAATTTTGCCGGCAGCCAGACCATTGAAAATAACAGCAAGCATAACCAGCACTACCCCGATAAACAGCAATACAGGATCGCCTTTCGGTGCAGAAAAATAGTTTACAAAAACGCCTAACACCAACGCTATTCCCACACCCAATGGAAATGCAACAGCTAACCCTGCTAAAGACACCGAAGCAGCAAGGAGAATATTTGCAGCATTAAATACTACTCCCCCCAGTAATGCACTACCGATATTAGAAAGTTCAGCCTGTTTCAGGTCAGGAATAAAAGAACGTCCACCTTCCCCGAAACTTCCAAGTGTAAAACCGAGAATGACACTAAAGAGTAATATTCCTATTACATAATCCCAGTAAAACAATTCGTAACGCCAGGTTTTGGCTGCAAGTTTCTGCGTGTTTCCCCACGAACCCCAGCAAAACATGGTAATAAAGCAGAGTAATACTGCAAGTGAATAACTGTTTACAATGAACATAATAATGTGTTTTTAGGTAAATAAATACTTAATTATGAAATTTCTTGCTGATATACTTCATTGCCGGCATAAAACCCGACTTTAAAAATTCAAATGTATTTTTATGTGTTCTGACACGGTATTCATGTTTATAACCGTTCTCTCTGAGATAAACATGCATATAACCATTACCCGGATAGGATTCGCCTGTGGGAGGTGTATCGATATACGACCACATTCTATCCCTTATATTGGGTTTCCCCGTCATCAAAGCGGCTATTTCACTCTCTTTCAGCCTTATATTGGCGGTTGTCAATACCCCTACAGTAAATTGTAATGAATCGAATGCTTGTTTTACCACAGCATCGCCGGCACAATGATAAACCCACAAAGAACGAAAGTGCCAACCCGGGCGTGCACGACCTGTTTTTTCCATCCGGGGGATGATATAATCCGATAATTTACCGGCATTTTTTGAAGGAACAAAACAAAAGATTACCGGGGGAAAACCTGCATTTTGCATATTACCCTGATACAAATTCATTAACCCTGCTTGTTCTTCCTTCGTTAAATCTGCCACAAAATAAACGACAGGATACAAACGGGATGATTCTTTCAGGTTTTCCGGATATATCACCCTGTATGAAATTTCACCTTCATGCTCTTCCTGTACAGTCATATTTTCAGGTAAAGCATGTTTCGTTTTTATTTCTTTTGCATCAACTAGGTATTCAACCTTTCTGAAACAGGCATCGGTAAACCGGAACACTTCCGGCAGAGCATTTCTCCAGAAACTGAATTCATGTCCGCCTTCTTTCACATTATACAGATGCGGAATTCCCTTTTTCAACATTGCTATATGCAGAAATTCGTTGCTACGGCATAAAGTATTTTCTTTGTCTCCGTTCTCTATGTAAAAAGCCACTTTTTTAAGTTCATCAACACTTTTACTTTCAATCAGATAAAAGGGTGAATTAGCTTTATAATAATCAGTTATGCGTGCATCACCCGACTCTCCAACTCCTCCGAAAATCTTACCCCATTGTTCATTCCATCCGTCAGGATGTTCATTGATATACTGTTCGTCTGTACGAAGGGAGGCACTAAGTGGAATGCTGATACTAAACACATCAGGATATTTCACCGGCAATACAAATGCTCCGAAACCACCCATTGAATATCCAGTCACTGCGCGTTGCGATGCGTCAGGAATGGTTCTGTAAACAGAATCAATGTAGGGAACAAGTTCATCAATAAACATTTGCTGATAATTAAATGTGCCATCATAAGAATCGGTGTAGTACGACTTGAAACCCTGTGGCATGACACAAATAAAAGGTTTGATTTCTTTTTTATCAGTCATGCAATCGAGGATGGAAGCAACCTGACCATATTCCAGCCAGGAAGACTCGTTATCGCCCAGTCCGTGTAACATATACATTACCGGATAAGATTTTCCGGATTGGTAATAATTCTTGGGTAGCACAATAGAATAGCGTATTTCCCTGTCAAGAATTTTGCTTTTGAATGACAGGCTTTCCTGTATACGATAGTTTTGTGCTGTGAGCTGAAAAACCAGCAAAAAAACAAAATGCAACACTATTTTACGATTCCAGTACATATCTACAATGTCTTATTAAGCATTAGTCCAAGATAAACGATACTGTTATTTAATCCATGCATAAATGCATTAAAACTATCTTTTCCGTTTCTGACACGATACTGATAATTAATATTATGCTTACGGCAATCAGAATACAAACCCTGCACAGTTGAATAGCTTTGAGATTCATCCGTCGTATCGAGGTAAATAAATCCAGCTTCAGAAATATGGTTAATCGAATCGATAACCGGCAGAAAAAGAAACAGCGATTCAAATAATTCGGGGTAATCCGACACCGTATGATACGCTACTGACGCTCCCGAAAAGTTAGCCAGTAATAGCCTCCCCTGCTTTTGTTTCTTCGTACGGTACCCATTATCCAGAAAAGCACTTAACTCAACAAAATTTGATACTGTTTTAAACTCACTTGCATCTGCTTCAACTAAAATAAACTGTTTTTCCCGTTGCAGAGAATCCAGTGATGCCATTACATTTTTTGTCTCATTTAGTCTGTTTTTGAGGGTATGATGCATGAAATATATTACGGGATAAGTTGCTGACGACACTGAATACCCCGATGGCAAAACGACATTCAGTATTTTACCATTAAAATTAAGCTGTTCAATATTTCCCGAAAATCTGGTAGAAAGATTGAAAGGTGGGTCTTCAACATAAGCACATCCATTAAAGCAGGTCTGTATAAAAATCAATGCTTCCCGCATGGCTTTCAACCAATAGTCCCAAGTGTGCGCACCATTACGGACTCTGTATTCATGAGCTATATTTTTCGAACGCATAAGTGAATGCATCTCATTGTTCGTAAAAGACAATAACTCCTCATCATCGCCACAATCGATGAAAAAATGGATTGAAGAAAACCTGTTTGCATCTTCATCGGCGAAAAAATGAAAAGGGCTATGCTTTTTGAAATAATCTGTCAACCTGTCTTCCCCTGCACTGCCCTTAGCACCGAAGATGGGTCCCCATTGCGCGTCAAAGCCCGATTGCGACTCAACCATATACTGCTCATCTGTGCGAAATGACATGCTCAGTGGAACCGAAACTGAAAAAATATCCGGATTCTTTACCGGCAGAATCAATGCTCCGTAACCACCCATCGAATAACCGACAACCGCCCTTTGTCCAGGAGTTTTTCTAGTACGATATAGCGAATCGATCAAGGGAACAAATTCTTTGACAAACATGTCCATATAATTAAAGGTACCATCGAAACGGTTAACGTAGTAACTGTTATATCCCTGTGGCATCACATAAATCATCGGTTCGATTTCTCCCTTTTCTTCCAGTTCTTTGATTATCCTGTCAATATTGCCACCGTTTATCCAGGAAGTTTCATTATCGCCAAATCCGTGTAACAGGTAAACTGTCGGATATGACTTGTTTTCCTTATTGTAGCCGGCAGGAAGATAAACCGAATAGCGAAGGGGACGATTCAGCATTTGACTTTGATAATCAATACTTCCTGTAAATCTGACAAAAGGATCTTCATCAACTGGAATCACAGGTTTACAATCCATGAAACATCCGGCACTGATCAAAATCAGCACCTTCAGCAGCAAGTTATATTTCAGGTGAGTCCTCATATCATCAATAAGGGCGTTTTACTAAGAGTTCAGTATCACTGTATATGACAACATCTTTCGTTTGAATCACATAGGCCGGATGTGGATTCAGCCATTTGATTTCCAACTTGTGATTAGTATTTTCCAGTTGATATTTATGAAAGATATCATATTTTCGTTTGATGTAGTCAAACGGCATAGGAAAGGTCTCAACCAGTTTTCCATCGATATATGTTTCAAGTTGTGCAATATAATTTGAGTTATCAGCTGAAATTTGCTTGATATTTCCCATCAGCACAACACCGTTTCCATCGAAATCAATAACAATGGGCTCACCTTTGAATTCTTTATTGATGACTCTTCGCTCAGCAGGATAATGGCCGGTAAACGATTCTTCCCAGCTTACTTCTGTTGGTTTCTGAAGTTTAATCGTCACAGCATCTTCATGAACTTCTCCTCCGTTTCGTGATACCATTTCCTTGATATTTTTGAGATTGATATCATAAATTTTACGGAGCGAAATACTTGTATAAGGAAAATCAATATCTTCAACTTTTTCCATAGCTGGTTTCCAGTAGTCAGGAATTGCACTGTATCCATACATTACTCCGAGGATACCCGCTGCTGAAGCCGGGTTACAGTCCGAATCCTGACCGGCGCGGGTGGCAATATCCATTGTTTTGAAAAAATCCCCCTCACCGTAAAGTAAACCCAGGACTACATAAGCTGAATTCAGGGTTGCATCAATATTAAAGGCATTGAAAACACCTTCGGGACAACCAACTTCAAAACCATGGTTTATTTCCAGGTCAAGCCAGGCTTTTTTCCAGTCATCGGGATATTGTTTGTGTAATTTGATTACATCTTCAATACATTTTCTGAATTTACTTTTGGGCGGGATTGTTTTTAATGCTTCCGAAACGACAAAAGGAATATCATCAGAAACGAAAGCAAGGCTATAAAGCGCCGACATATATACTCCCCCATACCATCCATCTCCATAATTCATAATATGTCCCACTTTATCACAAATTTCTGAACCGGCATTCACCATACCGGGCGTCATCATTCCTGCAAAATCAGCTTCTATCTGAAAATCAATATCATCGGCATGCGGATTGTTAATCCAATGACCTGAAGCCGGCGGCATGATACCGTTCAGGATGTTGTAACGGGCAGCCTGATTGGCATGCCACAACTTATAATCAGCATTTGCAAAAGCAAGTGCAAAAGAGTCAACATGCGCATCAATTCCGTACTTCTCCATCACTTCAACGAAAGTAAGGTCCATATAAACATCGTCATACAAACCGGGATCCAATTCAAAAGTTTCCTTTGCATAATCATCATACCATATAATGGGTGTACGATCATGTATCATAGCTCCCCGGTATTTGAATTCAGTCGGACCACCATAGGTACAACCGATGGTTTGTCCGGCCCATCCACCTTTGATTTTGTCTTTTAAAACATCCATCGGGATAGTTACAGTAGCATCGTAATTCAGTTTACCCGAATTTTGCTTATCAGTACTACAAGCGCTAACTATTAACGCGACAAGGCAGTATATTATACTTTTTCTCATGAAATTCAATTAATTATGATAAAATTGATGAGAAGCAGGATTTTCAGAATAATAAATAATATCATTAATCCTGATTAAATAATTTTTGTCTCTGTTAAGCCACTTCAGGGTGACCTGATGTTTTCCTTCCGGAAGCTGGTATTTCCATGCCGGCTCCAATCGCCTGGACGTATTCTTCATGGGCATTTTTACCGTTTGATCCAATTTGCCGTCAATCCAGATTTCTAACTCAGCAACATATTCATCAGTCAGTTCAGCCAGTCCAAAAACCTCCGAGCCAATATGACGGATGGATACACGGTGAATATAATCAGGCGTGATACTCTTTGTTGAAACCAGGTTTCCATAGACAACGAATCCATTTCCATTGAAATCAAAGGTGTAATTATCGGTCACAAAGCAATCTTTTCTTTCACGAAAAACCGGGATTGTATTTTCGAAATTTTGTTCAAGTGGTAATACAATCGGTTGTTGTGTCTTGATTTCAATTTCTTCAGCCGATATTAGCCCTCCGTTTTTCTCGATGAGTGCCAGCGCGTGTTTGTTACTCAATTCATAAGCCTTTTGAAGAGAAACCGTTGTTCCTTCGAAGTTCAGATTTTCAATTTCCTGCAACGGTTTCAACCAGAATTCCGGGATATTGGAATAACCATACATTACCCCAAGGACTCCACCAACCGAACCCGGGTTACAATCCGAGTCCTGTCCGCAACGGGTTGCAATATCAAGTGATTTGGAGAAATCACCTTCTCCGTACAACAATGCCAGTGCGATATATGCTGCATTTATTTTGGCATCGATATTAAAACTCAGGAAAACCCCTTTCGGACAACCCACGTCTTTGTTCCATTTCTTATGCAACTCGAACCAGCATTGTTCCCAGTCGCCGGGATATTGTTTATGCCACCTGATTACATCAGCTATACATTGGTAAAACTGACTTTCAGCCGGAATTACAGCGAGCGACTGATCAACCACATAAGGAATATCTTTCGAGAGAAATGCATTGGAATATAAAGCCGACACAAAGGCTCCACCATAGAAACCATCGCCGCTATTCATAATGTGACCCACTTTACCGGCAATTTCCATGGCCTGATTAATCATGCCGGGTGACATCAGCCCGATAAAATCAGCTTCAATCTGAAAATCAAGGTCATCAGCATGCGGATTATTTAACCAATGTCCGGATGCAGGAGGCATAATCCCATTTCTGATGTTATAACGGGCAGCCTGGTTGGCATGCGCCAAATGATATTCTGCCCATGCAAAGCGGTTGGCAAGCGTGTCGACCGGACAGTCCAGTCCTGCTTCCTCGAAGGTCTGCACAAAAGTGAGATCATTATAAATATCATCAAACAATCCGGGTTTTTTATCCCACCAATATTTTACATAGTTTTCCGACCAGGGAATGGGTTGATAATCCTGAATGGTAGTACCCTGAAATTTAAATTCTGTCGGCGCTCCGAAAACTACTCCGATGGTCTGTCCAGCCCAGCCTCCTTTAATCTTATCCATCAAAGTTTCCTTTGACATCGACAGGCTTTCCGGAACTTTTGTTGTGACTTTGTTGCATGCAACCAGAAACATCGTAAATAAAAATACACTGATAATTTTCATCTTCATAATCAACTATTTATTTTTCATATACACTTAATTCAGTTATAGAAGTAAAGGCCGAAACATTTTTGGTATACTTATGCCAGTGTTGTTGCACCTTCGTATCACCTATGATACGAATGGCTTTCGTTTTCACAGGATCGAATTCGAACACAAATTCCACAAAATGAGGTTGAAAAAATACGATGTCTGTTTCCGGCAACCGGGGATAGCTTTTAAAAGACGGAACAGGAACCCATTTACCTTTTTCATCCTGATACTGGATATTGAATGAGCTCCACCATCCGCCAAATTCTTCCATACATCCCAGATGGAAGGCTATCATTCCGATTTCCTTTGTTTCTTTCCAACCGTAACCAAAATAATCAACTTTAGGGATATTTGCTTTAGCTGCCAGACTGTAAAATACCGAACCTTCTCCCGATACAATACCATCGTTAATTACATCGACGGTTTGCGCATACATCGGTTTGCCAAACGTATACCAGGTAGAATCGAGCACCTGGGTATTCAGGGTATTCACATTGGCATAGATAGTATCTGCCTGAGAAGCTATGTTTTGAGATCTTACCAGCAGTTCAAAAGACTTCTTAACTACTTTTTTGCCATCTCCAAGGCTTAGTTTAATATTGAATTTACCTGCTTTTTTAGGTGTTCCGGATATTTTTCCCTTGTCAAAATTAACACCTTCCGGTAAAGCACCACCAACCAACTTCCACTCGTAATTTTGATTGGAGTTCGTATAAAAAACATATTCGAAAGCTTGTCCGGCATGCATTACCGGAGCCGGACCTACATAAAATTCGAGAGGCGCATTAAAGATTGCTTTGGTATTAATATAATAATATTCTTTTCCCCTGCTTGTACTTTTCTTTCCTCTGTTTTTCAAGATAACATTTTCTGCTTGTTTCACTGTTCTATCTATGATATCTGAAATAGTAGCATCCGGCATATCATGGCGTGTCACATTAATGTATTTATCGTTAAATGGTTTTGCCCAGTTTTTAATTGGATAAAGCAGATTTTCAGGCAATGCGCTTGCTCCATACATTACTCCAAGCAGCCCTCCAATAGTTGCAGTCTGATTATCGGCATCGAATCCCATCGCACAGCCCAGATCCATCGTGAGCTGGAAATCTCCTTTTCCATATAAGAATGATAAAATTCCACAAGCCCCGTTGAGATTGGCATTCCAGATAGTTTTTGTCATGGCGTTCTCATTCACATAATATTTCTCAGCCATAATTTGACGGGCTCTCTTCCAGTCATTGGGGTATTTTTTATATAAATCCACCATTTCACGTACAGTTTGTGCATATCTGCTGTCGGCAGGTAATTGCTGCAAAGCATTCAACACCAACTTCTCTATGTCTTTTTCAAAAAAAGCATTGGCATACATCGCTCCATAATGCACAGTTGGATCAACAGCCCAGTCATCACTGGTAATTCTGGCTGCCCATTCTGATTTTTGTGCAGCATAAGTTACCATTCCCGGAGCCGTATATGCCCATATTTCATTTATGAGCTGCGCATCAATCTGGTACCAATGTGGATTGTTACTTCTCATACCAGTGAAAGGAGGAGTAAAACCATGATGCATCAGACCAAGTGCAGCCCGGTTAGCTAACCATACCCTGTCGCGTACATGATACATCCAGGCTTCACGCAATTGAGCATAAGTAGGCTCACAACCATACTTTTCCATTTGCATGAGATAAATATATTCAAAATCAGTATCATCATCTGAGAAAGCACCACCTGTAAGTTCAAGCCGGTCCAAATTTTTAGTATAACCATAAGGCCAGTTCTCATCAGGCCCAGGATTTTCAACAAATTTATTTTCAAAAGGCAATCCGTAGAAATTTCCGATTAACTGACCCAACCAGGCACCGGCAATTTTATCTTCCATGACTTCTTTTGAAATTTTTCTCACTTGTTGAGCCTGCAAACAAAATGGTAGCAGTACTAAAATAAAAACTGTCTTTCTAAGCATAACGTGTATGTTTGGATTAATAAATCGGTATTTAATCACTGTGGTTCTACTGCCAAGTTAGGGTTAGTATCAATAGCTGTTTGTGGTATGGGAAATACAAGTTGCGTGTTGGTTACCGGCTTTGCCCACCAGGCACTGTGCCATTTTCCAAAGCGAATTAAATCCTGCCGGCGATGCCCCTCCCATGCAAATTCTCTTCCACGTTCAGCCAGCAATTCATCTAAGGTCAATTCTCCTGCAGTATATGGAGTCATTCCCACACGTGTTCTGAGCATTTTAAACTCAGGGATATCGACAACCTGACTCGTTTTTCCCTGTCTCATCATCGCTTCTGCTTTCATCATCACAACATCGGCATAGCGGAACAACACGAAATCGTTTTCCATATCCACAACATCGTACTGTAAGCCATTGGTTTGATATTCATATTTACAACATCTGGCCCCATCCCATTTATGTCTTGATCTGTACTTAGATTCAGGAAAAACAGGATTGTATTTAAACCATAAAGTGTCGCCCGTTCCTGAAAGTTCATAAAGTTTTTTCCCATTTATATCGTACTGCTGACCGTAAAGCCATGACTTTTTTCGAATATCATTATCAGTATATGAATTAAAGAAATCAGGAGTTGTCATAAATCCATCCCATGGGGTATCATTTATATTAAAAGTATAACGACTCATTGAATTAAGAGTAAGATCGTACCAATAGAAATACTCTGTTGTAAGGGTTGAATTATATACAATAACAAAAATATTTTCTTTTGAATCTTCATTGTGAATTTTAAAATTATCAAAATAGTTATTTTCTATTTGATAATATCCCATGTTCATTACACTATCACACATATTTTCAGCATCTTTCCACATGGCTTCACCTTTCCATATCTCAGCATTTAAATATAATTTAGCAAGTAAAGTATAAGCCAAAGCTTTTGTAACTCGTCCATAATTTTGAGTAGTTGGTTCTTCGTCCAAATAAGCAATATTATTTTTTATTTCATTTTCAACAAAATCAAAAATAAATGTACGAGATTTTTTAGGAGGAAGATTTTTATCTGTAAAGTCTGTTGTAAAGGGAATATCGCCCCAAGTGTCCATACCCCAATAATAAAACAGCGCCCGGAGAATCTTTATTTCAGCCATAATTTTATCCTTTCCTGCAAAGTTGAATGAAGAACTTTCTGTTTCATACAACACTTCATTACAAGCGCTGATGCCTCCAAAAACGAACTCCCAAGCCTGACGGTTAATTTTATTGGTAGGCGATACATTATGTTTTTGCATCTCATCCCATCTGCCATTGTCCCACCACTCGCCATCTTCTCTCGCAGGAATAACACATTCATCGGAGCTGACTGTAACCAATGACCAAAGTCTTTGTTCTTCAGGATAGGGCTGCAATTTAGTATAGGCCCTTCCAGCATTCATCAAAAGTGCCTGTTCACTAGTAAAAAACATATCCATTGGTATATCCGAATAAACCGTTTCAGTCAAATCGGTACAGGCTGAAAGTATTGCTGTTGATATAACCAATATCGTTAAAAGCTTGAATTTCTTTAACATAGTTGTGTTCATTTTAATCAAATTAGAATTAGAATGTAATATTAACTCCGACAGTAATCCCTGTAGTAACAGGGTAGTAGCTCATATATTCAATACCCGGTTGTAATCCACCAAGCGACACTTCAGGATTGACTCCTTTATAACCGGTAATGCAAAACAGATCTTGTGCTGCTGCATATATTCTCATATTTGAAATATACGCCGAAACATTTTTTAGGTTATAACCTACAGCAAAATTATCCATTTTCAAGTAAGAACCGTCTTCTACGTATTTCGAAGAATACAATTGATTTCCAGTAAATTTAGGATTATCAAGTTGAGACCGTAGTATATTTTTTAATCCAAGTGTGCTGAAATTCTCATAATATAAACGGTACGAGTTTAAGACTTCTCCACCGATCGAAGCACGCAGGGCAAAACTACAATCCCAGTTTTTCCAGGAAAATGAATTACTCCATCCGAGAATGAAGTCCGGATAAGCATTACCTATCACTTCCCATTTTGACTCCGGCACTTTACCATCGGGCATCTGATTCTTAAATTTGTCATTCCCGAATTCATCGACACCAAGCCACACCGGACCGTAGAATGTACCAAGACTCTTCCCTTCTTCCATGCGCTGTGAATACACAGCAATATCTCCCGACAACCAACCGGTTTTGTAAGTCCCATTTGTAAATTCCTCATTTGTGAACTTTTCGAGAATATTTTTATTGCTACTGAAAGTCAGGTAAGTATTCCATTGAAAATTATTCTGTCTTACAGGTATAGCATTCAACGTGATTTCAATACCACTGTTACGGATGGCACCTACATTGGCAAACATTTCGGTATACAAATACGGAGGAACAGACACCTGATAATTATATAACAAATCAGTACTCCTGCGTAGGTAATAATCAATTGTTCCACCCATGCGATTATCCAAAACTGAAAAATCAACCCCCACATTTATTTCATGTTTCTTTTCCCAACGCAGATTCGGGTTGGGATTACTTACCGGTTGATAAGTATTTATCCATTCTCCGTTGTAATAAAACCGACCGGCTCTACCCATCATAATCAAGGACTTGTAATTAGCAAATTCCTGATTTCCAGTTGCACCGTATCCCAGTCTGACCTTCAAATCATTAATCCAATTCAGATTTTGAATAAACGATTCCTCATTCATTCTCCATCCCAGACTGACTGCCGGAAACCATCCCCACTTATTATTTTCGCCGAAGCGTGATGATCCCTCACGACGTAATGAGGCTGATAACAAATATTTTTCACTCAGGTTATACATAACTCTGCCAAAAAATGAAATAAGTTTATTATTTTCTCTGTATGAATACATGGAAGCTGTACCTAAAGCAAGCGCAGATCCGGCACCGATATTATTTACACCATACAAATCAGTGTCAAATCCTTTGTTCGACATACCTGAATAATGCATATTTTCTTCCTGATATGAATATCCAGCAAGAGCCTGCAATGTATGACCATCCCAAGTATTTAAATAATTCACAGTGCTTTCATACTGAAGATTGTTACTGCTTCCGTTTTCAATGCTGGCAATTCCATTACTACCTATTGCACTTGGATAATATCGTGTACGATAGCGATTGGTCTCCCACCGTGATTTTTCGTAAGAAACAAAATTATCCCATTTCAAACCGGTTACAAAAGGGATATTCAATGTAGCCCTGACATTACCGCCAAGATCATCTGTTTCACTATCACGTTTTTCTTCGTTTAACATGGCTACCGGATTGTAATAATTAATGCCGTCGACACGTTTATATCCTCCCGACAGTCGATTATCCGGATCATAAACCGGTTCGGTTGGGTTGTGAATAAATGCCTGATAGAAAATATCATAATTTGCCGGATTTGATTTTCTCATGGAATAAAAGGAATTATAATTCAGTGTAAGCTTTCCTTTTAGTGCTTTTTGTTGAATGTTGGTTCTGGCAAGTAATTTATTCAAATTATTATTTTTAAGTAGTCCCTGATTTTGTTCCAGATTAATAATAGTACGATGAGATAATTCTTCATTACCTCCCGAAATAGCGAGGTTGTGTTTATGGCTAAAAGGCATGTCCCTTGTAATTGCACCAAACCAGTCCGTATTTGCGTCATAAATACTATTGACTTTATTAGGCGCAAAGGTGTTAATTGCATATCTGAACTCATCTGCAGTTAAATTTTTAACCATTCTAGGTGCAACCTGTATGGTAGCAATTCCATTATATTCAACTGTAGCTTTACCTTTTCTTGCTTGCTTCGTTGTAATAATTATCACCCCATTTGTACCTCTTGTACCATAAATTGCAGCAGCAGAACCATCTTTTAAAACATCAATTGATTCAACTTCTTGAAAATTAATATTTTTAAGATCTTCACCAGCAACACCATCAATTATAATAAGTGGCCCTTGTCTGGAAGTAAGGGTATTTGTTCCGCGTAAAATTATTTCATAATTAGCCTGTGGATCTGATCCATTTGAATTCACTACCGATAAACCAGCTATTTTCCCTTGTAATAATCCAGCAGCATTGGGAAAAGAACCCTGATTAAAATTTTCTGATTTTAATGTCGCAATTGAACCGGTTATTTCTTTTCGTGAACTTTTACCATATCCTATAACAACAACTTCATCTATTGTTTTTATGTCTTCACTAAGAATTACATTTAGATTGTGCTGTTTGTTTACATTGATTTCTATTGTTTTATAACCAATGTATGAAAACACAAGTACTTCTTCTCCTGTTTGAAGTTCAATTATATATTCCCCATTAAAGTTTGTAATAACTCCTGCAGACCCATTTTTTTGTTTAATATTTACACCAGGTAAAGGTTGCCCACTAACATCATATACAGCTCCTTTTACAACGAATGGATTATCAGCATATATTGTTTCTGAAGGTATTAGTAGAAAAACTATTGAAATTAGATTAATAAAGAATGGCCTGAGAAAAGACCAGCTAATATGTTTCATAGTATTAAAATTTTAAGAAGTTATTTGTTTTTCTTCATAACTAAAATTGAATTTCATTTCTATAAGGTATTGAATTTTGTGCTCCTTCGCGAGTTACGGTAATTGCGGATGCTTTATTTGCCAGTTTTACAGCTTCTACAATAGATAAACCTTCGGATAATGCGACACTCAAAGCCCCACAGAAAGTATCACCTGCAGCTGTAGTATCCACCGCTTCTACTCTTTCTGCTTCAATATAGTTATACTCGTTTCCTTCTTTTATCAGAGCACCTTTCGATCCTAGTGTGACAACAACGATATTTACCCCTTTTGAGGCAATAATATCTGCAGCTCGTTTTGCAGAATCTATATCAGATACCTTAATACCTGAAAGTATCTCTGCTTCTGTTTTGTTTGGCACAATTGCATAAAGACATTTATATAAATCTTCCTTTAAATATGCCGCAGGTGCAGGATTTAGAATTACTTTTATTCCCTTGTCAAAAGCCATTTTAGCTGTATACTCTACGGTCTGCATAGGAATTTCAAGTTGCATCAACAAAATACCAGCTTGTTCAAAAGCATTCGATGCTTTTTTAATATCGCTTGAGCTTAAACTCATATTTGCTCCTGATGCTACGACGATGCAATTTTCACCAAGAGAATCAACCATGATTAATGCAACGCCTGACGGATGATTTGAATCCGAAAAAATAAAATTTGTATTAATATTTTCTTCTGTAAATAATTCAATCGATTGGCGCCCGAACAAATCGTTTCCCGTTTTGGTAATAAAAGTAACATTGCCACCTAAACGAGATGCTGCTACTGCCTGATTTGCTCCTTTACCGCCCGGATTCATCATAAACGAATTTCCCAAAACCGTTTCACCTGGTACTGGTAACCTTTCTGTCTTTACCACCATATCGGTATTACTGCTTCCTACAACAACTATGTTTCTTGAATTCATGCAAATAAATTTTAATTAATTATATTGTTCATTTCAAATTCTCTATTTTTTTGAAACAAAGATAAAGTCATGAAAATCATATAAAAAACAATAAATAAATAATAATAATAATTTCAAAATAAATGTTTTTATTAAAATGAATAGACATATTATTATAAATCAGCATATTGAAACATAATCATTTTAATGATAATAATAATTTCAAGAGTTTTATATCTTTGTAAAAAATATTTATTTAATCTATTTCAATCGAATATCATGTCAAAATACACATCGCTTACTCAACTAATTCAATCGTTGACAAAATCAGAACGAAAAAAAATAGCCGCATTAATTAGAGGAAATGGGATTAAGCCAGATAACGATTATATTGTTCTTTATAAAATCATCATGAAAGAACCAACGATTGATCAGGATGAAGCAAAAAAAACTTTTTCTCAAAAAAAGCCTACTTCAACATTTAATACGGCTGTTAATTATCTATTAGATAGCATTTTATCACTTTTGACTCAGCTTCGCTCTGAACAAGATAGTTATTACAAACTATTTCACATGCTCATGAATGCAAAAATCCTTTATGAAAAATCGATTTATTCGGAATGTTTTCAACTTATCTCAAGGATACAATCGGAAGCTGAAAAATTTGAAAATTTCTCTCTTCTGCTTGTGGCTCAACAATTGGAATTAGAGTATATGCTTACGTTAGATTTTCTTGATTTATCGGAACAAGAACTGCTGAATAAACAGCTTAAAATTAACGAAACCATGAAGAAAATACGAAAAATAAATGAGCATTCATTCTTATTTGAGCTGCTAAGGCATCGAACACTACATAAAGGAAACGTTCGCTCGAATAAACAAAAACAAGAACTAAATGATTTGGTAATTAGTGAAATGAGCATCGTTTCCAGCAGTGGGGTTGAAAATTTCGAAATTCAAAAAAATCATCTTCTTTTCCAAGCAAATTATTTAATCAGTGTAGGAGATTACAAATCAGCCTTAAATTCATTTTATGAATTGAACTCATTTTTTGAAAAAAACATGCACCTGCTCAGCAATCCACCTATTTATTATCTTAATACGATTGAAGGCATTCTTGATAATTTGAGAACGATAAAAAAATACAATGAAATGAATTATTTTATTCATAAATTAGAGAATTTACAAAACTCATCCATCTATTTTAGAATGCAGGTGAAATTTATTGCTTTTTTTTACAGAACTGTTCCTTTTATTGATGGCGGGAGATATACCATTGCTAAGGAAATGTTAAACGACATCAAATGCGAATTGTTTTCAAATATCAATCTTTTAACTACTTCAAGGAAATTCCAATTATTGTTAAATGTCTCTATTATCTATTTAGGTTGTAATGAACTATCAATTGCCAGAAAATACATTATTCAAATTACGAGTGAAAAAGATTATATTTCAAAACCTTTACTTCGAACTGCTCGTTTGATAAATTTAATTATCATGTATGAGCTGCATGAATTTGACTTTATAGACTATGAAATAAGATCGCTCAAAAGAGAAATCAAAAATTCTGAAAATGCTTATCAAATTGAGCAAATTTTAATAAAAGTACTCAATTACTTTATTAATAATTATCCTAAAAAAGTAGATAAAAAAGTCTGTGAAAAAATAGAACTTTCACTTAATAGTTTATACGATAACAGATTTGAACTTCAAGTCTTAAGAATATTTGATTTTGGAGCATGGATTAAATCAAAGATTTGTAATCAACCTTTAAGCCAGGTTTTCAGAAGAGAAATCTTGTCGAAAGAATAATATAATAGCAACATTCAAGTTGAAAATGCAACTTTTTGATTAAACAATAAAATAGGCGATTCGTAATTGAATCTTTTTTTGTCGATTTGTTGATTTTCAGTGCCAGTTTGAACATTGTGAACAGGTTTGAGTTGTCCGTTTTTCATCCGATATCAACATGAATGACATTCAAACTTAAATAGTTCATATCTAACAGCATAAGTACAACTTGGGTAAATATCCAGTGAATATCCTCTTTTAAATGACAGGAACAAAAACGGTTGATCGCATGAAAGCCACATGAAACTGATCCGGTCTGCAAGTGCCTGCTCTATTTTTCGAATCGAATAAATATTGTTCAAATAACTGTACAAAAATACTTCAGCATCATTAGAGGTTGATAGGCACTTGTTCATCCTCCCTTTTAACCCACATTGCAGGGTATCCGTTCCCTGATTGTTAATAATAATCAAAATTTAGATACTTTTCTACTGAAACAGACCGTTTTTCCGCAAGAAATTGGCTCTGTGAGGTTAATTTACTTTAAATTTTCGAGTAGAGAA
>JAHDRA010000032.1 GCA_018433525.1 Paludibacteraceae bacterium
TTAAACCCAGATTACTCATTAGCCAATTTAAAAGGAAAGTCAAACTCAGAAGAACTGTTCCATAGGCCGGAAAACCAGGCTCGCCTTTTTTTATTTAAAGCGATTTTGAGAACCAGTTTGTTGTTGATTTTTTCAAAATATGCACCGATGGCAAAAGTTCTATATCGAAGTGTAGATAAAGTTTTCTGCGTTTTTTCCTGCAAAATGAACATTCTAAACAGCGACATAAGATTATAGGCTATCATCACAAAAATTAAAGCTGCTTCAGTTGCAAAAAAGTCTTTTAGATTAAAACTGTCAAAGCCAAAGTCATATTTTAATTCCTTTATTCTGTTTTCAGCATCACCTCTTCCTCTGTATATTCTCCATATCTCTGGTGCTGAAAGTTTCATGTTGGTTACGTAAGCAGAATAACGATAATCTCTGTAAACTTCTTCTTCCTCAAACAGACGAAGTTGCTTCCCCGGTGCTTTTGGCCTGTCTTTTAATTTTTGACGAACAATAACGATTCTACGCGGTTTTTCCCATGATTCGCTTTGGTATAATTGTTCACTAATTTCTATTCCCTTATCCAGGACGATCCAATTTTTGCTTTGAGAAATAAACCGTTGTATAGGTCGGGTAAACTTTACTGCTACTATATAATCCATTGCCTTCTCTTCCAGATAATCCAATATCTCGGTTTGAAAAAAACCACTATCCATACGAATCAATCCAATGGTTTTATTTTTTAATTTTGAAAGAGTATCTTCCAAAAATGAAAGAAAATTATTGGCGGAAGAAGTGTCTCCGCTTCGCAACCACATGTTAGCTACCAGTTTTAAATCTGCTACAAATGCTATAAGCGGATGATGACTTGCTCTGCCTCTCTTTTGAGGATTATAGCCTTTTTTTGCACCTTGTTGTTCCCCATAGCGGGTCATTACTGAAGAATCAACATCCAAAATAAAATGATTGAAATGAACATTGTCGAAAATCCATGAAAAAAAGTAATCGCTTACTTTTTGATTGGTAACCTGTGTGAACTTGGAGAAGAAACGTTTGTAGGTGTCTTGTCCCGGCGTATTTTTCCAACCAAAAATCTTCCCCAGTGCTGCATCGTGTCGGGTAACTTCCGTATGTAAAAATCGATTGGCTCCACACCATACACTGGTGATGAATCCTTCAATAATTGTGGATGTTTTATAACCCCGATTTGAACCTGAAACCGGTAAATCAGGATTACTTGTTATCAAATCACGAAAACCGATTTTTTCCAACATTTGTTTCAAAAAAATCATTCCACCCCATGGTGTTATCTCTTTGTTTGTAAAGGATATATCAAAGTTCATACACGCCTTTTTTCTATTGCTACGCATTAGAGTTTCCTACAAAATTAAAACTTTTTTCCCTATTGCTGATTTTGGGTTAAA
>JAHDRA010000072.1 GCA_018433525.1 Paludibacteraceae bacterium
TGTGTCCACTTCACTCGAAAAACTTACGCTCGAAAAGCTGAAATCGCCCAAACTCATTCCGACGAAATACGTCGGAACTCAAACAAGGACGATTTTTAAACGCTTTTCTCACTTGTTTTTCGGCTCACCGGACAAGGTCAAACCCAAGAGCTTGGCTTATATGTCCTGTTTTAAAGATATATAAAACAAATGTCTCAATTTTTGTAATGTACTAAAAAAGGAATAAAAAAACCAATTCAGTAATAAAGATAATTCAACTATATGAATGTAAATATATTACCAAAGAAAATAATTTAATATCTTGAGCAATGAAGGTTTTTTCAACTTCAGTAGTTCGTCAATTGGACGAATATACCATAAAAAATGAGCCAATCGCATCCATCGATTTAATGGAAAGAGCAGCTATTGGGCTTTGTAAAAAATTTTTGGAAATATTTTCTTCTCCCCTACCCGTCTACGTTTTTGCCGGACCGGGAAACAACGGTGGCGATGCGCTGGCTTTGGCAAGAATGCTGCTTCAAAAAAATTATAGTGTTAGTGTATATTTGATTCATACCGGAAAACTTTCTGCAGATTGCGAAGCCAATAAAAACAGACTGATAGAAAAATTTACAGGTTGTTTGCTTGATTTTTCTACCGACTTTTATCCTGTAAATTTTTCTGAAAATACCGTCATAATAGATGGTCTTTTTGGTTCGGGTTTGTCGGGACCATTGAGCGGAATTTATGCGGAAGCGGTTCGGTGGATAAATAATTCTGGAAAAACCGTTGTGTCCATAGATATTCCTTCCGGATTGGCAGGTGAAGAAAACAAAGATTTATCGCAACCCATAGTGAAAGCCGATTATACATTTTCGTTGCAATTTCCAAAGTTGTCGTTTTTCTTAGTAGAAAACGAATCTTTTGTAGGAAAATGGGAGATAATAGAAATTGGTATTCATCCTGAAGCCATTAGACGAGAACCAACCGATTTTTATTTTTTAGAAAAAAAAGATGTAATTCCGTTTTTACCGGAAAGAAAAAAGTTTTCCCACAAAGGTACTTACGGACATGCGTTGATAGTGGCTGGAAGTGTGGGAATGGCAGGAGCTGCCGTTTTATCGGCTCAATCCGCCATAAGAAGTGGAGCAGGATTGGTAAGCGTGCATTCGGCTGCAGCAAACAGAATTATTCTTCAGACAAAAGTCCCGGAAGCCTTGTTTGAAAACGATAAGGAAGAAAATTTGATTTCTGAATTAAAAAATTTGGAAAAATATACTTCTTTAGCCATAGGTCCCGGTATTGGCACTCAAGAAAAAACCGCTGAACTTTTACTGCACATTCTTCCTAACATCATACAACCGCTTGTTTTGGATGCGGACGCATTGAACATTTTGAGCAAAAGAAAAGAACTATTGGAAAAACTTTCGGCTAATACCCTTCTTACGCCCCATCCCAAAGAATTTGAAAGGCTTTTTGGTGCGGATGAAAATTCTTATGACCGTTTATTGAAAATGCAGCTACTGGCAAAAAATTTGCATCTGGTCATTATCCTGAAAGGAGCATATACACGAATTGCCCTTCCGGACGGCAGCATCTATTTTAACAGCACCGGAAATCCCGGAATGGCTACAGGAGGAACAGGTGACGTTTTGTCAGGAATATTGGCTGGTTTACTCGCTCAAAACCTTCCTCCCGAAAAGGCAGCACTTTTAGGCGTTTTTTTGCATGGACTGGCCGGTGATTTTGCTTTACGACATCAAAGTGTGGAATCATTAACTGCAGGCGATGTAGTAGAAAATTTGGGAAATGCTTTTCAATCGTTGAGAGAGCAATAAAGTTTTGATATAATTTTTTGTATTTCAAAAAAATCAACTTGAAAAAATTTAGATTTTTAAATATTACCACAACGAATAATTTACAGAAAAAAACTTTTTACAAACCTTCATAAAAAGTGAAAGTATTATGATAAAGAAAATATTGATTTTTCTGTTTTTATCTTTTTCGATTGTTACGTTTGGGCAATCATTGAATCTTGATACTTGCCAGAAAAGAGCTAAAGAAAATTATCCCTTGTTGAAACAATATGGATTGATAGAAAAAACGGCCGATTACAATATTTCCAATGCTAACAAAGCTTATTTACCACAAGTCAGCTTGCTGGCAAAAGCTACTTATCAGTCAGATGTAACCGCTATTCCCGAAACACTTGGTCAGGTTTTGACGCAGTTGAGTGGGCAGCCGGTTAGTTTTCCCGTTCTGAGCAAAGATCAATATCAGGCCGCATTGGAAGTTGATCAGCTGGTTTGGGACGGCGGAGTGGTAAATGCTCAGAAAAAATTGATAAAAGCTTCTTCAGAGACTGAAAAACAGAAGCTGGAAGTGGATTTGTATGCGTTAAACGACCGCATCAATAATTTGTTTTTCGGAATCATGCTCATCAAAGAGCAATTGAAGGTGAATCAGATTCTTCAGGAAGAATTGGCAAGCAATTATCAGCGAATGGAGGCTTATTTAAAAAACGGATTAATACAACAAGCCGACTTGGATGCTGTGAAAGTGGAACAAATCAATGCTGCACAACAGGAAACCGATTTAAAAAGTGTTCTGAAATCGTATTGTCAAATGTTGTCGGTGTTTACCGGCATGACTGTGAATGAAAAAACAGAGCTTGAAAAACCACTTTTACCTGTTGTAAATGAGAATATTGAAAATAAACGTCCGGAACTTTCGCTTTTTGAATCACAGAAAAATTTATTGGAAAGTCAAAAGAAAACCATTTTAGCTGGAAACTTGCCTAAAATAGGATTATTTATTCAAGGTGGCTACGGGCGACCGGGATTTGATTTTTTCAACAATGATTTTACTTCCTTTTATATCGGAGGTGTGAGACTTTCATGGAATATAGCCGGATTTTATACACAGAAAAATGAATTGAAAAAAATCGAAACCAGTCAGAAAAATGTGGATATTATGAAAGAAACTTTTCTTTTCAATGCCAACCTGCTTACCAAGCAACAAATGAACGAAATAGACAAGCTTCGTGTGACATTGAAAAACGATGAAGAAATTATACGTTTGCGGAACAATATAAAAAAAGCTACGGAATCAAAATTTCAAAATGGAACAATTACCACAACCGATTTTTTACGTGAAATAAATGCAGAAAATATCGCACGTCAGACCAGAACACTTCACGAAATTCAACTATATATGGCTGTTTATCAATTGAAAAATACAACAAATAATTAAAATTTGAAACCATCTGAAAAATATGAAAGCTCTAATTTTTGACAAAAAGAATTTGGTGTTAATGAGTTTGATTGTTGGATTAACATCGTGTCATAGACTTTTGGAAAACAAATACGATGCTTCCGGAACTTTTG
Organism: Paludibacteraceae bacterium; assembly: GCA_018433525.1. Lineage (GTDB taxonomy): Bacteria > Bacteroidota > Bacteroidia > Bacteroidales > Paludibacteraceae > MVYY01. The sequence continues at coordinate 3,366 of JAHDRA010000072.1, forward strand.
AAGCTACGGAAGTGGTCGTATCAGCTGAAGCTAACGGTAAAATAATGGATTTCAACCTCGAAGAAGGTCAACAGTTGACCGAAAATCAGGAGGTTGGCTATATAGACAGTACGCAACTTTATCTGACAAAATTACAATTACTGGCTTCGCAAAAATCTGTTCAGAGTCGAGTTCCGGATATTAAAAAGCAAATTGCCGTTCTTCAGCAACAAATAGAAACAGCGAAGAAAGAACAAAAACGGATTCAGAATCTATTCAGCGCCAATGCTGCCAGCCAAAAGCAACTCGACGATGTCAATGCGCAAGTTTCGGTGCTCGAAAAACAGCTTGAGGCTGCAAAATCGAATCTTGAATCGACCAGTAATAGTATTTTGAATGAAAATGAAGCTTTGAATATTCAGATAGAGCAAGTACAAAATCAATTGGAAAAATGTAGAATTACCAGTCCGATTAATGGAACCGTGCTAGTGAAATATGCCGAAAAAGGGGAATTGGCTGGTGCCGGCAAACCGCTTTTCAAAGTTGCCGACCTGCAAAAAATGATTCTTCGGGCTTATGTTACAGCCGATCAGGTTACACAACTGAAAATTGGCCAAAAAGCAAAAGTATTTGTCGATTTTGGCAAAGATGATCAAAAAGAATATGAAGGAACAGTCAGTTGGATTTCCGGCGAATCAGAATTTACGCCCAAAACCATTCAAACGCGCGACGAAAGAGCCAATTTGGTTTATGCCGTAAAAATTAACGTAAAAAGCGATGGTTTGCTGAAAATTGGGCAGTATGCTGATGTTAAATTTGGTGCCGAAAATCAATGATCAATAATTTTTGATATTTTCCTTAATAGAAAATCGAGAATGACAGTAAATAAAGGAGAATTTGCGGTTTGTTGTGAGAACATTACAAAAACTTATCCACCCGATATTCAAGCGCTAAAAAATATAAATTTAAAAATATCTCCTCATCAGATATTTGGGATTATTGGTCCTGATGGAGCGGGAAAAACCACATTGTTTCGTATTCTCACAACGCTAATTTTGGCTGACGAAGGAAAAGCGACTGTGCTTGGTTATGATGTGGTGAATGAATATCAGGAAATCAGAAAATATGTTGGTTACATGCCTGGTCGATTTTCGCTTTATCAGGATTTGACGGTAGAAGAAAATTTAAAATTTTTTGCTTCCGTTTTCGGAACCACAGTAGAAGAAAATTACGATTTAATTAAAAATATTTATCGGCAAATCGAACCTTTTAAAAACCGAAGAGCCGGCCAACTTTCCGGTGGAATGAAGCAAAAATTGGCGTTGAGTTGTGCGCTTATTCACAAACCCAAGCTTCTGATTTTGGATGAACCAACAACCGGCGTCGATCCGGTTTCGCGAAGGGAATTCTGGGAAATGCTTCAAAATCTCAAAAATGAAGGAATAACTATTTTGGTTTCTACAGCTTATATGGACGAAGCCGGACTTTGCGATACCATTGCTTTGATATTGAACGGAGAGTTTTTAAAAATTGACACCCCCAAAAATATTGTGCAGCAATTCGAACCGGAAATATTTTCGGTTCAGAGCAATCAGCGCTCAAAACTGTTGACCGATTTGCGTCGTTTGCCGGAGGTTTCGAGCTGTTATGCTTTCGGTGACAGTATTCACGTTACGGTAGAAAACAAAAAAATTTCAGAAGAGGAATTGCAGAATTTTCTTTTAAAAAACGGACATGAACAAATCGAAATTGCCAAGATAGAACCAACTGTTGAAGATTGTTTTATGGAGCTTTCCAAACAACAGGAAGAAAATAATTGAGAATGGAAAAAGTTATTGAAGTACAAAATTTGACCAAAAAATTTGGTGATTTTACGGCTGTTGATCATATTTCCTTTGAGGTGTACAAGGGAGAAATTTTTGGTTTCCTCGGCGCCAACGGAGCTGGAAAAACTACTGCCATGCGTATGCTGTGCGGACTTTTGCCACCCACTTCGGGAAAAGGACTTGTTGCCGGTTTCGATATTCATACCCAATCGGAAGAAGTGAAAAGAAACATCGGCTACATGAGCCAAAAATTTGCATTGTACGAGGATTTGAAGGTTTGGGAAAATATCCGTTTGTATGGTGGAATTTATGGCGTGCCTGAAGATGAAATTATAAAAAAAACAGATGAGTTATTAAAACGACTTGGATTTGAAAAAGAAAGAAATTCGTTTGTGAAATCGCTTCCTTTGGGATGGAAGCAGAAACTTGCCTTTTCGGTTGCCATTTTTCATGAGCCTAAGATAGTTTTTCTTGATGAGCCAACAGGCGGAGTGGATCCCGTAACGCGTCGTCAGTTTTGGGAAATGATTTACGAAGCCGCCGACCGCGGAATCACCGTTTTTGTTACCACGCATTATATGGACGAAGCAGAATATTGCGATCGGGTTTCCATTATGGTTGATGGACGAATTGACGCTCTCGATTCTCCAAAAAATCTAAAAAACCAGTTTAAAGCCAACAATATGGATGGAGTTTTTCAACAACTTGCGCGACGCGCTTCAAGAAAGGCAGATTAGTATGAAACAATTCATGTCCTTCGTTCGAAAGGAATTTTACCATATTTTCAGGGATAAAACAACAATGGCTATTTTGTTGATTTTACCCATTCTGATGCTTGTGTTGTTTGGATATTCAATCAGCACCGAAGTCAAGAATTCTAAAATTGCCATACTAGATTCTTCAAATGATGTGGCAACACGCGCTATTATTGAAAAATTCAGGAACAGCGAGTATTTTTCAGTCAAGAAAATGGTAAATAATCCGTCCGAAATTCAGGATTTATTCAAAAAAGACAGACTGAATATGGTACTCGTTTTCGGTGATAACTTTTATGAAAATCTGGCACATACGGGCAACGCACAAGTACAACTAATTGTTGATGGCAGTGATCCTAATTCGGCCAAAACAATTGTGACTTATGCAACCAGTATTATTGGAGCTTACCAACTGGAACTATCTAAAATTGATAAGATTCCGTTTCAAATAAATCCACAAATAAAATTGCTCTACAACCCACAAATGAAAGGTGCTTACAATTTTGTTCCGGGTGTAATGGGTATGATACTTATGCTGATTTGTGCCATGATGACTTCCATCTCCATTGCCCGCGAAAAAGAACTTGGCACAATGGAAGTTTTGCTTGTATCACCAATGAAACCTATCTATATCATACTTTCCAAAACCATTCCCTATTTCGTTTTGTCGCTGGTAAATTTAGCTACCATTTTACTCTTATCCGTCTTCCTGCTCAAGGTTCCAATTGCAGGGAGCTTGTTCTGGTTGATTGCATTCTCGCTGGTCTATATTTTTGTAAATCTATCGTTGGGGTTGTTGATTTCTTCGATAGTAGACTCGCAACTGGTGGCTCTGCTTATCTCGGGAATGGTGCTTATGTTACCGGTCATTATGCTATCAGGAATGATGTTTCCGGTCGAAAATATGCCGGTTTTCTTTCAATGGATTTCGCAAATTATCCCCGCGAAATGGTATATTATAGGGGTCAAAAAAATCATGATTAAAGGACTTGGTTTATCTTCCATCATTCCGGAAATGAGTGTTTTATTAGGAATGGGAATCGTGTTGGTGATAGCAAGTCTGAAAAATTTCAAGTATAGGTTGGAATAATAACAGGAGACAAAATTATGCTGAAATATTTATTAGAAAAAGAATTCAAGCAAATTATGCGCAACAAGTTTTTGCCCCGTATGGTCATCATCTTGCCGTTTGTTGCACTCGCGCTATTCCCATTGGTAGCCAACTTCGATGTTAAAAACATTAATCTTGCTGTGGTTGACAACAACCATAGTCAGTACTCCGAACGTCTGATTCAGAAGGTCATTTCGTCGGGGCATTTTATCCTGACAAATGTTTCGCATAATTACTCAGATGCACTGAAAAGTGTAGAACAGAACAAATCTGATGTTATACTCGAAATACCGGCTCAATTCGAAAAAGACTTAGTAAATAACCTTACTGCCAGTGTGCTGATTTCAGCAAACACCGTAAACGGAATGAAAGGTGGACTAAGCAGTGCCTATTTAGTCGGAATAATAACCGATTTCAGCAGTGAAATCAGAGAAGAATGGATTCAGAGTGGTACAAAACTAAAAGTTCCAGCCTGCGAAATTATTCCGCAATACCGATTTAATCCTCATCTGGAGTATAAGTACAACATGATTCCGGCCATTATGATGATGATGCTGGCCATGATAACCGGATTTTTACCGGCATTGAATATTGTAGGGGAAAAAGAAAAAGGAACTATTGAGCAGATGAATGTAACTCCGGTAAATAAGTTCACGCTCATTCTTTCAAAACTTATTCCGTATTGGGTCATTGGTTTTATCGTTCTTACAATATGTTTTTTTGTGGCATGGCTGTTTTACGGAATGATTTCAAAAGGAGGTTATCTGCAAATTTATCTTTTCGCAGCGGTTTTTGTATTGGCTTTCTCAGGTCTGGGGTTGGTTATCTCCAACTATGCTACCACTATTCAGCAGGGAATGTTTATGATGTTCTTTTTTGTCATCACATTTATATTTCTGAGTGGGCTTTACACGCCTATTTCCAGTATGCCGGAGTGGACTCAGACGATGAGCTTTTTCAGTCCGCTCCGTTACATGATTGAAGCTCTGCGTTCCATTTATCTCAAAGGCAGCAGTTTTATGGATTTGTGGCATCAATTTATGGCTTTGGTCGGTTTTGCTATTTTTTTCAATTTTTGGGCTATCAATAGTTACAGAAAAAAAGCTTAAAGTCCAATTTCAA
>JAHDRA010000090.1 GCA_018433525.1 Paludibacteraceae bacterium
ATTAGTTTAAATAATTAGCTTTCGCTCGTGCAAAATCGATCAAAGATATAATGTAAGGGAAAGATAGGGGAAAAAATGAAAAAATAACGAATTAATTCACAACAAGATAAAAGAATCGGTTAGAATTTCGAGTATTTTTTTCGAGCAATTGTTTGCAAGGGAAAGAAAAAAGGATTAATTTTGCAGCCGCTTTCCGAGAGAAGGGGAGCAGGGCAAAGTTAAGAAGGGGATGAAGGGATAAAGAAAACCCGAAAAAATTTTGAAAAAGATTTGGAGGGAGAGATAAAAAGATATAACTTTGCAGTCCCAAAAGAAAAGAAGTTTCGAGTCGTGAGGACAATCACCTTCCCAGAGGAGAGGGAGTCCGAGCAGAGAGAGAGGGCGAGAGATCTTTGAGAAGAAATGCAACAACAAGATGTAGTATAGGGAAAGGGAATTTTCTTAAATTTCTGAAAGGGATTTAGGAAGAAGAACAAGAAGAAAGGTACCACGTCAATAAGGAAAACAAGGAACATGCTGAAGCCAAAGGAAAAAAACAAAAAAAAGATACAATGAAGAGTTTGATCCTGGCTCAGGATGAACGCTAGCGACAGGCCTAACACATGCAAGTCGAGGGGCAGCACGAGGTAGCAATACTAGGGTGGCGACCGGCGGACGGGTGAGTAACACGTATGCAACCTGCCCGTAATCGGGGGATAACCCGGAGAAATTCGGACTAACACTCCATGTATCTGTATTATTGCATGATAAAACAGATAAACGCAAGGATTACGGATGGGCATGCGGATGATTAGCTGGTTGGCGGGGTAACGGCCCACCAAGGCGACGATCATTAGGGGTTCTGAGAGGAAGGTCCCCCACATTGGAACTGAGAAACGGTCCAAACTCCTACGGGAGGCAGCAGTGAGGAATATTGGTCAATGGGCGAGAGCCTGAACCAGCCAAGTCGCGTGAAGGAAGAAGGTCTTATGGATTGTAAACTTCTTTAGCAGGGGAATAAAGGTTATTACGAGCTAATAATTTGCAGGTACTCTGCGAAAAAGGATCGGCTAACTCCGTGCCAGCAGCCGCGGTAATACGGAGGATTCGAGCGTTATCCGGATTTATTGGGTTTAAAGGGTGCGTAGGCGGATTTGTAAGTCAGTGGTGAAAGTTTCCGGCTTAACCGGGAGAATGCCGTTGAGACTGCAGGTCTTGAGTGCAAGCGAGGTAAGTGGAATGTGTTGTGTAGCGGTGAAATGCATAGATATAACACAGAACACCGATTGCGAAGGCAGCTTACTAGTATGTAACTGACGCTGAGGCACGAAAGCGTGGGGAGCAAACAGGATTAGATACCCTGGTAGTCCACGCAGTAAACGATGAATACTAGCTGTATGCGATAGACAGTATGCGGCGTAGCGAAAGCATTAAGTATTCCACCTGGGGAGTACGTCGGCAACGATGAAACTCAAAGGAATTGACGGGGGCCCGCACAAGCGGAGGAACATGTGGTTTAATTCGATGATACGCGAGGAACCTTACCCGGGCTTGAATTGCAGACGAATAATGAGGAAACTTGTTAGCCAGCAATGGCGTCTGTGAAGGTGCTGCATGGTTGTCGTCAGCTCGTGCCGTGAGGTGTCGGCTTAAGTGCCATAACGAGCGCAACCCTTATCATTAGTTACTAGCAGGTAAAGCTGAGGACTCTAGTGAGACTGCCGCCGTAAGGTGAGAGGAAGGGAGGGATGACGTCAAATCAGCACGGCCCTTATGTCCGGGGCGACACACGTGTTACAATGGGGGGTACAGAGGGGAGCTACCATGCGAATGGGAGCGAATCCTTAAAAAGCCTCTCTCAGTTCGGATTGGAGTCTGCAACTCGACTCCATGAAGCTGGATTCGCTAGTAATCGCGCATCAGCCATGGCGCGGTGAATACGTTCCCGGGCCTTGTACACACCGCCCGTCAAGCCATGGGAGCCGGGGGTACCTGAAGTACGTGATCTCTCGCAAGGGGGAAGCGTCCTAGGGTAAAACTGGTGACTGGGGCTAAGTCGTAACAAGGTAGCCGTACCGGAAGGTGTGGCTGGAACACCTCCTTTCTGGAGCCAAGCATGTTACCCCTTTTGGGTGGTACCTGAAATTCCCGTACTACATAGGTTGTTGATATAAAATACATTTTTTTCATTTTTTCTTTTTTCATTTTTTTGAAGTATTTCAAAGAAGGCCGAGCTAAAGAGTAGCATAAAAGCCACAGGAAGAAGAAAAGATAAGAAAGAGAAGAAATGGAAGAAAAAAGGAATCTGTTTTCCTTGTTGAAAAGAGAGAATCGGGCAGAGCCGACAGGCAGAAGGAAGGAAAAGCAAAGGGGAAAAAGAGGAAAGAAAGCCAGTCCTATAGCTCAGTTGGTTAGAGCGCTACACTGATAATGTAGAGGTCGGCAGTTCAACTCTGCCTGGGACTACGAAAAAGAACCGCAGGTATTTCTCTCAAGAGAGAGAGGAAGAGAGCGGGAAACAGGAGAACATAACAGAACAAAAACAAAACAAAAAGACGGGGGATTAGCTCAGTTGGCTTAGAGCATCTGCCTTGCACGCAGAGGGTCAAGGGTTCGAGTCCCTTATTCTCCACCGGAATGACAGAAGAGTCAGAGGATGGAAGCAATAAGGAAAAGACGCGGAAGAGAAAGCTGAAGAGCGAGAGAGAAGAGCGGTACGAGGAGTGAAAGTTTTAAGTAGGTAGTTTGGAGTTCTGAGTGAATCGTTCTGAAGAGCGAGTTCAAAGACAAAGTACGAGGAACAAGAAACGAGAAACGAGAAAAAAGAAGTAGAGACGTTTCATGAAACGTCTGGCTAACCAGTTGAACACTGGGAGAAGAAAAGAAAAAGAAAGCGTTGAAGCGAGCGAGTTTCGGCAGCAGAAGAAGAAAAAGGTGAAGAATCTCCGGTAAAGAGAAGAGAAGATAAAGAAAGGAAAGAAGCAGAGAAGCAGAGAGGAGAAGGAGAGAAGAATATCTTGAGCCATGAGAGGCTGAGGTATGACAGAGGGATTACCCTGCGAAGAAAAGGAGGAAAGAGTGAAGAGAGAGCAGGGAAGCCAAGAGAAGATCTTTGACAAGTTTGAAGAAAGAGAAAAGAAGTAGTAAAAACAAAACGAGCGAAGAAATAAAAAAGCAAAAAAGAGCGAACGGTGGATGCCTTGGCTCTGGGAGGCGAAGAAGGACGTGACAAGCTGCGAAAAGCTTGGGGGAGGTGCAAATAACCGTCGATCCCGAGATGTCCGAATGGGGGAACCCGGCACAGTGAAGCTGTGTCATTCTGTTTAAGACAGAAGGCGAACGTGGGGAACTGAAACATCTTAGTACCCATAGGAGAAGAAAACAAAAGTGATTGCGCAAGTAGTGGCGAGCGAACGCGCAGGAGCCCAAACCAATGCTGTAGCGATGCAGGATTGGGGTAATAGGACTGCCCACACAGTAGAGAGACACTAAACTGGAACATATCTGGAAAGATAGACCGAAGAAGGTGAAAGTCCGGTACAGGAAAGGTGTTGATTTACGGGCATGATCCTGAGTAGTGCGGGACACGAGAAATCCTGTATGAAATAGGCGGGACCATCCGCTAAGGCTAAATACTCCCCAGAGACCGATAGTGAACCAGTACTGTGAAGGAAAGGTGAAAAGCACTCCGAATAGGAGGGTGAAAGAGACCCTGAAACCGTTTGCTTACAAGCGGTCGGAGTTCCGCCTATGGTGGAATGACGGCGTGCCTTTTGCATAATGAACCTACGAGTTACTTACACTGGCGAGGTTAAGCTTTTAAGGAGCGGAGCCGAAGCGAAAGCGAGTCTGAAGAGGGCGGAATCAATAGTCAGTGTGAGTAGACGCGAAACCAAGTGATCTACCCTTGAGCAGGCTGAAGTTTCGGTAACACGGGATGGAGGGCCGAACCGGTAAACGTTGAAAAGTTTTCGGATGACTTGAGGGTAGGGGTGAAAGGCTAATCAAACTTGGAGATAGCTCGTACTCCCCGAAATGCATTTAGGTGCAGCCTTGTGTTAAAGAGTTTATAAGAGGTAGAGCGACTGATTGGATGCGAGGGTTTCAACGCCTATCAAGTCCAGACAAACTCCGAATGGTTATAAATGATACACAGGAGTGAGGGCGCGGGTGCTAAGGTCCGTGTCCGAGAGGAGAAGAATCCAGACCATCAGCTAAGGTCCCGAAATATATGCTAAGTTGAAAGAAACGAAGTCCGGCTGCTAAGACAGCTAGGATGTTGGCTTGGAAGCAGCCATTCATTCAAAGAGTGCGTAACAGCTCACTAGTCGAGCGGCCAGGCATGGATAATAATCGGGCATAAGCATATTACCGAAGCTATGGGATCGAGAGATCGGTAGGGGAGCATTCTATTCAGCGTTGAAGGCGTAAGGACAACTTACACTGGAGCGGATAGAAAAGCAAATGTAGGTATAAGTAACGATAATGCGGGCGAGAAACCCGCACGCCGGGAGACTAAGGGTTCCTGATCAACGATAATCGGATCAGGGTAAGTCGGGGCCTAAGATTCATCCCAAGGGAGAGGTCGATGGAAGAACAGGTTAATATTCCTGTACTACTTAATGGAGTGAAGCAGGGACGCAGGAGTGAAAGTCCGGCGTGCTGACGGAATAGCACGTTAAAGGGGGTAGATGCAGAGGAAAGCAGGCAAATCCGTTTTCCGAGTCGAGCCTGATAGTACCGAGCGCACTTGTGCAATCGGATAAGGATGTAAGCAGGCTGCCAAGAAAAACTGCTAAGCGAAAATTCATTAAGTACCCGTACTCAAAACGGACACACGTAGTCGAGTAGAAAATACTAAGGCGCTCGAGAGATTCACAGCTAAGGAACTAGGCAAAATAGTCATGTAACTTCGGGAAAAATGACGCCTACCCGTGTTGAGCGGGAGGCCGCAGAGAAATGGCCCAGGCGACTGTTTACCAAAAACACAGGGCTTTGCAAAAACGAAAGTTGAGGTATAAGGCCTGACACCTGCCCGGTGCTGGAAGGTTAAGAGGAGATGTTAGCGCAAGCGAAGCATTGAATTGAAGCCCCAGTAAACGGCGGCCGTAACTATAACGGTCCTAAGGTAGCGAAATTCCTTGTCGGGTAAGTTCCGACCTGCACGAATGGTGTAACGATCTGGGCACTGTCTCAGCTGTGAGCTCGGTGAAATTGTAGTATCGGTGAAGATGCCGATTACCCGCAACGGGACGGAGAGACCCCGTGAACCTTTACTGCAGCTTTACATTGTATTTGGGTAACTGATGTGTAGGATAGGCCGGAGACAGAGAAGCATGCGCGCCAGCGTGTGTGGAGTCGCCGTTGAAATACGGCCCTTTGGTTATTTGAATACTAATTCCCTAAACAGGGAAGACACTGTATGGTGGGTAGTTTGACTGGGGTGGTCGCCTCCAAAAGCGTAACGGAGGCTTCCAAAGGTGCGCTCAGGCCGATTGGTAACCGGTCGCAGAGCATAATGGTACAAGCGCGCTTGACTGAGAGACCGACAAGTCGAACAGGTAGGAAACTAGGGCATAGTGATCCGGTGGTTCCGAATGGAAGGGCCATCGCTCAAAGGATAAAAGGTACTCCGGGGATAACAGGCTGATCATTCCCAAGAGCTCATATCGACGGAATGGTTTGGCACCTCGATGTCGGCTCGTCACATCCTGGGGCTGGAGAAGGTTCCAAGGGTTGGGCTGTTCGCCCATTAAAGTGGCACGCGAGCTGGGTTCAGAACGTCGTGAGACAGTTCGGTCCCTATCTGTTGTGGGCGTAGGAAATTTGAGGAGTGCTGGCACTAGTACGAGAGGACCGTGCTGGACGAACCGCTGGTTTATGAGTTGTTCCGCCAGGGGCATGGCTCAGTAGCCACGTTCGGTAAGGATAAGCGCTGAAAGCATCTAAGCGCGAAGCCGACTTCAAGAATAGATTTCCATTGAGGGTCGTTGAAGATGACGACGTAGATAGGTTACAGGTGTAAAACAGAGATGTAAAGCCGAGTAATACTAATAGCCCGAAAGCTTTTTTATGAAAAGGTTTTGATTTACTAATTTTTTTCTCTTTCTCAGGCTGGTCAATAAAATAAAAAAGGAAAAAGCAAAATAAAGAGACTAAGGTGGTTATAGGGTCAGGGTTCCACCTCTTCCCATTCCGAACAGAGAAGTTAAGCCTGACAACGTCGATGGTACTGCCCGCAAGGTGGGAGAGTAGATAGCCGCCGTTTTTAAAGAAGAGAAGCTCCGGGGTATCCAACAGAAATGTTGATCCTCTGGAGCTTTTTTCTTCTATTAAAGTATTATCTGTGTGTCTTTTTCTGAAATGAGTATGATTTTATGGCTACACAATTTATGTTGAATGGTGAAAAATTAAAAATTTTATGTAAGTTTGTAAGTTGTAAAATAATAGAATTTCAATTTTTTTGTTTTTGTTTTAGTGGAGAATATTTTTTATTAAACAATCTCTTATATTATTGATTAATTTGATTCACGATAATTGTTGAAAAGGAAAAATTTAAATAAAATACTGTTTCTGCTGATCATAATTTTTGTGAGCAGTTGTTCAATGCAGAAAAACACATGGTTTTCTCGTAATTATCATGCGATGACTGCTTATTTTAATATCTATTTCAATGGGCTGGAAAGTTACAACGAGGGATTGAAAAACATTTTGGTAGCTCACCAGGACGATTATTCCACTATTCTTCCGATGTTTCCCATTAGTAAACATTCCAATGCTTCGGCTGCTACGGCAAATATGGATCGTGCCATAGAAAAATCGCGAAAAGCCATAAAGCTTCACTCCATCAAGCAAAAACCCGAGAAGAATTACAATAAATGGAATTCTGCCGAATACCAGGCTTTTTATAATCAGGAAGAATTCAATCCTGTTTTAAAAGATGCATGGATGCTTATTGGGAAAGCCGAGTTTCATAAAGGCGATTTTTTGGGTTCGGCCGGAACATTTTCCTACATCGCCCGCCATTTTGCTTCTGATCCTGATTTGGTTGCACAAGCCAAAATTTGGTTGGCTCGTGCTTATGGTGAAATGGGTTGGCTTTACGAAGCTCAGCAAGTTTTGGGAGATGTCAACCAAGACCATTTAAAACGCCAGCATATCGGTCTTTTTGCTTCTGTTAATGCAGATATTCTGTTGAAAAACCATCAGTACAAAGAAGCGATCCCTTTTTTGAGGGTTGCAATTGACAAGGAAACCGACAAGAAATTGAAACAACGGTTCCTTTTCATTTTGGCTCAGCTTTATCAGAAAACGGGCGACGAAAAAGCAGCCTACGAAACCTATACCAAAGTGCTTCAATCCAATCCGCCTTTCGAAATGGATTTCTACGCACGCATTCAGCGATCGGAGCTGAAAGCAGCCAACCATGCAGAAGTGCAGAAAGATTTGAACAAAATGCTTAAAAGCTCAAAATATAAGGATTATCAGGATCAGATTTATTATGTTCTCGGTAAGAATTTCCTGCATGGGGGCGACACGGCTCAGGCCATAAACGCTTTCCGTTCCTCTATTGAAAAAAGCACCCGAAATGGTTATGATAAAGCCAATTCTCTGATTACGCTCGGTGATTTGTTTTATCATCAGAAGAATTACAAGGAAGCATATCCTTGCTATGATGCTGCTTCCAAAATTATTGCTGAAGAACACCCCGACTACCGGCGTATTTCAAAATTAGCCGACATTTTGAGTGAATTTGTAACGCAATACGATATAGTAATGTTGCAGGACAGTTTGCAGCGCTTGGCTGCCATGCCCGAAAAACAGCGTATGGAAGTGATTCAAAAAATTATCAGTCAGGTTGAGAAGGAAGAAAAGGCGGCTGCTAAAAAAGCTGAAGAAGAGTTGCTGGGATTGAACTATCCCAATAATGACGATGAAGAAACCCTCATTCCAATTGGTGCTCAAATGGGTAATTCCAACGACTGGTATTTTTATAATCAAAATTTGATGAAAGTTGGGAAAAGTGAGTTTCAGAAAAAATGGGGCAACCGAAAATTGGAAGACAATTGGCGTCGTGCCAATAAATCGGCTTCGCTTTTTGCAGAGGAACCTAACGCCGAAAATGTCAGCAGTGAAATGATGATGGACAGCACGTCATCAACATTGGCCATCACCGACAATAAAAATCCGGCATTTTATCTGAAACAAATACCGCTGACGCCGCTTCAATTGAAAATTTCAAATGAGCAGATGGCGCAGGCAATGTTTAATGTGGGAAAAATTTATTATGAAAAGATTCAGGATATTCCTTCTGCAATTCGGACTTTTGAGGAATTTGTCGGAAGATTTCCCGATCACAAGCTCGTTCCGGATGCTTATTTTCAGTTGTATTTAATGGAATCTAAACTCGGCAATCTGGCTAATGCGGAAAAATGGCGCAACAGACTAGTAAGTGAATTTCCACAAACCGACTATTCAAAAATGCTTTCAAAACCGGATTATATTCAACGTTTGCAACGAATGTATCAAGAGCAGGATTCAATTTACAGTGCTACATATCGGGCTTATTCGAGTAATGATTTCGCTACGGTTTTCCGAAATTTCCAATATATGCAAGAAAATTATCCCTTGTCGGAATTGATGCCTAAATTTCAGTTTCTTTATGCGTTGAGTGTGGGCAAAACACAAGAATCGCAAAGCTTTGAAAAAGAACTGGATCTGTTGGTTACAAAATATCCTGAAAGTGATGTCAGTACTATGGCGAAAGATATTTTGGCGCTGATGCGTCAGGGGATGGTAGCAAAATCCGGTACTACACACGGGTCATTGCTTGCCAAAAGGGAAGAGGCGGAGAAATCGGAAATTTCGCCATCTGCGCAGCAGCAATTTTCTACAGATACCAAAACCAAACATAGGCTTTTGTTGATTACGGATGCTCCTCGAGAAGAACTGAACAAGCTAATGTATCAGATTGCTTCCTTCAACTTTTCCCGTTTTCTCATCAAGGATTTTGATTTGGGAATTCAACCGTTGGACAGTGTCAGAAATATATTATATGTTGACAACTTCGATTCTTACGACGAAGTGGTTTGGTATGAAAATACAATGGCTTCGGATATTTATTTGACTGAGTTGCTTTCACGATTGAAAGTGCAGGAATTGATAATTTCCGAAGAAAATTTTGCTTTGTTGAAAAATGGATTATCGTTAGCGGATTATATGGCTTTTCATGATAAATTTTTGGGCAAAAATGCCGGCTCTGCTTCCAAACAAATATCCGCGTTACCTGAAAAAGAAAAGAAATCTGAATCTCCCAAAACTATTGCGGCGACGGCAAACAAACCCAATTCGGTAACCGAAACAAAAAAAACTGTTTCGACTTCGACCGAAAAGACTCCTTTGGTTGCATCAACTCAACCGGCAGAACAAACGCCAAACGTTGCTTCTGTTGCCGAACAACCGATGAAAAACGAGCCGGTTGAAAAAGTTGAAGTCAAGAAGGAAGAAGAAGTTCCGCTGTTCAAAAATCTGTTTGCCTATAAACCGAACGATCCACATTTCATTGCCGTTTATGTTGTATCGGGAACGGTAGATGTGGCAAAAACCAAAGCAGCTTTTGACGAGTACAACCGACAAAATTACGATGTGCTGCAACTGAATGTGCGATTTGAAAACGTCGGCAAGCAGCAATTTTTCATTATAGGCAGCTTCACCGATGCCAATACTGCCAAATCGTATTTGTTGCGTATGGTGAAGGAAAGCAAACTGTTTGAAGGATTAAAAGGTGCAAGTTACAGAAATCTGGTCGGAACGCAGCAGAACCTGAATGTTATGGTACAGCAAAATGCGCTGAACGTATATTTCGAGTTTATGAAACAATATTATCTGAACTGATAAGTTTTTTGAGAAAAGGAAATTGAAGGAAATGAGAAAAGACAGAATACTTTGGATAGATGACGAAATCGAGATGCTGCGACCTTATCTCCTTTTTTTGGATGAAAAGGGATATGAAGTTGTTACGGCTACCAATGGGAATGATGCCGTAGAAATCTGTCAGGAGGAAAATTTCGATATTATTTTTCTGGATGAAAACATGCCGGGATTGAGTGGGCTGGAAACGCTGGCACTGATAAAGGAAATCGACCCGGATGTTCCAATGGTGATGATTACAAAAAATGAAGAAGAAAACATCATGAATATGGCTATTGGCAATAAAATTGCCGATTATTTGACAAAACCTGTCAATCCAAGTCAGATTCTGATGACGCTCAAGAAAAATATTCATCGAAAGGAAATCGTAAACGAACATGCAACAGCTGCCTATCGTTCTGAATTTGGACAAATAGGCATGAAAATCAACGATTCGTTCACATACGACGATTGGGTAGAAGTTTATAAAAAACTTGTTTTCTGGGAATTGGAACTTTCCGAAACCGAAAGTGGGATGGATGAATTGCTTCGAATGCAGAAAATGGACGCCAATACAACTTTTTCAAAATTCATAAAAAACAACTACGAACGATGGTTCGAGCGCCCTGAAGAACGTCCTTTGATGAGTTTTGAAATATTTAAGAACAAAGTTTTTCCCTTGCTTGATAATGGCGAAAAGGTTTTTTTTGTGGTGGTAGATAATTTCCGCCTCGATCAGTGGAAAATGATACGTGAATTGTTGAGCGATTATTATCAGTTTGACGAAGAAGATCTTTATTGCAGTATTCTTCCTACCGCTACGCAATATGCGCGAAATGCCATCTTTTCCGGTCTGATGCCGCTGCAAATTCAACAGATGTTTCCTCAATTTTGGGTGGAAGAAGAAGAGGAAGAAGGTAAAAACCTAATGGAGAGTGAGTTGCTTCAGACGCAAATTCAACGCTATCGGAAAAAATATACTTTTTCGTACCATAAAATCAACGATTCCGTTTCGTGTCAGCATCTGATCGACCAGTTGCCACATTTGGAAAACAATAATTTGAACGTTTGTGTACTGAATTTTATCGACATGCTTTCGCATGCACGTACGGAATCAAAAATGGTTCGCGAGTTGGCCAACGACGAAAAAGCTTATCGCTCGCTCACCCTTTCATGGTTCCGTCATTCTGCTACTTTCGATTTGTTCAGGGCTATAGCCGAACGCGGTTACAAAGTGGTTTTTACAACCGATCACGGCACCATTCGAGTAAATAATCCCATAAAAGTCATTGGAGATAAAAATACAAATGTCAATCTGCGCTATAAGGTAGGGAAAAATTTGAGCTACAACAAAAAGGAAGTTTTCGAAATTACCCAACCTGCAAAAATTGGCTTACCAAGCCCCAATGTCAGTTCGGCTTACATATTTGCCTGTAAGGATGATTTTTTTGCTTATCCGAATAATTACAATTATTACGTGAGTTATTATAAAAATACCTTTCAACATGGCGGCGTTTCTTTGGAAGAAATGTTGGTGCCTCTAATTGTGATGAATCCCAAATAAGCGGATGAAGTTAAATCTTTTTCGACAGCGGTTGAAAAAGAGTAATTTGCAGTAATATTTTTATTTATAAACGACATCAGGTGAATACTCTGATGAAAAAACGAAATACTATGAGAATAGGATTGATAGGATTTGGAAAAACGGGAAAAGCCGTTGCTTCAGTTATTTTACAAAGCGAGAGTTTTGAACTGAAATGGATTCTCAGGCGTAAAAAACTACTCGATCACCGTTCTGCTGCTGAAGTCTTGGGTATAGAAACCAGCAGTACGGAAGGACTTATTTATTCGACTTCAAATACGAATCTCGAAAATTTAATGGATACTTTACCCGTAGATGTCATCATTGATTTTTCTTCAGGTCAAGGTATTTATACTTATGGAGAGCTGGCGGCAAAGAGAAAAATTAAAATTATCTCGGCTATTTCTCATTACAAACCGAAAGAAGTTGCTTTTTTGCATAAGTTGGCTCAACAGACTACCGTTTTCTGGTCGCCAAATATTACGCTTGGAGTAAACTATTTAATGATTTCTGCCAAATTTTTGAAAAAAATTGCCCCTTGGGTTGATATTGAAATAGTCGAAGAGCATTTTAAGGGGAAAGATGGAATTTCAGGTACTGCCTTGAAAATTGCTGAAGTGCTGGATATGGATAAAGCAAAAATCAATTCCATTCGTGCAGGGGGAATTGTTGGCCGACACGAAATCATTTTTGGATTTCCTTATCAGACCGTCAGACTGATTCATGAGTCTATTTCGCGGGAAGCTTTTGGTAATGGAGTTTTGTTTGTTGCCGAAAATTTAAAGGACAAGGAAGATGGTTTTTATAATTTTCAAGATTTATTGCTTCCTTATTTTTATGATTAATCAAAAAGTTGCATTTTCAACTTGAATGTTGCATTAGAAAAAATCAAATTTTTTCTATTAACTTGAAATACGAAGAAATTTTGAAAAGTATGAAAAAATTTTTATTTGTGCTTATGACAGTAGCTTTTTTAGGATGTCGTTCCGAAAAACCGGCAACGCCCGCGATGGAAACATTTCCTTACACGGTTGACCGATTTGCCGATATTGAAATTCTGCGTTATCGGGTTCCCGATTTCGAAACACTAACTTTGCAACAGAAAGAACTCATTTATTATCTTTCAGAAGCTGCTTTATCAGGGCGCGATATTTTGTACGACCAGAACAACAAGTACAATTTATGTGTTCGTCGTACATTGGAAGCTGTTTACGAAAATTATCGCGGAGATCGCCAGTCGGAAGAATTCAGAAATTTCATTACTTATCTGAAACAGGTTTGGATGGGCAATGGTATTCATCATCACTATTCGCAGGATAAATTTGTTCCAAAATTTTCTGCGCCTTTTTTTGCTCAGGCAGTGAAAAGTATTGATGCTGAAGTTTTGCCACTCGAAAAGGGCGAAACTCCCGATGATTTGATTCGTAAACTGACTCCCGTGATTTTCGATCCGACAGTTTTTCCTAAACGTACCAATCAGGCTGACGGAGTGGATTTATTGCTTACTTCGGCAGTTAATTTTTATGAAGGTGTTACACAAGCCGAAGCTGAAGAATTTTACGACCGAATGCGAAATCCGAATGATTCAACTCCCATCTCCTACGGACTAAACAGTAAACTGATCAAAGAAAACGGTGTTTTGGTAGAAAAAACTTATAAATTGGGAGGAATGTACGGAAAGGCCATTGAGCAAATTGTTTTCTGGCTCAATAAAGCTCTTTCTGTGGCCGAAAATGATAAACAAAAGGACGTCATTCATTCATTGATAAAATTTTACGAAACCGGAGATTTGAAAACCTATGACGAATATTGTATAAAATGGGTGCAGGATACTGCGTCATTGGTAGATTTTGTAAACGGCTTCACGGAAACCTATGCCGATCCGCTTGGATTGAAAGGCAGTTGGGAATCTATTGTGAATTTTAAAAATCTGGCTTCCACCAAAAGAACTGAAACCATCAGCGAAAATGCGCAGTGGTTTGAAAATAATTCGCCCATCGATAATCGTTTTAAAAAGGAAAATGTGAAGGGAATCACAGCAAAAGTAGTAACTGCAGCCATTTTGGCAGGCGACTGCTATCCGTCCACTCCGATTGGTATCAATCTTCCCAATTCCGATTGGATCAGGCACGATTATGGTTCAAAATCGGTTACTATCGAGAACATTACGGAAGCTTACGACCGGGCTTCTTTGGGAAACGGATTCAACGAAGAGTTTATGTGGAGCGACGTGGAACGCGAAAGAGCTAAAAAGTACGGTTCGTTGACCAATAATTTGCACACCGATTTGCATGAATGTCTGGGGCATGGTTCCGGGAAATTGCTTCCGGGCGTCGACCCCAATGGGTTGAAAGCTTATGCATCGACCATTGAAGAGGCACGTGCCGATTTATTCGGATTGTATTATGTGGCTGATTCAAAAATGCTCGAACTCGGACTGTTGCCCGACCATGAAGCCTATAAAGCCGAGTATTATAAGTATATCATGAATGGCCTTCTCACTCAGCTGACGCGCGTTCAGACAGGGAAAAATATTGAAGAGGCTCACATGCGCAATCGTCAACTTATTGCTCGCTGGGTGTACGAAAAAGGGTTGCCCGAAAATGTGATTGAACTTAAAAAAAGAGATGGAAAAACTTACGTTGTGGTCAATGATTATGAAAAACTGAGAATTCTTTTTGGAAAACTTCTGGCCGAAATTCAGCGCATTAAGTCCACCGGCGATTACAATGGTGCAAAAACTTTGGTAGAAAATTACGGAGTAAAAGTTGATCCTGTTATTCACAAGGAAATTTTGGAACGCTACGAAAAATTAAATCTTGCACCTTATCGTGGTTTTGTCAATCCTGTTTATAAGGCTATAAAAAATGCCGGTGGGGAAATCAGGGATGTGAAAATTTCTTATGACGAAAATTATGTGGAGCAACAATTGAGGTATTCAAGACAATATTCCAATTTACCGACATTCAATTGAAAAGCATTTTTTTGTAATTGTTTGTTGAATAATAGTTTAATAAAATTTCAAAGGAATTTTTTTCGTAAGGAAACTTACTTTGTTGGTTATTGTCGCCATGACAGGAAGTAAGTGTAACAATTGTTGTGGATAATGCCTAAATTTGGCTAAAAAACTGTTGATATTTAAGGAATTTTTCCGAACTTTGCAGCCTAAAAATGAATAACATTGTGAAATGAATACGAACAACGAAAAATGGCATGGGAGTCCAAAAAAAGGGGGGAACTCTTATGACAGCCGTGAGGGCAGACATTTTGAAAAAGGCGGCAATAATTCGCCTTTCAGTAAACCGGGAAGGAACCAAAAGGTTTATTCTTCTCGAAATACCTCCAATTCCAATTATGACAATCGTTCTACCGGAGGAAAACCCTATTATAAGAACGAAAACAAGAAACCATACAGACGACCGTTTACAAGTGATGAAAATTCGGAAGGTGAAAATCGCAAATTGAAGCTGGTAAAACCCGGTAAGTTTGTCGAAACACGTTTTGATGACCGACAACCCAATGTAACTTTTCGTAAACGAAAAAATAAAACCGAAGGCGAGTTTAATCCCAATGATAAATACAGTCGTAAAAAACAACTCGAGTATCAAAAAAATAATGTCGATTATTCAAAACCTATTCGGTTGAACAAATTTTTGGCCAATGCCGGTATTTGTTCCCGACGCGAAGCCGATGAATTTATTCAGTCGGGTGTCATTTCCGTTAATGGTGAAGTGGTTACTCAGCTCGGTGCAAAAATTATGATGACAGACACGGTGATGTTTAAAAACCAGCCCGTGCAGTCGGAGAGAAAAGTGTACCTATTGCTCAATAAGCCGAAAGATTGCCTGACAACTTCTGATGATCCCAATAACCGCAAAACAGTGCTCGATTTGGTAAAAAATGCTTGCAGTGAAAGGATTTATCCCGTCGGAAGGCTCGACAGAAATACCACTGGTGTTTTACTGCTCACTAACGATGGTGATTTGGCAGCCAAATTGACCCACCCGAAATACAACAAAAAGAAAATTTACCATGCCGTTCTCGACAAAAATCTTGAGACAGTCGATTACGAATCTATTATACAAGGTGTAGATTTGGGAGATGAACATGTGTCGGTCGATGCACTCGAATTTGTAAAAGCCGGCAATCGAAGAGAGATAGGAATAGAAATTCATTCAGGACAAAACAGGGTAGTAAGGCGAATTTTTGAAAAATTTGGTTATAAAGTCGTATATCTTGACCGTGTTTATTTCGCCGGGTTGACCAAAAAGAATGTACCCAGAGGAAAATATCGCTTTCTGACTCAGCGCGAAATCAATATGCTGAAAATGGGAGCTTACGAATAAAAAAGTTCTTATGGGTTTTTCTTATGAATTTTTTTAAAAAATTTTATACTACAATCATTTAAAACCAAATGTGATATGAGTGAAGAAAATTTGAACAATACTCGTTCTGACGAGCAAAGTCCCGTTTCGTCGCAGCCTACAAATAAAAAAGGTTTTTTCCGAACATTTATTTCACGTCATACGGGAGTTTTCGTATTGTTGTGTTTGCTGATAGCTGTAGTTATTTTTGCCTTTATCCGTATTAAATTATTGGAACGCAGTTTCAACAAACAACAGGAGGCTTTGCGGGTTCGATACGAAAATAAAGTAGACAGCCTTCTTCAAGCGGACAGGCTGACAACGGCCAAAGTTTTTTCGTGGGCAGTGAGGGGTGAGCTGATACGTGATAACCGAGATCAGATAAATCAGTATTTTATGAATTTTGTCAAGGAATCCGGCGTAAAGAAAATTAAACTCATTGACCCTGTTTCTGCAAAAGCAATTATCTCTACCGATAAAAAAGATGAAGGTTTGGTTTTTGCCGATCCCACTTTCTTCACTGAAGAAATTGCAGTTCGCCATCTTGATTCCGTAACTCAAATTATTTCTCCGGTTATGGGACTGAATAAAAAAATTGGCATTTTGGTAATAGAATACGAATAAATTTCTTTTTTTTTTTGACATGTACAAAAGACTGTTTAAAATTTTTTTTGATCAGCCTTTTTATTTTTGTTCTGAATTTTTTTTGTTTCAATTTTAAAAAGAAGCGGGGAAATCATTTCGTCTTTTTAAAATAAATTTTCTTTGTACCTTTGGATTTTCTTAAGTATTTTCAGCAAAAAAGCTAAAAAATTTTTCCATGAATGATTTAATGAAACGATTCAAATCTCTCAACGTTATTTTTGGCTGGGTAGCATTTGCTATTGCTACTGTAACCTATTTGCTAACTTTGGAGCCAACCGCCAGTTTTTGGGATTGCGGCGAATTTATATCCACAGCTTACAAGCTCGATGTGGGTCATCCTCCCGGAGCACCGTTTTTTATGCTCACGGCAAGATTTTTTACGCTATTTACTTCCGATCCCACACGCGTTGCAGTTATGGTAAATACTTTGTCGGCTTTGTGCAGTGGCTTGACTATTTTATTCCTTTTCTGGACCATTACTCATCTGGCTCGCAAGGTTGTGATCAAGTCGGACGAAGATTATACTACCGGCAACATTATTATCATCTTAGGTGCCGGACTGGTGGGTGCTTTGGCTTATGCTTTTTCCGATACATTCTGGTTTTCGGCTGTGGAGGCAGAAGTTTATGCTTATTCTTCACTGTTTACTGCAGTGGTTTTTTGGCTGATATTGAAGTGGGAAGAAGTTGCAGATGAGCCGGGTTCGGATCGATGGTTGTTGCTGATTGCTTATTTAATGGGTTTGTCTATTGGTGTTCACCTATTAAATTTGTTGGCAATTCCTGCCATTGTGCTGGTTTATTATTTTAAAAAATTCACACCATCTCTTAAGGGTGTTTTGTTTGCTTTGCTTGGTTCTTTTCTGATTTTGGGAGTGGTTTTGTATGGGATTATTCCAGGATTTGTTCAGGTGGCCGGTTGGTTTGAACTTTTGTTTGTCAATAAATTGGGAATGGCTTTCAATTCAGGGCTTTATGTTTATATTGTTCTTTCAATTGCGGCACTTACTTGGGCTATTTACGAATCTTACGTCAACAAAAACTATTTAAGGATTGTATTGTCTTTCCTCGTGGCCATTACTTTGGTAGGCATTCCGTTTTTTGGACAGCATATTGTGCTGGGCATTATTCTTGTTGCCGGCTTAAGCTTTTATTTTTATAAATGGAAAAATAAAATCAATGTTCATTGGATTCATACTTCCATTTTGATGATAACTTTAATGTTGATTGGCTATTCGACTTATAGCGTCATTGTTATTCGTTCTGCCGCCAATCCACCTATGGATCAAAATTCACCCGACAACGTTTTTTCGTTGCGTTATTATTTGAATCGTGAGCAGTATGGCGATCGGCCACTGATTTATGGACCTGTTTACAATGCACCGGTGAAGTTGCGCATTGATGGTAATATGTGTATTCCTGAACAAGAGTTGGGAGAAGCAATGTATGCACCAAAACCAAAAAAATCGCCCAACGAAAAAGATCAGTATATGCTTACAGGGTATAAAATGGACTATAAGATGGACGAAAGGTTCAATATGTTATTCCCACGTATGTACAGCACCAACAGTTCGCATGTTCAGGCATACAAAATATGGGGCAATGTAAAGGGTAAACCCATAACTTTCGATTATTGTGGACAGCAGCGCACAGAAATGAAACCTACTTTTGCCGAAAATCTGCGTTTCTTTTTCGATTATCAATTAAATTTCATGTATTGGAGATATTTTCTTTGGAATTTTTCCGGCCGGCAGAACGACTTGCAGGGAAATGGAGAAGTTGATAAGGGAAACTGGATTACCGGTATCAATTTTATTGACAAGTATCTGGTTGGAGATCAAACGAATCTTCCTACTTTTCTTGCAGAAAATAAAGGAAGAAATGCTTATTTTATGCTTCCCCTCATTTTGGGTATTCTTGGAATTTTATGGCAGCTTTACGGTGGAAAAAATGGTAAGCAAACTTTTTGGGTTACCTTTCTCTTATTCTTTATGACCGGGATTGCCATTGTGGTATATTTGAATCAAACTCCTTATCAGCCCAGAGAAAGAGATTATGCTTATGCAGGTTCGTTTTATGCTTTTAGTATTTGGATTGGGTTGGGAGTTTTAGAAATTTTCAAATTCATAAATAAATACATACCAAAGACGCCAAGTGCAATTCTTGCTTCTTTACTTTGTTTGGGAGTTCCTATACTAATGGCTTCCGAAAACTGGGATGACCATGACCGGAGCGGACGTTTCACAGCTCGCGATTTTGGGCAAAATTATCTTGAATCGTGCCGACCGAATGCCATCATCTTCACCAACGGCGATAATGATACTTTCCCTCTGTGGTACAATCAGGAAGTGGAAGGGAAAAGAACCGACATAAGAGTTTGCAATTTAAGTTATTTGCAAACCGACTGGTACATAGATCAGATGAAACGTGAAGCTTACGAATCAGCTCCTCTACCCATTTCTTGGGAACCTGAAGATTATATTTCGGGTAAAAATGAAGTGATTTCGGTGGAAGATTTTATTAAGCAGCCCATTGATGTTAAAACCATCATGGATTTTATTCGGAGTTCCGACCCTCAAACCAAAATAAATGGTGAAGCGGTTATTCCGACCAAGCAAATTTACATTCCCGTTGATGCACAGCAGGTAGTAAAAACCGGAACCGTCAAACCTGAAAGAGCAGCAGAAATTGTTCCAAAAATTGATTTCAACCTGAAAAACAGGCTTACAAAAAGCGAATTGATGGTGATTGAAATGTTGAAGGAAAATAATTGGGAACGTCCCATGTATTTTGCCGTAACAGTAGGAGATGATTATTATTTAGGATTAAAAGATCACTTTGAGCTCACAGGTATGGCTTATCAAATTGTGCCCGTAGGTGCGAAGGGTGCAGGTCCTGGTGTTAATACGGATGAAATGTACGAAAATGTGATGCATAAATTCCGGTTTGGAGGAATAAATAATCCCAAAGTGTATATAGATGAAAACATTGGCAGAATGTGTCGCACACACCGCATGTTTATGGGACAGCTGGCTGGCGCTTTACTTGCTGAAGGCGACACCGTAAAAGCTAAAGCAGTGCTTGATTATTGTTTGGATATGATTCCTGGAACCTCTGTGCGTCATGATTATACTTCCGTGCAAATAGCAAATTATTATTATCGCCTGGAAGAATTTGAAAAAGGTGATGCCATCATGGATAGCGTGGCTAAAGATTGTGTAGAATATATAAATTGGGGTTTTAGTTTAAGTCCTTCAAAACAAAACAGCATAACGGGAGACTTGGGAAATAACATGGCAGTGCTAAGTCAGATACTGCAAATTTGCGATGAGCTAAAACGGAAAAATATTCTTGATAAGTATCTTCCTGTTTACATGCAATATTCGCGGTATTTTCAAATGTGAATGAGCTGTCAGTTTCCTGCTTTTTTGCGTCCGCTGATAGGACGAAATTATTTGTGGAGAAAAAATTCTTCGGAAAAAGTTGTCTATCTGACTTTTGATGATGGACCGGTGCCTGAGGTTACGCCTCAGGTACTTGGTGTACTTGATGATTTTGACATTAAAGCTACTTTTTTTTGTGTAGGCGACAATGTGAAAAAATATCCCGAACTTTACCGGGAAATTCTTATGAAGGGACACAGCGTTGGGAATCACACTTTTCATCATTTGAACGGGTTTAAAGTTGGGCAAGAGCAATATCTGAAAGATGTGGAACAGGCTTCGCAGTTGATTGACAGCCGGTTGTTTCGTCCTCCTTACGGAAAACTCACTCGCAAAGAGAAGAAAATTTTGGAACAAAAATTTCAGATTGTCTTTTGGGATGTGATTTCGTATGACTATGAACAAAATCTCTCGCCTTCACAAGTTTTGAAGAATGTGAAACGCTATTCAAGAAACGGTTCGGTGATTTTGTTTCACGATTCCGTGAAGGCAAAAAACAATATGCTGACGGTTCTTCCACAAGCCATAAGTTTTCTGTTGACAAAAGGTTATCGTTTCGAAAAACTCTGATGTTTTTTTGTTTTTTCTCAATAATTTATTGATTCAAAAGTCTGTATTTCTTAACTGAAAATCGCTTCCATGAAAGAATCTATTTTGCAATATGTATGGCAGCATAAGCTTTTTTTACAAAGTAATCTGCAAACTGCTGATGGAGAAAAAGTGGAAGTCATTGATGTGGGTAAATGCAATACGGATGCAGGCCCCGATTTTTTTAATTCTAAAATAAAAATCGACGGAACCCTTTGGGTGGGTAATGTGGAAATTCACTCCCGTTCTTCGGAATGGATAAAACACGGACACCAGAAAGACAAAGCTTACGATACGGTGATATTGCATGTGGTGGCAGTGATGGATGGTGAAGTTTTCAGAACGGACGGAACAAAAATTCCTCAGCTGGTTTTACCATTTTCAAAAGATATTGAAGCGAATTACGATTCGTTGTTGAACAACAATAAATGGATTCCTTGCGCAGATAAAATTGAGAAAATTTCCGAAATTTTTATTCAAAGTTGGAAAAATGCTTTGCTGGTGGAGCGATTGGAACAAAAAATGATAGAGATAGAAAATTTGTTGACACAAAATCATTATCATTGGGGAGAAGCTTTTTACATTATTATAGCGCGAAATTTTGGTTTTGGCACCAATGGTCAGGCTTTCGAACTGTTGGCAAAGTCTGTTCCTTTGACTGTTTTGGCAAAACATAAGGATAATCTGATGCAATTGGAGTCCATTTTGTTCGGTCAGGCAGGTTTGCTTCCTGTTGATACATCGGATGATGAATACGCTATGCAACTGATAAAGGAATACGCTTTTTTGAGAAACAAATTTTCGTTACAGCCCATCGACTGCAGCCAATGGAAATTATTCAGACTCAGGCCTTATAATTTTCCTCATGTTAGAATTGCACAATTTGCTTCCCTGATTCATCAGTCATCAAAGCTTTTCTCAAAAATTATCGAAACTCCCAATTTGGAATTGATGAAAGACCTGTTTTCCTGCAAACCTTCCAATTATTGGCAAACGCATTATCTGTTTGGCTCTGCAAGTCCAAAAAGCACCAAACAGCTCGGATTGTATTCTATTTACAGCATTGTAATCAATACGATTGTTCCCTTTTTGTTTTGTTATGCTTCAAAAAAGAACAACGAAGATTTAAAAGATAAATCTTTGCATTTGCTGGAAGCCATTCCTTCAGAAAAAAATGCCATTGTCAAAGGTTGGAGAAATATTGGAATTGCTTCCGAATCAGCATTTGATTCTCAGGCTCTTATACAACTGAAAAAGCAATATTGCGATACAAAGAAATGTTTGTTTTGCCGAATTGGGCACAAAGTATTAACGTTGCAAACAACCTGATTTGAAACAACAATGAGATTAAATTTTTTTAAGACGATCGCTTTTTCAGGAATAATTTTATCGGTTGTTGGCTGTGCCAACAAAGCACAAGGCCCAACCGGCGGCCCAAAAGACTCCATACCGCCAAGTGTTGTTCGCTCTGTCCCTTCCAACGGTGCGTTAAATTTTAAGAAAAAGCAAATTCTGATCGATTTTGATGAAAATGTAAGTATAGAAAAAGCGGTTGAAAATGTGCTGATTTCTCCTCCTCAGGTGAAACCGCCCGAAGTTGTTGCCATCGGAAAGAGAGTTACGGTCAATTTGCAGGACGATTTAAAAGACAGTACAACCTACACTATTAATTTCGGGAATGCCATAGTAGATTTGAACGAAAAAAATCCATTAAAAAATTTTTCTTTCTCGTTTTCTACCGGAAATCAGATCGATACCTTGCAAGTTAAGGGAACTGTTATCAATGCGGAAGATTTGAATCCGGTTTCGGGAGTTATTGTTGGTGTTTATAATGATTTATCCGATACGGTTTTTACACAAAAACCTTTTTTGAGAATTGGGAAAACGGATGAAATCGGGAAGTTTTCAGTAGAAAATTTGAAAAAGGATACTTTCAAAATATATGCTTTGGGCGACGCCAACAGAGATTATTTTTATCAGCCGGGTGAAGGGCTTGCTTTTACCGATTCGCTGATTGTTCCTGGATTTTTCAGAGAAGAAGTGATGGATACGATTTGGAAAGATTCTGTTCAAATCGATACCATTCGCTCCATTGTACGAACGCATTTTTTGCCTGATAACATCCTGCTGAAATATTTTAAGGAAAACAAAAAACGACAATATTTCATTAAAGCTGAACGAACTTTACCTTATGCTTTTTCTTTGTTTTTCAGTGCACCCATGACTGAATTGCCAACCTTGAAACCAATTGATTTTGAATGGGATGGCAAATATATTCTTCAGAAAAACAATACGATGGACAGTCTGACTTACTGGATGACTGATTCGTTGGTTTGGAAGAAAGACACGTTGCAGTTTGAAATGAGTTATCAGAAAACCGATTCGCTTTTTCGACTTGTACCTGCAACGGATACATTGAAAATTTTCATGCGAACTGCTCGCTCTACTGTGAGAAATACCAAAGACAAAAAAGAACCTGTTTCACGGGTAAAAATGGAACAAAATTACCAGTTTACAACCAATATTGCCGGTTCTTTTGATATTTACCAGCCTGTCGTTTTTCGTTTCAGTACGCCTCTGGCTTATTTTGATTTATCCAAAATTTCACTTGCTCAAAGAGTTGATACGATTTTAAAACCTTTGCCTGTAAATTGGCGACAGGTAGATTCTACCAAAATGGTTTATGCTGTCGATTACAAATGGGAACCGGAGAAAAATTATGAGTTGACAGTCGATTCGGCTGCTTTTACCAGCATATATCAGCAAACCAGTAAGAAATATTCCGGAAAATTCAAAATTCGTTCTTTGGATGAATACAGCACGGTTATTATGGTTTTGGAAAATTTTGTTCCCAACGCCGTGATTCAAATTTTGGATGCCAAAGATGCGGTGATTGCTTCAAAGCAGGCACAGGAAAAAGGAACCGTTTTTCAGTATCTGAAACCCGGCGATTATTATGCTCGACTGTTTTTAGATGAGAATGGAAACGGCAAATGGGATACCGGAGACTTTGCTGCTCACAGGCAAGCGGAAGCGGTTTTCTATTATCCGAAAAAAATGACTCTAATGCCCAATTGGGAATTTGAAGAAACATGGGATTATCTTAAAGTGCCTCTGCTTGAACAGAAGCCCAAGGAAATTCGCAAAGATGCCGGAAAGAAGGTATCGGGAAATTGAGATGAAGAAAGGTTGCCGAATCATTTTCAGAACATCACTCATCAAAACAATTCTATATTCCCCATTTTGCCCATAAAGAGAATGATACCCGTACTGTTTTCGCGAATCACAAATAAAAATGGTTTGTTTACTCGAAATTCGGGAATGATGGGAACGGAAGTATATCCAACTTCTACTACAGTTACAGCCGCAGCTTCAGTTCCTTCTTCCGTAACTTCGATATAAGTATTGTGGAGAATTCTCGAAATAAAAAGATTTTTGTTGGCAATGTTTGTAAAATCGGCATTATCGGTAAATGCCAATTTCATGCCCATGTCAATCAGCGGGTCGTTTAAAAGGAATTTATTTTTACTGCTGAATCGTGGAAAATAAACTTCTACTTCTCTCATAGATAAATTTTGAAGAATGCTGTTCCACTGATCTACTGTAAGATATTCCAACAAATCTGCCGTTGTATTTCCATTTTTCGGTAAAATTACCGTCATGCTGAAAGCTTTGTTTCCGTAAGGCATATCGAGGTATTGAGCCTTTTCATCTTCTGCATAGGCAAAAGTATCTTTCTGAAACATCATGTTCACTTTCACTTTTTCGCCTTCTTCGTTGGTAAAATCAGTTTGCTTAGTGTTTTTCTTCTCAAATTGATGACGCCAGATTCCCTTGAAATAAATGGCATTGATCAGATACATCACTGCTTCATCGGGAATTGCATCCAGTACCGAAGGAATCAAATTATTGGTTTTTTTAGCACACCATTGATTAATAGTATCCACCGCCCAAGCTTTTGAAAAATCGAGTTCTCGTACATACGCATTAAAATAATTGATATTAACTTTCAAAAAATCCTGTTTTACCTGAAAACCGCTGCGATACCACAAAGAATTGGCAAGAGTGAGTTTGGTGGTCGGGTCAATGGTTGGAAGCGTGGTTTGCAAAATACGATAATATCCATTGATTTCATCAACAGACATGCCACTCATTTTCAGAGCGTTTTCCATTTCGGATTTGGTTTCGCCGGCTGCTCCGTTCCATGTCATTCCCAGTGCAATGCTGACACTTAAGGGAGAAATAAAAACATTCGTTTCTTTTGAAAAATTGATGACTCTACGAAATAAATCGAGAGCAAATTCATTGTCTTGTCCTATACGTTTTGCCTGTCCGTCGGTCAAAGTAATAGGTTTTGCATCGGGCGGAAGTTGTGAGGCAGATTCAGTTTCGTCGTTGCATGAAACAATTCCGAAACCCAGAATGGCAAGTAGTAGAAGTTTTTTCATGGCTAAAATCTTTTGAAATGAAAAGAATATAAGCTACAATTTAAGGAATAATCGGCAATTCATGTTAAGTTTCACAAGGTTGTTGATGAACAACTTGGATTTTCAATAGGCTTCAAATGTATAATTTTATTTTTAAATTTAGAAGGATTTTGTTTAAAAATTTTAGGTTTCATTTCAAACTATTTTTAAACTGCTGAAAAGGAGTTTTTAAGTTTAGTTCTTTTTCTTAGTCCACTATGTCTTCTGTAAAGCATATAATAGACAAGAAAAGCCATCAGCGCATTATTCATTTCTTCCTTATTTCGACTATGCTCAATATAAATATTTGCGTAATTGTCTTTAAGAATGGTTTCCTTTTTAATGATTCCATTGGCTCTTTCCACCATGCCGTTTGTTTTTGGCGTATTAGGCCGAGTAAGTCTGTGTTCAATAATGGATTGTGTAGGATTTATGTGTAGGATTTATCCAACTTGAAGAATTTCTGATAATGCTTTTTCATGGATTCTTTCTACTGCGCATTCCTTCGAAGTGAAATAAACATAACAACGTTGTTAAACTTTATATATCTCTATTTCAAAACATCTATGTTTTCTTGTGGCTGCTGTTTGGATTTTAAAAACAAAAAAAGCCTTGGGGTTTTAACGACCTCAAGGCTTAAATTATTTGCTATTTGATAAGATTTACTTCACGGCAATTTTTGCAGTGATTCCATCTACTTTCAGAATGTAGATGCCGTTGGTGAGCGTTTTTGTTGTATAAGTGCCTCTAACATTGGCTTTTTCGATCTG
>JAHDRA010000121.1 GCA_018433525.1 Paludibacteraceae bacterium
GAAGTATAGATCTTGGAATTAAGTCTAAAATTTGTCGGATAACCGGTTTTTTGTTATTTTTACTGCGCCTGTGGAGTTTCATTATTTCTGTATGTTTTGTTTCACTACAAAAATATGAAATTCTCAGGCATTTTTAATTTCCAAAAGTTTCGGATAGTAGTGCATCGAAATGAAACTATTACTAAATCTTGGCATAAAATTTGTTAACAAACAATAGCTTCACTTAAGTGAAATCCTAAAAAACGAGATAGAATAGAAAACGTTTTCGTAAAAAATTTTTTTTTCACACTGCAACTAAAAGTAATTATTCAAAAGTCCAACAAAACTCAGGCAAAAACAAGAAACTAATAATTTTACTTTATTGAATACGAACTATTTAATTGTTTTTGAGAGGGCACAAAATATTTAGAAAAATAAAAATGAAAAAAATTGAAAAAAATATCGCAAATACTTGCATTTATAAAGAAAAAAAGATGTACCTTTGCATCGATTTTGAATTGTAAACAAACATGTAAAACTTCAAAAAATTAAGAAAATGAAAAAATTATTTTTATTGTGTGCTGTTGTATTTGCATTCGTTGCATGTGGACCAAAAGAAAACAAAGAAGCTGCTGCTACTGAAGATTCTGTAGTTGTTGTTGATACTGTTGTTGCTCCGGTTGATACTGCAGCAGTTGACACAACTGTGGCTCCTATGTAATTTTAAAACAACCAAAATTTACAGAGCTGAAGTCCGTTAGTGTTAGCGGACTTTTTTCGTTTATACATGTAGCGAATTATAAAAAACTCAAATCCCACTCTTACTTCTTTACCTGAATAAGAAATTATATGTAAATTTGTAAACCGATTGTCATAATAAAGAAAAAAATTGTTTATGCTAAGAATTGCAGTTCAAACCAAAGGAAGACTTTTTGATGACAGCATGTCGTTACTCAACGAAGCCGGTATTAAAATAGAATTGGGAAAACGTCTTTTGCTTATTCCGGCACAAAATTTTCCTTTAGAAGTTTTGTTTTTACGTGATGACGATATTCCCGAATCCGTTGCCGATGGCGTAGCCGATATTGGTATTGTTGGAGAAAACGAATTTGCTGAAAAGCAAAAAAATGTCAAACTTATTCGTCGATTGGGATTCAGTAAATGCCGCCTCTCGCTGGCAGTTCCCAAAGAAGCAGAATATTCTGATATCCGCTGGTTTGAAGGCAAAACCATAGCAACTTCTTATCCCGTAATTTTGAGTAATTTTCTGAAAGAAAAAGGGATACGTGCTGAGATTCATGTTATAACAGGTTCAGTAGAAATTGCTCCCAGCATAGGTCTTGCAGATGCCATTTTCGACATTGTCAGCTCAGGAAGTACACTGGTAACCAATCATCTGAAAGAAGTAGAGGTTGTTATGAAGTCAGAAGCCTTGCTGATTGCGAATCCAAAACTCTCTGAAGCGCAAAAAAAGATACTGGACGAGTTACTTTTCCGCATAGAAGCCGTAAAAATGGCTGAAGACAAAAAATACGTTTTGATGAATGTTCCAACCTCTCAGCTGGAAAAAATTATCGAAATAATTCCCGGTATGAAAAGTCCTACCGTCATGCCATTGGCTAAAGAAGGATGGAACTCTGTTCACGCAGTAATTGCTGAAAAAGAATTTTGGGATATTATTGGAAAACTGAAAGCTTGCGGTGCTGAAGGAATTCTGGTATTACCCATTGAAAAAATGATCCTGTAAATTTCTATCGAAATATGAATCTTTGCATCGATCAGGGAAACTCAAGTATCAAAATGGGAATTTTCGACCAAAGCAAACTGGTAAAAACTTTTGTATATAAAAATTTTGATCGAAAATCTGTTTTATCAATGCTCCGTAATTATCCTGTCGATCGGTGTATTTACTCCAGCGTAATCAATAAAAATGCTTCAGCCGTTGCATTTTTAAAGAAAAATATTGCGCAAGTATTACTGCTGACACATGAAACTCCCTTGCCTATCGAAAACAAATACCAAACGCCCAAAACTCTGGGGAAAGACCGGTTGGCAGCTGTTGTCGGTGCAGGTTTTCTCGAGCCCAATCGTGATGTTTTGGTAATCGATGCAGGTACTGCCATAACTTTCGATTTCATGGATGCCAAGAGAAACTATTGGGGTGGGAACATTGATGTCGGCTTGGAATTGAGATTAAAGGCGCTGCATACATTTGCAAAAAAATTGCCTTTGGTGAAACCGGTTCAGGAAGTTCCCTTAATGGCTTCCAATACTGAAACGGCATTGGCTGCAGGCGCTCTGAACGGAATAATATTTGAAATCGACGGTTATATTAATGCTTTGAAAATCGAATATCCTGACCTTTCAACATTTTTAACAGGCGGAAGCTTGATTTTTTTTGATAAAAAATTAAAAAATAGCATCTTTGTAGAAAAAAATTTGGTGTTAATCGGACTCAATTATATACTTCAATATAATGTACAATAAAAAGATTTTAATTGCATTTTTAATATTGTTTTTATCTATGCAGGATACTTCCAGTCAAAATAATACAAACTCACCCTATACGCGTTTTGGTTTTGGTGAAATCAACGACAACCACAACAGCGAACAAAGAGCAATGGGAGGTGTGGCTTTGGGGGTTCGTTCTGTTTCGAGTATCAATTCTATCAATCCTGCATCCTACAGTGTGGTTGACAGTATGACTTTCATGTTCGATTTCGGAGTTTCAGCGTTACGCTCGCAATTTAAAGATCCAAGTGGAAAAAGTTCAAACTTTACTGCCAATCTCGATTATATCACCATTCAATTTCCTCTTTCAAAAAACATAGCTTTAAGTGCCGGCATTCAGCCTTATTCGTTTTCGGGCTACAATTTCTATACTACAGAAATACTTACCATACCAAATAATAGTAATACTCCGGACAGCCTTAATGTAACGAAAAGTTTTACCGGATCAGGTGGATTCAGTGAAGTTTATATGGGATTGTCTATCGATTTTTTGCAACATTGGGCATTGGGGGTCAATGCTTATTACATGTTTGGGACAATTAACAATTATAGAAACATAAGCTTTTCTTCCACTAATTACACCTCTACTACAGAATTGAATTACATAGAAGCCAATAATTTCCGTTTTCGTTATGGGATGCAGTATTTTACTGGTTTCAACAAAAAAAACGATCTAAATATCGGTTTAATATTCGAACCTAAAAAGAATTTTAACGTCAAGTCTTCCAAAATTAATTCGGGAGTATTGACCGACACAACAAATTATGACACAGATTTTGATCTTCCCATGCTACTGGGAGGGGGAATTTATTATACCTACAACAAAAAGCTTTCACTCGGTATCGACTATACTTTCCAAAATTGGGCCAATACAAGATTCTACGGCAAAACAGACAGTTTGGTCAATCGAAACAAAATTTCCATTGGAGCGGAATATTTGCCCAACTCTTCCGGGAGAAAGTACAGCGACCATATACGTTATCGTTTGGGATTGAATGTAAACAACCCTTATTATAAAATTGACGGAAAATCGCTTGATAATAATTTTGGTATAACTTTTGGTATTGGATTACCGTTACCCTACAGCCGAACAATGCTAAACACTTCCTTTGAATATGGAAAAATTGGTAATTACAGTTCTTTGAGGGAAGACTATTTTAAATTTACATTTAATGTTTGCGTCAATGAGAATTGGTTCTTTAAAAGAAAATTATAAAACAAACAAAATTTTAAAAGTCATAAAAAAATGAAAACAAAAATATTAGTGTTGTTGTTGGCTGCAATATTCTCAACCAACACGTTTGCCCAAAAAGGCAAAAATGTTCAAACATCGGCTACTACAGAAAACAGTTCAGAACAGGTAACCGATTCCATGTGTTTGATTTACATTAGTCTTTTTAACGAAGCTGCAAAAAACAAACAGTATGCAGATGCCATAGGCCCTTGGACTTTGGCTTATAATGAATGCCCCGGAGCAAACAGGGTAATTTATACACGAGGAAGAGAAATTTTGCAATGGAAACTTTCGCAAGCCAAAGACTTAACTTCTTACAAGGAAGCTTTTGATGAATTGATGGCCATGTATGACAAAAGAATAAAGTATTTTGGTGATGACAGCCGATATCCAACTCCTTGGATACTTGGGGTAAAGGCTTTGGATTATATTACTTACGTAAAAGGTGATGACTTGAAAAAACCGGCTTACGAATGGTTGGAACAATCCATCAACGGACTCAAGGAAAATTCTGAATTGGAAGTACTTCGGCAATTTATAATGCTTTCCTATAATCTTTATAAAGCAAATCCTGAACATGCCGAAAAATTTATTGCCGATTATTTAAAAGTTAACGATATACTTGAAACTCAAATTGCTAATCCAGAATATAAATACAACGAGCTGGCCAATCAAATCAAGCAGGGGCTGGATGTGTTGTTTGCACAAAGCGGTGCAGCAGATTGTCAAATGCTGGACAAGATGTATGCCTCAAAAGTAACACAAAATTCTACCAATCTAGAATTTTTAAATAACGTTTTAAGTTTCTACAATCGCATAGGATGCATACAATCAGATGTTTATTTCAGTGCTGCATTGTCTGCCCATAAAATTCAACCTTCAACTGAATCGGCAAATGCATTGGCAGAAATGAGTTATAAAAAGAAAGATTATTCCGGTGCCATTAAATTTTATGAACAAGCCACTCAACTAGCAAACAACAACAAAGAGAAAGCTACCTATCAGTATAAAATTGCTCAAATATACTATGGCGACCTCAAAAACTATTCTCGAGCCAGAGAATATGCACTGAAATCGTTAGAATTCAATCCCAATAACGGAAGTGCCTATTTGATGATAGGCATCATGTACGCCAATTCCAATATCTATGATGATCCAGTATTACAAAAATCGGTGTATTGGGCGGCTGTCGATAAATTCATAAAAGCAAAACAAGTTGATAATGACCCTAAAATTATTGAAGAAGCCAATAAATTGATTCAAACTTACATTAATTATTTCCCATCAAAAGAAGATATTTTCTTCCATCCTCAACTGGAAGAGGGTAAATCTTTTTTTGTAGGCGGGTGGATTGGCGAATCAACCATTTGCAGGGCAAGCAATTAAAATCATTCGAATAAATAAAATAAAGGCATCCCTTAGGGATCTTATGAAACAGATATTAAAAAATTATTTTTCAAAAAGCATAACAACTATGTTTATAGTTGTTATGCTTTTTTTATCTTTTGCATGCAATCGACCAACTAAACCTGAAATTGTTCAAATTGAATCTGATCCTTCTTTGATTCCGACTCTTCATGCTACGGATATTACTACCGTTATTTCCGATTCAGGAATTACCCGCTACCGTATTTCTGCTCCGCAATGGGATATTTACGATAAAGTTCCGGATCCCTATTGGGAATTTCCTTATGGCATTCACTTGGAACGTTTCGATATGAATCTGCAAGTAGATGCCAATATTCACAGCAAGTATGCCCGTTTTTTTGTTAATAAAAAATTGTGGGAACTGAAAAATGATGTAAAAGCCACCAATCTGAAAGGTGAACTTTTTGAAACCGAACAACTTTTTTGGGATCAGAACAGTCAAAAAATTTATTCCGACAGTTTGATTAAAGTTACTCAGGCAACCCAAATCATTAATGCCATTGGATTTGAATCGGATCAATCCATGAATTACTATGTTTTCCGCAATGTTAAGGGAATTTTCCCTGTGGATGAAAGCAAAGATACTGTTCCGACTTCCCAGAGCAGTAATGCCGGCACACCGATTAGAGCAATGAACGCCAAGTAAAAATTTTCCAAAAATTTGTTATTCGGAAAATTCAAGCAGCAGCTATCCGCCGAATTTCTTCCATAATGGCGTTTGCAAAAGCTTCAGCCTGTTCTTTGGTTTTGGCTTCGGCGTAAATTCTGATAATCGGCTCAGTATTCGATTTGCGTAAATGTACCCAACCGGTAGGAAAATCGATTTTTACACCATCAATATCATTAACTTCGTACTGAAGTTGATAATTGTTTTTAATAGTTGCAAGAATTTTATCGACATCAATAGACGGCGTCAATTCAATTTTATTTTTAGAAATAAAATACTGTGGATACTCATTTTTCAATGCAGACACAGTTTTTTTCGACTTTGCCAGATAAGAAAGAAAAAGTGCGATACCTACCAATGCATCGCGGCCATAATGACTTGCAGGATAAATAACTCCGCCATTACCTTCACCACCAATTACAGCATTCGTTTGTTTCATTAAGGTAACCACATTCACTTCACCAACAGCAGCAGCTGAATATTTTCCACCCCGTTTTTGTGTAATATCGCGTAAAGCTCTCGACGAACTAAGATTGGAAACGGTATTTCCCGGTGTATGCTGCAATACATAATCTGCCACAGCCACCAACGTATATTCTTCACCAAACATGCTGCCGTCTTCACAAATAATGGCTAAACGATCCACATCAGGATCAACCACAAAACCTACATCGGCTTTAGATTCTTTTACCAACGACGAGATTTCAGACAAATGTTCGGGAAGCGGTTCGGGATTGTGAGCAAAAATTCCTGTCGGTTCGCAATTGAGTTTAATAACTTTTTTAACGCCCAACGCTTCGAGCAAAGCCGGTACTGCAATTCCTCCCACCGAATTTACTGCATCTATGGCAACCGTAAAATCAGCTTTTTTTATAGCATCAACTTCTACTAAATTCAGCGACAGAATATTATCAATGTGTTTCTGCAAAAAAGTAAAATTTTCGGAAATTTTTCCCAACTGCTCAACAGAAGCAAAATCGAAATTTTCCTCGGCTGCAATTTTCAATACTTCTTCACCTTCCTTCGCATTCAGGAACTCACCTTTTTCGTTAAGCAGTTTCAAAGCATTCCACTGCATTGGGTTGTGGCTGGCAGTAAGAATAATGCCACCCAAAGCTTTCTCGTAAATGACAGCCAACTCTGTAGTAGGCGTAGTGGCCAATCCAATATTAACCACATCCAGTCCTTGACCCGCTAAGGTACCAGCTACCAAATGATATACCATATCTCCCGAAATTCGGGCATCACGTCCCACTACAATTTTATTTGAATCATTACCTGCATTTTGTTTCATAAATTTGGCATAAGCAGCCGAAAACCGAACGATATCCAGAGGTGTTAATCCC
>JAHDRA010000097.1 GCA_018433525.1 Paludibacteraceae bacterium
ATACCATTTTGATCGGCTTCACTCAATATCTGAAGCTTCTCTTCTAAACTGAATTTTCTCCTGATTTTACTCATAATTCCACAAAATTAATGTCCTAAATTGATTCTACAAAATAGTCCAGTTAATTAGGGGGCTAAGACATGGGTGCTCAACAACTCTTGAAATATTTACTCTTTAAATCTTCATTCATCCTGTGTCATGAGAACGACTTTACTTTTATCAAGATTTTTCTCTTCAATCAATTGACTCACTTTATTACCGAAGTTTGTTAAAAGCTTCTTCTTCCTCCTTGTTCTGTTTGGGGTGTACAGGA
This sequence comes from Paludibacteraceae bacterium, assembly GCA_018433525.1. Classification (GTDB taxonomy): domain Bacteria; phylum Bacteroidota; class Bacteroidia; order Bacteroidales; family Paludibacteraceae; genus MVYY01. The sequence continues at coordinate 314 of JAHDRA010000097.1, forward strand.
AGGGGGTACAATTTTTCTCCAACCATTTCTTTTAAGCATCCTGTAAACAGTAGTTTTGTTAACTCTCTTTCCTGTCTTCTTTTCAAAATTTTCTTTGATTTACATGGCAGTTATTATTTGTCCTTCCCTGGCTTTCTCCAAATAACTACAAATAATTCCTCCTCTTCCTTACTTAAGTATGAATGCCTCCTTCCACCTTTACCTTGAGTTTCTATAGACGCTATTCCATATTCAATGAATGGAAAGTTGGGTTAAATCAGCTGCTTAATCTAAAAAAAAAAGTGTCTTTTTAGGACACCTTCTTTTTTTACTTTTAATTAACTATTTTTCGTCGATTATGATTTCATTTTGAGTAATTCTAAATCTCATTGGGCATATATCAGCCAAGACTTCGAGCATTGTGGATAAATCTTCACCACGAATGAATTTTACTGAATAATGTTTGTTGATAGCATTTAAGCTGTTGATTGATAGTTTTTTGTTGTGTGCATCAGCAATAGTATTAAGTATGTTTGTCAACGATTCGTCTTCGAAAATATAAATTCCAGTTTTCCATGCCATAGCATGTTGCGGATTTCTAACTTCAATTACTGTTATGGCGCTATTGTTACTTGTAATCAAAGCTTCTTGTCCCGGTTTTAACAATATTTCATTAATAGAGTTAGACACGCTTACACTTCCTTCGATGAGATATGTTTTACAGAAATCATTGTTTTCGAATGCTTTAACACTAAATTGTGTCCCTAATGCTCGTATTTCGCCTAGTTTTGTTTGAACTGTAAATGGGCGCTGTTGATTTTTACTAACTGAAAACAAAGCTTGCCCGTTGAGCTTGATATTACGTTTATATGAGAAATTACGTTTATAAGAAACCGATGTGTTTTTTGCTAATTCAAGTTGTGATCCATCTGGTAAAACAATATTTTTAATGGTTGCCGTGTTGTTTGAGATATTAATTTCTTGATTGAAATAAATATTAAAGCCTAATGCCGAAATTGAAACAATAAATGCTACAGCGGCTGCAATTTGTAAAAATGTAAGTGTGAATGTTGTTTGTTTTTGCTCGAATGGGATATTTACTTTTTCATTAGCAGCAATGCGCTCTTTAATTTTTGCGAATGATGTCTTCCTATCTTCTTCTGAGACGACAATTGCGTCTTTGAACCGAATTTTTTCAATTATATATTTAATTCTTTTATCCATTTTTTGTTATTAGCTTAATAACACTAAACTTAATATACTTTTTAAAAACTAACCCTTTTCCTTGTAGACGAAAGATTTTTGTTTTTGCCTTAAAATGTAAAATAAATCGTAAATTCGACTAAATCATGCCACCTTTTAAGGGAAAATAAAAGATGAAGAAAAATTATTTTTCAAGTCAAAGGTGAAAAAAGAGTATTTACCCTTTGACCTCATGCAATAAATGCTTAATTTTATTCTCTTACCCTTAAAAAGTTACAAAGATGAAACATTTAACCGTAGAACAAAGTTACAAATTTGTCTAAAATTAAAAAGTTGCATTTCTAACTTGAATTTAGCAATGATATATTTTTTTTAAATGTAAAGTGATTTTTTTGTATGCTATAGCTATTTGAGCTTCAACTGTTTTTCGTGATAAATTGAGCACTTCAGCAATTTCTTTATATGTAAGTTGATCGTTTATTAGCATTTTGAAAATAAGTTTACATTGTGGCGGAAGTTGCTCGATGGCTATATTTATATGCTCTTTAAACTCATTTTGTTCAAGTGGTGAAAGGATATGGTCGTCTGCATCTGGTATTTCAATTTCGTATAAACTTGTATCTGATTGAATGCGTATTTTGTTTTTACGAATGGTGTCAATTGATAGATTTTTAGCACAAGTATACATAAATGATTTAATAGCCCTGACATGATTTAATTCTTTGCGTTTTTGCCACAGTGCTACAAATACATCTGATACTACTTCTTCGCAAAGTTGTTTGTTTCTTAAATAGGAATAGGTGAAGTTGCACAATGCCGAAAAATACCTAGCATGTAGCTCTTCAAAAGCTTCAATGTCATCTGCCTCGTGTATGTTTTTCCACAATATTTGATCTTCAGTTGTCATTTGTTGATTTTATCCCAAATTGTCCATTAGAACAATATGATATTAGGATTATTTTTTTTAGTCAGTATTTTCTAATGGACACCAATAGAAAAATATGCTTATAAATTATTTATTTACAAGATATTGTATTGCATTAATTCATTAAATTTGCG
>JAHDRA010000021.1 GCA_018433525.1 Paludibacteraceae bacterium
TATGCTCTTTGGGCTAATAACGTCGGAACTTTCAACGGCGGAACAGCTTCCATTCAGTGTCAGTATGCACCGGAATTTGTCGGCTATGCAGCAGGACAACAGGCTGTTGTTCAATAACTTTTAGGTAAAAATTTGATGATTTGAGTGTGTAAAGAAATTCGCATGATTTTGTTTTGGTATTTCTATTTTTTCATGCGAATTCTCTGATAAGAAAGATAAACTCCCAGACAACTAAGCATGCCAAAAAAGATGAAAATTATTTTTGAGGCCATTAGTAAAGCCTGTTCCTCAACGGCTGCTAAGTGGGTATGATTACTCAACAAAATAAATGCCGATGCCAATGCCATTGAAATGAACTGTCCGAACAGCCGGTTGAAAGCCAAAAAAGCCGAAGCAAAACCATAAGAACCCGCATCTGCCGAGCTCATCACGGCATTGGTGTTGGGTGAAGAAAAAAGAGCAAATCCAAATCCCAAAAATGCCAACAATCCGGCAATAATTGCAAACGGAAGTTTTTCGCTCAGAGTAATTCCAATGATAAACAATGCCAAAGCGATCATAGCCATCCCGTAAGATGCTATTTTGCCGGGATTGTGTCTGTCCGACAAATGACCTGCATAGGCTGAAAACAAAGCCATCATCAGTGGTTGAAAGCATAAAATAAGACCGGCGCCGACAGGTGTCATTCCACGTACATTCTGCAGGTACAAACTCAGCACATAACTAATGGCAAATGTGGTGGCGTAATTGATTAAAGCTGCGAAATTGGAATTGGTAAAATATTTGTTCGATTTCAGAAAAGCGATTGAAATAAATGGCATTTCTTTCTTCAGTTCATAGCGAATAAAAAAATAAGCTGCCATAAGACTGAATAACAGCATGATAATTGAAAATTTGTTCATCCAGTCGAGTGCAAGTACCAATGCAACTATGGCCAAGAGAAATATAACGTACCCGCCAACATCGAATTTGTTCCTTATTTCGGCTTTCCATTCGCTTTTCACACCAAAAAACATAATGGACAAAGCCGCCAGTCCAAAAATAAAGTTGAAAAGAAATAGACTTCTCCACCCGAAAATTTGAGTCAAAGCGCCACCCAGAAGCGGAGCCAGTGAAAGTCCGACGTAAGTAAAGGTGGTTTGAATTCCCAGTACAAATCCTCTTCTGGAAGGGTCGAAAGCAGAAGCAATCAGAGCAGGAGCGGAGGCCATTATCAATGCGCTCCCCAATCCTTGTATAAATCGCAACATTACAGCCGGGTAAAAACCGGGAACAAAGTAAATGAAAAGTGAAATAAAACCGAAAATCAAATTTCCAAAAAGAAAAGTTTTGCGTCGCCCAAACTGATCGGCCAGCCAACCGGCCAACATTAATCCGACGGCAGAAGCCAGCAGAAAAGATTCCGATATCCATGCTACTTTGGCCAGCCCTACATGGTATTCGTTGTCGATAACGGGCATGGCGATATTCAGCGATGAGGACATGAAACTGTTAAAAAATGAACCTATCACAATGGCCATCAATAACCATCTGTTTTCCTTCAATTTTATATTGATTTGTATTTTCATACCGTTTGCTTATACAATTTACTAAAATACTTTTTAAAACGGCTTAATGAAATATTTTTCATAATTTTGTCTTCCCACAGAGGGGTTCAGTCTGCAAACAACATAATATGAAAAATCAATCATTCGATTTATTTACTTTACAAAAGTAAGGTGATAAACATGGGTGGTTTAAAGAAAAAGGCTAGCAAATTTATAATATTTTTTGGACAAAACTGTTTTTAAAAAAATAGAGTTTATCTTATCTTTCTCAATACGCAGCAAACCAAGTTTTTAATAGCTATTTGATTTTAAAAAATTTAATTACATGCTCAATGATTTATCCTAAGCACTTCGAGCAGAAAATCGACTTCATTACCATTCGGCAACTGCTGAAAGATAAATGTGTCAGCACGTTGGGAATCGAAAAAGTTGATGAAATTCGTTTTTCTTCCAACTTTGATGAAATCTTTCATTGGCTGTCGGAAACCAATGAAATGTTGAAAGTGTTGACCACTGAAGTGCAAGAACTGCCTGTAAATCATTTTTACGATTTGCGTTCTTCTCTTTCCAAAATTCGTATCGAAGGTCTTTATCTTACCGAAACAGAAATATTTCAGTTGTATCAGACGCTGGAAAACGTGCTGACCATCACCAATTATATTTCACAACTGAATCCGCAGCTTTATCCTTGTCTTCATCAACTGACCGGCAACGTAAATGTTTTCAAACCCATCATACAACGTGTCGACGCCATTCTTTCCAAATTTGGAAAAATCAAGGATCAGGCATCTCCTCAGTTGGCGCAGATACGCAAAAACATGACCGAAGTTCAGAACAATATCTCAAAATCTATTCAGGAAATTTTGCGTAAAGCGCAGACCAACGGGTATGTAGAGAAAGACACCACTCCCGCTCTACGTGAAGGGAGGTTGGTAATACCTGTACCACAGGCATTTAAAAGAAAAATCAACGGCATTATCCACGATGAATCGGCAAGCGGAAAAACCGTTTATGTGGAACCGGCCGAAATAGTGGAAATGAATAACCGGTTGCGTGAACTCGAAGGAGAAGAACGCCGCGAAACAATCCGAATTTTGACCCTATTTACCGATTTTGTACGTCCCTATTTGCCTGACATTCAAGAATCACAGAATTTTTTGGGAAAAATAGATTTTTTGCGTGCCAAAGCATTACTGGCTATTGATATCCATGCCATACAACCGCAATTGGAAAATCATTGCCTCATCGACTGGCATAAAGCCATTCATCCCCTGCTTTTTCTTTCATTCTCCAAACAAAACAAACAAGTTGTTCCGCTGGATATTCAGCTGAATGAGAAACAGCGTATTCTAATTATTTCAGGTCCCAATGCAGGAGGAAAATCCGTTTGTCTGAAAACTACAGCGTTGTTGCAATACATGCTGCAATGCGGCTTGCTGATCCCGCTACATGAAAGCAGTAGAACCGGAATTTTTGAACATCTCTTTATCGATATTGGCGACGAACAATCCATTGAAGACGACTTGTCCACCTACAGTTCACATTTGTTGAACATGAAATTTTTTATTCGCTACAGCAACGACAAAACATTACTGCTGATTGATGAATTCGGTTCCGGAACCGAACCTCAATTGGGTGGCGCAATAGCTGAAGCCGTACTGGACCGTATCAATCACAACAAAGCTTTCGGCGTAATCACCACACATTACACCAATTTAAAACAATTTGCTGAAGAAACGGAAGGAATAATCAACGGAGCGATGCTCTTCGACCGACAGAAACTTCAACCGCTTTTCCAGCTTCAAATTGGCATGCCGGGTAGCTCGTTTGCCATTGAAATAGCGAGAAAAATAGGATTGCCCGAAGATATTATCGATCAGGCATCAAAAAAAATCGGAAAAGATTATCTCAATTATGACCGTTATGTTCAGGACATTATTCGCGATAAGCGTTATTGGCAAAACAAAAGGGAACAAATCAAACTGAAAGAAAAACAAATGGAGGAAACTATCCGCCGTTATGAAACCGAATTGACTGAACTGAAACGGCAGCGGACGGAAATCATACAAAAAGCTAAAGAAGAAGCCCAAAATATTCTCGAAGAGACAAATGCCAAAATTGAAAATACCATTCGACAAATAAAAGAAGCACAAGCAGAAAAAGAAAAAACCAAAGAAATCAGGAAAGAACTGGAAAATTTCAAACAAAGTGTCAATCAGTCTATTGATAATCGATTCAGCGTAAATCCCGCTGCTGTTTCAACTAAAAAGAAACTTGTAAAAAAAGTAACACCCAAAGAAGAAATCCATAAAAAAGATGTACAGGAAGAAAAAATTTCTGTTGGCAGCAACGTCAGGCTGAAAAATCAAGGTACTACAGGAACTGTTCTCGAAATTAATGGAAATGAGGCTATTGTCGCTTTCGGGCAAATGAAATCTACGGTGCCGTTCTCAAAACTCGAACCACTGAGCCGCACCAAACTTAAAAAGGAAAATCAAAACAAAAAAAATATCCATGTCAATACCATAGAAGCCGTTCGGCAACGCAAACTCGAGTTCAAAACCGAAATCGATGTACGCGGAATGCGTAGTAACGAAGCTTTGCAAGCCATTACCTACTATATTGACGACGCCATTATGGTTGGAGTCCCTTCGGTACGCATTCTTCATGGTACCGGAACAGGTGCTTTGCGCCAAATTATTCGGGAGTATTTACGCACTATTCCGGCTGTACGAAACTTTCACGACGAACATATCCAATTCGGTGGCTCGGGTATTACAGTAGTGGAGTTGGAATAAAAATAAAATTTCTTTTAATTTTTTTAGGTAAAACAAGATAAATTAAAACAAACAGTATGTAATTAAAAAAATTGAATGCTGAAATTATTCTGAAAAAAAACGAAAAAAAAATTATTTTGATAACAATATATTTAAAATATTCATAACTTTGCAGAAATTTTCGTCATAGAAGTTCACATGTTAAATTTTTAAATTATTTTTGAAAAATGAAAAAAGTATTGTTGTTTTGTGCTGTTATTTTTGCATTTGCAGCTTGTGCTCCTAAAGAAAGCAAAGAAGCCTCAACCACAGAAGATTCTGTAGTTGTTGTCGATACTGTTGTTGTTGACAGTATGGTGGTTGACACTACCGCTGCTCCAATGAAGTAAAAATGCCGTTTTTTTGTAATCGAGTAGGTGAGATTTTCATTTTCTTCCTACTCGATTATTTTTTAAGTTATTTTAAAGTTCCCAAGCTAATGCACTGGCACCCAATACAGCAGCATCCGATTCTTTCAGTTCTGAAAACAAGATTTTGATTTTACCTTTCCAAATAGGAAGAAGATTTTTTTCCATATTTTCTATAATAGGATTTAAAATAAACTCTCCCGCTTTTGATAAACCACCAAAAAGAATAATGGCTTCCGGAGAACTGAAAGCGACA
>JAHDRA010000040.1 GCA_018433525.1 Paludibacteraceae bacterium
GCGAAAGTCTATAACTCACAATCGATATTTATCATCTATCAAAGAACGCATTGCCAAGTTCTGGCAGCTTATGTCTCCTACATTAAAGCCGAATGAGACTTTGAAAAAATTATGTGCAATTAATTATTAGAAATTATATATAAATTTCATAATCCTGAAGAAGTATATTTTGTAAGTTTTGCATTTGCAGAACGGATAGATATGTATACAAGGAATGAGTATAAAGATATACTACTTGAAGGTCTATGATATTGCCCGTAGTTGGCAGCTCTGGATTTGAAGTTATTTTTGATCAGTCCATACCTGCTAAATATTTATATAAAATAAATTTATGCAACAGTTTAGAATAACCATATTATTGATTTCAACTACTTTGTTGTTGTGTGCCTGTCCAGGTAATACAGGACAAAAGTTTATTTATATAGTGAATAAATCAGATAAGAAAATTTCTTTTCAAGTTCTCAAAAACAAACAGGACACAACATTCTATTGTTCCAATACAGGAAGAACCATTCTTTTCGATGTGGAAAGCAACTCAACATTTCAACTTGACAATGGCGATGATTATTCAGGCTGGGATACCGATTTGAAAACATTAACGGTTTTCATAGTAGACGGAATACTTTATAATGAATATTGGCAACAGCCTTGCGATACAATCCGCAAATATGTACCTGTTTTGCATACTTATCGGCTAACATTAGCAGATTTGCAACAGATGAACTGGACGGTAGTTTATCCTCCGGAAAAATAACGCCGCACGCTGCCGCACGAACCTTTCGTGTGGTACTGTGAAATTGATTTTGTCACGTAGGGACAACCTTTTGGTAGAAAAAGGCAACGAAAAAAAATCCCGTAGGGATGGCCATCTGACAACAATTTTTTGATTAAAAAATGACCGCCCCGACGGGGCTATGTAAAATAATTGCATGATTATTCTCTACCATAAGCATGCTTCTATGGAGCATATGAAATGAAATTAACGCGCAGGGATGACCTTCTGCTTAATGCATTAGTCGTGATTGCATTGTTATTTTTAAAAAATCAACTGTCTTTGAAACTTGAGTAGAAATTATAAATTTCACAATCCTGAAGAAGTATATTTTGTAAGTTTTGCATTTGCAGAACGGATGGATATGTTTACAAGGAATGATGTTGATTTAAAGTTTTTGTTACACGAAAGAATTCGTGCGGCAGCGTGAGGACGATCTTATTCCGACTTAAAATTTCCCATTATAAGTTTCTTACCATCTTACCGGAATGTGATTTTCGTGAAGAAATTTTTTCAAGTCGGGAATATCAATTTCCCGATAATGAAAAATACTGGCAGCCAGCGCAGCATCAGCTTTTCCTTTTTGAAAAACATCGACAAAATGTTCCATCTTCCCTGCCCCACCACTGGCTATTACCGGAACATTTACCGATTCGGATACTGAACAAGTAATATCCAAAGCAAAACCATCTTTCGTACCATCGTGATTCATGGAAGTCAGCAAAATTTCTCCGGCTCCCAACGCCACAGCTTTTTTTGCCCAGTCGAGGGTTTTAATATCAGTTGGAATTCTTCCACCATTCAAAAAAACATACCATTCGCCGTCGATATATTTGGTGTCGATGGCCAATACTACACATTGACTTCCAAACTGTCGTGCCAATTCGGAAATTAACCGGGGATTTTTTACGGCTGCCGTGTTGATAGAAATCTTATCTGCTCCGCATGAAAGCAGCAGCGACACATCTTCCACGCTGGAAATGCCGCCACCGACGGTAAAGGGAATATTGATTTTACGGGCAATGCGTGTTACCAATTCCGAAAGCGTTTTGCGTTTTTCGTTCGTGGCCGTAATATCCAAAAAGACCAACTCATCCGCTCCCCTTTTAGCGTACCAATCGCCCAACTCTACAGCATCACCAACTTCCTTGATGTTCTCGAAATTAATTCCTTTTACGGTTTTCCCATCTTTTACATCCAAACAGGGAATAATGCGTTTCGCCAACATAAATTTTTTATGACAGTTTAAAAATCTCTTCAGGATATTGAATATCCACCAAAAACAATCCTTCTGCCGGAGCCGACATGCCTGCTTTGCTGCGATTTCCGGCTTCAATTACGGAACAAAATTCTTCAATGGTCATTTTTCCTCTTCCCACCTCAAAAAGCGTTCCCACAATGGCTCGTACCATATTTCGCAGAAAACGGTCGGCCTGAATGGTAAACACCCATTCATCTTCCACTTGATTCCAATGTGCAAAATGAATATGGCAAATATTGGTTTTAACATCCGTATGCAACTTGCAAAAACTCCCAAAATCCTGATAGTTGCGTAGCATTTCTGATGCCTTGTTCATCGTTTCAAAATCCAATTCGGCAAACAGGCGGGTGGCCAGCTCACGTTTGAAAACATCTTTATGAAAAACCACATGATATTCGTACCGCCTGAAAACGGCATCGAAACGGGCATGAGCGGTAGGCCTTACTTCAACAATTTTATAAACCGCTATATCCGGAGGCAAAAAACTGTTGAGATGCAATAAGAACCTTGAAAAATCGCTGATCTCATTTTCGTAATCAAAATGTGCCACCATGCATTTGGCATGAACACCGGCATCGGTTCTACCGGCACCAACCAAATTAATATCCGTTCGCAAAATGGCACTCAGCGTTTTTATCAATACTTCCTGAACCGAAATACCGTTGGGCTGGCACTGCCAACCATGATAGGCCGTTCCTTTGTAAGAAATATAAATAAAATACCGCCTTCTCACGCCAAAAAACTGAATAGTTCAGAAAATAAGAAAAACTTGTAATTATCACGAAAACAATTTTTCAATTTTTTCGGCATAATATTCCTCAATAACGTTTCTTTTCAATTTTAAAGTTGGCGAAAGGAATCCGTTTTGTGGAGTCCATTCTTCGGCAACCAACTGAAAACGTTTTATTTGTTCAAATTCGCCAAGAAAATTGTTGTAATGCTTCACTTCATCCCGAAAACGTTTTATTACGTGCTCGTTTTCAATCATTTCTTCCGGACTGCCACAAGGAATTTTATGGTTTTCGCACCACGATTTTAAATACTCGAAACTTGGCGAAATGAGTGCAGCAGGGAATTTTTTGTTTTCACCCACAACAATCATGTTTTCTATAAACGGAGATTCTGCAAATTTTGTTTCAATGGCTTCGGGATTCACATATTTACCGTTTGAAGTTTTAAAGAGGCTTTTTATTCGTCCGGTAATAATCAATTGGCCTTCAGGTGTAAATTTTCCTATGTCGCCGGTATGAAACCAACCATCAGGATCAATAACGCTGGCCGTCAACTCGGGATCTTTGTAATATCCCTGCATCACATTGTGCCCACGACAAAGAATCTCGTCCTGATCGCCAAGTTTAACTTCAACTCCGGGAATTGGCAGTCCCACTGTCCCAAATTTTCTGCCGTTTTTTACCCGCTGACTGACAGCAATCACAGGAGAAGTCTCCGTTAAGCCATAACCTTCAAACACCGGCATGCCGATAGCCGAAAAAAACGAAGCCATTTGTGGTTGCAGAGCCGAACCGCCGGAGACAACAATATCGAAATTTCCTCCAATGGCTTCTCTCCATTTGGAATAAACCATTTTGTCGAAAAATTTATGCAATTTTTTGCTCCACCAGCTCATGCCTTCCAACTGATATTTATTGGCAAAATGTACGGCTCTGTAATAAATAAATTTACTGATAGTCGGCAACTTTTTCCCTGCCATGTAGAGTTTGTCGTACATTTTTTCCAGCACGCGCGGCACAGTGGCCATGATGTTGGGATTCACTTCTTTAATATTTTCGCCGATGGTTCCCAAATTTTCGGCATAATACACCGAAATTCCGAGATACTGATACAAATAAACCAGCATTCGCTCGTAAGCATGACAAAGCGGGAGAAAACTCAAAGCAACTTTAACCCATTCGGCCGGAATCTGGTGCAAACTTAAAATCTGATTGACAATATTGCTGTGAGAAAGCATAACACCTTTGGGATTTCCAGTGGTTCCTGAAGTATAAACAATGGTTGCCATATCGCCCGGTTTCTGCATAGCTTTAAGCTGTTGCAATTTTTCGGGAGCAGGATTTTCTCTTCCCAACTGAATAAGCTGTTCCAAAAAAGGAAGACCCGTACCTTGATCTACAAAAGTATAAACGTATTTCAACGACTTTATTTCGGGCAAAATAGGCATTACCTTCAGTCGCAATTCCTTGCCTTCGATAAAAATCATTTTCATTTCGGAATGATTCAAAATATATCGATAATCATCCTGACTAATGGTAGCATAAATAGGAATCGATATGGCTCCAATTTGCATGGCTGCAAAATCGAGCATATTCCACTCGGGACGGCTATTGCTCACAATGCCTATGCGGTCGCCCGGCTCGATACCGAGTTTCAGCATTCCATAACTGATTTGATTGGTCAAATCCACATATTCCTGAATGCTGAATTTGCGCCATTTTCCTTCGCGTTTGCAGGCAAGGGCAGCATCCTGATTCGGAAATTTTTCCAAATAACGATCCAATATATCATATAAACGACTGATTTCCATGATATTGATTTTTAAAAATTATTGAAAAACAATGGTTCTGTTTTTATAAGTAAGAATTTTACGGTTAATGTGCTTTTCTACAGCAGCCGACAGCACGATTTTTTCCAAATCGCGACCCTTGCGAATCAGCTCTTCCACATTGTCCTTGTGCGAAATATGGGTTACATCCTGCGAAATAATAGGCCCCGCATCCAAGTCTTCGGTAACATAATGGCCTGTTGCACCAATAATTTTCACTCCTCTTTCATAAGCAGCATGATAAGGTTTGGAACCTGCAAAAGCCGGCAAAAAAGAATGATGAATGTTAATAATTTTATTGGGATAGTGTTGAATAAATTCGGGCGATAAAATCTGCATATAACGGGCAAGTACACAAAAAGTTACTTTTTTCTCCTTCAACAGTTGCAATTCCAGTGCTTCCTGTTCTGCCTTATTCTTTTCATTGATGGAAAAAGTATAAAAATCTATTCCAAAACGTTTGGCAACCGGCTCCAAATCTTTGTGGTTGCTGATTATCAAAGGAATTTCCACTTTCCATTCTCCAGCGGCATAACGAGCCAGCAAATCGTAAAGACAATGGGACAACTTGGAAACAAAAATAGCCATGCGAGGCACTTCATCGGCAAAATACAATCTGAAAATCATTTCAAATCGAATAGCAATAAGTGTGTTGAAATATTCTTCGATCTTTTCCTTTGGAATCTGAAAATCTTTCAAATCCCATTCCACACGCATAAAAAAGACCTTTTCTTCTTTGTTGACGTACTGATCAAGATAAAGTATATTTCCCTGATGACGGTTGATAAATTCGGTTACAGCAGCTAAAATACCGGGCCTGTCGGGACAATGTATCAATAAGATGGCGGTATTATCATTCCCCTTCATAAAGATTCTTCAATTTTTTTAGTCTGCAAATATAATACTTTTTGAGGAAAAATGTTTTCGAGACTTCTGTACAAACATTGACCTGCGAAATATTGAAATGTGTATTCTCGTTCTGTGCGGTAACTTCCAAACAAAGAAAATAATGGAAGAAAATTCAAAAAACTTCACAAAGATATTGCAGATATTAAAATTTAGCGTAACTTTGCACCGCAAATTTCACCGAACAACAACGGTTGTTGAGTCCGAAATAAAAACAGGAAAGCAGAAAAGAATTTAAAAGAAATTTGTGAAAAATAAATTTTTGGTGCGTTAGTTCAGTCTGGTTAGAATACATGCCTGTCACGCATGGGGTCACGGGTTCGAGTCCCGTACGCACCGCAAAAGCAACCTTTAAGGGTTGCTTTTTTGTTTGATATGATCAATATATGTTTTAAATACAGCCGTTTTCTATTCTGCTAAACAATTTTTCGCCCAGCACTTCAATATTGCCCGTTTTATCAATCTTCAGCCAAAATTTATCAATCTGCACCGGGGTACACATTTTTACCATGTTATACGCGTAAATTAAAAAACCATTCGAAGTTTGTTTAATACCAGAAGCTGGATATCCAAAAATAAAATAGTAACCATTCAAATATGCCCAAAAAACTGCATCTCCTTTGCTGTCTATCTCGCCCAGAAAACTTAACACTTCCAGAAGATTTTCCAAAAAACGATAATCTGTTCCATCATAAGTCAAAATGTTGAAAAACAAACAAATATCTCCGTTTGAATTGTTTATGCCCTTGCCTGAAGAAGAAAATAACGAATCCGAATAAAATTTTTCTCCCTTAGAAAAAACAACTTCATAATACCGTGAAGGGGTACATAAATTTCTTCTTATTTCATCAGAATATAATTTATTTTTTAATGGTCTGATGGAACCCACATGTCTGAATATTATATTCATTCGTGTTTGTGTATGCAATAAATGTGGGTTTCTTATCTGAATATCATCTGTCTTTTTTACACTTGGTGGTAAGAAACGTTGCCGATTGCAGGGCTGTGAAACTATCCCCTCTAACTGACCTTGCCAGCGGGAACTGAGCTTGCAAATTGCATTAAAACCGCTATGTTTTATGACCGCTTCTTGGCGGCAGGTTTTCATTGTCTTTCAGTCTTTTTTTCTATCTGCTGTGTCGTTTCTCTCTGCCGTGCGTTGGGACAGGCACATTCTCTGGCAAGCCTTTGGATTGAGCATTGGCTTGTGTAGGCTTGCAAATGTACTTACGACAATGAGCTGGCAGTTCATATCAATTATTTATTTGTCAATTCGTTGGCAATCATTTCGGCTTGTTTCAACACCGTTTCTGTTGCGAGCATTTGCATATCGGGCGGATAACCGTATTTTCTTAACAGTCTTTTTACCGAAACCTTCAATTTTGCTTTGGCACTTTCTTTAATGGTCCAGTCGATAGTGGCATTCTGTCTGATGGTTTCTGTCAAGGCAACGGCCAATTCACGCAATTTGTCTTTTTGCATGAGTTCCCTTGCACTGTCGTTACTGGCCACAGCCGTATAAAAAGCATATTCAAAATCGGACAATCCCATTTCGTGGGCTTCCTTGTCCATTTCCACAATCTCCTTACTCAGTCTGATCAGTTCCTCAATAACTTCGGCTGCGGAAAGTATTTTATTGTGGTATTTCTTGATGGTGTCTTCCAACATTTCCCTTAAGGTTTTGCTTTTCACCAGGTTCTTTTTGGCTCTTGATTTAATTTCATCGTTCAATATTTTTTTCAAAACCTCCAAAGCAACATTTTTATGCTCCATCCCCTTCAACTCCATCAGAAATTCTTCCGAAAGAATGGAAATATCCGGTTTTTTCAATCCGGCGGCATCAAAAACATCGATAACCGGTTCAGTCACCAAAGCCTTGTCGATTACTTGGCGAATCGTCGTTTCCATTTCTTCATCCGTTTTGCCTGAGTCCGAGCTTTCAAATTTCACCAAACGTGCTTTCACCGCCTGAAAAAATGCAATCTCGTCCTTAACATCCAACGCCTGCTCGTGAGGTATGGCTATGGCAAAAGCTTTCGACAAGGTAGTTACTTCGTTGATGTATCTTTTCTTTCCATCTTCCAAGCCCAAAATATGTTCTTCGGCAGCCAAAATGATGGAAAGTTTTTTAGAAGTATCGGCTTCGAAATATTCTTCGTAATGAAAACCATGATACATATTGGAAACCACTTCCAATTTTTCCAACATCAATTCAACGGCCTGTTCCTGTAAAATAGTCGGGTCGCCCTTACCTCCGGCATCGGAATAAAACGAAAGGGCTTTTTTCAAATCAGACGCAATGCCCAGGTAATCTACAATTAAACCTCCCGGTTTGTCTTTGTAAACACGATTGACCCTCGCAATGGCTTGCATTAGGTTGTGTCCCTTCATGGGTTTATCGATGTACAGCGTGTGCAGACAAGGAACATCAAAACCCGTGAGCCACATATCGCAAACAATAACGAGTTTAAGCTCATCATTCGGGTTTTTCATCCGGTCGGCCAACATGCGGCGTTCCTCTTTGGTGGTATGATGTTTTGAAATTTTCGGGCCATCGGATGATGCAGATGTAATAACCACTTTAATAGCTCCCTTGCTCAATTCATCCGAATGCCATTCAGGTCTGAGTTTTATGACAGCTTCGTACAAATCGACTGCAATACGGCGACTCATGGTAACAATCATCCCTTTGCCTTCAAAAACAGTTTGTCGTTGTTCAAAATGTTCAATAATATCTTTGGCTATCTGATTTATTCTGTTTTCACTGCCAACCAACGCTTCCAACTGAGTCCATTTGGCTTTGGCTTTTTGTGTATCGGTGAAATCATCTTGGTCGAGTTCTTTGTCCAATTCATTCATTAAAGTCTTTCCTTCTTCACTCAGATTTACTTTTGCCAGACGGCTTTCGTAATAAATACGAACCGTTGCCCCATCTTCAACAGCTTGAGCTATATCGTAAATATCCACATAATTTCCGAAAACAGCCGGAGTATTTACATCGGTATTTTCAATCGGTGTACCCGTAAAACCCAAATACGTTGCATTGGGCAGCGCATCACGCAAATATTTGGCAAAGCCATAAACAACTTTTTTACCGATTACCTCCCCCTTTTCGTTTTTATCATCAATGGTTTTGGCTTTAAATCCGTATTGGGTGCGGTGAGCTTCATCGGCAATTACCACAATGTTTTCGCGATCGGAAAGCAATTCGTACACATTGACTTCATCGGGCTGGAACTTCTGAATGGTTGTAAAAACTACACCACCTGAACCCACTTTTAACAGCTCTTTCAGATGATTTCTATCTTTGGCTTGCACCGGTTCTTGTCGCAAAAGTTGTTTCGAAGCGGCAAAAGTATCGAAAAGCTGGTCGTCCAAATCGTTACGATCGGTAATTACCACAACGGTCGGATTATCCATTTCCAACACAATTTTTCCGGTAAAGAAAACCATCGAAAGCGATTTACCGCTACCTTGCGTGTGCCAAACCACGCCGCCTTTACGGTCGCCTACACGTTGCTTTTTTACACCTGCAAGTCCGTAACTTTCGGGCGATTCTTTGACATAGGTGTTTTCGTGAGAAACGGTGTCTTCGAGAACCTCTCTTTCGCTGCCTTCGAGAGCCTCAGGCAGCGAAATTACTATGGTGTCTGAGGTTCTCGAAGACACCGTATATCCTGCTGCCCTCAACGTCGATTCAACAGCCCGGTTCACCGCATAATATTGATGGTAGGCTGCCATCTTTTTAACGGTATTGACGGTAATAATTCCCGTTGCGGGATCTTCTTTTTTCGTTTTTTCAAAAACAATGAAATGACGCATCAAGTCGATCAACGTCTCCTTATTGAGCATACCCTCAATAAGAGTTTCCAACTGACTGACCAAATGCGAGGCTTCAATTTTTCCGTCAGACGATTTCCAGGCCATAAAACGGCTGAATCCCGAAGAAATGGTTCCCGCTTTGGCTTCCAACCCATCGGAAATAATCACAAAGCCATTGTACGTGAAAAGTTGGGGGATCAACGCTTTATAAGTTTCTATTTGTCGAAATGCCGAACGAATGGACGCATTTTCATCAGCAGCATTTTTCAGCTCGATGACTACCAACGGAATGCCGTTAACAAACAAAATGATATCAGGCCGTCTGTTATGGTTGTTTTCCACAACGGTAAACTGGTTAACAACCAAAAAATCGTTATTATACGGATTTTTAAAATCAATCAGCCAAACCAGGTCGCCCCGATCCTCGCCATCCACCCGCTTTGAAACAGGAATACCTTCAGTCATAAACCGGTGAAAAGTTTCGTTATTCGTCAACAATTCCGGTGAGTGAATGCGTTGGATTTCTTTTATGGCATCTTCCAGCGTATCGGCGGGCATGTTTCTGTTGATACGTTTTAGTGCTTTGCGTAAACGATCGATCAATAAAACCTGTTCGTAGCTTTCCCGTTTGTCGTGCATTGAGCCTGTCGAATTGTCGCCGTCAGGGGCAATATCGGGACCATAAACCGCTTCGTAACCAAGTTTTTCCAGTAACTCGACAGCAAATTCTTCTATGCAATTTTCGGTCATGCGTATCATTCTTCAATGGTTTCAGTTGTTATAAAGGCATTATATTCATTTTTATATGCTTGATTATCCACATAGAAAAGAATTTCACTTGCGGGATAAGAATAATTACCCATTTCAAACTCTCCGAACAAATTATCCCAAAACTCGTTGAATTCTTCTGCTTCGTAATAATCCAAAGTTTCATCAATTGACTCAGCCGGCTTTCTTGGGTTTTCATTTTCAAAATTTCGTATGAGAAAGCAAGAAACTATTTCAATTGACGATATTAAAAATTCGTTGGTCAAGAAATCCATATTTTGATTTCTTCTCTCAAGTTCATCAAGGGATTTACCATGAGAAGTTGAGCCGATAGAAGTTCGCAGATTTCCAATTTGTTGAGCAATGGCAGATAATGAAGCCGCAATAGTATTTATGGGATCTCTCTTTTCAAAACCAATCGCTTCAAATGAAATTTTGACAAGTTTATTTATACTTTCATTACTTATCAACACAACGCCTTTTTCTTTACAAATTTGTTTTGCAATACTTTCAAGAAGCGCTTTTGAGTTTTCAACGCAAAGGCTGAAATCCGATTCAATATAGGTTTCTATTCTCTCAACATAAATTGAAAGAACTGCCCAGCGCCCATATTGCTCTATTACTTTTTTAAGCTTTTCCCCATTTAAATTTAAGCTTCGTTGTTATCTGTCGTTGCTTCTTCTTCTAATACAATCCCATTTTTTGCTAAGCTGTCGTAATATAATTTTGTTAATTCCGAAGTGAGTAAATCATCATTCAAAATCTTTATGAACAAATTCTTAGAAACACGTGTGTCAAGATTAAATTGTTTTCCATCCTCACTTAACCGCATTTTCTTTTTAGTCAGGGGATGAGACTTTGCAAATGCAATAATATTTTCGTTAGGTATTTTTAGTTTTATAACAGGCGAAGACTTGGCAACTTTGGTAAGTTTTCTGGCAAAACTGACATCGCTTACCAATTCTGCTAAACTATCCATGTTGGAAACTAATTCCATCTTTTCTATTACAGATAGACTTGCTGTGGCTTCTCTTGTAATAACATCATGAAACCCAAAACTTTTTTCAATTGCGCTCAAATCAATAATAATAAGCTCCCCAGCTACTCTTAAAACCTGAAATCTTGAACTAATTCTCAACATTTGGTCTTTGAATCGTTCAAACCTTTGATTTGATTTCCATAACATAAAACCACCTCTTCCTACAATTTCGACAGGCGATAGTTTTTTGAATAAAGAAATCTCATGATTATCGTCTGCTAATACTATTATCAAGGAATCAATACCAGACAATTGATTTGAACTAAAATTGAAATTTTGAAGATTATCGTTTCCAATCACATTTTCCAGTAGTTCAAGTTCTTGTGGTATCTCTAAGTCATATTGATAAAAGCATTTACCACGTTCATCAGCAGAAGAAAGAGGCAAAACAACAAAATCGGTCTTATCAATAACAAAGCTTTTGATTGCATCCACAAACAAATTTCTCAGCTCGGGCAAATCTTCACTTTTAATATCCAATTTTTTTGGTTCATCTACGCCGTCAATCACGGCATAAAAAATCACTTGTAACTCGCCTTGTGGGGCATTTAAAAAATCAAGAGCTGTATTTAATTCCTGTTTATTCATTTGTACTTACTTTAGAAGCGTAATAAATTCGGTCATCTTTAGTTAATTTATCTTTGCTGATTAATATTCTGTTTTGCCTTTTTTCTCCTTTTCTGAATTCCCCTGATACTTTATAAATTCTGAATTTAAGTATTGCTAAAGTAGGGTTTGCATAAAACAAGTCAGTCCGAATGTAAATAGACCCTATTACAAAGAGAATGATTAAAAAAACAATGATGTAGCGTAAATTCTCAAATTGGAAACACACTAACGGAATTATATAAGTAGTAAGAAATGTTAAATGTTCATAGTCAATGTTTTCAATTTCGATAATCTTGAAAGATAGTTCAGGTGTTCCTTTCATTTGGTATTTAAAATCCAAATATGAAATAAGTCCGACCAATAATGCCAATAAACAAAGAATAGGAATAAGATTATTTTTCAACAAATATGGCCATCCAACAAAAGAACAGTCTCCTGAAAAGCAAGTAGGGATTTTTGCTGTGATAATTATTATCAGCACAAACAAAAGCCATAATGACAAAAAAAATAATCCAATTTTTCTAATCATATTATTTATTGTTCTACAGTTATCTCTCCACTCATTAACTTTGGCAACAACATGTCTCGTAATGATGTGAGTGTACGGATTTGAGTTTGTTATTTCTTATAATTTTGATTAATTAATGGCTCTATTTTCAAGGTAATTTCTTTAAGTTTTTATTTAATATTTGTAACATAAATTCAGCTCCGTAGGAGCAAACACCTTTGTAGCAATTTGCATTTTGGAAGAAGCCAAGCCCCATAGGGGCGATACCTTTAGTCGTTAAATTGGAATAAATATTTTTCATCATATTCAATCTCAAATTTACGCAAAAATTCCATATATTCTTCTTTAAATGTTTTTTTACGGTGATGTTTCGGCTGGTTTAAAATATAAATTACTACCACATTCAATTGTGAACGACTGTATGTAAATGCTCCATATCCTTCCTGCCATTCGAATTTTCCCGGTATCCATTTATTGTCATTGATAAATTTCGACGCATTGGCTTTGATGTCTCTTGTTAAATCTGAAAGAGATTGTGAAGGATGAAGCCCTATCAATACATGGCAATGGTCGGGATTGCAATAAATAGCCAATGGTCGGGATTGTTTATGTGTAATGATGCCACAAATGTATTTCTCTATCTGTTCCCGATGGTTTTCAGAAATAAGGTTTTGACGGCCTTTTACAGCAAATACAATTTGCACCAATAATTGTGTATAGGTATTAGCCATGTTTGATTGTTTTAGATGCCGCCCCTACGGGGCTGAGGGTGGCGGTGTCGTTATTTGTTACAGAGGTTTCGTCCCGATGGGACTCCACTCTTATCTCTCCGCTCATCAGCTTGGGCAATAGCATGTCACGAAGATTTACAAGTAATTTAATTTGCTTATTATTATTTATAATTTTACTAATCAATGGCTCTACTTCCAATGTCATTTCTTCTAATTCTTTATCTGAGGGAATTAACACCATAGCTTCATCCAAATCCCCCCTTTTTATATGACCCATAGTTGTCGCATGACTTGCAGCTTTCACTATAAATTCATCCAAATGATATTTGCACCATAAATAATAGAACCATTTTGGATAATATTCAGATGTAACCTTGAATAAGTGTTGGTTTAATATACAATCCTGTCCATCCCAAATTTTAACCATTAATGATGCAGACCATGCAAAAATCACATCACCATTTTTTACAATATATTCGGGATTTACCTCAGTTGTTGCCCAATCAGAATTTTCGGATATTCCGCTATTTAACTCTTTAATTTTTAAAACAGGAAGCATTTCTACATCATTTTTGGGAGGGAATTTTTGACATGCCAATCCATTTAAGAAATTAGCAATTGAACTTAACGGTCTACTTTCCCACTCCTCTTTTGCTTCCTCAATAAACCACTGCCTGAAAAGTGTTTCAGCCATTTTTTCGAGTGTGGCGTTTTGGCGGTGAAGCAGGTCTATTTTATCATCGAGGCTGGAAAGGATTGAAGCAATGGCGGTTTGCTCAAGGAGAGGGGGAAGTAAAATTGGAAATTTTCCTATACTAATTGCGCTGATATTTTCTTGGGCGGTATTACTATCGATATTATTTCTTATAAAGGCTTGAAATTGCTCGGTACTAATAGAATAATAAATGAAATCATTGCATACGCATTTTTTAGCTTTTATTTTTGCCACTCGTTGATTTATATATGCCAATACATCAGTCTTGAGTTTACCAACTTTCCCAATGGTCGCTCCTGTCATGGCAACAACAAAATCTCCTTTGGCTAACTTATATTTTCCCAATTTATCTTTTGGGTATGAACTTGTGTCAACCCTTTCCATTGCGCTTAAAATAATATAAGGGGGATTAATGTCTTTAATTTTTATAACTAATTCCCCGATTTTACCAAATTCTTTGCTTTTAAAAGCAAAACCAGGAATTATTTCTGCAATTTCCCCCAGTTTATATTCCTTCCACTCACTCATTACATCTATCTTTAAAAGTTGCCTGGATTTATTATTTCTTCTTGTTTTTAGGCAATTTGGGGCTTGCCTTTTCAATTTGTTTTTCTTCGGCAGCTACGCGCCGTTCGAGTTTCTTGATGTCCTCGCCAATTTCAACCATTTTCGTGAGGTCACGAAAATGGTCATCCACATTGATAATCTGTGTTTTACATGAATCAACAGCTCTACCAATTGCTACCCGAAAATTCTCCCAACGGGCATATCCCAATGCAACCATCAATTCCCGCGCAAACCAAACTCCCGCTTGTTCTCTATCGTCATCACTTGTAATAAAGTGGCTAATTTCATCGAAAACTGATTGTAATTGTGAAATGCGATTTTGATCCATGTTTATAGAATGATTTGTTATATATCCGGTTCGTCAGTCATTGTCAAAAATCTTTAAGTAGGGCTCAAAAATAAAAATACGGTTGCGGCTTTGCCCGGTTAATTCCTTAAGGTAATTAAATTTTTGCATAAGTGCTACTAAATCATTAGCTGCTTTGAAACTCAGATTACA
>JAHDRA010000004.1 GCA_018433525.1 Paludibacteraceae bacterium
CAATGAAAAAAATCACCGTTCCATTTCTGAATTTTTCTGCGTTTTGAATTCCAATTCGTTGCAACTGAATTTGGTTATTTGCATGAGACGTAGCATGCTACGTCTCTACCCGGATACAACGCAATTGAATGAAAAAAATCACCGTTCCATTTCTGAATTTTTTTCCGTGTTTGGATTCCGATTCATTGCAACTGAATTTGGGTATTTGCACCGAAAATAAGGTAATAAGGTTTCGATTGGGGGGGTATTCAGGTTACTAAGGTTTTTAGCACGATAAGGTTGGAAGAATTTCAAATATTCATTGTTGAATTAATCATTTGTAATTCCATAAATTTTATATCGACGTTGCCATGCAGCGGGTCAAACCCGGATACAACGCAATTCAATAAAAAAAACCACCATACCATTTCTGAAATTTTTCCGTGTTTTGAATTCCGATTCATTGCAATTAAATTTGGTTATTTGCATGAGACGTTGCATGCAACGTCTCAAACCTGATATATCCTAATTCAATGAAAAAAACCACCGTACCATTTTTGAATTTATTTCCGTGTTTTGATTCCGATTCATTACCGCCAAATTTGGGTATTTTGTAGAGACGTTGCATGCAACGTCTCTACCCGGGAATAAAAAATTGTAAAATTTGCATAATTGTTTGTTGATGATTATATTTGCGTCCTAACCTGTTCACAATGACTGACGAAAAATTTCAAAATAAATATCGTATTCCTTCTGCACGCGCTCAATGGCACGATTACGATGGCGGATTGTATTTTGTTACTGTATGTACCTATCAGAAACGATACTATTTTGGAAGTATTTTTGACAATCAAATGGTTTTTTCGCCAATCGGCAAATATGTTGTAAAATGTATTGAAGAGTTATCTGCACATTTTCCCAATGCCGAAATTCCACTGTATGTGGTTATGCCCAATCACATTCATTTAATAGTTGCCATTGACCACGAAACAAAAACCAATCATGATATTTGTAGAGACGTAGCATGCTACGTCTCTACCGGAAAAACAAAAAACGAAACTATGGCATTGATTTCGCCAAAACAAGGAACGTTAGCTACCATTATTCGAGGTTTGAAATCTGCTGTTACACGCTATGCACACAAAAACCAAATTGAATTTAACTGGCAACCTCGTTTTCACGATCACATTATACGCAATGTCGATGAATGTAACCACATCGCCGAATATATCGAAAATAATGTTGTTCTGTGGAATATGGATGAATTGAACAAATGAATATGGTTTTTGCATTCCATTCCAACCAAATTTCCCGTATTTTGTAGAGACGTAGCATGCTACGTCTCTACCCGGATACAACGCGGTTTGATAAAAAAATCACCGTACCATTTCTAATTTTTCCCGTGTTTTGAATCCGTTTCATTACCTCCAAATTTGGGTATTTGTAGAGACGTTGCATGCAACGTCTCTACCCGGATACAACGCAATTCAATGAAAAAAACCACCGTCCCATTTCTGAATTTTTTCCGTGTTTTGAATTCCGATTCATTGCAATTGAATTTAGTATTTGCATGAGACGTAGCATGCTACGTCTCTACCCGGATACAATGCAATTCAATGAAAAAAATAGCTGTACAATTTCTGAATTTTTTCCGTGTTTTGAATTCCAATTCGTTGCAATTGAATTTAGGTATTTTGTAGAGACGTTGCATGCAACGTCTCAAACCTGATATATCCCAATTCAATGAAAAAAATCACCATACCATTTTTGAATTTTTTCCGCGTTTGGATTCCGATTCGTTGCAATTAAATTTGGGTATTTGCTTGAGACGTAGCATGCTACGTCTCTACCGGGATACAACGCAATTCAATGAAAACCGAAATTTTTAAATTTGTGTCATGCGTTCCATATTATTTGCTTTAGCTAAATTCAAAAAAACGGGCAATAAAAATTCAATTTTTTTGGCTATCTTTGCAGGCTAAAAAATTAGCTCTTTAACTTATGCAAAAAATTAGAAATGTAGCCATCATTGCCCATGTCGATCACGGGAAAACTACATTGGTAGACAAGATGTTACTGGCGGGACACCTTTTCCGCAACAACGAAAAAGTTGGTGAACTCATTATGGACAATAATGAACTCGAACGCGAAAGAGGAATCACCATATTGGCTAAAAATGTTTCCATCAATTACAACGGATATAAAATCAACATTATAGACACACCGGGACACGCCGATTTCGGAGGAGAAGTAGAAAGGGTTTTAAATATGGCTGATGGAGTGTTACTTTTGGTAGATGCTTTTGAAGGTCCCATGCCACAAACCCGTTTTGTTCTCCAAAAAGCCATTCAAATGGGACTGATTCCCATTGTGGTCGTCAATAAGGTCGACAAGCCCAATTGCCGTCCCGATGAAGTTCAGGAAGCCGTCTTCGACTTAATGTATCATTTGGATGCCAATGAAGAACAGTTGAATTTTCACACTATTTTTGGATCAGCCAAACAGAATTGGATGTCGGACGATTGGAAAAAACCAACCGACAATATTTTACCCTTGCTGGATGCCATTATCAAGTATATTCCTGCTCCGCCTTATTTGGAAGGCTCTCCCCAAATGCTTATCACTTCGATGGATTATTCTCCGTATGTGGGAAGAATTGCCGTTGGCAGACTTCATCGTGGAACACTTCGCGAAGGAATGGAAGTAAGCCTGGTAAGTCGTGATGGCAAGGTTACAAAATCCCGCATTAAGGAATTGCATACTTTTACCGGACTTGGA
>JAHDRA010000006.1 GCA_018433525.1 Paludibacteraceae bacterium
ATCAGCTTTTAAATCATCGATAACCAACATTTTCAGGTGATTGACACGTTTGGGCTTTTTGCCCGGTTTGGGGTTTTCCACAAAGGAACTTTCGCTCATAACTACTATTTTGGACTGACTTTGGCTTCCTATACCTCGCTTGAGAGGTTTGTCTTTTTCTTTTTCCGGAATTAATGTAGTGATAAAAGCATTGTCGAGTTCTACCTCATCGGTCAATTGGTACAAATTATCGCGTTTGCCCATCACATCGCATAATTTGTATCCCATCTCCCAAATGGGCTGATAACGTTTATGTCCCAATTGTCGTTGCAGTTCTGAGGCAGAGAACGATTTTTTGGTGCTGGTAAGCAAATGCATGGCAATATACCAGTACATAAAAGGTAATTTGCTGTTTTCCATCACCGTTCCTGAGCGTAAGGATTGCCGGTGGTGACATTGTTTACATTCGTAGCTCAGTTTATTCTCCAGCCAGTAATGATGCTCACAACCACATTTGGAACAAACGACCCCGCAAGCATCTCTTTGAGCCTTAAAATGCTCGATACAAGACTTTTCGTCGGGGAATTGTGCACTGAATTTAATGATATTCATAAGAACTATATATATTAATTTTATAACATAAAGATAATGAATATCAGCGAATTATACAAATTTTTATAACTATTCTCTGAAAAATATACCATAATTTATCCCTTTTAATTTAGGAAAGTTTGCGGATAATCATAAAATTTTTTTTGAACTCGTTACTAACGATAAAGCGTCTGAAAAATTATTGATTTTTTCAGGCGCTTTATCGTTTATGCAATTCATCGGTTATTTTCTATTCCACAATCAATTTGCTGATGGAGATTCCTTTATCGCCAACGAGTTTTAACAGATAAATTCCATCTAGCAAAGAAGAGATATTGATGCGTTCATCCAAATTTTCTAATTTTCTACTTATCAGAATTTTTCCTTGAAGGTCAGTGATTTCAATTTTGTAAGCGCCTGAGGTGTTTTTAATTGTGATCCATTCTTTTGCAGGGTTTGGATAGAAGTTCGTGACTTGGTTCTCAAAAGTTTTGTTTACGCCCGTGTTGATGAAATTCCTCACCACATTACTGATGCGTACTTCGTCCATGTATCCATCCAAATTTGCTGCGATAATCAAGTCTTTGGAATTCAGCAACGTCTCATTCGCAGAATAATTCATTTCGACGGAAGAAATCAAGTTTCGATTTTTATCGTGGACAATCAATTGCAACTGGTTTTTTGCCGTATTTCGGATATAAGCTACATGATACCATTCGTTCAATGACGGACTGAAAGTCGTCGTCAAACCGATTCGGTCCTTTGCTTGCGAGAAATAGTAGCCAAAAAAGATATTTCCCCACCACGGACTGATTTCTAATGCGTAGTTGGAAAAGTAGGAATCAGTATCGCCAGGTTTCCAGAAAAGATACATGCTGTTGCCGGTAAAAGAGTTCAGTTTGACCCATGCTTCGAGTGTCCAATCCCCCGTAAGATTCAAATTGACATGATGCGGAACGGTCAAGTTCGAAACCGTTCGATAGCTTTTGCCAAATTGGGGTGAAACATTGTCTGTGGCAGAAAGATTTTGAACATCGCCAACCGCATTTCCGGTAGCAAGGCTTCTGTTCTTCAAGTCGTTGTCGAAATGAAGCAACAACAATGTGTTTTTATCGTAAAGATAAGGACCGCCTGTTTCATTCGGTTTTACCAAATTGAAAATTTCGCTTTCGGAATAATTGTTTGCATTTGAAGTGTCGGTAATCTTCAGTTTACAAGTTCCTTCAAGCGTCGCAGGAATAGCCCATTGATAATTGGAAGCCGTGGTCGAAATATCGCCGGTTATCGTTTTCCAATCAGAAGCATTGACCTGTGAAGCAGGGACAACATTCGTTGCATATTCCAGTTTAATCCGTTGAATGTTAGTTCTTCCCCATTTAATGTTCATTGTATCTCCAGCAATGGCATAATTATCAATCATTGGAGAAATAATATTCAATTTCGTTAAATCTCCCTTTACAAAAGGCCCGTATGTGGTGGAGAGATTCATGTTATCGGGTGCTTCGATTTTCAAATAAAATCGGCTGATAATATTTCCGGCATTCCAAGTGCAAGAATTTTCGGTAATATGATCGGCAATCTTTGTCCATGTTTTTGCGTCATCCACTGAAACGTACACGTTCAGTTTAACGCCTGCTTTGAGAGGAGTCCATGCTATTTGTACAGTCGGATTGTTTTCATCCATATTCGTTACCGGTTTTATCAAGGTAGCAACCGGAAGTTTTTTTACTCTGACGTCAAAATCGAAGTAGAAATCTTCCAGAAATGCTTGCGAGGTTGAATATCCGAGCGATTGATAGGCTGCTAAATCATTCATTTGTATTGCTTTTACAAGCGGATATCCACCTCTTCGATATTGATAATCAATCAGAAAATATCCCAGCGTGTAGTATCCGTAATCCGGCGAAGGATAGATTCGTGTCTCTTCGTACGTCGGGAGGTGTCCGAAATAGTTTACGGCTGCATTCATGCAATCAATTCCGCTTTGAGCCATTTCTATGAGTTTCGTATCCGTAATCGGTCCCCTGGCGCAAAACTCGGGAAATCCTTCGTTGAGCCATGCGGTTACAATTCCTTGCGGCATATTTCCCTGCATTCCATGAGCCAGTTCGTGCCGATTCATATGATAGAATAAGGGTAGTTCATCTTGCGTTGAGGCACAAGTTGAATGCATTCCCGATGACCATGCTGTACCGCCGGTAATTCTTGAGGGAGGCAATCCATTGCAGGGAACGCCTTCTATTTCTCCATCAATGCATGTTGGCAAAGTAAAGTAGGAAAATTTTTCAGTAATATTCAAATTGAAATTTGTCGTATATTCAACGAAAGCGGGTTCCAAAACATCGCTGAAATATGGAAAGTTTAAGGCATAATCGACCGGACGCGTATAAAATTTAAAATGTTCTGTTTCTTTCACCATTTGAACCCGGAAATTATTATCGGTCTGTAAAAACCGATAATTTACGTACCGATTAAAATCGCCTAACAAACCCGGTAAATCATTTACATTCCACCAATAGGAGAGAACATCAAAACTGTTTGCATTCATTGAACTTATCATCCCATATCCCCAATTTTTAAATATGTTCATAAATTCCCCAAATGCGGCGGCAACTGCCTTTCCGTTGTTTGAAACGAAAGTAGAACGATTATTCAATGCATCAAAAGAAGCAAAACTGCCTCCATAAGCATTAACGGCTGTTTTTACCGTTTCATCGGAAGGCATTAGTCCTGCCTCAAAAAGAGGAAATCCGATTTTGAATATCAACGGCATATTTCTCGTTTGGTAATAATGGTAAAGATATGCTTGACACAAATAATATAAAGCCACATTTGTTACATTGTTGAAAGTTGCAATTTGTTCTGTTGTTACCGGTTCAGAGATGTAAATCGTGTCGTTTGTACCTATAAATCCGGCATCAAAAGCAAATGCATCCGAAGGTTTTAGAGATTGGTAGTCAGTAGAAGTGATTAGTTTAAATGGATATTTGAAAGTATTAAATGAAGGAGCATTCCAAATGCGACCGTGAAATATTAGGACTTGAACTTTATCCGATATTTTTTTCATATCTACATTTGCTATTGACGGAATAGCATTGGATTTGAAAGTAGCAATATTGAGCGTTTTCGGTTCGTTGAAAATATCGAGCAACCGGTTACCACTGATAGTTTCATCCGTATTCAGTTCCAATCCGTTATTTGGAGCTGTAGCCGAATTGGTGTAAAACTTGTATTCATTCAAACTGTACGTATTTATAGGAACAGAAACGGAATAAATATTTCCGGTTTCGAGTGTCATTTGTTGTCCGTTCCACCAATTCCAATCACCTTTGACGTAAACTTTGTCGGTAGCAGGGTTAAAATATCCTGCAGCAATCATATCGGACATGTTGACGCTTAACTTAACCTTCACATTCGTTTGCGTATTTAAATAAACATCCAAAAAATTGTTCCAATCGTTTTGCAATGCAGGCAGGCCGCTATATCCAATATCGGAATAATTCATGTTTTCAATGAATTTTGCCATTGCAGGCATTTCTTTCGTCTTAATAATATAGTAAGCAACGATAAACGAATAAGCATAACCCATATCTGTGTTGAAAATATCCTGAATAACCGGTTTACCTCTTTGATCGGTTATTGATTTTATCCAGTCTTTTGTTGAAATTTGACGGCCAAAGTAGCAGGCAACTCCTTCGTTCA
Organism: Paludibacteraceae bacterium; assembly: GCA_018433525.1. Lineage (GTDB taxonomy): Bacteria > Bacteroidota > Bacteroidia > Bacteroidales > Paludibacteraceae > MVYY01. The sequence continues at coordinate 4,273 of JAHDRA010000006.1, forward strand.
GCCATGCAGGTAAAGTTACTTTTGTTTTCCACGCATTCATGCAGTGAGTATATTCGTGAGCAAATAATCCCAGACCTTCATTTAAACCCATTTTTGCAGGCGAAAGCATGATAAACAGAATTTTTCCGTGAGCCGAACCCGTTGAGTTTTCGTCATTTTCAGGATAACCTTGAGCTAAATGTAAATGATCCAAATCCTTATAAAGAAAAATATTGGTTTTTTCAGTAGGATTCACTCCCAGAGAAGAACTAACAATCGAATGAAACAGTTCGATTCTTTCTATAAATTGGGTGATCAAATTATTGTCCTGAGCCGAATAAATGACGTTGAAATGATCACTCGATTTGGATAGATTCATATCGCCGTCGTTGTAGAAAACGGTCGTCAATGTAAGATTCTTCACGCCGACATAAATGCTTCTGTTTCCCGAAGAGGTAACTGGGAAATTGTTCTCCCAGCCGCCATTTTCTGCATTCACCGTTGTAGAAAAATACTTATATCCAACGTAAGTATTCGATGGAAGCGGAATAGTCAACGAATAGATATTGTTGTTTCCTAAATTTAATTCATGCGTCAAGTCAAATCCATTGAATGAGCCTCTGATATACATTTTATCAGTTGTTGCATTGAATTTACCGTCATTGATCAAAATGCTTGCATCAACTGAAAACGTAACATATGTAATTGCCGGAGCTATTGAGAATAAATCGCTTTCCGATTTTGTGCCTGCATTGGTTACATCCGAAATCCTGATTTTGCAAGTGGTGGAAGTGAATGTTGGAACTGTCCAACTAAAGGTTTTCAGCGAAGCGTCTACGGATGAAGCAATAACTGTCCAGTTCGAACCATTGTCGGGAGAATATTCGATTTTAATGTTTTGAATTCCGTTTGAAGTCCAATTCAAAACAACAGTTGAACCACATAAAAACCCTTTACCATTCAGGTTTTCTGTATTCAAATTAAGCCCAGAGATTTCACTGTTTTTTGCAAGCATGAATTTCATAGGAACATTGAAACGGTATGCCCAACTCACTTCGTTGTGATCATCTCCTTGGAACACCAGTGTTTCCCAATTCGACGACGAATATCCTTTGTATTTCATAATTGTATCAACCAATTGCTGATTTGCATCGTAGTTGGCATCCAAACCAACCGTTCCGTGGTCGAAATAGATCTTGTGATTGGAAGCGGAGGGAAGTTTTGCCAACAGATATTTTCGGAATGAATCGGGAATCGAAGGGTCATCCGTACCAATAACTCCCCAATGCGTGGACATACAGACAGCACCACCAAAAATGTTTGGATATTCGCAAAGTGCATACCATGAAATCAATCCGCCCATACTCGATCCAGCAACAAACGTATTGGCTGCATTCGTATACACGGAATAGGTGAGGTCGATAAACGGCTTCACCTGATTGACAATGAACGAAAGGTATTCATCGCCTTTCGGGTCGTTGTTCATTTCGTTGAGTTTGGCAGTTTTGACACTTGAAGTCAGATAATCCATCGATTTTTCGGGATAGTATTCTGCATATCGGTTCGAACTGTTCCAAATCCCAACGACAATCACATCTTTAATCGTTCCATTTTGCATCAATTGAGAGAGTGTTTCGTCTACTTTCCATTCCTGGTTGTTCCAAGTGGACGTTGCGTCAAATAGCATTTGTCCGTCGTGCATGTATACAACTGCATATTTTTTCGAAGGAGCATATCCGTCAGGAAGCCAAACATCAACTGTTCTCACTCCGATTAAATCGTTGTTGAACGAATACCGGTCTACTTTACCAGATGAAAGTATCAGTGAGTTTGAAATTGATAATATGCTAACATTTGGGTCCCAAACGACAGCCCATTTGGCAACTACGTCTGAAGAAGAATAATTTCGATTAGCAACAGCGGAATTATCGGCATTCAATTCTCCAAAATTCCAATCCGGTCCTGAGTAGTATTTGTATTTCATAGCCGCAGTTGCATTGTCGATCGAAATGGAATAATGCGCTTCGTCCACTTTATTCATCGCTTGTTGTGTCCAATTATTCATCTCGCCGGCTATGTAACAAGCTTTTGTCCCAGCAGGAACGGTTACATTATAGATCAGTCCGTTTGGATTTGGATTGTAAACTTCTTTCCAGTTAATTACCACATCCGATTTGTTGTAATTCCTGTCGGATATCGATTGGTTGTTAGCATCCAATTCTTCATATTTCCATTCCGGCCCCGAACAATATTTATATCCGTTCGGTAAGGTTGTATTTATTGTAGTTGTAAAATGAGTATCATCTATTTTTGCCATTTGCTTGTGTACCCAATTGGTGGCTCCTCCGGCAAAATAACACGTGTAGGTCCCGGCAGGAACCGTTACTGTATAGACAACATCGACCGGGATGGCTGAAGGATCGTAAACAGCCGCCCATGAAGTTACAACATCATTGGCTGTATAGCTTCTGTTATTAGCTATGTTTTCGACATAAGCCCACGAAGGTCCCGAACAGTATTTGTACAATTGATTAGAAGTGGCTGAAGGCATATTCAACGTGTAATGCGTTTCGTCAACTTTATTCATGACTTGCTGCGACCAGCCGTTCATCTCGCCGGCAATGTAGCAGAATTTTGTACCGGCTGGAACGGTAACATTATATGTAAGACTGAAAACAAAACTTGAGAGGGAAATCAGTAAAAACAGCATGGAAATTCTTGGGAAAGAGAGAGATTCTCTTTTGTAGCAATGCATTTTCATAGTTTTAAAATTAAGGGAATTGATTAAAAAAATTAAAAGAAGAGAAAAGAGATATAAAATCGGCCAAAGATAATCAGATTTATAGAAAAAATTATATGTTTTGCATAAAAATTTTAATTTTTTACAAAATATTTTTTCATCAAAATATTTTCATATTAAAATTCGTCTCATATTATTGATTATCAAGTAAATTTAAAACTGAAAATCAAGGAATTCTGATTGGCTGCAATTATTTATTTAGATAAAAAAATGCGTGGAAATTTTTGGAGATTTTGCTGGAAAATATTGCAGAAGTATTGTTCAGAAGAGAAAGCAGCCGGCCAGCCTTGAAAAATAATAATTGTTCAAAAAACAAAAAGCTATCTTAATGAATAAGAAAGCTTTTCTGATGGTGGGCCCAGCTGGGCTTGAACCAGCGACCCCCTGATTATGAGTCAGGTGCTACTAACCAACTGAGCTATGGGCCCTGCATTTGCGAATAATTGCTTATCTTTGCAAAGCGAATGCAAAAATAATAATTTTTTGTGTGTTTGAAAAAATTCTTTGTTATTTTTCTTTTAAATGATACATTTTAAAAATATATCGGCTCTGATATTCGATTTTGGCGGGGTGTTGATCAACCTGAGCCGTCAGCAGTGTATTGATAGTTTTCGGTCTCTGGGAGTAAAAGAAGTGGAAAAATATCTGGACGATTTCAATCAGTCCGGTTTTTTTCTTCAATTGGAACAGGGAAAAATTTCACCGGAGCAATTCCGCAACGAAGTCAGAAAATTATCTGACCACACTTTGACCGATGAGCAGATAGACCGAGCTTTTTGTTCATTTTTGCTGGATATACCGGAAGAAAAATTAAAGTTGTTGTTGGAACTTCGGAAAAAATTTAAAATTTATTTGTTGAGCAACACCAATCTTATTCATATGACTTTTTGCAGAGCACAGCATTTTCATTATAACGGTTATTCGATGGATGATTTTTTCGACAAATGTTATTTTTCTTATGAGTTGGGAATAACCAAGCCCGACATCCGTGTGTTTAATTCCGTGATAGAGGATATTGGGCTACCACCGCAGCAATGCCTTTTCCTGGATGATGGGTTGCAAAATATTGAACAGGCACAAAAAACCGGCTTGCAAACTTATTGGGTGAAACAACAGGAAGATTTGAGTTTCCTGCTTCAACCCGATGTTTTTGTTTTTGATTAAAACAAGTAGAAAAATCAATAGGTTTTTCCAAATAAATTTTCAATGTATTTCATTTTAGTGGGAATTTCATGCAAGTGATAGAAGCGAACAGCGGAATAAAAATAGAACCTTGTGTTGCCACAGTAGGTTTTTTTGATGGCGTGCATATTGGTCATCGATTTTTAATGGAAGAATTGAAAAAGATAGCTTCGACGCAACATTTGAAAAGCGTGGTTGTAACTTTCGACCAGCATCCGCGTAAAGTTTTAAATGCCGATTTTCAGCCAAAATTGCTCACCACGTTGGACGAAAGACTTTTCCAAATCGGTTCGACAGGTGTAGATGCTTGTGTGGTGCTGAATTTTACGCGTGAAATGTCCTTGTTGTCCGCGCGGGATTTTTTAAAAGAGGTTCTTCACGATCAACTCAATGTACAGACTCTGCTGGTGGGGCACGACCATCGTTTTGGTCATAATCGGGAAGATGGATTGTCGGAGTATATCCGCTACGGAGAAGAATTTGGAATAAAAGTTATAGAAGCTCAGCGGTTTGCTACAGAAGATATGCCGCATATCAGTTCTTCCGTTATTCGTCGAGCACTACTCGATGGAGATGTGGAAACGGCAAATCGATTGTTGATGTATGAATATTCTTTTGAAGGAAAGGTTGTAAATGGCTTTAAGGTAGGTCATAAAATTGGATTTCCCACTGCAAATCTGATCCCGTTAAGTGAAGAAAAACTAATTCCCGGTGTTGGAGTGTATGCCGTTAGAGCGCGTTGTAACGAAAAAAGATTCAAAGCCATGATGGACATAGGTTATCGACCTACCTTCGGGGATGACAACAAGTTGACGATTGAGGTTCACATTATCGATTTCAATGAAGATATTTATAAAAAAAACATTAGAATTGACTTTATCCGTCGGCTGAGAAATGAAATTAAATTCGATACGGTAGAAGAACTGATTGAGCAGTTGTATCGGGACAGGGAGGAAGTTTTGGCAATGAATTTCTGAAATTTCATTTTTCATGCTTTCGTTGTATTTTTGAAAGGAAAGCAAACAATTTTTCGTTTTGCTGTATAAAACATAGCAATTGAGAAGCAAAAATCTTATTTAACCGAAAATATTTATCGACAAATTTGTTAAAATCATTTATTTATGAAAAAATTAATTGTTGCCGTTATGATTGGTACATTATTAACCGGTTGTTCTACCAACAAGGACAATCCTTTCTTGCAGGTTTATGATACTCCTTTTAGCGTTCCTCCATTTGATAAAATCAAGACTGAACATTATCTTCCTGCCTTTCGTGAAGGAATAAAAACTCATCAGAAGGAAATTGACGCCATTGCCGAGAATAGCGAAGCGCCAACTTTTGCCAATACGGTTGAAGCGTTGGATTTCAGTGGAGAATTGCTGAAAAAAGTTTCTTCCGTATTTTTCAATCTCTATTCTACCGATACCAACGATAAAATGGAAGCCATTGCCAACGAGGTAACGCCGCTTCTGACGGAACACAGTGATAATCTTTATCTCAATAAGGCGCTGTTTCAACGAATTAAAACCCTTTACGATAAACGTTCCACACTTGGGCTCAATGCCGAACAAATCAGGTTGCTGGAGAAGTATTACAAAAATTTTGTTCGCAATGGTGCTGCATTAAACGATGAGCAAAAGGAAAGATTGAGAGAAATCAACAAACAGCTTAGTTTGGCAGAGTTGCAGTTTGGCCAAAATGTATTGGCAGAGACAAATGCTTATCAAAAATGGATTACTGACGAAAAAGAATTGGTCGGATTGCCGGAAAATGTCAAACAGTCGGCAGCTGAGGCTGCCAAAGAGGCTGGGAGAGAAGGACAATGGCTTTTCACCACAAAAAAGGCGAGTTTCATTCCCGTTCTTCAATATAGCGAAAATCGTGAATTGCGTCGAGAATTATTGACCGCTTATAACAAGCTCGCCGATAATGGCAACAAAAACGACAACAAACCGGTGATCAATAAAATTGTGAAACTCCGCGTGCAAAAAGCCCAATTGTTGGGTTATCCCACTTGGGCCGATTATGAATTGGACGATACAATGGCCAAAACACCTCAAAAAGTTTATGAATTTTTGGCTTCCGTGTGGGAACCTTCCGTACGTAAAGCACGAGAAGAAGCGGCAGAATTGCAAAAAATGATGGATGCCGAAGGAAAAGGAGAAAAATTGGAACCGTGGGATTGGTGGTTTTATGCCGAAAAACTTCGAAAAGCCAAATACGATTTGGAAGAAGAAGCATTAAAACCATATTTTAAACTCGAGAATGTCAGAAAAGGGGTTTTTGATTTAGCTTCCAAACTTTACGGATTGAAGTTTAAAAAACTCGAAAATATGCCGGTTTACCATCCCGATGTCGAAGTTTTTGAAGTAACCGATGCCAACGATTCGCTGATCGGTATTCTCTATACCGATTACTATCCTCGTGCCGGCAAAAAGGCAGGCGCTTGGATGAACAACATTTCGGAACAATACATCAAGGATAATATCAATCATCGACCCGTTATTTGTAATGTTGGCAATCTGACCAAGCCCACTTCCGACAAACCTGCTTTGTTGAGCATGGACGACGTGGAGACTTTATTTCATGAGTTTGGACATGCTTTGCACGGTTTACTTTCTCAGTGCACTTATCCTTCTCTTTCGGGTACAAACGTAGCTCGTGATTTTGTAGAACTTCCTTCACAAATTATGGAAAACTGGTGTTGGGAACCGGAAGTAATAAAAACTTATGCTTTTCATTATAAAACCGGAGAAGTGATGCCCAATGAACTGATAGAGAAAATTCAGCAGGCAAGTACTTTCAATCAGGGGTTTGTCATGACGGAACTGCTTTCGGCAGCATTGCTCGATATGGATTATCATACCATTAAAGATACCGCCGATATAGATGTTACCGCTTTTGAAAATGCCACCATGAAGCGCATCGGCATGATTCCTCAAATAGTGGTGCGTTATCGGAGTACCTATTTCAACCATGTTTTTTCGGGAGGATATTCTGCCGGATACTATAGCTATACATGGGCTGAAGTACTCGATGCCGACGCTTTTCAGGCTTTTAAGGAAACTGGCGATATATATAATTCCGAAATAGCTGCTTCTTTTCGTAAGAATATTCTTGAGCGGGGCGATTCGGATGATCCCATGAAGTTGTATGTGGCTTTTCGCGGTAAGGAACCTCAACCCGATGCTCTTTTGATAAAAAGAGGATTAAAATAATGTTGAAGAGGAAAATTTTTAAAAAAACTTTCAGTGGGCAGGCGTCAAATATCCATTAAATCTTTAATAACTCCTACTATACCCGGAACAGTGCTGCTTGTACTGTTCTGTGTAGGCTGGTGGTATTTCCCCTATTTGATTGGGAAGCAGCCATTTATGCTTCACGATGACCCTCCGTTTGTTCTTTCTGTTTTTTCATTCAATCCGGCTATTAACAATTTTTTAAGTTTGCTTTTAACTGTATTGAATGCGATATTGATTCAGAATTTGAATCTACGCTTCAATATTCTCAGAAAAAGGTCTTTATTGCCTTTTTTGATTTTTTTGTTTTTAATGGCCGGATGGTATCCGTTGCATTTTATTTGGGAGCTTCATTTGGCATTGAGCATTTTTATTCTGGCTTTTTATTATTTCTTCGACATGTATCGTCAGCCGGCTGCTGTTGAGCAGGCTTTCATGGGTAGCTTTCTGATAGCTGTTGCAAGTCTGTTTTTGCCACCTTTGCTCTGGATGGTGCCGGTGGTTTGGATTAATTTTTTACAAATGCGAGCTTTCACGCTGAGAACTTTTCTTGCTTCCATTTTGGGGATATTGAGTCCGTGGATACTTTATGCAGGTGGGTATTTTGTTTTTCAGGATAATTTTGACTTCAACAAATTGATTTTCAGTCGTTTTTTTGATGGAGGAAAATATGATTTTTCTTCATTTCAATCCATTGATTTGATTTATTTTGTTTCACTGGCCGCAGTTTTATTGATTTCGATAGTTTATATCTACATGAATTTTCAGCAGGATAGCATTAGCACGCGGTCGAAGTTGAATATGATCATTATTCAAATGTTGTTTTTGTTGGGAATTTCCATTTTTCATGCTTCGGTCTTTTACTGTTTCCTTCCCTTCGCGGTTTTTTTCTATGTATTGCTTTTGTCTCATCCTTTTTCTACGAGAGAAAATAATTTTTTCAGCATTTTGTTCCTTGTTTTTTGCTTGCTAAATGTGGCCTTTGTGTTGTTTAAAATAATTGCCTAACCACTCATGTTGGAATTTACGGAATTGGGTTATTTGGGACTTTTTATAGGGTCATTTCTTGCAGCAACGGTGGTTCCTTTCAGTTCGGAAGTTATATTTTCCACAATGGTTTTTGGTGGTTTGAATGCTTGGACTTGTGTTTTTGTGGCTACAGCTGGCAACTGGCTTGGAGGAATGACATCTTTTTATTTGGGGAAATTGGGGAAAATAGAATGGATAGAAAAATATTTCCATGTCAAAAAAGAAAAAATTGACCAATTTCTGGAAAAATTTCACAAATATGGAGAATGGTTTGTGTTTTTCTCTTTCCTGCCTTTCATTGGCGATGCCATAGCTATTGCAGCCGGTTTTTTACGTGCCCGCTGGTGGGCAACGGCAGCTTTTATGCTTGCCGGGAAATTTTGCCGTTACGTCGTTTGGATGTATGTGAACGGTTTGATATTAATGATTTAGCAAATGTTGTCAATCCTTATTCCCCAAAGCAGCCGATAAAAGAAAGTTTTTGAACGATTCGAAATCGTTTTTTAAAGGAATGCTTTGCTTTTCGCCTTTCATAAATTCTTGAAGTTTGGCAGGAATTTCAACTTTTTCTCCAATTATTTTTTCTACCGTATCCAAAAATTTAGCTGGATGAGCTGTTTCCAGAAAAATTCCGTTTTCGTTATTTGTCAAGTTTTCGCGCAAAGCTCTATAGCCACAAGCTCCATGAGGATCAAGCAAATAACCGGTTTCACGATAACATTCCTTAATGGTGGCAGAAATTTCTTCGTCGGTATAGCTGACACCCGAAATCAAAGAACTGATTTTATCATGCGAACCATGATATAAATCGAGAATACGGGCAAAATTGCTTGGGTCGCCTACATCCATAGCGTTTGCAATGGTTTGTACGGAAGGACGTGGTTGGTATTTACCGGTTTTCAGATATTGAAGAAAAATATCGTTGCGGTTGTTGGCAGCAATAAAGCGTTTCACAGGCAATCCCATCTCTTTGGCAAAAAGGCCGGCAGTAATATTCCCAAAATTTCCACTTGGTACGCAAATAACCATTTCCAATTCTTCCTGTGTGAACTTTGGATGAATGGCTTTTAATTGTGCATAAGCATAAAAATAATAAAAAGCCTGTGGAAGGAATCGGGCAACATTAATAGAGTTTGCCGAAGTTAGTTTTAGGGAAGAATTCAATTCCTTATCTGCAAAAGCATTTTTAACCAGACGTTGACAGTCGTCGAATGTGCCATCTATTTCCAGCGCGGTAATATTTTTTCCTAAAGTGGTAAACTGACATTCCTGAATGGGACTGACCAATCCTTTCGGGTAAAGAACAAAAACGTGTATGCCTTCTACGCCTAAAAAACCGTTGGCAACAGCGCTTCCTGTGTCGCCGGAAGTGGCAACCAATACATTTACGTTCTTTTCGCCTTCTTTCTGGATAAAATAGCGGAGCAAACGGGACATGAATCTGGCACCAACGTCTTTAAACGCCAGCGTTGGCCCATGAAAAAGTTCCAGACTGAAGATATTGTCTTTAACATGCACCAACGGAACATCAAACGACAAGGTTTCGTACACAATATTTTTCAGTGCTTCGTTATCCACATCTTCTCCAAAAAATGCTTCTGCCACTGCCAATGCTATTTCTTGGAAGGACATATTGATGATGGTATCGAAAAAAGAAGGAGGCAACTGCTTGATTTGCTCCGGCATGAAAAGTCCTTTGTCGTCGGCCAAGCCTTTGATAACGGCATCTTTCAGACTAACACCCGAAATTCCTTTGTTGGTGCTGTAGTATTTCATCAGAATATAATTTATTTTTTAATGGTCTGATGGAACCCACATGTCTGAATATTATATTCATTCGTGTTTGTGTATGTAATACATGTGGATTTCATAAGAAATTTTCGATAGTTATTTGATTAAAACTATTTGATCAGATTTTTCATAAATTCCGGACCTTTCAAGAGGCCATAACTTCCCTCCCGGGCAGAAAATTCGTCATAAACCGTAACTTTGTCGGGTTGTTCACCGGGGCGATAAATAATGAAAGGAACGGGACTTTTTGTATGTGTACGAATGGCGCACGGAGTTGGATGATCAGGAAGAATAGCGATGGTAACCTGTTCTTTCCACGAGGAAATTTCGTCAAAAATAGGCTTAACAACTCTTCGATCAAGGTATTCAATTGTTTTGATTTTCAAATCTACATCCCCTTCATGTCCTGCTTCGTCGCTTGCTTCAATGTGCAAATATACAAATTCATCCGTTCGCAACGCATTGATGGCCGCTTGAGCCTTTCCTTCATAGTTGGTATTATACAAACCCGTAGCTCCTTCGACATTGATCACTTTCAACCCTGCATACACCCCAATTCCCTTTATTAAATCGACTGCCGAGATGACCGATCCGCTTTTTAGATTGTAAAGTTCCATTAATGTTTTCATTTCGGGCTTGTAACCGGGCGACCACAGCCAAATGCTGTTGGCCTTGTCCTTGCCTTCTGCTGCTCTTTTCAGGTTAACCGGATGATTTTCCAGCAAAGTTTGCGATTGAAGAGTCAATTCATTTAACAGACGAGCCGTTGCTTCGGCTTCCGGTACCTCAGGTTGTATCATCACCTCTTTGAACGGTGTGCCGGGTACATCATGCGGAGGCGTGCATTTTAAGTTTTTATTTCCTCCTTTCATTTTTAACAAATGACGATAAGAAACGCCATGATAAAAACTGATTATTTCGTTACCAAGTTTTTCGTTTAAAAATTTAATTAATTCGGCAGCTTCTTCATTACTGATGTGTCCGGCAGAGTGATTTTTGATTTTTCCGTTTTCGATACAAATCAAATTGCAACGCATGGCCATTTCGCCCTTTTCAATGGGGACACCCATACTGGCTGCTTCCAACGAACCGCGTCCCTCAAAAACTTTTGCAACGTCGTAACCCATAACACTTAAATTGGCAATTTCGCTGCCGGGAGAAAATCCTTCGGGAATAGTATCCAGCATTCCACTTCTTCCCAACTCGGCAATTTTGTCTATATTCGGTTTATTGGCAACTTGCAAAGGAGTTCTATTTCCTAAAGATTCAATGGGCTCGTCGGCCATTCCATCTCCCAATATAATGAGATATTTCATCAGAATGTAATTTATTTTTTAAAGGTCTGATGGAACCCACATGTCTGAATATTATATTCATTCGTGTTTGTGTATGCAATACATGTGGGTTTCATAGGGTTTTTTATTTGTTCAAACTAAATTTTTTTTGAAAAACATTTTGATTTATTACTTCAAGAAGTTATGATTGTTTTTCAAATAGTGAAAATAATTTTTTTATTCTTCAAAAAATACCTGATAATCAGGCAATGCATTCAACAAAGTATGAATGGTTTCTTGCATGGAGGCATAACTTTCGGCTCCGGCAGCATTCAGATGGCCGCCTCCGCCAAACAGGTCGGCTGCTACTTTATTGGCAGGAAATTTTCCTTGCGAACGCAACGAAATTTTAATTCTGTTTTTTTCTTCACGCAAAAACACTGAAAAATCAATACCTTTAACTGAAAGAGGGATGTTAACAAATCCTTCTGCATCTCCGTTGACATAGTTGAATTGTGATAACTCTTCCTGCGTGAGGGAAATGATGGCCGTACGAAATTCAGGAAAAGTTTGCATTTTCTCGTAAAGGCAAAATCCCATCAATCGCAATCGGTTTTCAGAATAAGTATTGAAAACTTTTCGGTAAATTTCATCTTTATCGATTCCTATCTTAATCAGTTCGGAAATAATGATATAAATTTCCGGATCGTTGGAATTGTAGGTAAAACTTCCCGTATCGGTCATCATGCCTGTATAAATACATTCGGCGCAGGCAAGATTAATATTTGCAAAGTCGCCCATTCGGCAAATCAGGCGAAAAATCATTTCGCTGGTAGAAGAAATTTCCGGATAGGAAATGGTAATTTTTGCAAAAGATTCGGGATGGAGATGATGGTCAACCAAAATTTTAGGGGCCGGCGAACTTGCAACTGCATCGGCCATTTCTTCGAGTCGATGCAAGTTGTTGAAATCGAGTGTGAAAATTAATTCTGCCGAAGCAAGAACGTTATCGGCTTTTTCCTTGTCGTTTTCATAAATCAGCATTTTGTTTGCTCCCGGCATCCAGGAAAGAAAGTTGGGGTAAGCAGTGGGTGAAATAACAGTTGGCTCTTTTTCTATCGTCATCAGATAGTGCCAAAGTCCAAGTGCTGCTCCCATTGCATCTCCGTCGGGATTTACATGAACAACTATGGCAATTTTTTCCGCATCCTGAAGCGACGAGTAAACTTTATTGATAAGGTCTTCAGCTATAATTTTTGAAATCATTGTTTCGGTTTTTGATTTTAAATTACAAATTTACGTGATAATTTTCAATTTACACACAGCCAAAGAAAAATCCCATTCTCGATTTTTTCAAAATACATGAATGCTCGGAATGGGATATTTTAATTCTGAAGAAAAAAATTGTGTCGCGGATTACAATTTGGTGAAAATACAACTTTTATTGTCGGCTAACGCAGAGTTTTTAAAGAAATCATAAATTTCCGGATAATTTTCTTTTCCATAAATGCCTTTTTTTATTGTTAATTTTCTTATCATTACAAAGCTGTCTGCCTTTTTTTGACTTATTTTTGTGGAATAATAACCGGCAGGGCAAGAAAAAGAAATTTCGGGATACTCAAATTCCAGTTTATAACCCGAAGGAACGTGAATAGCAATGGTATCGGTTTGGGTAAACGACTGGGAAAAATAAACATCGTTGTTTCTTTTTTTGTTCAAACCTAAATAGCTTCGGCTAATTATATTGGGTTTCAAGGCTATTCTTTTACCCATTAATTCTGCATATTGAAGTATATCTCCTTCAAAAGCAAGTTCTCCTTTTATGTTTTTATAGCTGCTTTTATTGATAAAGCTGTAGCCTGTCAGATGAAAACCATTTATTGGTATCGATTTATTGATATATTTTTCTGTTTCCTGTTTCGACAGACTTAAAAATGGCATTACTTCGTCGAAAAGTTCGTTGGAATAGGTTTTTTTGATTTTCAAATGTGCGTTTCCCGTTTCTTCTACAAAGATTTCTCCGGAAATGGAAAGCAGATTGTCGAATTCATTGTAGGAAGGCGTATTGATTAATTTTCCTCCTTCTTCTGTTACGACCAATGCTTGTCTGCCGCAATTTCCCGAGCCAATATATCCGAAAGGTATGGTATTGCTGGTACACTCCAACCACAAACTATCGGATTTTAATGGAACAAAGAGAATGACATGATTGGTTTGGTCTACGCTTGCAAAGTCGGGAAACTGTATTCTTTTATTGTTTCCATTTCCGATTTCGGCATAGTAAGACTTGATCCCCACAGCATTCAGTAAAGCTCTGGTATAGTTTGAAAGAGCCTTGCAATCTCCATAGCCATACTTGTCTACTTCGGCAGCCGGTAAAGGCTGAAAACCACCAATACCCTTAGTAACATTCACATATCGAACTTTATTTTGAACATAGGCATAAACAATTTTAACTTTTTCCAGTTCAGTATTTGCGTTTTTACAAAGAGAATTGATTTCTTCTACACTTTTGGTTAGAAGTATTTCTCTGCCGGTCAAAAAATTGAATACCATTTTACCATAGGATTTCCAATCGTTAAATTCTACTGGATATTCAAAATATTTTGTTTTAGTGGCATTTACAAATATTTTTGGCATGATCAACTGAAATGGCAAAGAAAAAGGTTCTGATTCCTTTGCTTTTATTCCATTTATTTTCCAAGAATAGATGATGTTATTATTTACGGTTTCTTTTGTAAAGGTCGGACGAATATTTTGATACTTATATTGAATAATGCTATCAGGAACAATGATTTGCAGTTGTGCCTTTTCAAGCGATCGCCGGTAGTCGTTTATCGGCACCCAACTTTCGGGCATGAGGAGGCCTTTGCTTTCCAATTCGTAAATATATTCTATGGTAACCGGATAATTTTTGCCGGAGAAACCCACAACTTTTATTCTGTTGTCGCTGAAAAGTGTAAACGAAGGGTAAGCCGCATAATCTTTAATGTTTTCTTTGGATAATTTTTCGGTCTTTATCCCATTGGCATTGTAAATATAACCTTCAATCTTTTTAATGTTTGTATAGCTATCGTAAGGTATAACCAAATAAGCATTTTCTTTTGCATTATCGTTCATCAAGGTAATGGCAAAAGATTTCCGTTTTATCAATTTATTTTCTTTTATTTCGTAACTTACGTTACTATAACGTATGATGGCATCGGCATTTTCTTTCAATGAATCGGGTATGTTTGCCACATTCAGATTTTCCTGAGAGAAGACAAAAAATGTCGAAAAAAAGGCTAAGACTAAAAAAATAAATCGCATGATTACAATTTCTTTAAAACAATTTTTTCATTCTGTTTTACTACCATGTTTCTGAAAAATTCTTTTAAAACTTCATATTCTTCCGGCAAATAAAGCAACTTGTTTCTGGTATAATTCGATACAATCAGTATGTAGTCATCTTTTATCGAGGTAAAGAAAAGGAATTGTGCCGATTTGTCAGGCAAGGTAAGGTTGATAGAAGATGGCAGGGATTCTACTGCATATCCATTTGGAATTTTTATTTGACAGGTTGTTTTGTCTTTGTTCTGGTAATTGAATTCGACCGGATAGGTTCTTTCCGACAATTTGAACGGAGATTGTTTCATGGCTTCAAACAACAAGGGTTTTAGCATGATTAAATCACCGGCCTGTTCTACTGCATTGTTGTAGGAGAAATCAAATTTCATTTGAACGGGCATATTCAGCGAATCCAACCCTTCTATTTGATATTCGTTCGTTTCGATGCCGGGATTATTTTTGGCTATTTCTTTAAAATACTCGTCATTGGATGTGTACGATTTAATGTTTTTGCGAATTTCCAATGCTGCATAATTGCTTAATATGGAAGAATATGTTCCTTTTGCTTCCAAGTTTTCATCAAGTTCATAGGTAAGAATAATCTGACTTTTGTAGCTTGCATCTTTAACCATATCAACCCAGTTTGCCTGCCCTTTTTTGACTATTAATCCTTTGTCGTTAAGGCATCTGACAGGTAATTGATTGATAATGCTCAAAGGTTCGGTTGCATCCATCAAGTAGTCATTCCCATCGATTTTTGCCAATGCTACCAGATAATTAAAATTGGAAAGAGATGGATGAGTCTGTTTGATGAATCCGTTGTTTTGTGTAGAAAGTATTACCGGATAGGCCTCAAGGCCGAGTTTTTGCAAAAGTCCTACAAGGCAAAGATTGATGTCGGCGCAATTTCCCGTAGCATTGGTATAGCTATCCTTAAAGCCTTTTGAGGTAAAAATGCTGTTTTTTTCGTTCCATTTATAATGATTGGCAATGTTATAAAAGGCAAGTTCCATTTTTGAATATGGATTTTTGGCTTTATTGTTGATTTCTTTTGCTATATCGTCCAAAAAACCAACTTTAATGGAATTTTCCAAGTCATTATATTTTAAATATTGTTCAATTACATTTTCCCAACTGGTGGTATAGTATTTAAGCGTGGAATTAGGAAATTTTGTGTAAGCCAGTTCAAATTCTACAGCCGAAAGATAGTTTTTTGGAGTTTTCAGATAGCTGTCTTCTTTGAAAGCCGGAATGTTTCGCCCGGTATATTCGGAAATATCCACATAAAAATTTATTCTTTGTGTATTACTGTATCTTCCGTTAAAATCCTGCCAGTGATAAGTCAAGTCTAATGATTCGTTTTTTCTTTCGGTTTTTCTATCGATGGCATAGTAGCCGGCAATATTTTGATGAAAATTGAAATATTCCGGAATCTCAACTTCGAAATCAGAGAAAAGGACGGGAATGGAATACTGAAAATTCCATTTGTCGAGGTTGTAGAAAAATACGGAAGTAACTGTATAAACAACTTCAATAATACTTCCTTTTTTTACGTTTGGAAGTGGAGCTTTGGCTGTTTCCCAATTCTCTGAAGTGCTTTCAAAAATCAGATTTCCCTTGTTGAATTTTGTTTCTTCAACTTTTCCGTTATTTATATTAAAAGTAGAAGCTTTGAAAGAAGAAAGTTTTTCTTTTTTTTTGCCTGATACATAAAGGGGTATTTCTATGTTTGCCCAGTCGAAGGCAGATTCGTCGAGAATTTTTATTCTGAAGTGTTTGGTGGTTTCCAAAACAAAGCCCTGATTTTCGCCGGCATCATTATCTCTTACGTGGGTTTGTGGATAGGTAAAACGAGAAAGCCCACAATTGAAAATAAAATACGCATGGGCATTTGAGTCGATGGGACAAACATTTTGTTCCAGTTCTTCTTTGCCAACATTGCCAAATTTTGAAGGAGAATTTTGTGCAAATATACCGCAGCAAGTAACGAATGCCAACATGAAGGCAGGTAATAAACTTTTTTTCATGATATTAGTGTAAATTGATATAATTCAATGTCGTTTTTATGGAAAAATTAAAAAATAATTATTCCCCAGAGAAAAAATTTCTCTGTGCATTGATGGAATACACAGGATGAATACTCTTCCATCAAAAAAGTTAAAATAAGTTCAAAATTTCAATATAGAGCAAAGTTAAAATTTAATTTTAAATTTTCCTACACATTTTTAGAAATAGCAACAAAAAATTTTTTCCTCAGAGATATTTCTAATTTTTGGGGACGCATAAGGGCGAAATTATTTGAAAGGTTGGTGAGTTAATTTGGCTGAATTGCCGTTTTAAAGACTTTTTTTGTTGGGAATATCCAAGATATAGGCACCTTGATCAGCTACAGAATAAAACTCAATCCCATGTTTCTCGCATTGTTGTCGGATGTCGTTGGTATACCACTTCGAGATGCTTTTGTCGACAATTATTTTTTGTGGTTGCACACAAGAAAGAATTTGATCCATTCGGGGTTTCAGATGATTGCCAATAATCAGTAAATCAATGTTTAATGGAGTTTCTGTAACTTTTCTTTTCAGTTGTTCGTCTGTTAAAATCAGAATCTTTATGCCGTAGAAAGAAGCAAAACCATTTTCAAACCGGTTGCTGTTTGAAAGGTATTCAGGATTTTGTAATTTGTTTTTCCGCCAGTAGTTGGATGCAATTTTTTCCAATTCTACCGAATCTGTAGTAAAGACATAATTTTTTCCGTGGTCGATAAAGTTGACATGTGTTGATTTCTGTCCGGCGAAAACAATTATTTTCTGATTCCGTAGAGTATTGTATTTTATTTGTAAATCCACTACACAAACCAGCAGCAGCGAAATGAGTCCCAACGCGAGGGGTACAAATTTCTTGTTGTAATAGTATGCCGATAGACTGAAAATTACCATGAAAATTAGAATGGTTTGCTTTATATCCAGAGAAATATAAGAAAGAGAGTAGGGGAAATGTTCAATTTGAACAATACAAAAATTGAGAAGCCCAACACTTATTTTCAGCAAAAAAGCCATAGCTGTGGACAAATAGGGGATAAATGAAACTGCCAGCAAACCCATTGCCAAATATATTACGAGTGTGGAGAGCGGTAAAACCAATAGATTGGTCAACAGAAAATAATTGGGGAACTGTTGAAAATAATACAGTGTGAAAGGAGCGGTTCCAATTTGAGCTGCTACTGAAACGAGAAGCAAATCTCTTCCCCATTTTAAAAATCGATGATTGGTAGGTAACAATTTAGTCAGGGGCGGTTGAAAGAAAATAATGCTCAGAACGGCCGAATAGCTGAGCTGAAAACCAATATCGAAAAGAAAATTCGGATTCACCAGCAGCATGAAAAAGGCTGACATGAAAATCGTGTTGTAAATCTGCGATTTTCTTTCCAGACAGTTTGCTAAAGCAACGAATGTGAACATGAGTGTTGCCCGCACTACAGAAGGAGACAAACCCGTAATAAAGGCATAGCCCCACATACATAAAGTGATAATAATTATTTTGGAAATTTTTTGCCGCTGATTATGATTCAGAAATCCGAAAATAAAAAGCAAAACGGCATAAACTGTTCCCACATGAAGTCCACTTACCGAAAGAATATGCGTTGCTCCCGAAGCGCTGAAACTTTTCCGTAAATCGGGTTGTAAATCTTCAGTATAACCCAGCGTCAAAGCTGCCAAAACCCCAAATTCGTTTCCTTGAATATTAAATTTTCTGTAAATTCCCAGCAGGTAATTCCTGCATTGATCTGCCATGCGACGAACCGAAAAAGCTTGATTATGACCAATTTTTTGCCAGTGTTGTGAAGCAATATAGGCAGTTGCTCCCACTCCCTGTCTCTTAAGATAAGTAGCATAATCAAAACCATCAGGATTCAGCAACTTTTCAGGGCTTTTAAATTCAGTCTCAAGCATCAGACGGTCGCCAAAAACCAAATTGCCTGACAAACTGTCTTTTTGAAGATAAATGTAAGCTTTGCCATGTCCCGATTCCCAATGTCGGTTATGAAGAAATTTTTTTATCTCGGCCGTATAAAAAACCGATTTTGCTTTTTCTACCGGAGCCGAAGTCAATTCAACCACATAAATCCCTTTTTGGTTCAGGGGATAAAACTTCGATGCTTTATCGCGTTCAAAACTAAAAATATAACCCGTAATAAAAAGAAAAAGGAATACGCCAGTGCCGAATAGCCATCTGAAATTGAATTGAAGCCGCGTTTCGCGGATAAAAAAAGGAATCAGCAGTAATGCGATTGAAAGAAAAAATAGAGACCATAGCGTTGCGGGAAACAATTCCGCATAATGGTACACCACAATGCCGCAGATGTAGGCAAGCAGTAACCGAATGAAAGGGGTTCGCTGTAAAAAGTTCATGCAAAATACCTGAAAAATGTTTTATTTGAAACCCTCAGGACGGAAGATTTTTCAATTTCAAAATCGTGCCGTCACGCCAAAGGCGAGAAAGACTCTTCAACAATTTTTCATCTGCTGTATTATTTCCAAAGGATTTTCGGCTTTGAATATCGAACTTCCTGCCACCAGCACATTTGCTCCATGAGAGAAAAGCTTGGGGGCATTTTCCAGATTGACACCTCCGTCAACTTCCAGCAAGCAAGTAGCCTTTTTGAGTTCCATCATTTTCTTCAGCTCATCCATGCGTTCGTAAGTTTCTTCAATAAACGGCTGACCGCCATAACCCGCAAAAACACTCATCAACAAAACCATATCCACTTGATTGAGAAAAGGCTCAAGCACCTTGACCGGCACATCAGGATTGATGGTGATGCCTGCTTTCATCCCTTCCTCATGAATTTGGTCAATTATTTTTTGTGGATTTTCGGCAGCCTCAAAATGAAAAGTCAACATCTCGGCGCCTGCTTTTGCAAAGCGTGTTACGTATTTTTCGGGATGAACGATCATAATATGAACATCCATCATTTTTCGACAGTGTTTGCGTACAGCTTCCAATACAGGAAAACCAAAAGAAATGTTGTTGACAAAAACTCCGTCCATCACGTCCAAGTGAATCCATTCGGCTTCACTTTGGTTGATCAGTTCGCAGACAGCCTGCAAATTGCTGAAGTCGGCCGCCAAAATTGAAGGAGAAATGATTTTTTTGTTCATGCGATGTTCCGTATAAATTTAGAAAATTAACAGCTGTGCTTTTGCAAAAATAACAAAAAATGTAATTTAACAAGTTCCAAAAAATATGAAAATTTTGGTTAAAAAAATAAGTTAAAATATTATCAAAATTATAAGGCTTGGTTGATTTTATTTTTTGTCAGAATTATAGCAGAGTCTAAATTTTCTATTTCAGTAGTTTTTTTGCTTTCAATTTTATAAAATTTATCTTGTTGATTTGTTTTTCCATTTTGAAAATTTTCTATTTCTTTAGGTATCAAGTCCTTATTGAGTAATTCGATTCTGTGAAAATCGATGTTTTTTATTGGGTTGGGTATCAAAAAATATTTTGAAAGATTTTCCCAATCTTTATCTTTTATTGTAATGATTTCGTTTAAATAAAAACTAACCCAACTTTCACCAATTTTAAAATTAGATAAAGTATGCTCAAGCTTTTCTTCCGATATTTCTACATATTTACTATCCAATTCAAAACCGATAAATTGCCGTCCCAGTCGTTTTGCCGAGATAGCAGTTGTGCCGGTTCCTGAAAACGGATCCAAAACAATATCTCCTTCATCGGTTGTCAAAAGAATTAATCTATCCATCAGATGAATGGGTAATTGACAGGGATGCGGGTCTCTTTTCGAATTATGTTTAATTCGATGAATGTCTGTCCAGACGTCAGAAACTAATGGTCCGAATGGATGCAATAAATCTTTTTTGCCTCCATAGTCTTTCCACAAATAACCTTGTTTTCTGTCTCGTTTATGAGGATATCTTAATTCATAGATTTTAGAACCTTTTTGTTCTTTCGTATAAAAAAGTATCCCATAATGAGCCGGTTGAAGCGATTTTCCCATTGGCGCAGTAGGGGCATCCCATGCGATCCAATGCTTGAAATGGGCATGTTTGTTTAGAAATGTGGCATAATATGTCAGCCATTTGGGAATATTATGAACTAAAATTGAACCTGTCGGCTTTGTTACTCTGACCATTTCTGAAATCCATTTCTCGCACCAATCCAAATACTCTTGAAATTCGCGACTATCTTTATAACTCGAATAGTTTTTTTTCAAATTGAATGGCGGATCGGCAAAAGTAACATCTACAGAATTATCCGGTATATCTTTAAATAATTCGAGACAATCACCTTGAGTAATTTTATTTAAGTATTTATCTAACATTGCTAATTCTTTCAATTAATAGTTTTTCAAATCTTTCCAATTCATCCTTGTGAAAAGTAAAAACATCCTCATAAGCCGTGACCATTCTTCGTAAATCACCTTTTCTGACGTACCATCCAATACCATCCACAAAACCGACAAAAATTGCTTTTGGATAATGAGACTTAATTAATGTGTCAATAGAAATTTCTGTTTTGGATTTATCACCTTGACCGGACGAAGTGGTGGCTAAGAATGAACTTTCGATAATGATTGCCGGATTCTTTTTGTTCGGGATAATAAAATCCATCGTTCTTTTGTTGTTCGGCGCATTATCGATTAACTCTGTCAAATCGCCGGTTTCGTAAGTAATTCCCAATTTGTCGAGGATATTTGCAATTAATGTTTCGGGATTATTGCCTTTCATACCTGAATAACTTCCTTTTTCCTTATAACGGATTAAAGTGTCAATTAATTCGGGAATTTCAAATTTCAGTTTAGAAATACTCAATTTTTTCAATTCGAAAAGAGGAATCGTTTCTGTCAAAAAGGGAATAGAACCGCCTTCAAAGAATATGTTTACAATTCCTTTTCTAAAATATTCATTTCCCCTTATGAGCTTCTGAATGGTACTGTCAGACCATTCTTGAATATTGTCAGGATTTTTTTCATTATACCATTTATCTTTGTAAACGAGTTTGTTTAATTCCGGATCATCTACAATTCGAATAATGGTCGTAATTCGTTTTAAGTATTCGTTCGAAAATCCGGTTAAAGCCAATAAAGCTCTCAATCCATTTTCCTTTTCAAATAAAAGCCACTCGAAAATTTCTTTCTTCAATCCTTCAATTTCAACTTTGTTTTTAACGATTAAAAGTGTTTCCTTCAATGAATTGATTCGGCCCTCATAAATTTCTTCGAATTTGGGATCAAAAAAATAAAAAGTATTTTTCCGTATCACGGTTTGAATTTTATCTTCAACACTTTTACTCATGTTTATTGTTTTTCAAAAATTAGTACATATTCATCTTTCATGGTGTTTCTCATTCCTTTTATGGGTTTTAATATACTTTTTATCAAAGGCATATCATATTTCAAAGCAGAATTTATAACCGTTTCTTCCAGTCTTACTCCGCCGGTTTGATTTGTGTTTGACCCGATTATCATAACAAAATATTTCCCTTGTTTTAATAGGCGAGAAACTTGTGCACAAAAAGTATCCATATCAGAAAAATAGTTTTGAAGTTTTTGGCTTTTGGTTTTTCCTTTCAACCCAATCAATTTATTTTTTAGTTCATCGGCGTCATAACCTAAAAATTCCAATTGGTCTCTGTCATTTTCGGCATAATCAATTGCGAAAGAATAGGGAGGGGAAGTGATTACATAATCGATTGAATCCTTTTCAATTTTCATATTTAAAGCATCTGAATCGGATACAATTTTCAAACTGCCAATCTTATCTTGTTCAAAATACGGGTTTGATAAAAATGATTTCACCGTTTCAATATATCGTGGCAATACTTTATCGAACAATTGCTGATGATTTGATTTTATTACTCTTTTAGAGTAACCCAACGCATCTAAAAAAGCCAAAAAAGCAAGGTCGTATATTTTTCTTTTATTATTATCTTCTATCTTGTTTATCCTTTCCAAAACGTTCCCATTCGTAAAAAGCTCAAATATTTTTCTACTGTCAAATTTTGTGTTTTCCAATGACTTTAATTCGATGGTTAATGCCTCATATTTTGTTTTTATCATAAATTGACAAAATGGGCTAACGTCGATTGCTATTGAATTTATTCCCATCAAGGCTGATTCGATATTAGTAGTGCCGCTGCCTGCCATTGGATCTAAAACAGTTTCGCCTTTCTGAATATTGAGAATGTTCATCAATCCTTTAATCAACTGAGGATGAAATTTTCCCCGATAAGGAAATAGTCCGTGAGTAGCATATCCGGTTGAGAATTTACCTTCTTCAAAATAAGCTTGGGTTGCTGAAGTTCTTTCAGTATTTATTTTTTCGGAATAATTTGAGTATAACAAATAATGTTTTGAAAAATGATTGTTGAGGGATTTTATGAAAGCAGTCCTTTCCAGTAACTGATTACTTGGCAAACAATTGTATTCCATAAATGCCAATTCTAATTCAAAAAGCTCATTGACACCGGGCAAAAGTTCTACATTATTGCCAAAAGCTTTGTTTAGAAGTGAAGGAGTTTTGCAAAAATCATTCATACCATACATAGAATAAATTCAGAGAAGCCGTTTAATTGTGAACTGAATTTTTTAGTGTATTATTGTTTCGATGAAATAAATGTTTAACTACAAAAATACAAATATTTTTATAATAGCAGCGTTGGTTAAGTAGAATTTTAGCACATGAAAAAATTGAAACATTTGTTTTATATATCTGTAAAACAGGACATATAAGCCAAACACTTCGGGTTTACTTTGTCCGGTGAGCCGAAAAATAAGTGAGAAAAGCGTTTAAAAATCGTCCTTGTTTAGGTTCCGACGTATTTCGTCAGAATGAGTTTGGGCGATTTCAGCTTTTCGAGTGAAGCGGGAGCAGTCTTGAAAGCAGCGTTTAAGCGAAAACAAAATCAAATTTATTTGATTTATGTTGAGCGGAACTTCTTCAATGAATTTAATTTTTTTGTAAGGTTCTAAGTGAATTTTTTTAAGTTGTCAAAAAAAAAACAGGAAGATCTTCCTTCCCTGAAAATCCTCCTGTTTTTATTGGATTAAAAGTAGAAAATTATGAAATCTTGATTTCCTTTACATTTTTTTCTTTCTTGGCTTTTTCATGTTTTGGCAAGGTTACATACAAAATACCGTTTTCATATTTTGCAGAAATCTTGTCAGCATTCACAACTTCTTCAGGAACGGTAAAACTACGCTGGAACGATTCATAACTGAACTCGCGACGAGTAACCTTTTCTCCTTCTTTTTCTTCTTTTTCCTGCTGTTTTTCGGAAGATATGGTCAACATCCCGTCGTCATAACTTACTTTGAAATCTTCTTTGTTCAAACCGGGAGCAGCAACCTCTATGCAATATTCATCTTTTGTTTCTTTTACATTCACTGCAGGCAGCGTCATATTTTCACCTGCAAAGTTGAATGCGTCCCAATCCAGTAAGTCGGTATCAAAAAATCTGTCAATCAACGATGGAAGTGAAGGAGTTCGATTACTTCCAGATCTGAAAACTTTTGGTAATGCCATAATTAACACCTCCTATATTTTATAAGTTAAACCATCAATTGCTTTTTGAAATCTTTTTTGATAAATTTCATATTTTATTGTTCAAAACGCGTACCAGCAAAAATAAAAATTATTGACATCATATCTATACCATTGAAAAACAGAACTAATTGACGAATAGAATTTATGGATTAAAAAAACAAAGCACCTTTAAAGCGTAATAATTGAATAATATCTGTCGAAATGTATAAAAAACTGCCAATATGACAGGACTAAATTATTCGCTGAGTATTTTTAGTTTGAGAAGGTTTTCAATTAATAAAACCAATTACACTTTAGAAATTATCCAACAAGGAAAAATTGTCAAATATTTTTTCTACCATTCAAATTGAAATACAACCTTCTACAAATTTTTATATTGACTGACGACTTTTTTGAAGCTTTCTTTAACATCTGAGTAAAAGGTTGCGGATAGATAAAATAAAGTACGTAAAAGCAATTTTGTAAATGAATTTTCTGTGATTTCAAGTTCGCCTTGTTAAGTCGTCGATCAACGAAATTCAATCGTTTTCCAATGACCGATTTCCTGTAATAATTTTAATGAAAACTCTCTCGAGCAGAAACGCCGAAAATTCAAACAGACGAATTACCGAAACCTGTCTTTGTGAGCCCAAAGTCCCAAAGCAGGATTGGAAATGTAGAAAATTTCTTCTCCGTCGGGCATCACGTTCCAGCCTTCTTTCAGAGTAGAAACGTGATATTTCGCTGTAATTTCGTCAATATCACCCCAGCGAAAACCAACGCTTTCTATTTCTTCTTTGGTTAGATTTTCGGGATTTTTGCCCGGACAATAAGTAATGGTAAATCGTCCTTCAGAAGAACCATGAATCAAATGGGCAGCCGCACTCAGGTTTTGTTGCAATTCTTCGTTTTCGTTGGTTGCTTTCAGTGTGCGAGGCGTTCCGAAATATCCGTATTTTCGAATCAGTCGGTCTATTTCCTTATCTTCGCCAAATTCCCTCAATGCCGGAGCCAACACAATCAGTTCACCTCCGTCGGCAATAGCCATGCGGGTTCGGTAAATCGCCTTATTCCCGAGCCATGTGCTCTTGAATTCAGCCGGATCGAGCCAAACCAGAACTTTATTCAAAGGTTTTTCCACCATTTCAAAGTTTACTTGCATGGATAAACCCGCTGCCTTGTCAAAAACCTCGAAATCGTCGCCAATGAAAAGCCCGTAAGTCTGCAGTTTCCCGGTTTCTTTGTTCAAAGCGACAACAGTTTGCACATAAACAATCGGCAGATGAGCTGCAAAATGCTCCGAAGCATAGTTGAATACTTTCCGAACGGGCGTATTGGCTCGTCCCATCATTTTTTCCATGCCGTAAACCGCTCCGATAAAATGACTTTTGTTGATTCCCTCCTGTCCGCCTGTTCCCACAAAGATATTTTTGTTGTAATTGGCCATCCCTACCACTTCGTGCGGCACAACCTGTCCGATGGAAAGAATCAAATCGAAATTACCTTCCACCAGCAGCTTATTCACCTGAGCCGGCCAGTCGAAACTTAACGCTCCTTCGGTTACTTCCGAAACATACGATCCGGGCACATAACCCAGCGTTACGACATCATGCCGCCAGTCGTGAACACGAAAAATCGCTTTCGGCACTTGACCGAACATGGTCGCGATTTGTTCGTCCGTCATGCCGGTATGCGTGCCCAATGCCGGCAAAACGTCCGTGAGCTTTTCGCCGTAATATTGCCATGCAAATTCCGTCAGCTCTCCGGCATGACTTGGATAGCGAGTGAAATCGGGCGGAATGGCCAGCACCTTTTGTCGCTTGCCTAACTTTACCAAAGCTTCGTAAAGTCCGTTTTTTAAATCTTCGGAAGTAAGGTTCGTCGTGGTTGAACCTTTTTCAAAATAAATCATAATGGTTGTTGATAATGAAAATTCTGGGATGTAGAAACATACTGTAAAAACAATTCTGACAGAGCTTTTGGAGGGCATCTGTCAGAATGGATCAAATTCAAAAAACATTATTCATTAAACATTGTATGTAGTCGAAGCAGTCTCGCCGCCTCTTCCTGTCCAGTTGGTGTGGAAAAATTCACCCCTCGGACGGTCAACTCTTTCATACGTATGAGCGCCGAAATAATCGCGTTGTGCCTGCAAAAGATTTGCCGGTAGTCGTTCGGTGCGGAATCCGTCGAAATAGGAAAGAGCAGAAGCCATAGCCGGAACCGGAATTCCGTTTTCCATTGCAACGGCACAAACTCTTCGCCAACCTTCCTGAGCCGATTCAACCTGTTCTTTGAAGAATGGATCGAGCAGCAAATGACGAAGATTCGGATTCTGGTCAAATGCTTTTTTGATATCTCCCAAAAATACGGAACGAATAATACAGCCGCCTCTCCACATCAGCGCAATGCCGCCGTAATTCAGATTCCAGCCGTACTCTTTGGCAGCTTGCATCATCAAATCGTAACCTTGTGCATACGAAACTATTTTGGAAGCATAAATGGCATTCTCCAGATCGTTTATAAATTGCTGGCGGTCGCCTTTAAATGCTTTCTTCGGTCCTGAAATGGCTTTTGAAGCTTCCACGCGTAAATCTTTCTGTGCCGACAAGCAACGAGAAAAAACCGATTCACCAATCAGAGTCAGCGGAATGCCCAAATCAAGCGCTGCATCCACTGTCCATTTCCCTGTTCCTTTTTGGCCGGCCGTGTCGAGGATTTTTTCCACCAGCGGCGTTCCGTCTTCATCTTTAAATGCGAGAATGTCTCTCGTTATTTCAATCAGATAGGAATCCAACTTGCCGGTGTTCCATTTTTTGAAAACTTCATGTTGCTCGTCATCGGTCATGCCAAGCAATTCTTTCATTAAAAAATAAGCTTCGTTGATTACTTGCATGTCGCCATATTCAATGCCGTTGTGAACCATTTTTACAAAATGTCCGGCACCATTTTCGCCAACCCAATCGCAGCATGGCGTTCCATCTTCCACTTTTGCGGCCACAGCCTGAAAAATATCTTTCACATAAGGCCAAGCTGCAGGAGAACCTCCGGGCATCATGGATGGACCTTTTAATGCTCCTTCTTCGCCTCCGGAAACGCCGGTACCAATATAAAGCAAGCCTTTGCTTTCGACATACTTAGTACGACGTATGGTATCAGGGAAATGACTGTTTCCGCCGTCAATGATAATATCGCCTTTATCGAGCAGCGGAATAAGCTGTTCAATCAAATCATCCACGGGTTGTCCGGCTTTCACCAGCATCATTACTTTACGCGGCCTTTCCAGCGAATCGACCAATTCTTTTAACGAATGAGCACCGATAAAATTTTTCCCTGCTCCACGTCCGTTGATAAATTTATCCACCTTTTCGACCGTACGATTATAAACGGCTACAGTGAAGCCTTTACTTTCCATGTTGAGTACCAAATTCTCACCCATGACGGCCAATCCTATCAAGCCAATATCTGCCAATTTTTTCATATTTTTTCTGTTTTTATTTCAATATTCTGTTTTATAAAAAGAGGTTTCTTCTGTCGAAGTTCTATAGCTTTTATCTTTTTACGCGGGCATTTCCTTCCCAAATACTCCAAATTTGTTCTTCATCGGCCGGTTGAGCATAGTCGGTAAGGAAAGTGGTTGCCAATGCACCGCTTGCCCACGCAAATTGGGTACATTTTTCGATATTCCACTCTTTCAGAATCCCGTAAAGTAAACCGCCTACGAATCCATCACCACCGCCAATCCGGTCGAGCACGTAAATGGGTCGTGGTTTGATGACCTGCCAATCTTTTCCATTATAAACAATAGCACCCCACAAATGTTCATTTGCACTGATGACTTCACGAAGCGTATTTCCGAAAACGCTCACATTCGGAAAAGTTACCTGTGCATTCATAATCATTTCCTTAAAAGAATCAATGGCATTTTCCAACCCTTTGCCTCCTTCGGCCGGTCCTTTTATGCCCAGACAAAGTTGGAAATCTTCTTCATTCCCGATTAAAATATCCGACAAAGAAGCAATTTCGGAGAAAGTTGTCCTTAATTCGGCTTCGCGTCCTTTCCAAAAAGTAGCCCGATAATTCAAATCAAAAGAAATGAGCGTTCCTTCTTTTTTTGCATAGCGTGCAATTTCAAGACAAAAATTGCTCGTTTCCGGCGAAAGCGCAGCAATCAATCCCGACAAATGAATTATTTTCACTCCTTCTTTGGAAAAAATTCGTTCCAGATCAAAATCTTTTACATTCAAAGTTCGTCCCACTTCACCGGCACGGTCGTTGAGCACACGCGGCCCTCGCAATCCATAACCGCTGTCGGCAATGTTGAACTGATGACGATAGCCCCAAGGACCACCTTGAGGGATTTCCGGTCCTTCAAAGTCGATGTTCCGACGATGCAAGTCGGACTTGATAAACGAAGCAATTGGACTGTCCTTTACGAAAGTAGTCAACACTTTGACCGGAAGACCTAAAAATGAGGAAATACTTGCCACATTGGTTTCGGCACTGGTAGCCTGCATTTCGAACAATTGACTGCTATGAACAGGTTGTCCATTCACAGGAGTAATACGTACACCCATGCTCGTAGGTGTCAGCAAAGCATATTTTGCATTTTTCCGTAATTGAAGCGACATATCAATATTATTTTTTTATTAAATTAATGATTTATTAAAAACCTTAGTAACGATAATCAATATCAAGAATAAACCTTATTACCTGTCAACTTTTTTATATAATTAAAACGTGTAATCGTTATTTCGAAATCATGTTTAATTTCATCAGAATATAATTTATTTTTTAAAGGTCTGATGGAACCCACATGTCTGAATATTATATTCATTCGTGTTTGTGTATGCAATACATGTGGGTTTCAAATAAATGTTCTGTAAGACTTTTCGGTACTGAAAATTAAATGCAAAAGGCATCAAATCCGCCGTCAACAATGGCAACAGTGCCCGTAACAAATTTAGAAGCATCGCTTACTAAATAATGCATGGTTCCTAACAAATCTTCCGGAACGCCAAACCGACGGAAAGGTGTATGAGCAATAACGGCTTTTCCACGTTCGGTATAAGAACCATCAGGATTAATCAATAAAGTGCGGTTTTGCTCCGTAATAAAAAATCCGGGACAAATAGCATTGACGCGGAAGTTTTCACCAAACTTGGTAGCCAGTTCGCCTGCCATGTATTTTGTAAAGTTGGTTACGGCTGCTTTGGCTGCTCCGTATCCGGCTACGCGAGTCAATGGACGAAGTGCAGAAGCTGACGAAAAGTTGATGATATTTCCTTTGTTGGCTTTGACCATGCATTCGGCAAAAACAATTGTCGGAATGACAGAACCCATCAAATTCAAATCTACCACTTTACGAAAGTCATCGAGTTTCAGGTCGAAAATGGTGTTGTTCGGTCCAATGGTAGCACCGGGCATGTTGCCACCGGCAGCATTGATCAACACATCCACTTTTCCGTACTTCGCAAGGATATCTTCGACATTTTGTCTTAAAATGGTTTCATTGGTAACATCAGTTACCAGAAACATAGCTTCGCCACCCTTTCCCTTCACTTCTTCGACGAGTTTGTCGCCTTTTTCCTTGCTTCGAGCCAGAACAGCGATTTTTGCTCCGTGTGCAGCCAAATATTTCACCATCGATTCACCCAGAACGCCTGTTCCTCCGGTAAATGCGATAACTTTATCCTTAATGTCAAAAAGTTCGTACATGATATTTATTTTTAGAATTATGTTTCAAAATTATAAAATTAATTCATTCTTTCTGAGAGAGTTTTCACAAATCGAACAATCTTTTCAAATGTCGATCGTAAATATTTTCCTCTACACACTGGCCAATAATCTCTTCATATTTTTCGAGCAATGAAATATATTCATCTCCCATTTCGGCAGCAACTTTGTAAGCTACATGAATCAACTGTCGGAAATTGGGATTATAATCGGGGCAAGTTTGGTCATGACGCAACGTGTTTACGAATTTTTCACTTCCCCATGCGTTAACTTCTTCCACTGACGGCAGTTTACTTCCATCAATATCAATCACATCAGCATAAGGTGCGCATAATTCATCTTTTCGGTTATAGGAGTTGGCGTAGATTTTTTTAGCCGCCATCAATCCATCTCCTCCGGCTTTAGCCAATCCAATAACTTCCTCCAACCATGTTGTTCCGGCTGTTTTAAGGTGTAAGCCTTTGTCGTGTTTTTTAATGATTCGGCTCATAACGGGATAAATGGAAAACTTGTCACTGCCCGAATGAACGCTTAATTTCAACTCTTCCGGAAGTCCAAATTCTTTTATTGCAAAATCGATAATCAACACATCTTCTTCAAATTCTTTAGCAAATTGTTCCAAGTCGCCTGCATAATCGACTCCTTTGTTGAATCGGCCGGTAAATTTGGGCGCTATGGTTTGAACCGGGACACCTTTGTCTGCCAACATTTTCAAAATAAAGAGCAACTCGATGGGAGTTTGTGGATATTCCACTTCATCCATCGAAACTTCCGTAATAAAATTATCGGCGCCCTTTTCTTTTTTGAGATAGGCATAAATTTCAGAAGCTTGTTGCGTAGCAGCCAAAAATTTATTTGTTATTTTTTCCAGCAGATCCTTTGACACATTCAATGGTTCCTTTAATCCGGGAATTTCAAGTTGCCCCATGTACTTTTTACAG
The DNA here is from genome assembly GCA_018433525.1 of Paludibacteraceae bacterium. GTDB lineage: Bacteria > Bacteroidota > Bacteroidia > Bacteroidales > Paludibacteraceae > MVYY01. The sequence continues at coordinate 35,116 of JAHDRA010000006.1, forward strand.
GAATCAATAAATTGATTCACCTCTTCCTTAGTACTTTCTTTTCCGATATACGCAGCCACATCGAGTGTAAAGAAATCGGAAACCTGTACAAAAGGAGCAACCGTATTCAAATTAATATGGTCGGCATCAACAAAATATGGCCCTTTATAATTTAAAGCTTTAACAGCATTGTCGGCTTCCACTCTCGTATCTTTCGGTTGAGAATGGACATAAGTATGCTCACGATTCGATTTATTCCATACGGGAATAATATTTAATCCTTTTTCATTGGCTTTCATTAAAGCTTTCAATTGCGCTTTTCCCTGGTGCGAAAATCTGTCTCCGACACCAAAACTATATTTTCCTAATTTCATTATGAATATTTTTTAAATGAATAAAAATCAAAATTCAAAAAAGTTTTTTGCATTGAAATAAGAAATGTTTTCCACCATTTTTCCCAGAAAGTCCATTTCGGAAGCAGGCAGCAAACCGTTTTCCACATCATTGCCTATCAAATTGCAAAGAATACGACGAAAATACTCGTGTCGCGGATAAGACAAAAAGCTTCGTGAATCGGTCAACATTCCGACAAAACGACTGAGCAATCCCAAATTGGATAGTGAGTTCAATTGAGCTTCGATGCCGGATTTCTGATCGAGAAACCACCATGCCGCACCGAATTGCATTTTTCCCGGAACGCTACCATCCTGGAAATTTCCTATCATGGTGGCAACAAGATCGTTGTCGCGTGGATTTAGATTGTAAATGATAGTTTTTGTAAGCTTTCCGGAAACATCCAAACTGTCGAAAAATGCACTCATGGCTTTTGCAACCGTAAAATCGCCAATGGAATCGAATCCGGTATCGGGCCCCAACTGCTTCATCATCCTGGAATTGTTGTTGCGAATAGCTCCGTAATGAAATTGCTGTGTCCAACCTTTTTCCCAATCCATAACAGCGCCTTCGTAAAGCATGGCCGATTTGAATTTACGAATTTCTTCCTGAGTTAATTCCTTACCACCGTAAACTTTGTTGAAAATGACTTCAATTTCCGATTTTGACCACTTTTCTGCATAAAATTCTTCAATTCCGTGATCGGAAAGTTTGCAGCCCAAATCGGCAAAAAAATCATGACGAACGCGCAATGCTTGTAACAAATCATCAAATTTGCGAATGGTAACGCCTGAAACTTCCGAAAGTTTCTCGACATATTTTCGATATTCCACCGGATTTTCCACCGCCATTGCTTTATCGGGACGCCAAGCCGGCAACACTTTGATACCGAAGCCTTCTTGCTTCAAAGCTATGTGATAATTCAGGCTGTCAACCGGATCATCGGTCGTACATACAACTTCCACATTGAATTTTTTCATTAAGCCGCGTGCAGAATATTCTTTTGTACGGAGCTTAGCAGTACATTCATCAAAAATTTCTTTTGCCGTAGCCGGGCTTAGCAATTTATCCACGCCAAAAGCCTGTTTCAATTCCAAATGCGTCCAGTGATACAGTGGATTGCGCATGGTATAAGGAACAGTTTCAGCCCATTTTTCAAATTTTTCCCAATCTGAAGTGTCTTTCCCTGTACAATATTTTTCGTCAATTCCGTTGGAGCGCATAGCACGCCATTTGTAATGATCACCTTCGAGCCAGATTTGTCCCAGATTGTCGAACTGACGATCGTTGGCAATGTATTCGGGATTCAAATGGCAATGATAATCAATAATCGGTTGATGTTCGGCATGTTGATGATAAAGCTCTTTTGCTGCATCACTTTGCAGTAAAAAATCATCGTTAATAAAACTTTGCATAATATTCTGTTTTAAAAGATTATTTTCTGTAAAAATATAAACTGTGTGCGCACACAAAGTTATAAAAATATTCCCATTTTAATTAGCATATAAATTTTTTTTCATAATATTAACAAATAAAACAAGCAAAGCTGAAAATAACTTTAAAATGGATACCATTTCATTTTTTATGCACACGTATTGACACTTTCTGATTCAGACAGTTAAGCTCATCATCTATGGCATTTATAAACGATGCTTTATCCTGAATTGGCTGCCATTCCTTTTCCCACGTAGCCATAAAATAATATTCAACATAACCATGATCCGGCGTAAGAACGATAACGTGATTCAGTTCGTCTTCGGTCAAAGTCTGCAATTGCCTTTTTCTATAAAAAATCGCAAGTCCCATATTATCATTATTCATGCTCTGACAACCAAAAGTAGCATAATATGTCCATTCCCCGTCGTTGGCTGGAGGCACAATTATTTCGGTATTCTTCAACTTTATAATTCCTGTGGCTATATTATCCAATTTCCCATCAATTTTCAATACCATGTGCGAAGCCCGATGCCCTGCATCAATGGTTATCAGTGAAGTTAGATTGACTTTGTTTGCTGCTTCCCAACCGTAATAAACGGTTTTTATTTGTGAACGAACTTTCCCATCCGAAATGACACAACATACCAAACTGTCGCGTTTTTCGACTCTGAAAGCTTTTTTCCCATCCCAATAAGCAATGCTGCCAATACCCAGCGACTTGCCAACTTCCATATCGTCCATTCCCCAAACGGCCATTTTATGATAATTGTCGTAACCATCAACGCCCACTGCCGGTAAAACAATTCCGGGCGTTTTTTTTCCAAAGGCATCCAGCGCATTTCGCTGATCGAGGTAAAATCGATAGGCCACCTTGTCGCTTTCCCAGCCGGCTCCTTCATATTTTATAAAATAGGAATGATCCTTAAAATTTCCGGGCAAACGGATAAAATTGGGCTTCACCCACGAAAATTCACCCTGATATTTTCCGTTTACAAACTGACCTCCAATTTTATGAGCAATTTCTGCATAGGTTCGTTTGGGATAATTTTCAGCTTGTCCACGCTGAAAGTTAAATTTTAATATAGCATTCGGCTGCAATCTTTCAATCGAAAAAACTACGATTTGTTCAGCATTTATATCGGAAACAATTTCAACCGGCAATTGAACGCCTTCTTTCGAAACTACATAGTAATTTCCAATGGTTAAGGGCAATTTATTCACCGGAATTTCGACCATAAAATCCTTCAACAAGACGTTGGATTGATTTTTAACGGTAACCGATTGTGAATAAACATTATGAATAAGCAATGCAAAAACTATTAAAGATATTGATCGACTGATTTTGAACATTTTACTTCTTGTTTATATGATTATCTTCCTTTTTCTCAAAAAAATCTTTCCCGAGTACTATTTCCTTGTCGAAATTTTTAACTTGTCGGGATGAAAGCGTTTTCGACCATTTCACACGACGATTGGTCAAATTACCACCTTCACCCGAATTTTGATATTCCGAAAATTGAGCCGTTTTTTCATTGGAAACTTTTCCCCAATTATCCCACCCTTCCGGTTTTATGACGTTGGTCATGTCGCATTCGATAAAAGTTACTTTTGCATAAGGGCGCCACGGCCTTCCCAAATAAAATGAAGCCGGATTTTCGCCATGAATTTGACAACGATAAAACACAAATCCATAGTTGTTTTCTTGAGGCGTTGCTGCTGCGGTTATAAATCCGCTTTCTTTGCAGTAAAGTTCACAAGAGTCAAAATAAGCAGTTGAAAAGCCAAAAATGAAATCAACCATCCCTTCGATGTAACAATTTTTATAGTATTGCCTGCTGCCGGCTTTGTGTGGGTAAAGTGTGTCCTGAAATCCCCAAAAATTACAATTTAAAAAACGTGCCTTATCGCTTCGAACAACAGCTGCAACCGCCTGACCAATCGGTCCGGCTGCGTTTTCTAAAGTTAAATTTTCAGCCGTAAAATTGGGTGAACAAATATAAACACTTGCAGAACCGGAAGTTCCCAGTTGATCGCCGAAACCACTCGGTTTTGAAGCAAAATTATTGTACGAAAGAATCGTTTTATTCCTGTCTTCTCCAATCAAGGTCAACGAATCCTTCGTTTCAGGAATAATGAGTTTTTCTCTGTAAAATCCGTTGCGAATAAAAATACTGGTTTTCCTTTTGCGAAAATCGGGCACGGCATTGATGGCTTTCTGAACTGTTCGAAAATCGCCCGTTCCATCCTGAGCAACGATCAGATCATATTTCGAATGATTGACTGCAATTGGAGTATTGTATAAAATTCGATTTAGAAAATTGGCAACATATTGAACCGTAGATAATTGCCACGGATGAAAATGCCAAAAAGAATGAGGACAATCATCGAAAGCATGTACTTCGGAATAAATGCCCAAACTGTCCAACATTCGGATATGTTCGTCTCTGCCATTATGAAAGCGTGGAATGGAACTGTTGATAAAACAGACTGGAGCAGAATTCTGATTGACCCAAGTTACCGCTGAAGCAACTTTCCAATTTTCGGGACGTTCGGCAAATGTTCCGCCCAGCCACAAGGCATCAACCGGCATTTTATCTCCATCGTTTCGAGCTTTTTGTGCTCTGTCAATGGTCGCTTTGTCGATAAAGGAAGAAATGCCATCGATATTGACAACGGCTTTGATGAGCTTATCTTTATTTTTTGTTCCGATTAAAGCAGCCAATTGTCCCCCTGCCGAGCATCCCGAAACGGCAATTTTATCCCGATTGATTCCGTAAGTTTCTGCGTTATCCGCAATCCATCTTACGGCATCTTCCAAATCTTCTTCTCCGGCAGGAAATAAAGCTTCCGGAATAAGACGATATTCGACGGTAATACAGACAAAACCTTTTTGAGCCAGTTTCACTGCCATTGCTTTTTGTAATGAAGGAGAACCTGAATTCCAACCTCCGCCATGAACCATGATTACGGCAGGTAAAACTTCATTGTTATCCAACCGATAAATATTCAACAACAGCTTCCTTTCCGGTGAAATGGATTTGTAAGCAATGTTCTCGTACGATTTCAGATTGTCGGACATTCTTGCCTCCGCCGGGCGAATAAAAGGAAACTGTTTTTTTAGTTTAATATAAGTATTGTAAACCGTATAGCCTGTATCTCGCGGAACACCGTTTATCATTACTGTTTGTGCCTTTACGGGAAAGCATAAAACAATCGCACCAAAAAGAAATATTGAATGAGAAAATTTCATGATAAAAAGTTAAAATACAATACAAAGGGTGAAATAGCAGTGAATGAATATGGTCTTGAATAAACTTCACTGCTATTTGCCCAAAATAAGAATTATTTCTTCACGATCAGCTTGGTTAGGACTCCATTTTGCGTATGAATTTTTATTAAATAATTGCCACTTGACAAATTGCTCAAATCAATACTCGAGCTGTTTCCATTTAATTGCGTAATTATCTGACCTGAAATACTAAAGATTTCGATTTTCGTTACTTTTTCATTTGAATTGATGTTCAATAAATTGGAAACAGGATTTGGATAAAGCTGGATAGAAGTTGACTGATTTGTGTTACTAATTCCTGAAATTGAATTGTAAACAGTACTCATATAGAACAGATAACTGGAGCCGCTTCCTTTTACAATCGTATGAGATCCGGCAGGAAGTGAGCTAATGGTTACAATTCCATTTGTAGAGGACGGCGTGTAAGTAGTTCCGTCAATTTTAACGGTACCGGTATAATCAGGATTGAATACCAGCGTTAAAGTAGCTTCCGAAGTAGTTGTAAAGCTGATATTGGTACTCGACTCCATTTTGAGGCACTGTGTTAAGGTTAAGCCTTGATAAGTAACCGTTCCGTAACTTGTGGACAGATTGCCTGTAATAGAATAGAAAGAACTGGTTTTACCATCCGTTGTAAAGTTATGAATCATTGCTCCCGAAGAACCCGATCCGCTTGTAACGATAATTGTGCCTGATATTGAAACCGGAGTTCCTGATTGTCCGCTTGTGGTTACCGTATAGGAAACAGTAGCTGTTGGTGTACCGGAAATGGTAATCGTTTTGGCAGCAGCATCTTTTATGTAGTCGATTCCTGAAGCCGGCAATCCGTTAACTGAAGCATCTGTAGCCTCACCACCCCAAGTGAAAACAATATTACTAATGGCATTTCCCGATGTTACCGTTTGATTAACATCACCTGTTACAGTCAATGTTTGCGAGCTGCCGGAAGAACTACTTTCACCCTGAACGGCTACTAAACTTGTACTATAATTTGTAAGAGCCGCTTTCAAACCCGTATTTACATCATAAGATGCATCATCAACAGCATTGTTAAATGTCCATTTCAAATCGCCACCATTAACTCGTCCGGCGTATTGCATTACTTTTTCTTTTGCTTGTTCTGGGGTATCTGCTGTATATTGGTACATGACAGACGCATCCGTATCGAAATTATTATAGGTATTTGAGCCTTGTTTTGTCTTCACTGTCGAAGGAACAGTTTCACTTCTTGAAGCAACTACATAAGCATCGAAATCGACAGTTGAATTGGCAAAATCGGAGCTTCCATAAGCAACAAAACGATTTTGACCGGTCATGTAATTGTTAAATGCTTTGATAATACCGCCATCTTCTCCTGAAAAAGTACCACTTGACTGATAGATATCAGTACCTTGCTTGGAAATCAGCATGGGATATTTGCAATTGCGGAAATAATTTCCTTCTACAAATACAGAGGCACCGGTGGTTGAGCCAACACCGTATTTTGCATTTCCATCGTAATAATTATTGTAAACATGTGTAGAATAATAGCGAACGCGAGGATGACGCGAATCGGAATGATCGTACCAGTTGTGATGATAGGTAATATAAAGGCCGGATGTTGTTCCTTCACTTAAACCTAGCAAATTGCATTTTCCACAATCCCAGAAATGGTTGTAAGAAAAAGTAACATAAGTAGATTTTTTACAGTCAAGTGCTCCGTCACCTTTAATTTGATCGGCATCGCTGCCGGCTGCGCCATAGAAAAAGTCGCAATTATGCACCCAGATGTAATCATTATTTTGTTGTAAGCTGACATCATCTCCTTCCTCACTGTCGCAATTCATAAAACCAAGATTTCTGACTTCGATGTTAGAAGCATTTTTTATACGTAATCCCCAACCATCGGCTACTGCATCGTCGCCAATTCCTTCAAAAGTGATATAACTTGAAGCATTATTGTTGTTCTCGATCACAATATCTCCATTCAACATATAATCAAGGTCGGTAATTTGTCCAATCAATCGAACCGATAAAGGACGTGTATCTTTCCCTTTTTTAAAACCATCCAATATGCTTTGCAGTCCAACGCATGGATTCGTTGTTGCACCGGTAACAGTCATGGATACCGAATTTTTATTACTTTCGGTAATATAAAGAATCACCGCATTGTCTTTCAATGTTCCATCACTTTTATAAGCTCCCGGAACGCGACTGCCCTGAAATGCAAAACCGCTTCTGTCGTGAGCTTTCACCATTATGGCACTTACCGAAGCTCCTTCAGCTTCCGTTCCATTTACTACAGGTTTCACCGTAAAACTGTATTCTCCTTCTGCCAATCCGACAATATCAGCTCTCCAATAATCTGCATATTTACGGATTAATGGACTGTCAATTTTTTTGTTTGTAATGCCACCGCCGGTATAATAAACATTGTAACTATCAACCGGACCGGAAGAATGCCATTTAAGACAAGCAGACTCCAGCCATCCGTTGGCTTCAAAAATATCTATTGATTGAGAATATGCCGATAAAGAAAAGAAAAACATTAAATGAAGAAAGAGAATAACAGTTTTGTTCATGATGTAAGATTCTAAATTTTAAAGTTGGTAACTAAATTAATTGGAATAGTTAGATTTGTTTGAATAAATAATGGATAACAAGCTGTCCAAAATCTTTGAACAGCTTGTTAAAACTACAACTTGTTTAAAATTATTTTACAAATTTCAAAGTGTTGGATGTCCCCACCTCACGAACTATATACACTCCTTTTGGAAGTTGAGTAGTTGAAATTGTGGTGGCGGAAGAAGCAATAATTCTTTTTCCACTTGCATTAAAAACCTGCAGTGCTAAACCTTTAGCATTAACAATTTCTGAACCGTTAAAAGCAATAGAATTTTCGGATTTCTGAATTTTTACGGAAGATGGAGATTCTTCATAGTCTTTAGCTGAAGAAACATCCAATAAATAAATATTAACTCCACTACTAACTGAATATAAGTACAGAGTAGCAGCACCACCGGTATAGTTGAAAGTTTCCAAAGGAATATTATTTCCATCAGGATCACTATAAACTCCTGGAGCACTGAAAGAAGAAATTGAATCCGTTCCATTAGTAAGCAACAGCCTTCTGTCTGCGCTACTGCTTGAAGAGAGACAAGAAACCGTTATAGTTCCTGGTCCGGTTACTTGAAATACCAAAGCTCGTGTAGTGGGCATATACCGATTTTCAGCAGTAAAGCCACCTGAACCACCTAACTTCAAACGCTGAGTAAAGGAATACGTTCCGTGTTTTTTAGCATTTGCATCAATTGCTACTGTTGCATCAGCAGTAGCCATAATTTTCAACCCATCAATAATGGTAGTTGAAGAAATTGTTTGTGCAGGGAACTTTTCAGTGTTGCTAAAATTCCATGTTTTTTGTGCAAACATAGTTGCCGCACCAGCCAACAAAATGGCGCTTAGTAAAACCTTTTTCATAATCGTAAATTTTTGATTGTTAGTAAATAAATGAATAATAAATAGTTATTTGATTGCTGTAAAGCCTTTTAAAAAATTTTTGAATCAATAAAGAAGATTTTATTCGTTCTTCATTTTTTTCATTTCTTCCACAAAATTACCGAGCACATTCTCTATTGTTATTTTTTCACATTCCATTTTTGTAAGTTGTTTTGCCCATTTTACGCGTAAGTCAGTTCTGCTTCCTTCGCCGGAATTGTTGTATTCGTAATACCGAGCTGTTTTTTCATTTTCAGGATTCTTCCAGTTGTGCCAACCGGCAGGTGCGATTCCTTTGGGTAAAATGCAATTCATAAAAACGGTCATGGCATAAGGTCGCCACGGACGTCCCAGATAAACAGCATTGACAGAATCGGCAAGAGAAACGGTACAATTGTTGAAAATAAATCCGTAAGGGATATTCTGTGGTGTACTGGCTGCTGTAATGAAGGAATTTCGTTTGCAGTAAATCTGACATTTCTCAAACCAACAAGTAGCCGGTCCAAAAATAAAATCGGTTGTTCCTTCAATATAACAGTTTTCAAAATACTGACGTGAATTTTCGCGTCCGGCATAAACAGTATCCTGATTTCCCAAAAAACGGCAATTCAGAAAAACGATTCTGTCTCCTTCCACATGCAAAGCTACCGCTTGAGCCACAGGTGCAGCAGCATTTTCAACCGTCAAATTTTCAACCAGCATATCGTTACCACAAATTTTTAACGTATAGGTTTTAAATGTTCCCATGTTGTTGATTTTTGCATGGTCGTCAAAACTAATAACAGTTTTGTCTCTGTCTTCCCCAATCAAGCGGATGTTGCAAATATGAGTCGGTATTTCGATTTTCTCCTTGTAACATCCGTTTTTTATGTAAATGGTAACCCAGCCATCCGGATTAAAAGCCCGAACAGAATCTATGGCTTGCTGAATATTTCTAAAATCGCCTGTGCCGTTTATATCCACCACAATAGTCTTCTCGGCATGGGACCATCCAGAAAAACCCATGAAAAAAATCAACAATATTGGAAAAAACTTTTTCATTTTTATCCACAATTTATTTATTGGACAAAGCATTGGTATATTCCGATTTGGTGATTTTTTCAACCAAACTGTTCAAATAAACTTCCAAATAAGTATAACCTTCTTCGTTTATATCGGTAGCAAATTTGCCGGGATAATTTTTTTCGAGCCATCCATCAGGAATCCCATCCTGATTGGTGTCAGGATAGGGCTCTGTAGAACGATAAACAGGCCAGCCACCCACATCATTTTGAGAATCGATAATACCGGGTCTGCCATTAATCGAACCTTTATAAGTTGCTTTTCCTTTCTGCGTTTCTTTCACAATTCGTTTATCCACAGCATCTCTTCTGAATGAAGCTCCTGCAAATTGCAATACTTTTTTGAAAGCAACCTCCGCAGATTGTTCAATAATAGGCGTACATTCAAAAGGATGTGTTGCCTTACAAAGCTGTTTGTTAACACCTTCGGCATAAGACACACATTCCCAGTTGTCTTTTTTACATTCTGGGCAACCATACACAAAATTCTTATCAATAAAATATTGTCCATAGCCGGGAGAAACCATTTCAGGGTGACTATCCATATCCACATGCGTAATTCTGAATCTGACCGATGGTTTGGTGGCAGGTCCATATTTGAAATAATTTCCAACAATGTTGTATTTTCCGTTTTCGCCGCCATAAGAACTATTGTCGCCCCAGTCGTAAATCACATTATTTCTGAAATCGACGCGTTCTTCATCAATGGAAGTATTGTATTTCAATCCTTCCCGTCTCCAACCGTTAAATCGTGGATTGCGACTTAAGTTATGCGCAATCAGATTGTGATGAAAACTTGCATTTTTGCCACCCCAAATTCCGCCGTATCCATGTGGACCTTTTGCATGTCCGGCATTATTCAAGGATTCTGAAACAATACACCATTGCAAGGTGAAATCTTCGTTTGTGTAAAAAGAAGCACACTCATCAATGCTCCAACTCATGGAGCAATGGTCTATTATCACGTTTTTACAATCCCTTCCACCAACAGCATCGCTTTCATTGTGCAATATTTCATTCCCTAATCTAAAGCGAATAAAACGAATAATAACGTTATCAGCCGCTATAAAAACATCATGATTTTTAATACAAATTCCGTCGCCGGGTGCACTTTGCCCGGCTATTGTCAAATCAGGTTCTTTGATGGTTAATGTTTTTGTCAACGGAATGATTCCCGAAACCTTAAAAAGAATGGTTCTTGCACCTTTTTGATTGACAGCCCAACGCAGCGTACCTTCCGAATTATCGTCGGCAAGCGAAGTTACAAAAAGCACTTTTCCTCCCCGTCCACCGGAAGCAAATACTCCGCCTCCACAAGCTCCGGGAAAGGCCGGTATCTGAGCGGAAGCAGAAATACCAACCGTAAAAAGACAACACACAAAAACCAATTCTTTAAAGATTTTCATTTTGAAAAATATTATGGTTCAACTATCAAAAGTGTTGGAAGAATTATTCCGTCTTCCATTTTAACTTTTACAATATAAATTCCGGCATTTAGCTGCTGCATGGTAAATGAAACTTCTGTTCCATTCGTTTCCTTTTCGGAAATTTTTGCACCGCTCAAGGTATAGAATTCAACTTTATTGATTTTTTCAGCAGCTTTGATATTCAAATTTCCCGATTTGAAAGGATTGGGATAAATGCGCAAAGAAGAATTTGCATATACTTCATTTACAGCAGTATTTGCATCCAAATATTGTCGATTTACGACTGGTGCAGCCAATTCGTTCAAATAAACTTCAACATTAGTGTATTGTCCGTCAATCGTTTTTGTACTTCCATCTGAAGCATCATTTGGATTCAAGCCCTTTGCCGTTTCCCAATCGTCAGGCATGCCATCGCCATCGGTATCCGTTGGAACAGTTGCCGGATCATAAGTATATTCGGGCCAACCGCCAACATCTGCCTGAGAATCAATAAAACCACCGGTGCTTCCATTGCTTCCTTGTGTAACCGTAACAGTTCCATTCACCACATTATCAATTATTCGTGTATCCACTGCATCACGCTTTAAACTGGCACCGGCAAAAGCCGTTACGCTCAAATAAGCACTGTCGGCACGTTGCAATCTCAAATAAGGCGGAAAATCAAAAGGAACCTCTGATTTAATCGTATCGGAATAAGTTCCAACAGGTTGAAATCCCAACCAGTTATTATCGGTAACACTGGGTGTATTGATCATAATGTTTCCGCTTAAATGGAAATGTCCCCAAACGCCTTTTGGTTGGCTATTCGTTCCGTCATCAGCATTTGGACTGAAAATTCTATAACTTGTAGAACCGCTACTTCGGGCTATGCCGGAGCGGTAATAATTATTCATCATGTTATAATAGCCTCCTTCACCTCCATAGCCGGAATTGCTTCCCCAATTGTAAATGACATTATTTGTAAAATTAACTCTTTCAGTTGATGGACTATTTGAATATCTGCTTCCACAAAAACGTGGATTCCTGCTATCGTGAAAAGCCAATAAATTATGATGAAAAGTAGCAGGCGCCCCGCCCCAAATTCCAGCATAACCATGTGTACCTTTTCCGTGAACAGATTTTCTCAGACTTTCAGCTATTACACACCATTGAAGTGTGAAGTTCTTGTTATCGTAAAAAGATGAACATTCATCAATACTCCAACTCATGGAACAATGATCAATAATGATATTGCTTTGATTACGCCCCCAAATGGCATCGGCTCCATCCCAACTGTAAGAAGTGTTTCCTGCGGCCGCTTCATCGCCCATTCGAAAACGTATAAAACGAATAATCACGTTACTTGCCTGTATTACCACCGGATAATTTTTCAGACAAATTCCATCACCTGGAGCACTTTGGCCGGCAATGGTCAGATTCCCGTTTTTTATCCTGAGTTCGGAAGTAAGCGGAATAATTCCGGCGACTTTGAACATAATGATTCTTGCACCCGACTGATTAATAGCCCAGCGCAATGTGCCCGTTGTCCCGTCATCGGTGAGTTTGGTTACATAAAGAATTTTTCCTCCGCGTCCGCCGGTAGTGTACATGCCGTCGCCTTCAGCACCGGGAAAAGCCAGGATTTGGGCAAATATCTGTAACAAAAAAATGTTTGAAACTAAAACACACAAAATTGTTAAAATTCTATTTTTCCTCATCATTTTATTTTATTAAAACTTTTGCTGTTTTAATGCTTTCGTTATTCACCACATTTACAATCCACAATCCTTTATCCAATGAAATTTCATCATCTCCGGATATTTCCTTAACAAAAGATAAAGAGCCATTTACGGAATAAATTTTTATTTTGGAAGGATTTTTTACATTTGAAATAAAGACTTTGCTCCCAACTGAAAATATCCGAACAAAATCATCTTTCTTTTGCAGTGAAACACTTGCATTAATATCATTAGATTTTAAAGTGTTTATTGGATCCCAATTATCAGTTCCTTTTGTAAAATTGAAAGTAGTAATTTCTGTTCCGTCGCTTAAAACCGGTTCTGTAAGCACTTTTGACCAAGAAACGCGAGAAGCAGAATTATCAACTCCAGATTTTTCTATGGTGTTGTACTCGTAAACCTTATCGGAAGTTCCACCCAAAGAATTATTCCATCCGGCCGGGACAATCAAGGATTGCCCGTCAAAACTCGGATTATTTGTAGTTTCAATGGTTGTAGAGTAAAATACCACTTCGCTGGTAGTTGGTTGCCACGGACGGCCAAAGTATCCGGGTTTGGAGCGATAAAGTGAAGCTGTCTCCACAGAAGGAATCGCCGAAGTTATATTGCATTCATACATTAAAAATCCGCGAGCAGAATTTTGTTGTGCAGCTGTAATGTAAGCAACATCCGAGCTTGCTTCACTTGTATTCATTGCTAAATCGGTTTGGTAGCAAGTCAATGTCATCCCTCCAAACAAGTAATCGGTGGCACCCATAAGTACGCCCTTATAAACAGCAATTCTGGCGCCTTCAGCTCCATAAAATGAATCCTGACGACCAACAACTCGACATTTGTTTAAAATTGCCCTATCGGCACTTGCCGTAAATGCAATAGCTGCAGCTCTTTCTACAAAGTTCTTATTCTGTACATCCGTACTCCCGTAAGTTGTAGGACGGGTACCCTTTCCTCCGGTTGACCATTCCTGAACTACATCTTCCGATTCTTTTCTTGAAATATATTGATTAAAAGAATTTTCAAAAATTATATTGTCAGCTCTGAAACCGGAAGCTGAGACTACCACTGTTGCATTCCAGTAAGAACCGTTAGTTGTGCCACTTCCGGTATTTGAATAAGTTGTATAACCATTTTCCTTATTGACTCTCAGAACATCTGCATTCCATTTTTGGTCGGTGCCCATGCTGAAATAATTGTATCCGTGTCCATAATACGAAGTAATTCTCACAGCATTTTCATCAATATCCACACCTTTGTTTAAAAGAGCAATACTTGGTGTTGTAGAAGCATTAACCAAAGTAACGTTTGGAATATCAATCACCAACATTTCTTCGTAATTTCCGGGATCTATCATTATTTTTACAGTATCTGTATTTTCACGCGTCATACAACGAACGGCAGCTAATGCGTCATTGATACTCTGATATTCCTTATCGGTTCCAACCGTTATTATTGGCTTGTAGGTTACAGATTTTACCATTTTAATTTCAGTTAAATAGGTGGTCGTTCCTGTAACATTAGCAATGGTCATGTAACCGGGAGTAGATTCCGCATAAACAAATTCGTGCGATTCAATGCGGTTGGTACTTCCGCTGTTGGTAGAAATTTCACTTCCTCCATCCACAGTGAACTTGGCAGAATAATAGTAATAAACTATCATTTTTTCACCGGGTGAAACAGGAACTTTAGCCGTTGCATTACCTGTGAGTACCAAATGTCCCTTCGATTTTTCATTGTAAACCGAACCGGTAAACAACATTCCTTTATAAGCCGTTGTAACACCACTTGTAATGGTGGCATCATCAAAAGACCAATCCGTAACGGGAATAAACGATAAATCTTTTGAAGTTTCGGTCCCATTTACTTTTAAGTTTGACGTAAGTCCCAATTGTACAGGATATTCGTCCAAACCACTGCACGAAATGGAATAGACTCCATCACGCAACTGAATATTATTCAAATCGGTGAAAGAATAAACATAACCCGATTCATTCAGGTTGGAGAAAGTAACAGAAAGTTTGGAAAGTTGCGTAGCGTCTAAACCGTTAATATTTAACAAAACAGTATAAACCGGCTTAGCTACAAATACAATATCGGTATTAATATCTGAAGAGATATTTACATTATTGTTGGAGATATAATAATCATTTACACCTGTAGCAGAAATCGTATAATCGCAATTTGCTTCCAACTGAACAGAATAAGTCCCGGCAGAAGCATTCACTACAGGTTTGGGGACATAAATTCTGGTATCAGAAGGAGTAAAAATTAATCCTAATTTCGCCAGTTTTTCGGAAGGCAATCCAGTAATATTCCCACTTAATGTGTAAAGTGTAACTTTTAAGATAACAGGATTATAAGTTGTATTTCCACTCACCGACAAAGGGTCGGAATTGGATATAATATAGCCGTTGGCATTACTGAGACTTAAAGAATAAGTGTATCCTGCAGGCAGATTTATGGAATAGTTGTTAGAAGCATCAGGAGCTACTGACCAAACCTTTCCGGCAGCATTGGTAAAATTAATCGTGTATCCTGAAGGTATATCCGAAGCGTTGGTCAAATCAAACGTACCACTGACGGAAACATACGTGGCAGGTTTTCTCAAAATTCTGTAATAAAATGGTTTATCAACGGAATCATAAATTTTATATACCCCCGCTTTCTTTGCTACAAATTTATATATTTCCGGTGATGAAGTTAAAGAAACGATGTCTTTCTGAGAATTATCCGACGTATATTCAAAAGTCATTTTCCCGGTTCCATTTTGAGATTTGGCATAAATGGTAACCTCATCGTCTTCGTTTAAATTTAAGCTTAAATATCTTCCGGTAGCAGCGCTGGCATTAACATAAAGATATCCGGTTAAAGTTTCTGAAGTTGAAGCTACCGTTACCGGAACACCATTTGAATCGTAACGCGTAAGATTGGTATTGGATGTTCTCAAGCGGTCGCTTGTAGAAGAAGTACTGGTCCAGCTTAAAATACCGACGGTAAATGAGCTGGGTAAATTTTTCCCTGTGGTTCCGGGTGTTACGCCCGGATACCAACTATTAATTGTTGCTTCATCCAACATGTTGTTGTAAATAGTAGGATCGAATTGTGCCGCACCAAAATCCCAAACATCTATTTTGGTTTGAGCCTTTATAATTGAAAAACCTACAAAGAAGAATAATAGCAGAAAGTAAAATATTTTTTTCATTGGTATTTTTTTAAAATTTATTGATAAGGTATGTCTCTTTATTTATTCAGCAATACACTCACCATTATAAAAGGGGCAACCGCTTTCGGGTCATTGTCCCTGATGGGTTCGGAAATGTAATATTCATAACTGCCGTCGCGATAATTTTTTTCGCCACCCAAACCGGCTACAGCACAGGCATTTTTCAATGAAATAGTTCCATCAGAATTTTCGACAATAAAAGTTTTTACAAATTGCTTGTAGGCTTTTTTACCTTTCTTGAGAAATTCTTTGGGCAAATAACCTTTTTGCGCTCCTTTTACCCAAGTATAAATAAACATGGCAGAACCGCTCGATTCGACATAATTTCCCTTTTCATTGATTTTATCCGTAACCTGAAACCACATTCCTGTTTTCGGATCACGATATTTGTCGAGCGAGTAGCACAAATCAGTCAAAACTTTAATTATTTCGGGTCGTTTTGGATGATTTTCAGGTAAGAAATCCAGCACATCCACTATTGCCATTGCATACCAGCCCATGCTTCTGCTCCAGAAATTGGGTGAAGTTCCTTTCACAGGGTCAGCCCATTTTTGTTGGCGACTCTCATCCCAACCGTGATAATACAGCCCGGTGGCAGGATCATAACAATGTTTAGCAATGAGCAGAATTTGAAAAGCTACTTCGTCAAATAATGCCGGTTCATTAAACCGGTAAGCATATTCAGCCAAAAAAGGTGAAGCCATATAAATACCATCCAGCCACATTTGATGCGGATAAATCTTTTTGTGCCAAAAACCGCCTTCGCTGGTGCGAGGCTGCGTGTTTATCTGGCTACGAAGTAATTCAATAGCTTTTTTGTATTTTTCATCTTTAGTTTTTTCATATAAAGTGAAAAGGAATTTGCCAGAGTTAATTCGATCCAAATTGTATTCTTCAAGTTTGTACCCTTTTATTTGTCCATTTTCCTCAATAATGGTATCGGCATAACTTTTGGCATACTGAAAATATTTTTCATCGCCGGTCTTTTCCCAGACTTTTAGAAAAGCCTGCAATTCAAGCCCGTTGCAATAATCCCATTTCAGTTTTTTTGAAAAATCAAGCATCCAGCTTTCAGGATTACGTTTCATTTCCGAATCAGCCATTCGAACGTAATATTTTGATTCTTTTGGAGTTAAACTGAAGCACGTTAATGAAAATATTACCAGCAAATAAAGTTTTCTCATTGATAATCGGTCTTTTAAATTAAAAATAAACTTATTTTAAAAATTCATTTTTTAAAAATTTTCTCAAATCCTTTGATTTTTTGAGTTGCAACTTCTTTTACAAACATTTCGGCTACCGTTCGAGCTCCAGCTTCATTGAAATGAGTATTGTCATCCAATCCATTGGGATACAGGCGACTAATACCCGGCGCTATTTTATGGAAATATTTTTTTGAACCTTCTACACCTTCGTGTTGCAACCATTCAGAAGTGAGTTTTTCTAAATCGATCATTGGAACCCGATAATCTCGAGCAACACTGCGTATAATTTCGGGGTAACTGCCGTGTGTTGGTACAAGGCGACCTGTGTTGTCGAAATTTCTTCGGGCTACCGGAGTACAAAGAACAGGAGTCGCACCTTTCAATCTTACTTCGGCAACAAATGCCACAAAATTCAGCCTGAATTGCGCCGGATTGGTATAACGACCCGTTTTTTCTACAGACTCGTCATTGTGTCCAAATTGAATAATCACAAAATCACCTTTTTCGGTATTGTTCAATAACTCTGTCCACAATCCTTCTTCTATAAACGATCTGGTACTTCTGCCATTTCTGGCATAATTTTTCACCAAAGCCTTATCGTTGAGCAATTCGGGCAATAATTGTCCCCATCCCCGCTCAAGAAAAGGTTCTTCATAAGATTTTCCCGTCAAACTGTCAAAAACTGTTTTATACAGCACCTTATCGGCCATTGTAGAATCACCTGCCATCAAAACCTTGACAGGTTTAGGTGCTGAAGCAAGAAAAAACAACATCAAAACACCAAGAATCGTAATTGCTGAGAACCTGAACTTCATTTGATTTTAACATTTGAAATAATTATATTTTCGTTTTCCTCTCCTTTCAGTTCAATTGCATTTTGAAGTTTTTCGGGATAGGTGAAATTTTCGGCTTTAAAATTTTCTATCCGATTTAAACGCAGAGCAGGACCGATTGTCGGTTCAACATAAATGTTTTTGAATACTATATCTTTGGAATTATTCAATTCTGCTCCATAAGTAGCTGTGATAATTGCATTTTCAACCTGAATGTTGCTGATTTTCATTTCAGGCAACCCGTTGAAAAACATTGCTCTGTGTGCGTTGCGCGAAACTATGTTTTTTACGAAAATATTTCTGAAAACGGGTGTCTCTTCTGTAACAGGCATCAATACAGCATCTTTCTGATTATCGTTTCCTTCTTCCATAGCTTCTGTAGCGGACTTGCCACCATAATACAAATCAAATAAAAATGAGTCGGTTAAAATATCGAACATGTAAATTCCGTCAACAAAAATATTCTCAACAACGCCACCACGTCCACGTTTACTTTTGAAGCGAAGTCCCACATCCGTTCCTAAAAACTGACAGCAACTGACAGAAATATTTCTTACTCCACCCGACATTTCACTTCCAACCACAAAACCACCATGAGCTTTGAAAACCTTACAGTTGTGAACAATTAAATTTTCGGTAGGAACAGCTCTACGACGGCCTTCTTCGTCTTTGCCCGATTTAATGCAAATGGCATCATCTCCTACATCAAAATAACTATTGACTATGATGACATTTTTACAGGATTCCACATCAATTCCATCCCCATTTTGAGCATAATCGGGATTTCGGACGATAATGTTATCAACAATCACATTTTCACACATAAAAGGATGAATGTTCCAGCTTGGAGAATTTTCAAATAAAACACCCTGCAAGAAAACATTTTTGCATTGAATAAAACTCACCATAACCGGACGAAGAAAATCCCTTATTTCCATCCATTCTTCATCAGTCAGTTTTGCACGCGGAACATTCATGTCGCTTATCGAGTATCCTTTGTATGATTTTTCCGATGGAAACCAATAATTTCCCTCTTTTACAACTCCGCCCGAATTGACCACTTTTTTCCATTCCGAAGCTGTAACTTTTGATTTTTTCAAAGGCCTCCATGCTTCGCCAGATCCATTGATGGAACCTTCGCCCGTAATGGCTACATTTTCAATGTTCCTTCCGGAAATGGGTGATTGGCAGCGTTTGGTTGCCAAACCTTCAAAGTAGGTATCTACCAAAGGATATAAATCAAAATCTTTTGAAAAAAGAATTAATGCTCCTTTTTCCAGATGAAGATTAATATTTGATTTTAATTCAATAGGTCCAGTAAACCATACACCTGCAGGTACAATTAATTTACCTCCACCTTTTCGGGCAAGAGCATCAATTGCCTGTTTAAAAGCTTCGGTGTTTAAAGTTTTTCCATCACCTTTTCCGCCAAAATCTTCTATCCTCACCACATTGTTTTTAAAAGTGGGGGGCTGGATTTTTGGCATTTCAAAAGGTAAATTTTTGAAAAGATATTCGTAAGGATTTTTTGCGTTTAAATGGGCAGTGATTAAAATTGCACTTGCCAGCATTAAAAATAATGACTTAAATTTCATCACTTTTAAGATTTAGAGATCAATAAAATCGATTTTTTAAAGAAGCATAAAAACAGCAATAAAACTGTCTTTATGCTTCTACTCAGCTATGAAAAAACTACCAGGAAATATTGGCTCCAATACCTTGTTCCAACAAGGTAGCATTTGTTATGGTTAAATTACCGTTTGCTTCATCAACAAAACCGGGATTTTGCTGCAGGTAAGTGCCCGAATTATCAGTTTTTACATTCAGCGCTGTACCCGTATAAACAAGATAATTGGGTGCATTGAAATAATTATTTTTGTTGAAAAGTACAATATTGGTAGCTGTCTGGTTGGTATAATATCCCACTGAATTAGCCACTACATTGTTGGTAAATGTAATTTCATTATTAGCAAATCGTACGTATAATAAGCGACGAGCAGCATCATTATTTACTTTACTAAAAGTACAACGGTTGACTTTAATAATGGTCGACTTTCCAGGGAAGCTGGAAGAGGCATCATCAAGCCGGAAAAAATCACGGTCGGGAGCACAATTATAAAAAGTTGAATTCAATAACGTTGCATTTTCAATACATCCAGATCGAACATCAATGCAATCGGCACTACTGGTCAAAATGTTGGATACTTTGCAATTTTGAATGGTAAATGATCTTACCGAAACAGCAATTCCACTTGCACCCGAAATCAAAGATTTACCATAATTTGTAATAATACAATCCTTGAATAAAATATCACCACAAGCCACACTTTGAGTGAGCTGCACCACATGATCACGCATATCAGCATCGCTCTGACCATTCAGAATAACGTCCTTTACAGTTAAAGAAGCGTTTTCTGCAGTTAATCTAAATTGCATATGAAGAGTAGGTTTATTGCTCTTCAAATATCCTCTGATACTGATACCTTTGTCTATATTAATTGTTTGACCGGCACTTTTTAAAAATTCATTGCTTCCATCGTCTGAGGCAACTAACACAATTCTGCTGCCGGAAGCTGCACCCTGAATAGCAACAACCAAATCTTCATCAGGATGAACAACAATGGTATTTGCTGCATTTAAATCAATTTTGGTAGTAAAAGTAGCACTTCCGCGTACTTTGTCATCTTTCATCAGCCTGGCAGTATAGTCGGTATCTTCAATCAATCCGCTTAGGGTAGCTTCTCCAGCTGCTATTTCCTCTGCCGTTACCACATGCTCTAAAGTACTTTGGCCAGCCGTTAAAATAATTTTCGTAGCTGTCTCTCCGGCTTTCCATGTCAATTTTACACTGTGTGCTGAAACCGATTCTTCGGATACGGCGTTCATAATTTGTTCTTCGCCGGTTTTAAAATACACAGCACTCCATTTCGATTCTGCAATTTCACTTCCCACGGCCTTGATACGTACTGAATATTGCGTTGCTCCTATCAATCCACTCTTAATGGTATCCGGAATATCATCATTCGTAATATTAGTAAAAATCATTACCGGACTTCCAGCAAATGTCAAGCTGTCATTTTCATATACTTCAATTACATAACTTTCTGCCTTTGGATTTTTTGTCCAGTTAAGAACCACCTGTGTTTTGTTTATCACTTTTGCTTCAACACCAACAGGAGAGAACAATCTGTCTGTCACCAATTCTGTAATTTCTTCCGGTAAATCATCTTTGCATGAACTTACAGTGAAGACAATCAATAAACTAAATAGGATAGGAATATTTTTAAATATCTTTTTCATGTTGTAGAATTTAATAAGGTTAGTTAATAGCCATAATCATTTTTCAGCAAGCCGTTACTCGAATCGATAAACACTTGCCATATGGGCCAAAATTGACGAGTATCTGGATCTCTTTGAAAAAGAGAATTAATTTTATCATCAGTTAAGGTGTTGACACCATTGCTTACAAACCAACCCTTGCTCGATTCGTAGTTTAAAGCCGCTCCTTCGGTATCGGTATGTCCATGCTCCAATCCATATATGATAAGCGATTCACCATCGCTGGCTGTTTTATAGTAAATTTTTTCAGGTAGGTCGGCATATTCGCCTTGACGATTAGCAAGTCGGGTGAGTTTAGCTTTTGCTTCATTCATTTTTGTAGAAAGTAAATTCCAGCGAATCAAATCGGCCTTCCTCAACGATTCACCACAAAACTCCAGAGCACGTTCGTTGACAATAGCATTGAAAAAAGCTTCTTTGCTGGCAGTTACGCTTGCCATGTAAGCGTCAACTTTTTCAGGATTATTTGGGAAAGCCCGTTTGCGAATTTCTCTCAAATAAGGTGCTGCTGCTTCCGGACCATCAAGTTCGTTAATTGCTTCAGCAGCCATTAAATAAATATCGGCATAACGCATGCATTGCCAATTAATTCCATCATCATTGGTCGAAGTAACCACTCTTTTCATCCACTCGTAACGCAATTTTCCAAAACACCACGAACTCAGTTTGCGTGGCACTTGTTTGCCATTTGTCCATTCATAAGGCACACAAGTAATATCACGACGAATATCATCTTTATCAAAATCGTAATAAACATAAGGAAGCGGTCCATTCTGTCCACCTTGTGCTTGTTGAGTGTATTTATCGGTAGTAGTATGTTTTACTCCAAATGTATATAACACCCGACCACGTCCATCGGAAAATGGTATTTCATAAAGTGATTCTAATCCTGCAGTAACGTTGTCTTGACAAAGGTTTCTGAAATTTTGTTCAAAAGTTCCCAATTTACAGGTCTTGCTTTCAATGACATCAATACATTCTTGTTTAACGATTGGATAAAGGTTTTCAACCGAAAGTTCAGGATCATTACTTCTGCGAATCGTTCCATCGGGACGTTGAGAATATCCAGCAGCAGCCAGACAAATTCTGGCTCTTAAACCTTTTACAAAAGCCTTGTTTACTCGTTCAGTGGTTCGTGTAACAGCCGTTTCATTAGGCCAAGCCACATAATTTTCTGCTTCGGCCAAATCGGCAATTATTTGCTTGTAAATTACATCTCTGTCCGATTTTGGCAAATAAAGCGTAGAAGGAGAAATGGGTTCAAACCGCGCAGGGACATCACCCCACGCTTTTATCAAATCATTGTAAATCATGGCTCTTAAAGTAAGGGCTTCGCCCAGTATTTGGGCAAGTTCTGGATTTTTCTCCACATTTCCATAAAGCCGCAAACCTCTAATACATAAATTAGCACGTTCAATAGCTTCATACATTTTAGCCCATGCATTGTTTTCCATATTCATCTGAGTATTGGTAGGAAGTGGATCGTAACCGGTCAGTTTTGCACGGTCATCACTTACATTTTCAGATGAATTGTACCACTCGATATCGGTGTTAATCCCGTAAAAAGGTATGTAACGACCACGATAGGAATTGGTTTCTGCCAAAGATTGATGAATGCCCATCAAAGCTCCTTCTGCCAAAACAGGCGTAGAAAAAATTACCTGTTCGTCCAATGACGATTTGGTGGGAGCTTCTAAAGTTTCCTCGCATGAACTCATTATTCCCATTAAGAAAAGAGTGAGTATTGCAGAAATAAATATTGTCTTTTTCATTTTATCAAATTATTTACAAGGTTAAAAATTTAAATTTAAGCCAAATACTACCTGTCGGCTTTTTGGATATGCCGAATAATCAACCGATGGTGTCAATTCGGTTTTACGTCGAGTTGAAACTTCAGGATCGAAACCGGAATAATTTGTCCAGCAATACAAATTATAACCGGTAACATAAAAACGCAACTGTTGAATTTTGATTTGTCTGATTAAATGAACCGGTAAAGTATAACCTAAAGTAAGCGTATTTAACCTCAAGAAAGAACCATCTTCAACAGCCCAATCGGAAAAAACATATTTTGACATATACGGAGACCACATTGTTGTATTGGCATTCATGGCTTCCAATTCTGCCGGATTGTTGCTAATGGTTCCGTCAGATTTCAAATTAGTCCAGCGTTTTCCGTCTGCCATGATGGCTAACATGTTTCGATATTGATATTTACTGGTAGAAGTGTATTCGATTTTATTGGCATTGTACACATCATTCCCATAACTCCAGTTAAAATTTGCAGAAAGGTCAAATCCGTACAATCTTCCATTAATTGTAAATCCACCAGTATGTAAGGGATTGGCATTTCCTATTATCGTATAATCTTTTGAATTTACAATGCTGTCATTGGTAATGTCTTTCAGTTTCATTGCTCCAGGGCGAAGCGCATCTGATCCAATTACGGAAGAACAATCAACAACTCCTTCCTTCAATATCCATTTTTTCTTTACAGAATCGTATCCTTCAAAATCAGATACTTCATATCTTCCATCGGAACGGTAGCCATACATTTGCCCAACAGAACCTCCTGCAGCAATCCAGTAATCGTTTCCTATTTCAGTTGAAGCCCAGCCACTGGCTGCTCCAAAGTCGCTCATTATTCCCAGAGAATTGATTTTGTTTTTATTGAATCCAATGTTTCCACTGAAACTCAAACCATAATTCTTTTTGTCTATTGCTATCCAATTCAGTGTAAATTCAACGCCCTTATTTTGCGTTTCTCCCATATTACGGTACTGAGTATCATAACCTGTACCAGGAACGGGGAAATTGATCAACAAGTCGGAAGTGGTATTATAATAACCTTCAATTGTTCCATTTAATTTACTTTTCAAGAGGACAAAGTCCAATCCCAAGTTTCGCGTTACGGTTGTCTCCCATTTCAAATCGGGATTTGCCATAATTTTTGAGGGAGACCAGTAAGAAGCAACGTTATTGATCCATGAAGTAGACTTGGAATCGAAAGATTGTGTCATCTGACCGGATGGTATGTTGTTGTTTCCCGCTGTTCCATAGCTCAACCTGAGCTTTAAATCATCCAACCAAGATTGAGTAGATTCCATAAAAGGTTCTGAAGAAATTCTCCATGCTAAGGCAGCAGAAGGAAAATATCCCCATTTATTGCCTTTGGAAAACTTACTCGAACCATCGGCTCTAAATGTTACACTCATCAGATAACGACTTAAATAATCATAATTTGCTCTTCCAAAGAATGATAAAAGTATATCGTCGGGTGAATAATAATTCTCGATATTATAGGGAGTTCCTTGAGAGGTTAACCTAAAAGCATTGGTAGAAGTAAAGCTTTTGGGATATCCGTGAATAGTATTAGTTAACGTTTGCTTGCTATTAAAAATGTATTCTTCTCCCAGCAATACATCCAAATGATGACTCGTTCCCAATAATTTCTTAAAGTCATAACTTACCGTATTGGTATTTCTAAAAGTATTCAAAAATGTATTGTTCAATTCGGCAGCGGGATAACCCTGATTTTCGGAGGAAGGAATATTTTTAATGTAATAAGTGGTAGTTCCATAAAAACGCTGGTCTTCTGCACGATAATTCTCGTATCCAAACTCAACTTTCAGCTTAAAATTATCAAATGCCTTCCACGTAATATCCCCTGCCATATTAAGATTGTTCCGCTTTTGTTGACGATCGTTATCGGAAATAGCCACCAATGGATTATATAAATTTCCTATTTCCGTATCATCACTGGTACCGGCTTCTGATGTCAGATCCTTCAAAGGAAAAGGAGGATAAATCATGGCATATTTCAAACGCGAATCGGCACTTGAAACTTCCTTTTGTTCATTCATACCTCCACCATTGATTTTTGTGTTGATGTATCGAGTAGAAAAATTCATTGAAACATTTTTGGAAGGATTGGTAGTGTACTTAAAATTAATATTGTCACGCTTGAAACTTGACATTTGCATAATGGCCTTGTCATCTATATGACTGAAACTAAAAGAAAATTTGTTTTTGGAATCGCCTCCGTTGATGCTTAAATTGTGATTAAAAGTTGTTCCTGTCCTACCAAATACAAGATCTTGCCAATTGTTGGAAGGTACATTGTTATAAAGATCAATATCCTGATAATTGCCAAAATACTTTTCGTAAGAGCTTGCATCTCCATCGTTTTTCAACAAAGCCAGCTCATACTGCCACTTAGCATAATCTGATGGAGACAAAACGTCCAATGTTTTGGCTATTTTTTTTGCTGCGGTATAGAAATTATAATTTGCTGTTATTTTGCCTTCTTTTCCCGATTTGGTAGTGATGATAACTACCCCATTAGCACCACGAGAACCATAAATTGCCGTAGATGAGGCATCTTTCAAAATGTCAATAGATTCAATATCATAAGGAGAAATGTCATCAATAGATTGTACAGGAAATCCATCAACTATCAACAAAGGTTTGTTGCTTCCGGTAATGGAGCCTCCACCACGAACACGTATTCTGATTTCCGCATCGGGAGATCCTTCAGTAGTTGTAACCTGCACACCGGCCAATTTTCCTGAAATTGCTTCTGCTGGAGAAGATACGGGAATGTTCATAATCGCATCCGAACTAACCGAAACTACAGAACCGGTAATGTCTTTTCTTTTCACCGTGCCATATCCAATGGCAACAACTTCATTCAATCCTATCGCTTCTTCGGTCATTACCACATTAATGACGCTTCGATTCCCTATTTCAACAGTTAACGGTTTCATTCCAACATAGGAAAACTGCAACTTGGTGGCATTAGCCGGAGCAGTGATAGTAAAATCTCCATTTAAATTGGTAACAGTACCTGCAGAAGGAGATCCCGCAACAATAACTGATACCCCAATTAATGGCTCTCCATCAGTAGTTTTTACGGTTCCTTTAATCGTTCTTTCATTTTGCTGAATTAAATTGTTCTGGTCAGTAAAACCATAAACTTGAACAAAAAAACCAACCAATATGAAAAACAAAATGGAAATAAATTTTTTTTGAGTTCTCATAAAATTAGATTTAATTAAAAGTTAAGTATTTAAAATTGATGTGATTCTTATCCTTCTAAATGTTTCAATATAAAAAATAATCTTTTAATTTTATCGATGCTAAAATTAAAATGTGTTCGCACACGGTTTTTATTTCAAAATTATTTTTAATGTGTTGAAAAAGCAATGAAATATATGATTATACATTTTTTAAACTTATTACTCGTAATAACTATATATTTTTGATTAACAAGTAATTATATTGTTTTTCAAAATAATGTGTACGCACACGATTTTATCACAACAAATGTAATATATAATTCTCTATTTAATTCACTTTGAAAAATTAAATAATGTTAAATATATATTGTTGTTACATTCTTGTTTTTGTAATTCTCTGATTTTGTGATTTTTAAAATAAAATTTTATTTCCGAAAAATTTATGTTTTGCACGTAAGCAGCGAAAAATAAAAAAAGAACCTCTGAATGCTCATGCTGATAAAATATTACCATCTTAAATTATTGCTAAATAATGTTTGATTTGCATGGAAAATTTAATAACATAAATAAGGTTGTATTTTGCAATTGACTTTATAGCCCGAATTGGCAATTATATCATTTGTAAACAAAATAAGGAATAAAACTTTGAAAATTTGCTTTTCCAACTTTTTATCTATCTTTGCTCCCAAAAAATTTGTGGAGATTAATTTCCTTAATATTGTGAAAAGGCATCTTTTAATTAACTTTTTCAATTATTTGTAGATACTATCGCTTTTTTAAAAACTACCAATCTTGTGGTGAATTTTTAAAGAAAAATCAAATATAATCACTTAAATTAATACGCTATGAGTATCAAATTTCGCTTGATTCTTATGAATTTCCTTCAATATTTTATTTGGGGTTCTTGGTTGATTTCTTTGGGTAGTTATGCAGGAAATATTCTTAACTTTAGCGGAGTCCAGATTGGGAGTATCTTTGCCTCAATGGGTATTGTTTCACTTTTCATGCCTGGATTGCTTGGCATTGTTGCCGACAGATGGATTCCGGCACATAAAATGCTGGGTATTTGTCATTTATTAGGTTCAATATTTCTGATTGCAGCTTCATTTCAAACCCAATATATGGCATTTTACAGCTTCATGTTCATAAGTGTAATGCTATACATGCCTACTATTTCACTAAGCAACACAGTGGCATACAATGCTTTGGAAAAAAATCACTACGATATTGTCAAAGATTTTCCTCCAATTAGGGTATGGGGAACCATTGGGTTTATTTGTGCCATGTGGACAGTTGACTTCACGGGGTTCAAATTTTCACAAGCGCAACTTTATGTTGCTGCTACAGCGGCTTTAATTTTGGGAGTCTATTCTTTTACATTACCACCCTGCACTGTTAACCGAAGCAACGAAAAAAAATCGGTAATAGATGTATTGGGGTTAAGGGCATTTACTTTATTTAAGCACAAAAAAATGGCCATCTTTTTTATATTTTCCATGCTATTGGGGGCTTCACTTCAAATTACCAATGGTTTTGGAGACTTATTTTTGAGAAGTTTCTCCGAAATTCCTGAATATATGAATTCTTTCGGAGTAAGACATTCTGTTGTGTTACTATCCATTTCACAAATATCCGAAACCCTTTTTATTCTTACTATACCATTCTTTTTGAAAAAATTTGGAATCAAAAATGTTATGCTAATGAGTATGTTTGCTTGGGTATTTAGATTTGCACTTTTTGGGATGGGCAATCCAGGAGACAGACTTTGGATGCTTATTCTTTCAATGATTGTTTATGGCATGGCTTTTGACTTTTTCAATATTTCCGGATCTCTTTTTGTCGAACAATCGACCGATTCTTCCATTCGGGCATCTGCTCAAGGATTATTTATGATCATGACCAACGGACTGGGCGCAACTTTTGGATCCTATCTAGCCGGCGCTATTGTTGATAAATTTGTTACCCATGCCGAAGTTCCAAATTGGTCAACTGCCTGGTATATTTTTGCCGGTTATGCCTTAATAGTGGGAATTTTATTTGCTATTCTCTTCAAATACAAACACAACACACAAGAAGTTACCGAAAAATTTCATTGATAAAACACTTTTTTCATTGAAATGAAACAACGTAAATCCAAGTAAATCAATTGTTTTTTCAAATAATGAAAGTATTCGGTTAAATTCACCAAATTCCGTTTTGTAACATAAAAAGGGGCCGTCTCAAAAAATTAGGATAGCCCCCTCTTTATTTTTCAAGTTTTTTATTTATTTGTTTTTGAAAACAATACCATTTTCGTCAGCATCAACAACCACTACTTGGTTGCTAACAATCTCTCCGGCAATTATTTTCTTCGACAAATCGTTCAAAATAAATTTTTGTATTGCTCTCTTTACCGGCCGGGCTCCAAACTGTGGATCGTAGCCATTGTCGGCAATAAACTTCACTGCACGATCGGTAGTTTCCAACCGGATACCGTTTTGTTCGAGCATTCGGCGTACACCATCCAATTGCAGACGAACAATATCTTCTATCTGCGAACGATCAAGTGGTTTGAACATGATCAGCTCATCGATCCGGTTCAAAAATTCCGGACGAATGGTTTGTTTCAGCAATTCAAACACCTCATTTTTCGTTCTTTCGATGATTTCATCATGGTTGTATTCGTTAATTTTTTCAAAATTTTCACGAATCAATGATGAACCAATGTTGGACGTCATGATGATAATTGTATTTTTGAAATTTACAGTACGTCCCTTGTTATCGGTCAAACGTCCATCGTCCAGTACCTGAAGCAAAACATTGAAGACGTCAGGATGAGCTTTTTCTATTTCGTCGAAAAGCACAACGGAATAAGGTTTTCTTCGTATGGCTTCGGTGAGTTGTCCACCTTCGTCGTAACCTACATATCCCGGAGGCGAACCAATAAGTCGTGTTACCGAAAATTTTTCCTGATACTCGCTCATATCGATTCGTGTCATCATGTTTTCGTCGTTGAACAGATATTCAGCCAATGCTTTGGCCAATTCCGTTTTACCGACACCAGTGGTACCAAGAAAGATAAACGATCCGATAGGTCTTTTTGGATCTTGCAATCCGGCTCTACTGCGACGAATTGCATCGGCAACAGCCTGAATAGCATCGTCCTGTCCCACCACTCTTTTATGTAATTCTTCTTCCAAGTGCAAAAGTTTTTCCTTTTCACTTTGCAACATCTTGGTTACGGGGATTCCGGTCCAGCGGCTTACAATCTCTGCAATATCTTCGCTGTCCACTTCTTCCTTAATCAACGGATTATTTCCCTGAATTTTTGCCAGCTCTTCCTGATATTGAGCTATGGTGGACTCTAATGCTTTTATTTTGCCATAACGAATCTCGGCCACTTTGCCATAATTGCCTTCTCTTTCGGCCTTTTCGGCTTCAAATTTCAAATTTTCAATGTCTATTTTTGCCTGTTGAATTTTGTCAATCAGCGATTTTTCACTTGCCCATTTGGCTCTTAAGGCATCGGCCTGCTCTTTCAGATTGGCAATTTCCTGACTAAGTTGTTCGAGTTTTTTTGTATCGTTTTCACGTTTGATAGCTTCACGTTCAATTTCCAGTTGCTTAATGTTTCTTTCAATCACATCCAGTTCTTCCGGCACAGAATCAATTTCCAAACGCAATTTGGCGGCGGCTTCGTCCATCAAATCAATAGCCTTGTCGGGAAGAAAACGTTCGGTAATATAACGACTCGAAAGTTCAACGGCTGCAATTATGGCGTCATCCTTAATTCTCACCTTATGATGATTTTCGTAGCGTTCTTTCAACCCTCGCAAAATGGAAATAGAACTCGGTATATCCGGTTCGTCCACCATGACGATTTGGAATCGACGTTCCAATGCTTTATCCGATTCAAAATATTTTTGATATTCTGCCAAAGTTGTTGCACCAATTGCTCGCAAATCGCCTCTGGCAAGTGCTGGTTTTAAAATGTTGGCAGCATCCATTGCTCCTTCGCTTTTCCCTGCGCCTACCAGCGTATGAATTTCGTCAATAAAGAGAATAATTTCGCCATTGGAATTAACCACTTCATTCACAACCGATTTTAGACGTTCTTCAAATTCACCTTTATATTTGGCACCTGCTATGACGGCACCCATATCCAATGAGTAAATCTGTTTCGATTTTAAATTTTCCGGAACATCGCCTCTCACAATTCTGTGTGCCAAACCTTCCACAATGGCAGTTTTACCTGTTCCGGGCTCTCCTATCAAAATAGGATTATTTTTGGTACGACGGCTCAATATTTGCAACACTCGACGAATTTCTTCATCCCTTCCTATTACGGGATCCAACTTGCCGCTTCTGGCACGTTCGTTCAGGTTAATGGCATATTTGTTTAAAGAATTGTATGTATCCTCCGCCGAAGCCGAATTTACTTTTGAGCCCTTTCTCAATTCATTAATGGCTTCGCTTAACGACTTTTCGTTAACACCTGCATCATTCAGTGCTTTTTTTACACTGTTGTTTTCCACAACCAATGCCATCAGAATAGATTCCAATGCCACAAATTCATCACCAGCTTTTGAAGAAATATCAATGGCTTTCTGCAAAACAGCATTTGTTTCTCGTCCCAGATAAGGTTCGCCTCCGGAAACGCGTGGATAAGTTTCTATCATTCGGTCGATTACAGAATTCAGCATCGACAAATTAACGCCCATTTTTCCAAACAAATACTGAATAACATCCTCGCCTTTCAACAAAACACCTTTCAGCAAATGAGGCGTTTCGACAGCCTGCTGTCCTTTGCTCTGAACAATGTCCACAGCTTCCTGAATAGCTTCCTGCGACTTGATGGTAAAATTATTGAAGTTCATAAGTTTTATGTTTTAAAAATTTTTTAACTATTTCAATTGTTTTTCCTTTTTCGTTCAAAACACTTACCAATCATCAAAAGAGGAAATATTGACGTGATTTTTCATTCAATTAACTGATAAACAAGAAAATATTTCATAATTACTGAAAATATGTCATTAATGCTGCTATAGCAAATTGCAATATAAGGATGACAATTTCCCCGTTTTCCTTTCCATTTTTAATCAAAATAATTATTTTTGTAGTTTGAAGTTGTTCATTCAAACTATAAAAATTTTTAAATGAAAAAAAAATATGGATAATAAGAAAAGAGTTTACACATTTGGTAATGGGCAAGCTGAAGGAAGCGCCAGTATGAGGAATTTATTGGGAGGAAAAGGTGCAAATTTAGCCGAAATGAATTTGCTGGGTATTCCCGTTCCACCGGGTTTTACCATAACCACCGAAGTTTGTACGGAATATTACGCTTTAGGAAAGGATAAAGTAGTGGAACTACTCAAACCCGAAGTGGAAAAAGCTATGGAAGGCGTTGAAAAACTAATGCGTTCCAAATTTGGAGACAAAAAAAATCCATTGTTGGTTTCGGTGCGCTCCGGAGCAAGAGCTTCCATGCCCGGAATGATGGACACCATTTTGAATCTTGGTTTAAATGATGAAATTGTAGAAGGCTTGGCTGAAAAAACCGGCAATCCGCGTTTTGCATGGGATTCATACCGCCGCTTTATTCAAATGTATGGTGATGTTGTGTTGGGATTAAAACCTGCCAACAAAAACGATATCGATCCATTTGAAGCAGTTATCGAACAATTGAAGGAAGAACGAGGCGTAAAACTGGACACCGAGCTAACGGTTGATGACTTGAAAGAATTGGTCAAAAGATTTAAGGCTTTGGTTGCCGAACGAACGGGCAAAGAATTTCCGCTGTCGGTTTACGACCAACTGTGGGGAGCTATTTGTGCCGTTTTCGATTCATGGATGAATGAACGCGCCATATTTTACCGAAAAATGGAAGGAATACCCAGCGAATGGGGAACTGCCGTTACCGTTCAGGCTATGGTATTTGGAAATATGGGAAATACTTCTGCTACAGGTGTTTGTTTCACTCGTGATGCGGCTACCGGCGAAGATGTTTTCAATGGAGAATATTTAATCAATGCGCAGGGAGAAGATGTAGTGGCCGGTATTCGTACTCCGCTGCAAATCACCAAACAAGGTTCTCAACAATGGGCAAAACTTACAGGCATTTCAGAAGAAGAACGAAAAGAAAAATATCCTTCGATGGAAGAAGCGCTGCCGGAAATCTATAAAGAACTGAATGAAGTGCAGGAAAAACTTGAAAAACATTACAAAGATATGCAGGATATGGAATTTACCGTTCAGGAAGGCAAACTCTGGCTACTGCAAACCCGTAATGCCAAACGTACCGGAACAGCAATGGTGAAAATTGCCATCGATATGCTTCATCAAGGAATTATTGATGAACAAACTGCCTTGTTGAGAGTCGACCCTTTGCGTTTGGACGAACTGCTCCACCCAATTTTTGACAAAAATGCCGTAAAAAAAGCAAAGGTAATTGCAAAAGGACTGGCTGCTTCACCCGGAGCCGCCAGCGGAAAAATAGTTTTCAATGCTGATGACGCTGCAGAATGGGCTGCACGTGGAGAAAAAGTTATTATGGTTCGTATAGAAACTTCGCCAGAAGATTTAGCCGGAATGGCCGCAGCTCAAGGAATTCTTACTGCTCGTGGCGGAATGACTTCACACGCCGCAGTTGTAGCTCGCGGAATGGGAAAATGTTGCGTTTCGGGTGCCGGTTCTCTTAAAATTGATTATGCTCAAAAAACAATGGAAGCCGATGGCATTGTACTCCGAGAAGGAGATTACATATCCCTAAATGGTTCGACAGGTGATGTTTATCTTGGCCAAATTCCTACGCAGGAAGCCGAATTGGATGCCGATTTTGCCGAACTGATGACGCTTGCCGATAAATATTCGAGCATGAAAGTTCGCACCAATGCCGATACGCCACACGATGCAGCCGTAGCTCGAAAATTTGGTGCGGTTGGCATAGGTTTGTGCCGTACGGAACACATGTTTTTTGAAGGAGAAAAAATCAAGGCCATGCGTGAAATGATTTTGGCCGAAAATGAAGAAGGACGCCGCAAAGCACTGGGAAAAATTCTGCCTTATCAGCAAGCTGATTTTGAAGGAATTTTTGAAGTGATGGATGGTTTTCCGGTTACGGTGCGTCTGCTCGATCCTCCATTGCACGAATTTGTCCCCCATGATGAAAAAGGACAGAAGGAAATGGCTGAAGCTATGGGACTTCCCTTACAAAAAATACAACAACGCGTCGAAGAACTTCGCGAACAAAATCCCATGTTGGGACATCGTGGATGTCGGTTGGGAAACACTTATCCAGAAATTACCGAAATGCAAACACGCGCTATTTTGGGAGCTGCCTTGAAACTTAAATCCAAAGGAATCAAAATTATACCTGAAATTATGGTACCTTTGGTTGGGATAAAAAAAGAATTTCTGGAACAGGAACGCATAATCCGAGAGACTGCCGAAAAACTTTTTGCCGAGAAAGGTGATCGTATCGAATACAAAGTGGGCACCATGATTGAAGTACCGCGTGCAACACTGATTGCCGATCAGATAGCTGAAAATGCTGAATTTTTCTCGTTTGGTACCAATGACCTCACGCAGATGACTTTCGGCTTCTCACGAGACGATATTGCCTCTTTTGTTCCTGATTACATCGAGAAAAAAATCATTGAAAAAGATCCGTTCCAAGTTCTCGATCAGGAAGGTGTCGGACAGCTTATTAAATTAGGAGTTGAAAAAGGACGTTCTACACGCAGTGATTTGAAGGTTGGAATCTGTGGTGAACACGGAGGAGAGCCATCTTCCATTGAATTTTGCTATCGCGTGGGAATGAATTATGTCAGTTGTTCTCCTTTCCGCGTGCCAATTGCACGCTTGGCTGCAGCTCAAGCAGCTTTGAAAAATTGAGGAGGCAAAATACGATTAAAGTTAATTCGAAAACACGCCTACTCTTATTCTTTGCACCGTGCATGCTTTATGCACGGTTTTTTTGCGTTTTTTCCATTATTATTATTATTTTCTTTGAATTACATGGTTTGTGGTAACCTTTTTATCTTTTGGGTGAAAAATTTATCCTTTTTACACGGATTGGGGAACAAGAAAGCAATTACTTTTGCAACAATTTCAAGCTTTATTCAATAAAATATCACACGGCATTTTAAGCAATCAAGAAAAAACAGAAAAAATCAAGTCAATAAATCCGACTTTTTATCTGTTGTTTTCATTACTGATGGTAATAGGGTTGTCTTTTGCAGACAGCCTCTTTTATTATTATTTTTTTGTAGGAGCGTCCCGACGTATCGGGTGCACAAGCGTAAAAAAGATTGTTTGTTATGTCTGTAATCAAAATTATATTTAAACCATTAATAAATTGATTTAAAAAAGATTATCTTTAAAACGTTAAGCTTTAATTTTAATAATTCATCATTTAAAATTATCTTTGTATTAAAAATTGGTTGTCGATAATGGAACAAAGTGAACAAATAGTTAATAAAATTGTTGAAGGAATACAAGAAAAAAAAGGAAAGAAAGTAGTCATTATTAATTTAACCGGGTTGAAAAATGCGCCTTGCAGTTATTTTGTAATATGTGAAGGGACAACTTCGATACAGGTAGATGCCATTGGGACTTCGATAAAGGATACGGTAAGAGAAAAAATGAATATAAAACCTTATGCTATAGATGGTTTAAGGAATAGCGAATGGGTGGCTATGGATTACGGGTCGGTAATTGTTCATATTTTTCGGCCACAGATTCGTAATTTTTACGATATTGAACATTTATGGGAAGATGCCGAAATAACAGAAATTTACGATGAATGATAAAAGCAAAACAACAATTTAAAAATATTCAAACAAAAAAATTAAAGAGAATTTACAATGGAAACCAAATCTCCACAAAATAGTCCTCAAAAACCCGGCAAAGGACCAAAGTTTAATATTACATGGCTTTACGTCATCATAATAGGTATTCTGATAGGTTCATATTTGTTTTCGGATACTGCTCCAGTAAAAGAAGTCCCATTTTCTGATTTTGAAAAGTACATGTATAACAACAAAATGGAAAAAATTGATGTGTACTCTTCTAAAAATATTGCTGAAGCACTTATCATAAAAGATTCTTTGAAGCAGGTTTTTGGCGAAAAATATGAAATGTACGAAAAAGAACCAAAAATCAGGACAAGAATTCCTTCTGCAGAAGAGTTTTCAAAAATATATCAAAAAGCCAAAGAGCAATATGGCCTTACAGCTGTGGTCGATTATAAGGAAAGCCGCAATTATGTAGATATTTTCCTTTATAGTATTTTACCTTTTCTTTTGCTGATATTGTTTTTTGTTTACATGAACAGGCGCATGGCAAATCAGATGGGCGGAGGGTCAGGAGGAGGCATTTTTAATGTAGGTAAATCCAAGGCACAACTTTTCGATAAAGGGGATGTGGCCAACAGAATTACCTTCAAAGATGTAGCCGGATTGGAAGAAGCCAAACAAGAAGTTGAAGAAATTGTGGAATTTCTTAAAAATCCATCCAAATATACGGAATTGGGAGGTAAAATTCCAAAAGGAGTTTTATTGGTTGGTCCTCCGGGAACAGGAAAAACTTTACTTGCAAAAGCTGTGGCCGGAGAGGCTGATGTGCCTTTTTTCTCTATTTCAGGATCGGAATTTGTAGAAATGTTCGTAGGTGTAGGAGCTTCACGTGTTCGAGACCTTTTCCGACAAGCAAAAGAGAAAGCTCCCTGCATTATTTTTATTGATGAAATAGACGCGATAGGACGTGCAAGAGGTAAAAATCCGAATTTCGGGAGCAATGATGAAAGAGAGAACACACTCAATCAACTACTTACCGAAATGGATGGTTTTGCTTCGAACAGTGGGGTCATTTTGTTGGCGGCAACTAACCGTGCCGATATTCTTGACAAGGCGTTATTGCGTCCGGGTCGGTTCGACAGACAAATTCACGTAGATCTTCCGGATGTACATGGAAGAAAAGAAATATTTAAAGTTCATTTACGTCCAATAAAAATCGACAAATCGGTAGATATAGATTTTTTAGCTAAACAGACGCCGGGGTTTTCGGGTGCAGATATTGCCAATGTTTGTAATGAAGCTGCCTTAATTGCAGCCAGAAAAAACAAATCTTTTGTAGAAAAACAGGATTTCCTTGATGCCGTTGACAGAATAATAGGAGGTTTGGAAAAACGAACCAAAATCACTACAAAATTTGAAAAAAAATCCATTGCATACCATGAAGCCGGTCATGCAACCATCAGCTGGATGCTCGAACATGCAAGTCCTTTGGTGAAAGTTACCATTGTGCCTCGTGGAGAAGCTTTGGGGGCAGCATGGTATCTTCCCGAAGAACGTCAGCTTACCGTTAGAGCACATATGCTTGACGAAATGTGTTCTACATTGGGTGGAAGAGCAGCAGAAGAACTATTTTTAAATCAAACTTCTACAGGAGCCATTAACGATTTAGAAAGAGTAACCAAAAGAGCTTATGCCATGGTTACTTACTTCGGAATGAGCGAAAAATTACCCAATTTAAGTTATTACGATTCAAGTGGTTCAGCCGAGTATTCGTTTACAAAACCCTATAGCGAAAAAACAGCCGAGTTGATTGATGAAGAGGTTAAAAACATTGTCAGTCGAGAATATGAACGAGCCAAGGAAATTTTACGGGAACACGCCGAAGGACACAACAGACTGGCCGAACTATTGATTGAAAGAGAAGTTATTTTTTCCGAAGATTTGGAAAGAATTTTCGGTAAACGACCTTGGGCATCACGCAGTGATGAATTGCTGGCTCAAAACGGGGAAAATGGGAAATCATCCGAACGGATGGAAGACAATACCGTTGAAAATGAAAATAAAGAAGAATGATTTGATTAATGAAGAAGAACTATCTTCGCGAGAAATCATTTTAAAAAAGATTTCGGATATTCTTTGCACCCGTACATCAGAAACTATTTTTTCAGAATATTTCTCACATCAGATTTATAGGGAAATTGCTCCCGATATGCTTACCTGTTTTATGGAAGAAATAAAGGCAGTATCGGGAGAATGTTTTGTCCATGACAGTCCATCGAACTTATTCGTTGCCCTGAAAAAATTTTTGTTGGGAAAGGGATTTTCCAAGATACATTGTCGCAATGAAAAAATAACGGAATATTTGAAAAGTTTTGATATTCCTTTTTCATCTTCGGAAGCCGATTTTGAAATAATGGAAGTGGGTATTACGGACTGTGAATTTCTGGTTGCCCGTACCGGAAGTGTAATTGTTTCGTCTTTCAATTCCGGAAGAAAAATGAATATTTTTCCACCTGTGCATATAGTTATAGCTCATCGTTCACAACTTGTTAGTTATCTCGATGATGCTTACAGGCAAATTCTTCAGAAATACAAAAATAATTTGCCATCACTTATTTCTACTATAACCGGCCCAAGTCGTACCTCAGATATCGAAAAGACTTTGGTTTTAGGAGCACACGGGCCAAAACAATTGCTGGTCTTCCTGTTAGACAACTAAGACGCTGTTTTTCTTTATAATAAAAAATATTGTGTAAGTTTGTAATTTTGAAAACATAAATCCATATGAACGAAATGTTAAAACGAGCAATTAGCGGCTTTATTTATGTAGGATTGATAGTAACAAGCATTCTTGTCCATCCACTTGCTTTTGCTTTTGTTTTCGGCATTCTTACTTATTGCGCACTTCATGAGTTTTACAAAATCACCTATCGACCTTCAGATATAGAAGTTCCCATTTCTCTTGCTTCAATGGGTGGCTTACTTTTGTTTGTTTCTACTTTTTTGTTTAAATCTGGTTTTAGTTCACCCCTCATTTTTTCTTATTATGCAATTTTTGTTATATGGATGTTTATCAGGGAATTGTTCCTCAAAAAAAGTAATCCTATTCATAACTGGGCATATTTTATATTGGGACAGGTGATGGTGGCACTTCCAATGTCGCTGTTGATTTTTATTTTATTTGTAGATGGTTATCAACCCATGCTTTTGTTGTCCATATTTATTTTGACATGGCTCAATGATACCGGGGCCTACCTAATTGGCGTTAAGTTTGGGAGGCATCGATTTTTTGAACATATATCTCCCAAAAAAACGTGGGAAGGTTTTTTCGGAGGAATCTTTTTTAGTTTAACGGGAGGATTTATATTATCTCTTTTTATCGCTGAACTGAGCATCTTTCAATGGCTTGCCCTATGCTTTATAACAGTATTGGCAGCCACCTTAGGTGATTTAACCGAATCATTATTGAAAAGAACTTTAAACATAAAAGACTCGGGAAACCTTTTACCCGGTCATGGTGGGTTACTCGACCGTTTAGACAGCATGTTGTTGGTTTCACCCTTTGTTTTGATTTTTTTTCTTTATATTTTTGTTTGAATTTGCTGTTCTATTGTCTTTTATGAACAATAAGTAAATTTATTGCTGAGAAAATAAAAACATATTGAATTGAAAATAAACAGAATCTATGGAAATGAATTTTGATGACATACGTTGCTACACAAACGAGGAGGTACATGAGGTGTTGGAAAAACTAACCAAAGAAAAATCGTTCATGAAAGTGGTTAGCACAGCATACCCTTTGCTACCCAAAGAAATAATTAAAGAACGATTACTTCAATATAACAATCAACAGGAATTTCAGAAAGATTTTATTTTTCCTTTTTTGCAGTATCTTGAAGAAAACACTACCAAAGGTATTGAATTGTTCGGTTTGGAAAAAATCAATGTCTCTAAAGCTTATTTATACTTATCCAATCATCGCGATATTGTTATGGATTCAAGTTTTTTTTGCAAAAAATTATTGGAAAATTCAATAGATACAGTAGAAATAGCTATAGGAGATAATTTGCTTATTTATCCGTGGATTGAAGATTTTGTGAAGCTCAACAAAAGTTTTATCGTAAAACGTGGGCTGAATACACGGCAAACGTTGGAAAGTTCCAAATTACTTTCTGCCTATCTGCTTCATACTATTTGTGAAAAAAATCAGTCGATATGGATGGCTCAAAGAGAAGGAAGAGCAAAGGATTCGGACGACTATACTCAGGAAAGTGTATTGAAAATGTTGAATTTAAGTGCAAAAGATAATAATTTTATCCAGCATATTTTACAATTTAATATTTGTCCCTTATCCATTTCATACGAATACGATCCTTGTGATTACCTGAAAGCCAAAGAATTTCAATTAAAAAGAGACTTCCCCGACTACAAAAAATCACCAACAGACGATTTGGAAAACATGGTTATCGGCATTATGGGATATAAAGGGAAGGTGGTGTTTCGTATTACAGGCTGCATCAACGATGAATTAAAAAAAATAGAACAAAAAACATCCAACAGGCACGAACAAATTTCCCAAACAGCACAATTGATAGATCTAAAAATACATGCCAATTATGAAATTTATTCGGTGAATAAAATTGCATTTGATACGCTTACTGGTGAAAATAGATTCGCTCATGAATACTCCAATATGGAAAGAATTGATTTTGAACAGTATTTGATGAAGCAAATAGACAAAATTCAACTGGAAAATAAAGATGAAAAATTTTTGAGGCAAAAATTGTTGGAAATGTATGCCAATCCCTTAATAAACCATTTGAAGACCTTGCAACATTCTTAACCTTCCGTATAAAAAAGAAAAAATAAACCGGAACGATTTTTTCAACACAAAAAATCGGACTTACCAAATTCACTCTCCATAGATACAATGTTTACCATTTGTAATCATCAGTCATTATAGCAAATGGGATAGTGTTTTCCATAATTTTTTATGGAAGTTGTCCTGAAATTGTTTGAAAAAATTATGCAATCGTTTGCGTTAGTTGAAAAAATATTCTACATTTACCACCGAAAAAACCAAAATTAATTTTTTAAAATGTTAATATCATGAGAAAACTACTACTGTTATTGGTTTTGGGTGCTCAGACAATTTTCGCTCAAAACATTCAGGTTACATCTGTTTCTCCGATAAACACCGGAGAAAGTGGAAACATGTATCATCCGGTATTTAGTCCGACGGGAGAATATTTGCTTTTCACTTCTGAAAATTATGAAGGACTGAAAATGCTTTCGTTCACTGATGGGCAGGTAAAAACTTTGACAACCGAAAAAGGTGCGGGCTATGGAGTTAAGATAAGCAAAGATGGAAAAACTATTGCCTACAGGAAAAACGAATTGATTAACCAGCGGCTATTTTCTTCCGTTAAATTGTATTCGCTTTCTGAAGGAAAACAACAACAACTTATTGCTCCCACGCGAGAACCTCTTGCGGTAGGTTTTTCAGGAAACAAACCTTTATTGGTAAAAAATCGTCAACTGGTAAAAAGTCAGCTTTCTGCCGTCGAAATTGTACCTATTGTTACCATCGAAGACCGTAAAATGGTTCTTTATACGGGAAATTCGCGTAAAATTCTTACTCCGAATGGTGAAAATGCGAGCTATATTTGGCCTTCCATTTCGCCCGATGGGAAACGAATTGTCTATGTTGCTGCAGGAAAAGGAACGTTTGTTTGCGACTTGAACGGGAACAATGTTGCGGCTCTGGGTAAACTGAATGCGCCACAATGGCTCAACAATCAATGGCTGGTGGGAATGAATGACATTGACAACGGGGAAATACTCCTTTCTTCTTCTCTGGTAGCAGCATCGATAGATGGAAAAGTGTATCAAACACTCACTACACCTGATTTGATAGCTATGTATCCTGCTGTTTCTCCTGATGGAAAACAGATTGTATTTAATACTGAGAGAGGTGATTTATATTTACTTAATGTTGTTTTAAAATAAGGAGGAGGAAACACCATGAAAAAAATAATTTCATTTTTCTTCGTTTTGATGCTGATTTTTTCTGCAAAAGCTGTTGATTTTACGGGAATTAAAATTTATATCAACCCGGGTCATGGAGGATACAATGGGGCTAACGACAGAAATGTTCAGACCATACCTTTTGCATTGGGCGACACACTCGGTTTTTGGGAATCGGCAAGTAATTTGACCAAAGGATTGGCACTACGCGATTTGTTGCAGGCAGCCAATGCTACCGTTTACATGTCGCGTACTCAAAACAGGGAAGAAGACGATCGGGGTTTGTCGGAAATTGCCGAAGAAGCCAATGCCAACAACGTGGATGCCTTTCTTTCCATACACAGCAATGCATTGGGAACCAATACAGGTACCAATTATTTATTACTTTTGTATCACGGTTATGATGATCAACCCACTGTGGCAGCGAGTTTACCAATGGCTCAAACCGCCTGGCCTCGTTTGATTTCAAATCAACTTACAGTTTGGACACATTACACCACCTCTACTAATATTCGGGGCGATTTCTCATTTTATGGAAATACCAGCGGACTGGGCGTTCTACGTCCCTTGACCGTTCCCGGATTTTTGTCGGAAGGTTCTTTCCACGATTATATGCCTGAAACACATCGCCTGCTCAATATTGATTACAAAAAACTGGAAGCCAATAATTTTTATCGGTATTTTTGTGATTATTTTCATGTTGATCTTCCAGCAACAGGAATTATTGCAGGGTTTGCCAAAAGTGCCAATGAAAAAATGAATCATCCACTTTATGCTAATTATAAAGCTTTTACACACGACGAACGGGTGCCTATTAATGGAGCTAAGGTGAAATTGATGAATCAAAATGGCGATTCGCTAAATATATATTATGTAGATTCGCTCTACAACGGAATTTTTGCTTTTTACAATTTAGCTCCCGGAACTTACAAACTGCATTTGGAAGCAAAGGATTATCAGCCAAAGGATACAACTGTTACGGTAACGGCAGCATCAACTACTTATGCCAAAATGTTTTTACCTAACTTAAATGTGGTAATTCCAAAAGATACCACGCCTGATTATCCTGATCCGATACAGGAAGCCGGTGTACTTCCAATGAAGCATTATAATTTTGGAGATCAAGAAGTAGTTGTTCCAGAATGGTTGAATCAGCAACCTATTAAAAAAGTTTTGTATCGTGATGAAAAATTATATGTGCTAACCACAGAACCAAAAATCACTATTTACAATGCGCAATCACTTGCTAAAATTCGCGAAATGGATTTATCCGGCATTGAAGGTGGCGTAAACCTGGTTAGCGATATCGCTTTTACTTCCGATGGCTATTTGTTGGCCTGCAACAAAGATACCATATCTCTACCCGAGAACAAGGGACGTTATTTTAAAGTTTACACATGGGATAACGATTCGGTAGCTCCTTCATTGCTTTTCAAGACTCAACAACAGGCAAACTGGTCAAATGGCATTATGGGCGAAACATTTGCTGTAAGCGGTCCCCGCTGGAAATGTACTATTTACGTACCATCAGTTACCACCGGATCATCCAAAGCCATTCGCATTGTAGGTTACCTTTACGAAGAAGGAAATGCATTAGGCTACAAATACATGCTGGATGCTGCCAATTACACCGAAGCACTCTGGGGTAAGAACATCAAATTTCATATTTCTCCTACCGGAAAAAGTCATTTTATTCTGGATAGCGAAAAAGTTTTACCCGTCGAATATCAGTTTGATTGGAATGCAGCCGATCGTTCTCCTTTAATTAAAAAAGGTGAATTTTCAGAACAGAATGGATTCAACCTTGCTGTCTGTGCTTCCGGCATTCATTTCTTCCGCCATGCACAACATACCTTTATGGTTTCGCCTACTTGCGATGCCGATACAACGAAAGTGGGTGCTGTGCTCTTTGATGTAACCAATGGCATTCAGC
Source organism: Paludibacteraceae bacterium (assembly GCA_018433525.1). Classification (GTDB taxonomy): domain Bacteria; phylum Bacteroidota; class Bacteroidia; order Bacteroidales; family Paludibacteraceae; genus MVYY01. Next base: position 78,246 of record JAHDRA010000006.1, read on the forward strand.
AATCGTTGAAAGTTTCCGAAAAATTGCCTGCTAATGGACTGGGGACTGCAAAAGCCAGTTATATGGTTGCTGCTGCAAAAGTCAGCGGATATGACTTGGATGTGATGGTGCTGGCACAAAACGAAGGAATGGCTCGTTTCAGAACAGTTGCCGGACCTGCGGTCGCCAATATTTATGCTTCAGAATTGAAAGTCGAAAAAACCGAAACCGACTTTATCCTGAAATTTACATTGAATGAAAATGCTACCTCCGTAAAAATTGATATTCTGGATGGTGAAAATATCATTAAAACCATTGATGCCGGTGCTTTAAATAAAGGAGTACAGTCTGTTCCCGTTCCTCTGACGGAATTGCCCACAGGGTCTTTCACTTGGAGCGTCACGGCAAGCACTGAAGCCGTTGATCGTCCTGTAAAAATTTCTGATGATTCGCGTCCTGAACTTCAATTCTATTCACCACGCGGCGTGGCTGTCGATAATAATTTTGAAAGTCCTTTCTTTGGACGGGTCTATGCTACCGAAACTGTAGGTGGTAACACAACCAATCGTACCACACAGGATGGTGTGTATATTTTGAATGCAGCACTCGAAGATGTTACGCAGCAGGGCGCTCATAGTTATGCCGGTTCGGTAAGCTGGGCAGGCAGCAGCAGTCCAATGCGACTGGCAGTTGCTGAAGACGGTAAGGTATATGTAACCGATTGGAGCGATGCCCATCCGGGCGTTTGGATAATGGATCCGGCGGCTCCTTCTGCTCCTTTTGTTCCAGTCTTTTCCGGACTGACCAAAGCTACAAGCGGTTTGTCTTCAATTAATGGCGTCAATGTACATGGTTCTATTTCTCATTGCTGGGTTTTGGGCAAAGGAGAAGATACTCGTTTGTATACTTTCGATGAAGATTATGTGGATGCAGTGGCAACCAGCGCCGGCAATGTATTGCAATACAACATTGGCACGCTGGCAACTTCATGGCAGCAAGCTCCCAGTGCCATTGTTTACAATGATGCGCTGAATGGCAATTTGCAACAGAATTACAATTCCTGCATTGCTCCCGATGGCCGTGGCGGTTGGTGGATTTCTCAATATCGTTCTGCCGATGCAGCCAATATCCCTTCTTTGATTCATGTTAATATGGATGGATTGGTAGATTTTAACTCCGGAAAAACACCGACGTTGATTGAAAATTCCTATACAGGCGGCATGGCAGTAACTGTTGATGGAAAAACGCTGGCTATGGGCTGCAACAATGAAGTGAAGATTTTTAGTGTTACTTTCTCTGAAGATGGCATCCCTTCTTTAACCCGACTTTACTCCATTAAGCCGGCTATGGGAACCAATACTGCAGGTTTGGCTTTCGACAGGGCAGGTAATGTGTATGTCATCTCCAATTCTACGGAAAGGCTGGGTGTGTGGTCATTGCCAAAAATAGAGAATGTATTCACCACACCGGCTCCCGCCAGCGAAAAATTAGATGTAATCAGTGAGGTTCCGCAGCTTGAAAAGGAAAAAACAGAAATTCTGTTGTATCCCAATCCTGCCACCGATCATGTTGTGATAAGCAGTAAGACAGCTAACCTGAAAACAATTGCTGTTTACGACACCAAAGGAAGATTGATACGCGCAATGAATGCCGCCGGAAATCAAATGAACCTGTCGCTGGAAGGGATGACTCCGGGATTGTATATTGTTCAGGTACAGACTGACGAAAGACTGAATTCTTTCAGGCTAATCAAACTATAAAACTTGTTTATTCTTTTATTTCTTCGTGTGGCAGCCTTACGACTACTACACGAAGAAATAAAAATATGTTACAAAACATAAAAAATATTTTTGCAAACGTTTGATATTTAAAAAATAAATGTGTACATTTCGCAACTTTATTCACTTTAAATATTTATTCACTTTAAATTTTTTGAGCTATGAAAAAAATTACCTTACTCATGCTGCTTGCTGCTTCCATCGGACTGCTGCAGGCACAAACATCTCCGGATTATATTTTTGGAAGTGACAACGGAGCAGGATGGAATTGGACGACAGGCACACAGGGAACTGCTTCTCTCGGCAATTCTTACAAATGGCAGTTTGCTGCAACGGCAACGGACAACCATTACTTTAAGTTTGGTGAAACCGCTTCAAATGCGGATGGTTCCGGTTTCTGGGTAAATAGTTCGGGACCAGATATGAATTACACCGGAGGTGGTGCTAAATGGACAGCCTACTATAAATCAAATATGGCAGATGGAGGTGCAATTTATACTGCTATTACCTCAGGCAATTATTATGTGGTAAAAGCCCGTAAACAAGCCGGAAACGATATTGATTTTGCCGTGTTCGACAACGGGGCCGCCGCTCCGGTTACTATTAGTTCGGTAACAAGAACGATAAGTAGTAATGATTTGACTGTTACGGCAACCGCCAGTGCTGCAGCCGGTACAAACGAAAAAATCTGGCTTCGCTATTCCAAAGACAATTGGACTACTTCCACTACTACCGAAATGACTTTTACCAGTGGTACAAGTTATGCGGCAACTTTGAATTGTACTTCAGGGGATTTTGTTTCCTATTATGTGTTGACCACCATCAATCAAACTTCCGCACCGGCTGAAACGGATGTGGATTTCTATACCGTCAATTACAACAACAATTCGGGGAAAAACTATACGGTTCAAATCGGTCCCTTCAGCGGAAATTATTATATCCCGCAGGGAACAAATGCGAAAGGATTTTCAAGTCTTGCCAATGCTTTTGCTAATATTAATGAAGTTGGCTTAAGTGGTACAGTTTATTTGTATATTGACGATAATTTATCAGAAACTGGAGCCAATGTTTTATTAAATAGATCAGACCTATCGGCAACAAATAACTTAATTATAAAGCCTTCACCTTCAAAGACACCAACAATTACATTTAGTGGTTGTACTGCAACATCAGGGGCTACTCAATATACAGGTTTGAGCTTGAGTGGTACAAGTTATGTTACCGTTGATGGATCTAATTCAGAAAATGGAAGTACAAAAGATTTGACTTTGAAAATGAATGATGCCACAAATGGCAGGAATCTTATTCAATTATTTGGCAATTGCGATAATATTGCGATTAAAAATTTAGTAATAGCATTTCAATCACCAATGAGTACAAGTAATAGTACAAGAGGTATTTATTTGAATGGACAATCTACAGGTGCAAGTGATAACTTTATTGTGCAAAATTGTAAAATTGGAGATGCTACACTTACTCCTTATTATGGAGTTGGTATAACCGGTAGTAGCGGAAGTTCAATTTATTGTACAAATATCATTGTAAAAGAAAATGAAGTTTATGGAAGAATACGACCAGTTTATTTGTATTATGTTGGTACAACCGGAACAACTACAGAAATTTCCAATAATACTATTTATACTTATGGAGGAGCTAACGCAACTACCACTTACACCATAATGTGGAATACTTGGGGTGGAACTTTAAATATATTAAATAACAAATTACCAGTATTAAATGTAGCTAACACATCAGGTACCAGTGGAGTTTATGGGATGAGTGGATTAAGTTCGGGTACAGGTGCTGTTGTTAATGTCATTAATAATTATGTGGGTGGCGATATTGCATCAACGGGTGCAGCAGTGCCAGGAGTTTTTTCATTAATGTATATTCAAGATAATGCTACATACAACATTTATAATAACACATTTAATTATCAAAGTTTAACAAATGCAACAGAAAAATCCAATATTCATATTAGTGGAGCAAGTTGTACTGTAAACCTAAAAAACAACATTATTATAAATAAAACTGATGATTCAAAAGCATATTGCATTTGGAAATCAAACGGAACTCTGACTTCAGATTATAATAATTTATATGTATCAGGCGCTAATGCAAATATAGGATATTTGAGTTCAGCTACAACCAAAGATAGAAAAGCATTAGCAGATTGGCAAACGGCATTTACTCCAAATCAAGATGTTCACTCCAAATCCAAAGACGTGAATTTTGTCAGTGCTACCGATTTGTCGCTGACAGGCACTTCCATCGACGATATGGATTTGGCTGCTCCAGCTATTGGCAGTCCGGTTACTACGGATATTTTTGGCAATGACCGCCATACTCCCAATATTTATATGGGAGCTCACGAGCCCACTAACCTCAATGATACGCAAACTTTCACCGTAACTGTTCCCAATGGAACTGAACATGTTTATATTGCGGGTTCGTTTATCGGAAAATTCTGGGACATTAATAATCCTTTTGAATTGACCGCTACAGCCAATGCCAATGAATTCAGCGGTACTTTCCCAGCACACAGCAATGTGGAATACAAATATCTGTGTGAAACAGGCGATTGGGATTATCAAGAAGCTGTTTACGAAGAAGGCATACCGGTGCAACGAACTACAAATCGTACCTATGTAGCCAATGATATAGTTCCTATCTGGTATCGCGTCAAATCAGTAACCTTAAATGTTAGCTTTGAAGCAAGCGTAGGGGTACCCAATCAATTGTTCCTAATGAGCAGCATCAACGATTGGAAAGAAGCTATTGAATTGACCAAACAGGATGGTACTTTTACTACTACCTTGACCAATGATAACCAAAAAGTTCCCGCCAATACAGAATATAAATATTTTACCAACGAACCGTTCGGACAAAATTGGGAGTGCAATTTGGATATGACGCCTAGCAGTAATCGCTGGACCATTGCTCCGGTAATGAATGATGAAATTCAACGATTCACCACCAGACTGGTTACGGAAACGGAAGTTCCAGCGTTGGCACCACGCTTGATGAGAACACCAACCGGTATTCGTGTAGAACTGAACGAACCGGCCGCAATCGAACTCTACAATATCAATGGCAGTTTGATTGAAAAGACCAAAGCTACCGGAACGTATACCCGCGACCTGAACAACGGTATTTACATTATCCGCATCAATGGCAAGTCAACCAAATTTGTGAAATAAGTCTTGGTTCTTTCATTAGTCCGTTAAGGAATAGAAATTAGAGAAAACGGACTTTCATTTTTTAACCGCCTTTCTTTTTACCAAGAGGGGCGGTTATTTAGTATGTCGGGCATGGTATTAAGCTTTCAGGATGCGAGTTCCTGTATGTGCCGAGTTGATAGGAAACATTAGCGAATGGCAAGGATGTTGCGGGGGACTGCAAATCTGAAAGAAGCCATCAGCAAAGCTGACGTTTTGACGAACAGAAATCTGATAGAAGGCTCTAATGAGAGGGCAACCGAGCCATAGATTGGGAACGCCCAAAATTCAACCGTAACTCAAGAAGAGTAAATCAGGCAAGACGCAGCGAAAGTTTAACCCACATTTGATAGGAGGTTTGTCAAATCTCACATTCAATTAGGAGGGGTTAAAACAATTAAAAGAAACCGCCGTGTGCGAGAGCATGCACAGTGGTGTGAGAGGGTAGGGGAGTACCCCCTACCTACTCAATTGAAATCTATCGAGTAATAAACGAGAATGTCAATCCTTGAATTTGGCTGAAAGAAATTGCCGGTTGAGGCGGGCAATGTTGGAGATTGAAATATTTTTTGGGCATTCGGCCTCGCAAGCTCTGGTATTGGTGCAATTGCCGAAACCGAGTTCGTCCATTTTTGCAACCATTGCTTTTACACGTCTTGCAGCTTCGACTTTTCCCTGTGGCAACAATGCCAAATGACTAACTTTAGCAGAAACAAACAACATGGCCGAACCGTTTTTGCAAGCTGCCACGCAAGCACCACAGCCTATGCAGGTAGCCGCATCCATTGCTTCATCGGCATGTTCTTTGGGAATCGGGATAGCATTGCCATCGGGTACTCCACCGGTATTGACGGAAATATAACCTCCCGCCTGAATAATCTTGTCGAATGCGCCTCTGTCCACTACCAAATCCTTGATTACCGGGAATCCGGCCGAACGCCAGGGTTCTACCACAATGGTATCGCCATCTTTAAATTTTCGCATGTGCAACTGACAAGTGGTTATTTCTGTATCGGGCCCGTGTGGATGTCCGTTAATATAGAGGCTGCACATGCCGCAAATTCCTTCGCGGCAATCATGATCGAAAGCGATGGGATCAATGTGCTCACTGATCAGTTTTTCGTTCAGAATATCCAGCATTTCCAGAAAAGAACTGTCGGTTGAAACTTTTTCGAGCTGATAGGTTTCAAATCTTCCCTTTGCTTTTGGTCCGGCTTGTCGCCAGATTTTTAACGTGATATTTATGAATTTTTCCATATTGTTGAGATTGGAATATACTGTTGAATCATCTGTTATATGGGGAAATTGTTCCCTTATTCTTTGTAATTGCGCTGCTGACGCTGAACAAATTCGTAAATCAGCGGTTCTTTCAATAACGTGGGCTCTTCTCCTTCACCGTTGTACTTCCAACAGGAAACAAAAGAAAATTCTTCGTCGTTACGTTTTGCTTCTCCATCAGGGGTCTGATATTCTTCTCTGAAATGTCCGCCACACGATTCTTCACGCATCAATGCATCGCGTGCAATTAACTCTCCTATTTCAATGAAATCGGCCAAACGCAAAGCTTTTGCCAATTCAGTATTGAAGTCGTACTCCTCTCCCGGCACGTAAACATTCGTCCAAAATTCTTTCCTCACTTCCTTGATTTTGTCCAATGCAATTTGTAACCCTTCTTTATTGCGCGACATTCCGACATATTCCCACATGATTAGCCCCAATTCGCGATGAATGGAATCTACAGAACGTTTTCCCTTGATGTTCATAATTCTCTTCACACGATCATTAACCGATTTTTCGGTATCTTCAAATTCGGGCAAATCGGTACTGAAACGCGGAACCTGAATCTGATCGGAAAGATAATTCTGAATGGTATAAGGAAGAACGAAATATCCATCAGCCAAGCCCTGCATCAAAGCCGAAGCACCCAAACGATTGGCTCCGTGATCCGAAAAGTTGGCTTCCCCAATACAGAAAAGACCTTTTACGGAAGTTTGCAGCTCGTAATCTACCCAAATTCCACCCATTGTGTAATGAATGGCCGGATAAATCATCATGGGAGTTTCGTAGGGATTGTCGTCAACAATTTTCTCGTACATTTGGAAAAGATTTCCATATCGTTCCTTGATGACATTGATCCCCAAACGTGAAATGGCATCGGAAAAGTCGAGATAAACAGCCAAACCTGTATTGCCGACACCATAACCTGCATCGCATCTTTCTTTTGCGGCACGGGAAGCTACATCGCGGGGCACCAGATTCCCGAATGCCGGATAACGGCGTTCCAGATAATAATCCCGATCTTCTTCCTTCAAGTCGGTTGGTTTTAATTTCCCGGCACGAATGGCTTCAGCATCTTCTTTTCTTTTCGGCACCCAAATTCTTCCATCGTTACGCAGCGACTCCGACATAAGAGTCAGTTTCGACTGATAATCGCCGTGAACAGGAATGCAGGTAGGATGAATCTGAACAAAAGAAGGATTGGCAAAATAAGCGCCTTTTTTGTATATTTGAATGGCTGCAGAACCGTTGGAAGCCATAGCATTGGTGGAAAGGAAATAAGCATTTCCGTAGCCGCCGGAAGCAATCACTACAGCATGAGCCGAATAACGTTCTATTTTTCCGGTAACGAGATTGCGTACAATAATTCCACGTGCTCGACCCTCAATAATGACTACATCCACCATTTCGCGGCGTGGAAAGAGTTTTACCGTACCTTTGGCGATTTGCCGGCTCATGGCCGAATAGGCTCCCAGCAACAATTGCTGTCCCGTCTGACCTTTGGCATAGAAAGTACGTGAAACCTGAGCGCCACCAAAAGAACGATTGTCGAGCAAACCTCCATATTCGCGTGCAAAAGGCACACCTTGAGCCACACACTGATCGATGATATTTCCCGAAACTTCGGCCAACCGGTAAACATTGGCTTCGCGAGCACGATAATCGCCTCCCTTAATGGTATCGTAAAAAAGCCGATAAACAGAATCACCATCATTCTGATAATTTTTGGCTGCATTGATACCGCCCTGAGCTGCAATGGAGTGTGCACGACGGGGAGAATCCTGAATGCAGAAACTCAACACGTTGAATCCCAATTCACCCAGCGAAGCAGCTGCTGAAGCTCCAGCCAGCCCGGTGCCGACCACAATTATGTCCAGACGACGTTTGTTGGAAGGATTGACCAGTTTCTGATGTGCTTTGTAGTTGGTCCATTTTTCAGCCAATGGCCCTTCAGGAATTCGGGGATCTATCTTAATTTCTTCCAATGGTTTTTCTTGTTGTTTCATATTGAGTGTAATTTTAACTGCTTACAAAAGAAAATGAAAATTTTCAACAACTTGCGATCATAAAAAATTTTCAGAAAATATTGATTGCCAAATAATAAAGTGGTACCGATATGAATACCAATACTATAATGGTAGAGAGAACATTAGAAATGGCTTTCAATCGTGGCAACCATTTGCGGTTGTTTAAGCCCAACGTCTGCATAGCGCTCCACATTCCGTGTGTCAAATGAAACCACAATGCCGCGAGCCAAACAATGTAGAGCACACAGTAAATCCAGTGATTAAAAAGAGCACTTACATAAGCTGCTCCATTGGCAGGGTCAAAGGAACCGGTATGAATTCCCGTCAGCTCGGCAAACTGCATTTTGAACCAGAAATTGTACAAATGAAGTACAAGAAACCCAAATATAATCAGCCCCAACACAAACATATTCTGCGACGACCATTCTACGCCTTTGGGTGTATCTTTTACCGCATATTTTTCATGCCCGCGTGCCCGCAAATTTAAAAATGTCAGATAAAGCGCATACAAAATATGAATGACAAAACCCAACGCCAGGACCAAAGAACCAACCACGGCATACCAGTTGGCTCCCAAAAAAGCGCAAATCTGATTGTAACTTTCAGGTGATATGATCACCACAATGTTCATCAAGCTGTGAAAAATTAAAAAAAGGATGAGAAATACACCCGAAATCGACATTATGAATTTCCGTCCGACAGAGGAGTCAATTAACCACATAATTTTTTTGTTTTAATTTAGTAGGGTTATAAATCAGTTATTTCATTGAAAATAAATTGCTTGAATAAACAATTAATATGTCCCTCAAATCTTCTGCAAAAGTAAAGCAAAGAATGCAAAGTAGCAAAAAAAATACGGAAAAAATTCTTTAATTTCGTCTTTTTACCATATTCCTCCCTGATAAATTTCGTTTTTGCCAAATCGTATACACCAATTCCATTAATGTTTTCAGCTCCAATACTTGGGATTCCAAATGTTAATTCCGAATCAATACCTCCTTTCGATCTTTTCCCAGATTCTATTACTGATAATAGATCATATAATTTCCCATTTCTCACTCCTCTTTTGCTTCCCCTTCGTCAGGCTCAGGGCAGCGCTCAATAAACCACTGGCGGAAAAGTGTTTCGGCCATTTTTTCGAGCGTGGCATTTTGGCGGTGAAGCAGGTCTATTTTATCATCTAGGCTGGAAAGAATGGAGGCTATGGCCGTTTGGGTTTGAGGATTAATACAAATTGAAAATTCAAGAGAATTTAATAGAGATTGAGTAACCAGCGGGTGACTTGAACCACCCGCCCATTGGTTTAAATTGATATACTTTATAATAGAGAAATTTCGCATTATTTTCACGTTTTGGTTATGCAGATATAGCATTATCCGAAATCTAAATAGGCTTGTTTTCAAAATAAACTGAACCACAATATGCGCCTACCCTTCCAATAATTATAGTTTCATCATTATTATAGTTAAATTCGTTTCCAAATCCTAAAATACCGTTAACACTATAAATTGGAATTGTACCTTCAATTTTAGGCTTAACATTTCCATTACCAAAAGTTAATACTTCTTCCAATTTTATTTCCTTCCACTCACTCATTTGTATTCATTTTTAGATGGGGATACGGTTTCTTCGAGAGCCTCTCTTTCGCTGCCTTCGAGAACCCCAGGCAGCGAAATTGCTCTGGTGTCTGAGGTTCTCAATACTTCGGTGTCTGAGGCACTCGAAGACGCCGTATCCCCTTTGTGGTTGAGGCACTCGAAACCACAATTAAAATCTTTCTCAAAACCTCCACTACTTTTCAAATCTCTATAGGTGACGGCTAATTGCGACAACAATTGGGGAGTTCCATTTATCAATGCTTCTTTCTTCTTTCGGCTCCATCCCTGCACCTGTTTTTCGCGATAAAATGCTTCATCAATTCTCGAATATTCTTCGTAATACACCAGTGTTACAGGCAGTCGTTTCTTCGTGTGATTTGCCCCTTCGCCGTTTTGATGTTGTTGCAATCGCAATTCCAAATTGGTCGTGCTTCCCGTATAATAGCTTTCGTCGCTGCATTCCAATATGTACATGTACCCTTTCTTCATTCGGTAAGTTTTATTTTTGATAAATTTTCCAGAATGATTTGGTTCAATCGTGCTTCTTCTTTCAGCTGCTCTTCCAGTTCGGCTTTCAGGGCGGTGAAACGTTCGTTGAAATCGAAGTCGTCGTCGTTGTCGGGTAAACCGACATACCGACCGGGCGTAAGCACATAATCGAGTTCTTTTACTTTCTCTATGGATACGGAAGCGCAAAAACCGGGAACATCTTCATAATTGCCATCGGGATTCCGCCAATTGTGGTATGTATTCGCAATTTGCTGAATATCTTCGCGAGAAAGTTCACGGGTGCGGCGGTTTATCAAATGCCCCAGATTCCGGGCAT